>PLYA01000034.1 GCA_003153315.1 Bacteroidota bacterium
CCAACACAGTTGTTAGCGCTGCCATAACCAATTTTACAGCCTACTTAAATACTTTACTTCTTGCAGAGGGAGTGAAGCTAACGGGTACCAAGCCCACCACGGCAACCAAAAACCTGGGGCGAAGTACGCTGATAACCTTTGCGCTGGCGCATGCCCGGGCAGGTTTGGCTTATGCAAGCAATAATAATTTGCCTGCCTTGAAACAGATATGCTCGGTGTCGCCAACCACTTTAAATCGTTTAAAAGAAGTGGATGTAGAGCCTTTTTGCCGGAACATATATAACGCTGTGCAGCCTTATATTGGCAGTATTACTTTATATGGAGCCACCACAACCAGTATGGCTACGTTTAATACCTCGCTTAATAATTACCATAACTTGGTGGGTACGCCACAGGCACAAAGGGTTGTTACCAGAACAGCTTCTCTTACTATTGCACAACAAATTACCAATATTATGAATTTACTGAACAATAGTATAGACCCTTTGTTGACACAATACAACAGTAACATAGCTTTTATGCAGCAGTATGATGCGGCAAGACATCCTACTACTATACATAACAGACATACGGTTATTATTAAAGGTTTTGTAACCGATACACACAGTAACTTTTTAGCCAACGCTGTGTTGCGCATTATGGAACTACCTAAACGCCATAAACACATAACCGATGCCAGCGGTAAGTTTGAATTTACCCGTTTGAAAATAAATACCAGCTATACTGTTGAGGTTACCTTGAGCGGCTATGTTACCCAAACGTTTGTAGTAAACGAAAATGCCGCCAAAACCATAGAACATACTTTTACCTTAGTGGCTGCGGGTGGCAGCACACCCACCGGAGGCACTACCGGCACTACACCAGCAACTGCTTAAACCTAAATATAAATTCGTTCTTTGAAAACAGGCTCATAACTAAGCTTTGGTTTAAGAAAGTAAAAATCTCTCTGCGAAAGCGGAGGGATTTTTTGTTTTATATTTGGAGGGATGAATAAATTATTACTCATAATTATATGTGTGCTAAATATTTGCATTTTTGGACAAACTGTAAACAAGGACTCATTAAAAGAAGTAATAGAAAAATATAACAAGGCAATTGAATTGAAACCTAATGATGCCGTTAATTATTATAAAAGAGGGGTGTCTAAAAGGAAATTGGAATACTATAGTGAAGCTATAGAAGATTACACTAAAGCCGTTGAATTAAATCCCCAATATGATTCAGCTTTTAATGCAAGAGGATATTCGAAATATTTATTGAAAGATTATGAAGGTGCTATTGAGGACTATACAAAAGCACTACAATTAAATCCTAAAAATATAAAAGCTTATATAAACAGAGGCTATGCTAAATATATTATGAGAGATTTTACGGATGCTATTGAAGATTATAACAAAGCACTTGAATTAGATAATAAAAATATTGCAGCGTATAAAAACCGAGGAGATGCTAATTTTGAATTGAAGAATTATTTAGGTTCAAAATTTGATTTCTCTCAGGCAATAGATTTGAATCCGAAAGACGCATGGTCTTATAATGCCAGAGGTCTTGCTAAAAGCTATTTAGAAAACGATAGTGTAGCCATACTTGACTATAATAAAGCCATTGAGTTAAACTCAAAATTGGCTATTGTCTATTTTAACAGGGGGTATTCTAAGTCATCATTAAAGGATTATAATGGCGCAATAAATGATTATACAACTGCGGTTGAATTAGACTCAAGGGGTGTTAATGCATATATTAATAGAGGTAATTGCAAACGTGAATTGAAAGATTTTGAGGGAGCTATAAAAGACTATACTAAAGTGATTGCAACAAATCCGAAAAATGCTCTTGCCTATTGTTTAAGGGGCTTGGCTAAAAACAAATCTGGAGATAAAGAAGGAGCTTGTTTGGATTGGAAGAAAGCGGATGATTTAGGCGATGAAGATGCTAAACAGAAGCTAAAAAAGTATTGCAAATAGATTTGATCGCTCTTACTAAGTAAAATCCCTCTATCAACAAAGCTGTGTTTAAAAAAACAAAGCAGCATATATTTAATAACTTCGCCTTCGGTCTAAATTTGCTCAAGCTAGTATTCATGTTTTAATTATTTATGTTAATATTGTGTCTATGAAATATATTTTAATTTTTATTAATGCTTTGGCAATAGCAGTTTATCATTTCTTCTTTGGCGACCCGGTAAACATTGCGGCTCAAATACCCGATAATATTCAACCCGGAAGCAGCTTTACAGTATCGGTAACCATTGCTAAACCTCAGGTAACAGGCTTTGCTAAATTGCAATTAGAAATACCTCCCGGATATGTAGCAACCGAAATAGATAACAAAGGCGGTTCGTTTACGGCATCGGGTACCGTGGTAAAAGTTATCTGGACATCTGTTCCTGCTGATGACCAGCTTACAGTGCAAATAAACGTAGCGGTGCCGGCATCTGCCACTGGCGGTAAACAACTAAAAGGTAAATTCTCTTATATTAGTAATAACGTAAAACAAGAAGTTGCTTTTGACCCTATTAATATAAACATAGGTGGCAGCAGCGGAGATGCGGTTGCAACAAACAGTACGGATGCGTCTAACATATCTAATGATGCATTAAACCAACCGGCAAAAGAACCGGATGCAAATACGCAAACAACCACACAGCCTATAGCTAATAACGACCAAGCCGGTACTACCACAAGTAATACCGATACGCAACAGTCATTCTCTAAACCAAATGAGCCGGATGCGAGTGTTTCTGTAAGCAGAAAAATAACATCATCGGGTACACCTGATAATTTTAAAGTAGATGTAACCATTAAAAAAGGAAACATAAAAGGTTTTGCCAAACTATCAGAAAAAATTCCTGCCGGTTATAAAGCAGAACTTGTAAGCGTGTCAGGAGCTTCTTTTTCTTTTGAAAAAAACGAAGCTAAGTTTATCTGGACTTCTATACCTGCTTCGGAAGAAGTGGTAGTATCGTATAATTTATCTCCTGATGAAAGCGGAAGTATTCAAAAACCTGCTTATATAGAAGGAAGCAAGTTCTCTTATATTGAAAGCGACCAGACCAAAAAAATTCTTTTAGAGAAACAGGAAATTACCGATGGAGAAAGTGCGGCGGCAGTTGCCACAAATACCCCGCCTGCTAATACCAATACGCAACCGGATAACACAATTACTACCAATACCCCGCCAGATAATACCGTTACTAATACCATACCTAATAATGTTACCCCCACGCAGCCTGATAATACTACGGTAGCTGCCACTACAATCGCATCAGTTCCTAAAAGCGGAAGCATACAATACTCAGTACAAATAGGGGCTTTTCAAAAAAGTGTGAATGCAAGCTCTTTAAAAATAAAATATGGTATAAGTGAAGCTATAAGAACTGAAATGCATGAAGGGTATACCAAATGTGTTTTAGGGAAATATAATGAGTATAAAGCTGCGCGCGATAACCGTGAAACCATTAAAAATAAAGGCGTAAACGATGCTTTTGTTACGGCATACAATTCGGGCAAACGTATTACGGTGCAAGAGGCTCTGATGGTTAGTAACCAAAAGTGGTACAGATAATTAGAAGATATTTGTATCCTTTTAGTACTTTTGAAAAGCCGAATTATTGAAATAGCTGATGCAAATCAAACATACTTTTTTAGCCCTACTAATTACTTTATTTGCTTTTACTTGCGCGGCCCAAGCGGATTCGCCTAAAAAAGAAAACAAGAATTCAGATACAACCGATACCCCTCCCAAATTGGGCGATATATTTAAACCTACCATTGGGCTTGGTGTAGGTACATTATCTTATTTCGGAAATATTTATCCAAAAGGGCAACAATTTCAATCTTTTACACAATCTCGTTTCGCATATGATTTAAACTTATCGCAACCTATTACCAAATGCCTGTATCTTAATTTTTATGTGATGTTTGGTAAGATGGGAGCTAATGAACACTCATCTGTTCCGGCACTTAATCAAAACTTCGAAACGCAGATACGTTTAGGGGGGCTACAGTTGCTGTATGATTTTTCTAACTTCATAAAAAAGCAAAATACAATTCGTCCGTATATATTAAGCGGTTTTGAAGGCTTTGAATTTCTTTCTAAAACAGATATGTACGATAGTCATGGCAATAAATATTTTTACTGGAATGATGGTACTATCCGCAATATGGCGCAAGGTATGGCAGGCTCTCAAGATGCAATAAAATTAGTTAGAGATTATACCTATGAAACAGATATTCGTAAACTAAACCAAAATGGCTATGGCAATTACAACCAATACTCTTGGGCTTTACCTGTTGGAGCAGGTGTTACCATTCATGCCGGAGATCATATTAAATTCAGGATGGGCGCTACCATGCATCTTACTTTTACAAACCATATTGATGGTGTAGGAAGTACTAAGAAAGATAATTTCTTAATGTTTTCGGCATCTGCGCATTATGATTTGATTACCAGAAAAAGTGGTGGTTTAGATACCTTGCCTAAAAATCATTATAATGAGGTCGATTGGTTGGCTATTGATAATGGAGATGAAGATGGAGATGGAGTAAAAGACTTTGATGATATGTGTCATGGCACACCACCGGGCACACAGGTTGATGCCAAAGGTTGCCCTATTGATAGCGATGCAGATGGCGTTCCAGACTATAAAGATGAAGAACCTTCTACCTTGGCAGGTGCTATAGTTAATGATAAGGGAGTAACCATGCAGGACCAAGATTTTCAAACATGGTATGATAACTATTTTGATTCAACCGGAAAATTTGCTAAGGTTATTTACCTGACAAACCCAAATAAAAAGGGTGGTGATAAAAATATAGACCCTAAAAAACAACCTAAAGATTATACCGTTGAATTGGTTCGCTATTACGGTGGTATTCCGGCTGATGAAATGGCATATCTGCTAAGTATTGGCGATGTAAAATCATTCAGCATAGGAGATACTACGGTTGTTTATACCGCAGGTTCTTATGAAGATGTTAGAAGAGCAGTAGCCCGAAGGGATGAATATAGAGCAGAGGGCTTAAAATCAGCCAGGGTTGGTTATTTTAAAGGAGAAAATTATTTTTCTATGACAGATGCAGAATTAGAAAATGAAGTAAAAACTGCAGACAAAAAAGGCAATAGCAAAGAAATAACTACTAACGATATTGCTGCAAATACAACTAATCCTTCAGGAAACACTAAAAACAACGCAGTTTATAGAGTGCAATTAGGTGCGTATAAAAATAAATTATCTACAACTATGTTTAAACATGCCGGTAAGGTAATTGAGTTAAAAACAGAGGATGGGTATTATAAATATGCATCAGGGGCTTATAAAACAATTGAAGATGCGGCGGCTCATAAAGCGGAACTTGTTTACGAAGGATATGAGGATGCCTTTATTACCGCTTATCAAAATGGTAAGCGCGTACCTTTAAATAAAGTGGGTGCTACCTTTGAAGATAAAGATTTTAAAGAGGACCTGAACGAGAATGCCCATACTGGAAGTACAATTGACAAGTCATTGGTAAGTTTTAAAATACAATTAGGACCGCTTAGAAAGCCGGATGATACTTCTATAGATGAACAACTAAAAGAATTAAAAGATGTGGATAAAGAGCCTACAACAACCGGTATGATGAGGATTACGGCAGGGGAATTTAAAAACTTAAATGATGCTAAGAAATACAAAGAAATTTTAAGTGAAAAAGGATTTTCCGGCGCTTTTGTAATAGCTACATTTAAAGGTGATATTATCTCTATGCAGGAAGCTATGGAGTTGTTGAAATAATTAGAATCTTACAAATAAGCCTTCAATAATTTACTGCGAGAAGTATGTTTTAACCTGCGTACTGCCTTTTCTTTTATCTGACGCACGCGTTCGCGGGTAAGGTCAAAACGAGCGCCTATTTCCTCTAAAGTTAAAGGTTGTTTTCCGGTTAAGCCAAAATACAAACGTATCACATCTGCCTCTCTTTGAGTTAAAGTACTTAAAGAGCGTTCAATCTCCTGACGCAAAGAATCATCCAACAATTCTTTATCCGGGCGTAAGGAATCTTTTTCTTCCATTACATCATACATGCTTCCACCTTCATCACTTGTACTTAAAGGAGCATCCATTGATATGTGTTTGCCATTATTTTTGAGTGTTTCAAAAACATCCTGAGGCAATAAATCCATCGTAACAGCAACCTCATCAGCAGTAGGTTCACGCTCTAATTGCTGTTCGAGCTTGGCATAAGCTTTATTTATTTTATTAATGGAACCAATCTTATTTAAAGGTAGTCTTACAATACGGCTTTGCTCGGCAAGTGCCTGTAAAATACTTTGCCTGATCCACCAAACAGCATAGGATATAAATTTAAAACCACGCGTTTCATCGAAACGCTGAGCAGCTTTAATTAAACCTAAATTACCTTCATTAATTAAATCGGGCAAACTTAAGCCCTGATTTTGGTATTGCTTGGAAACCGATACTACAAAACGCAGATTAGATTTTACTAATTTATTTAAAGCAGCTTCATTGCCTTGCTTTATTTTGCGAGCCAGTTCAACTTCTTCATCGGCAGTAATCAATTCAACCCTGCCAATTTCCTGCAAATACTTATCAAGCGAAGCATTTTCTCGGTTGGTAACTTGTTTCGTAATTTTTAACTGTCTCATAGGCGAATAATTTAATTAGTTATTCCTACGCACAAAAATCAAAGAAGTACCATAAATGTAGTATTTTTTTAAACCAAAAGCAAAATTTTTAAAAGATTATATTTGCATCCACTTTATGAAGAAAATAATTATCGGCACCCGAGGAAGCGAACTTGCTCTTTGGCAAGCCAATTACACCAAGGATTTATTAGAGAAAAAAGGCTATCAAGCAGAATTAAAAATCATCTCTACTGAAGGAGATCGTTCGCAGGAATGGAATACCAGTTTTGATAAATTAGAAGGTAAAGGATTCTTTACTAAGGAAATTGAAGAAGCTTTATTAAAGAAAGAAATTGACTTAGCCGTACACTCTCATAAAGATTTACCCACCAATGGACCTGAAGAACTTATCATAGCAGGCGTTTCAGATAGGGAAGACCCTGCAGATTGGTTATTAATTCGTAAAGAGGCAGTTGATGAAAAACAGAAATTTAACTTAAAACAAAAGGCTGTAGTTGGTACATCTTCTTCCCGCCGAAAATCACAATTACTTGCATTTAGAGAAGATATAGAGATAAAAGACTTGCGGGGAAACGTACCCACACGTATTAAAAAATTACAGGAAGGACAATACGATGCAATACTACTTGCAGCTGCCGGTATTGAGCGTTTGGAATTAGATTTAGAAGATTTACATATAGAAAAACTAAGCACTAAAGAGTTTGTACCTGCACCTGCACAAGGAGTTTTAGCCTGGCAAATACGCGAGGGAGATACCGCACTTGAAATAGCTATTGAAAAAATTAATAACGAAGATGTGCAAACACGCATTAATTTAGAACGTAGAGTTTTAAATTTATTTGAAGGCGGTTGTCAAATGCCGTTGGGTGTTTATTGCGAAACAGATACCAATGATAACGATCGTCCTGTCTTTAAAGTTTGGATTAGTAAATCAGATGCCTGGGATAAACAACCTATTCAATTGTATTTTGAAACTTCTTTAGCCTTTGATTTGCCTGAGCGCATTCTTGAAAGAGTTAATGCTATTACACCACAAAAAGTTTTTATTACTAAAACCTTTCGTGAGAAGGATTACCTGCCTAAGGCGCTCACCAGACTTAAATTTGATGTGAACGCTAAAAGCCTGATAGAATTTAAACAAATTGAAATACATTACTTGCCAATTAGCGAATGGATTTTTTTTAGCAGCAAACATGCGGTGCGTTATTTTTTTAACCAAAATCCAAAAATTGGGGCGGTTAAATTTGGCTGCATAAGTAAAGAAACATCTGTAGAGCTTAGACAATTTGGACACCGTGCTAGTTTTATTGGGCAAAACACGGATACCAAAATGGTTGGAAAGCAGTTTGCTGCTATAGCAGGTAGTACTAAAGTTTTGTTTCCTATAGCTAAAGAAAGCATGCAAAGTGTGCAGCAACAACTTTCCAGAAATGCCATTAATTTGGTGGTTTACGAAACATTGAAACACCCCATTGATGTGGATACGGCAACTAATATTTTAGTTTTTACATCACCAAGTAATGTGGAAGCTTTCTTTGAAAAGAATAAATGGCAATTTCATTACAAAGCAGTTGCTATGGGTGAAGCCACTGAAAGTGCACTATACCGAAAAGGGGTTAAGAAACCAACCAAACCCATTAGTTTTGACGATTTGGGTTTATTACAATGTATCTTAGCGCTTAGTTAAATAAAATAAAAGTTCTATTTTATTTCCACAATATTTAACGTTAAAGTTTTTAAGCTTTTACTTCTATTACAATTCCATTCTCACACTTCAACGTACGTGCAGGGAATTTATGATACAGCAACATATCATGTGTGGCAAATAAAACGGATGTTCCTTTTTTGCTGATGTCCATAAACAATTTCATAATCTCAGCGGAAGTATCAGGGTCTAAGTTTCCAGTTGGCTCATCAGCCAATATCAATTCAGGCTGGTTAATTAAGGCACGTGCAATAGATACTCTTTGTTGTTCTCCGCCACTTATCTCATAGGGCATCTTGGTATTCTTGCCCGTTAATCCAACTTGTTCTAGGACTGAGTTTATTTGTTTTTTAATTTGTTCTTCATCTTTCCATCCTGTTGCTTTCATTACAAAGCGTAGATTTTCAAAAATGTTTCTATCAGTTAACAATTGAAAGTCCTGAAACACAATGCCCAGCTTTCTTCTTAAAAAAGGAATATCTTTCTTCTTAAGCGTACTAAGTTCATAACCTGCTACCGTAGCTGTACCCGATGTAAGTCCGATTTCAGCATACAAACATTTAAGAACAGAACTCTTGCCGCTTCCTGTTTTACCTAACAAATAAACAAACTCACCCTTATTAACCGTAAGTGAAAGGTTGCTTATAACAACTGATGAAGACTGTTGGATGCTGGCATTATTTATTTGTATAACAACTTCACTCATAGTAACAGAAACAAAGGTAGTTTTCGCAATATTCTTTAACACTAATAAAACCTACATCTTTGAACACGTTTGCGTTAATAACTTAGTTGCTATTAAAACGTTTATGCCTTTATGCGTCCTAATTTTACGGCGTTGTCTTCAATGACTTTATTTAGCCTTAAACAAATTCTTTCACGCAGCAATTTATTTGCCTTTGTATTTCTATGTCTGTTTGCTGGTAATGCGTTTGCACAAAAAACTACTGTTTATATTGAACCCGATAGAGAATTTAAAATAGGTGCCGAACTTTTTGATAAGAAGTTATATGGTGCTGCCATGAAGAGCTTCCAAAATATTATCGAATCACAAAAGAATAAAAAGGATCTTATTCGTATTGATGCAGAGTACTACGGTGCAGCTTGTTCTATTGAACTTTTTAATAAGGATGGTGAGTGGCGTATGCGTAAGTTTATTGAGCAGCATCCTGAAAGCAATAAAATAAAATGGGCACACTTTTATTTGGGTAAATCAAACTTCCGTAAAAAGAAATATCAGGAGACTATTGATTACCTAGAGAAAGTAGATATATACGATTTAAGTAAAGAAGATTTAGCCGAACTTTATTTTAAACGCGGCTACAGTTATTTGCAAACAGGTAAAACAGATAAAGCCAAAAATGATTTGTACGAAATTAAAGATGTAGATAATAAATATGCCAAGCCTGCTAACTATTATTACTCACACATTGCTTATACCGAAAAGAATTATGCGGTTGCTCAGGAAGGTTTTACCCGCTTATTGAATGATGAAACTTTTGGCAGTGTAGTACCTTATTATATTGCACAAATCTATTACCTGCAAGGCAAATATGACGAGGTGATAAAGGTTGCCCCTGCTTTGCTTAACGATAGCACCTTTGTGCAAAAAGCAGGAGAGATTAATCGTATTATAGGAGAATCTTATTATAATAAGTCGTTGTATAAAGAAGCAATTCCTTTTCTTTTAAAAGGTTTTACAGGTACTGAGAATGATAATTACCAATTGGGTTATGCTTACTATAAAGCCAATGATTTAAAAACGGCTACCCCTTATTTCGAGAAAGCGGTAGTTAAAAACGATTCCTTAGCGCAGAATGGTTATTATTACTTAGCTGATTGTTACCTTAAATCAAACGAGAAAACAAAAGCCCGAAGCGCTTATTATTCTGCATATAACCTTCCTTTTGATAAGCATATAAAAGAGGATGCCTTATTTAATTATGCCAAACTTTGTTATGAAACAGGTTTTAGTCCGTATAATGATGCGATAAAATCTTTTCTTATTTATATAAGTCAATACCCCAATTCCCCTAACAAGGATGAAGCTTATACTTATTTGGTAAATTGTTTCCACTCCACAAAAAACTATGAGGCGGCTATGCGCGTGATAGAGAAAATGAATACGGAAGATATACGCATTAAAGAAGTATATCAAAAGTTAACCTATTTCCGTGCCGTTAATTATTATAACAATGCAACTCCCGATTCTGCCAAGAAGTATTTCAACATGACACTTAAGCTTAATACCAATCCCGTTGTATCGGCGCAAAGCAAGTATTGGCTAGCAGAACTTTCTTATCAGAACAAAGCATACAACAATGCAAGAGAGACTTGGGAAAACTTCCAGTTAATGCCCGGTTCTTTTCAGCTAAAAGAATATGAATTGTGTAACTACAATATAGGTTACGCTTACTTTATGACAAAGAACTATGAAGATGCCGGTATTGCTTTCCGGAAGTATTTATTGAATAAAAACTTAAGTGATGCTTCAAAAGCTGCTGATGCCAACCTGCGCACGGCAGACTGTTATTTTATGAATAAGACATATAACTCGGCTGCCGAGTATTATGAAACTGCCATTGCACTGAATAAAAATGATGTGGATTATGCCATGTATCAAAAAGCTTTGTGCGATGGCTTGCAGAAGAATTATAAAGAGAAGATTAACGATCTAAATGCTTTGCAACAGAAGTTTCCTTCTTCCAACTATGTAGTGGCTTCTACTTTTGAGACTGCAGAGAGTTACAAAGCAATAAATGATTATGATAATGCCATTACCTATTACGAGAAGATTGTAACCAATTATCCCGCTTCTCCTTATGTACAGCGCAGTATAAAAACAATCGGCTTCTTATATTACAACCAAAACAAAAACGATAAAGCTTTTGAGTATTTAGATAAGATTGTAAAGCAAGACCCGAAATCGGATGAAGCGAAGGATGCAATCGAAACCATTAAGAAGATTTATAAAGAGCAACGCAAGCCCGAAGAGATGGAAACATACATGAAGTCTATCGGAAGCTCGGTTAGTGCGGATGAGTTAGATGAAAGCTATTGGCAAAAGGCATCTGATTTGTATTATGAGAAGAAAGATTGTGATGCTTCTATGCCTGAAATGCAAAAGTACATTACTAAATTTACGAATGGAAAATATTTAACCGAGGCTAATTTCTGTTTTGCCGAATGCGCTTATAGCAAAGCTAATTATGCTGATGCGCTTACTTCTTATAAATATGTTTTAAGTAAATCGCGCAACATACATACGGAGACTTCTTTAGTAAAAGCTTCTTACATCTTATTTAAAGACAAGAACTATGCAGAAGCACTTCCTTTGTACACGCAGTTACAAGATGTGGCAGAGTCTAATCAGAATAAATTAACTGCCAAACTTGGGGCTATGCGTTGTGCTTTCTTTACTAAGAACTATGATGTATGTGTGGATGAGTGCAACAAGGTAATGAATACCGAAAAGATTAGCCAGGCACAGTTAGGTGAGGCACATCAGTTAAAAGCAAAGTCTTTGTATGAAACAAACAAAAGAGATGAAGCTATTACTAATTTTCAATATCTGACTAAGAACTCTAAGAGTGAGGCAGGTGCTGAAGCTTATTATTATTTAGCTTTAATTCACTTCCAGAAGAAGGAATTAAAAGAGACAGAAAAAACCATTAATACCTTGATTGCTTACAATTACTCTACCAACGATTGGAATACTAAAGCTATGCTATTGATGAGCGATGTGTATGTTCAGAAAAAAGAAACCAATAATGCCGAAGTTATTTTGCAAAGTGTGATTGATAATGCCGATAAACAAGAATACACCGACATGGCAAAACAAAAACTACAAGAAATAAAAGATAAACAACAAGCGGCTAAGGAGGTTGAGAAACAACAAGAACAAATGAAAGTAGAGTTTGATAATAAAGGTTCTGATATAAAACTGGATATGCCACCTAAAACAGAGAAGAGAGATTCATCACAAACCGAGAACAAACAACCAGAATAAATGCATCTGAACAAACATATCTGTTGTATAATTGTTTTGCTGATTGGCTGCGCGTTTAAAGGTATATCGCAAAACGCTTTGGGTGAAGAGATTTATGAGCAGAAGAGCAACTTTACTCCTGTAATTAAAGATGCTGCAATTAAGCAAACTGACCAACCGGAGATTGTTGATACGGTTAAAAAAATAACCAATGTTACTTACACATCTCCCGGTAATCCTTATAAAACAAGTTATCAAACTTCTACTATAGAGCCTGCCAAAATGGTTAACGAGCCTTTAAATAAACTTTATCAATCTATGCTTAAGGTTGGTTTTGGTAACTACACCATGCCCTATGCCGATGTGTTCTTTAATAGCCTGCGTTCAAAAGAACTTTATTGGGGGGTACGTTATAATCATTTATCGTCCGATGCTAAGTTTAAAGATTTAGGTGCTACCAATTTTAGTGATGATAATGCAAGCCTCTACGCCAAAAAGTTTTATAAGAAACATACCTTATCGGCAGACTTGAATTATAACCGAAATTCGATTCGTTATTATGGTTTTTCAGATACCATTCAAAAAGTAAACAATGCCGGCAATTACAAACAGGCTTTCCAAAACTTTGAAGGTAAACTGCGTTTGCAAAGTCACTATGCCGATACTGCCAAAGAAATTAATCACGATATTCGTTTAAACTACTATAACTACGGCGACCGCTATAATACCTATGAGAACAATGTTTTTGCCAATGCTTTTTTGAATAAGTATGTAGATAAAGAATCATTTAACCTGCTTGCCTCGATTGATTATTTTAGTTTGCATGGCTCGCATGATAGCGTTAATAATATCATAGCCAAGATTAATCCTTCAGTATCTGTAGGTGGAAATAGATGGAAAGCCGTAGGCGGACTTGAAGGAGTGCTTGATAATTTTAGTGCAACAAATTCAAACCTCAGTACAAATGGTTCAAAATTTTATTTATACCCTCGTGTAAATATTTCTTTCGATGTGTTTCAAAGCATTATTATTCCTTATGCGGGTGTAGATGGCGGGTTAAATAAAAACAGTTACAAAAGTCTTTCAGCAATCAATCCTTTTGTGTTAAGCAATTTAGCGTATAAAAACACAGATAATAAAATAAACGTGTATGCCGGTTTGAGAGGAGCCATAAGCTCTAATCTTTCTTATGATGCCAAAGCACTGATGGGTGTTTATAACAATATGGCATATTACTTAGCTGATTATACTCCTAACACAAAAGATAATCCTTATGCCAACCGCTATAAAGTGATTTATATGAACACCAATTACCTGAACATAAACGGGCAATTAAAATATCAGTTCAAGCAAAAAATAAATATCATAGCTAAAGGAAATTACTACGGTTATACTATAACCGATAAAGATTCTGCTAATGAAAAACCCTGGCACAAACCTAATTTTGATGTTACCTTATCTGCTCACTATAACCTGAAAAGTAAAATAATCATCAAAGCAGATATTTTTGTAATTGGTAAACAATGGGCATTGCAACAAATTCCTAATAATGGCAATATACCGGGGCCTAATTATGTACAACAGGCGGTTCAGCTAAAAGGCATTGCCGATATTAATTTGGGTGCCGAATATAGGTATACAAAAATGCTTTCTTTCTTTGCTACTTTTAACAACATTGGTAACTTCTCTTACTACCGTTGGGATAAATACCCCACACAGCGCTTCAACTTTATGGTTGGGTTAACCTTTATTCCTTTTTAAGAGTATTGTTGTTAAAACTCTAAGGATAGTCCAATTAACTAAATGGGCAATCTTCTCAAGAGCTAAGATTACTTTATTAACGAAGAAAGCTGCTTTTGTAATTAAGAAAACAACTTTCTAAACTACGAAGACTGCTTTCGTAAGTGCGAAGATTGCTTTCTTAACTGGGAAAGATGCTTTTCTAATTGATCGGACTGCCTTTTCAACTGAAAAGATTGCTTTTCTAATTAGAAAGACTGCTTTTGCAACTAAGAATACTGGAATTGCCATTGTTTTAGCTTCTCTTATAATTAAGGGAGGGTTTTTGGGTTATATTTGGTTTGTTATTGTAATTAATTGTGTAGTATATTCTAATTAGAAAACATACAATTTTATGAAAAAAATGAATATACCTTATTTAACTTTAAGAATTTTAAGTGTATTGTCATATTTCCTTCCTTTTACATTTTATTTAGCAACTTGTGCAAGTGACCCAGGCCGTAGTGAGGCCTATAACAAAGAAGATGCAATAAGAAATGAAAAAAGAGAAAACCAAAAGAAACTTGATGATATAAATGCATCTATAAATCAAATTGACACAATAAAAGCTGCGAATAATGTTCCAATAATTAGACAGCTTACAGAGAAGGTAAACCGTTATTATTATCGTACAGATAATATTGTGAATCTTGATGAAGATATTGGAACTGAAATATACTTACCTACCCGCTATTCTGCTTCAGCAATTGGCTTAATAATAATTGGTAAAAGCTTATTGGGGGTAATTACAGTAGTTATAAGTATTTTCCTTTCTTTGATAACATTAATACTCTGGAGAGTTTTTACTAAAAGAAGAATTGGGATTTATGTTATTTCAGCTAATATTTTAACCATTTCAATATTCATTATTGATTGTTATTTTTCAAAGATTACTATTCTTTATGGTGCATGGGTGCTTTTATCTTTGCTGTTTGCACAATTACTTACTGAAATTAATTTGTTTAAAATTAATCGCTTTCAGCAACTTGATAGTAATACATAAACAGTCTCTTTTATTACTACTTTCGTTCCTTAACTATATATGAAAGAAGACAACCACATATTTGGCATACATGCCGTTATAGAAGCCATAAAGGCAGGCAAAGAGATAGATAAAATACTTATTCAGCGGGGTTTGGCGGGGCAATTGTTTAATGAGTTGCGCAAAGTGCTGCAGGGCACAGAGATTCCCTACCAAATGGTTCCTCCCGAAAAGATTAACCGCATTACCAAAAAAAACCACCAGGGCGTTATTGCCTTTGTGTGCGAGATAGAATATTTTAAAGCAGAAGATATTTTGCACAAAGTATTTACCGAAGGAAGAATACCGCTTGTTCTATTACTGGATAAAGTTACCGATGTACGCAACTTTGGTGCCATAGCCCGTAGTGCAGAATGCGCCGGGGTTGATATGATTATTGTTCCGCAAAGGGGCTCTGCCCAGTTGAATGCCGATGCGGTTAAAACATCTGCCGGGGCATTGCACCGCATACCGGTTTGCAGAGAGTATAATTTAAAAGATACCATTACCTTTCTGAAAGAAAGCGGCTTGCAGGTAATTGCCTGCCATGAGAAAACGGATAAACTTATTTATGATGTGGACTTTAAAATACCCACTGCCATTATTATGGGCTCAGAAGATTTGGGTATATCCGCAGAGTATTTACGCTTATGTACAGATGCGGTTAAAATACCTATGATAGGAAAAATCGCTTCTTTAAACGTTTCGGTAGCTACCGGGGTTGTGTTGTATGAAGTAATACGCCAAAGGAGGCTTTAAGCAGCTCTTTTTTTATTAGCCTGTATTTTCTTCATTTGCTCCAAATGCTTTTCGCGTAGCTTCTTCTCATGTTTTGATTTAAATACCAAGAAGGCAGTTACGGCAACAGCAAATAAAACTGCTATGGCAATCTCACTATACATGGCTATTCGATCATTTTTTGCAGCTTCCTCTTCTGCGGTTGGTAAATGTTCAGCCAAAGTGGTAAATGGAACTGCTATAATAAGCAATAACCAAGAGAATTGCTTTTTACGTTTTGTTTGAATGATTGTTTTCATGACATTTGTTTTTATTTACATAGTAAAGTTAAGTGTTTTAATCGTAATAAAAAAGCATTTTATCGAAAAAAATTAACAATTTGTTTTTAATAAAAAAACCGTATATTTGTATCCGTAAAATATGAATGGAATGGAGGGGGCTACTAAGTCCCCTCTTTGTTTAAAGATGATTAGTGAGCAAAACATACAAAAGACAGTAGAGGACTTTATTAAAGGAACGGATATATTTCTGGTTCAGGTAAAAGTAAAGCCTGTTAATAAAATAGAGGTTTTTGTGGATGAACCCAATCATATCTCTATTGAAACATGCAGAAGCATTAGTAAACATATTGAAGCCGGTTTAAACAGAGATGAAGAAGATTTTGAATTGATGGTTTCATCTCCGGGTATTGATGAGCCTTTTAAGGTGCCTGCCCAATACCAAAAATATAAAGGCAAACAGGTAAGTGTGCTAAAAACCGACGGCATTAAGTTAATTGGCAGTTTAGCTAATATAGCAAATGATACCATTGAAATAGAAACAAAAACTACCGAGCGTAAACAAGCAGGCAAAGGCAGACAAACTAGTATAGAAAACATAACAATAACTTTACATACAATTAAAGAAACTAAATTAATTTTACCATTTTAATCATAAACATAAATAACCATGCAAGCTGTTAATTTAATAGAGTCGTTTTCCGATTTTAAGGATATAAAAAATATCGACCGTGCAACTCTAATGAGCATCATTGATGACGTGTTTCGTAACATGATCATTAAAAAATATGGTACTGATAAAAACTTCGATATCATTGTCAATCCTGATAAGGGTGATGTGGAAATGTATAAAAACCGCACCATAGTGGATGATGAGTTTGCAGAAGATAGTTTTGATTATGATCCTAATAAACATATTAGTTTAACAGAAGCTAAAAAGATTGATGATAGCTTCGAGATTGGTGAAGAGGTTACAGAACCAGTAAAGATGGAAGAGTTTGGCCGCCGTTCGGTTTTATCATTACGTCAAAACCTTGTTCAAAAGGTTTTAGAACTTGAAAAGAATGAAATTTACAATAAATACAAAGAGCGTGTAGGTGAAGTAGTTACTGCAGAGGTTTATCAGGTTTGGAAGAAAGAGATTATGATGGTTGACGATGAGGGTAATGAATTAATACTACCTCGCACAGAACAAATCCCAACTGATTTCTTTAAGAAGGGTGATACTGTAAAAGCGGTGGTATTAAAGGTGGATATGAAAAATACAACACCTGTTATTTTGGTTTCTCGTACATCGCCTGTGTTCTTAGAGCGTTTATTTGAAACAGAAGTTCCTGAAATTGCCGATGGATTGATTACCATCAAAAAAATAGTACGCGAACCGGGTGAGCGTGCAAAAGTTGCCGTTGAGTCTTATGATGAGCGTATTGACCCAGTAGGTGCTTGCGTAGGTATGAAGGGTTCTCGTATACATGGTATTGTACGCGAATTGAAAAATGAAAACATTGATGTGATTAACTTTACAAGCAACCCACAACTACTTATTCAACGTGCGTTAAGTCCTGCAAAAATCACTAACATTGTTTTAGATGATGAAAATATGCGTGCACAAGTTTATTTAAAGCCTGATCAAATATCATTAGCTATTGGTAAAGGTGGATTCAACATAAAACTGGCAGGTAAGCTTACCGGCTATGAGTTAGATGTGTATCGCGAAGCTGAAGAAGAGGTTGTTCAGGAGGAAGACGTTGACTTGGAAGAATTCTCTGATGAAATTGAAGCTGCGGTAATAGAAGAATTAAAAGCAATAGGTTGTGATACAGCAAAAGATGTATTGAAACTTACAGAGGAAGAACTTGTTCGCAGAACCAAAATAAATGAAGAAACCATAAAAGAACTTAGGGCTATATTGGCATCTGAGTTTGAAGGCGAACAAGAATAATGCTAAAAAGTTAAAAAGAATAAATAGTAGTAAAACAAAAGTAGCAAGGGAAAAGATAAGATATGCCAGAAACTAAAACATTACGATTAAGCAAAATAGCCAAAGAGTTTAACTTATCGTTAGCTACTATTGTTGATTTTCTTTCTTCTAAGGGACACAAAGTAGAGAATAATCCTAACTCTAAAATTGGTGATGCTGAATATTCTATTCTTTCTAAAGAATTTGCCGGAGAAAAAACAGCTAAGCAAGAAGCGCAACAAGCAGGACAGGTATTTAAGGAAAAAAAGGAAAGCATTACTTTAGATGAGACAAAATCTACACATAAAAGGAAAGACGAATTTGAAGAAGATATTGTTATAAAGGATGTATCTGTTTCCTCTACTTCTAAAGTTTTAGAAACTCTTCGAATAGAGCAAAAACAACGCATAGCAGAGGAGACTAAAAAAGCAGAAATTGAAAAAGAAAAAAAACAAGTTGAACCTGAAAAAATTGCCAAAGAAGAACCAAAAAAGGAAGAAAAAAGTATTGGTGTAAAAGTAGTTTCTAAAATAGATTTATCAACTTTAAACAGCAAGACAAAACCAGATAAAAAATCTAAGAAGGAAAAAGAAAATGAGGCCGCTGCTGAGAAATTAAAAAAAGAACCTAAGAAAACTACTTCTCGTAAAAAGGATAAAACAGAAACTCAGGTTATAGAACCTGCCGAAGAAATAACACCAATAGTTCCTGAAGAACAAACACAGGAACCACCTAAAGAAGATTTTTTAGAAACCAAGTTTAAAAAACTTGAAGGGCCTAAGATATTAGGTACTATGATTCTTCCGGTAGAGAAAAAACCTACTCCAGGTAATTTCCAACATGAAAAGAAGAAGCGTAAACGGATACAAAAAACTGCCAGCTTAAGTAAGGATGAGATAAGTAAAGTTGGCAAAGAACAAGCGCAAATTGCCCGCCAGAAATATAAAGATAGAGCAACCATTACCAATCCATCTAAGAGAGAACCTAAACCTGCCCTTACAGATGAAGAAATTCAGGCACAGATAAAAGAAACCTTAGCTCGTTTAAGCGGAAGTGGGAAAAAATCGAATGCTGCAAAATACCGTAAAGAGAAACGTGGAGAGATAAGGGAGCGTATTGCAGAAGAACAAGAGCAAATTGAAGCCGAGAAAAAAGTTCTTAAAGTAACCGAGTTTGTATCTGCAAATCAGTTGGCACAAATGATGAGTGTTCCGGTTACGCAGGTAATATCTACCTGTATGAGCCTTGGGTTGTTTGTATCTATTAACCAACGTATAGATGCTGAAACCATTGCTATTGTTGCAGAAGAATTTGGGTATAAAACGGAGTTTGTTACAGCAGAAGCTATTGAGGTAATTGAAGTAAAAGAGGAAGAAAATCCCGCAGATGTTGTTGGCCGCCCTCCAATAGTTACTATAATGGGGCACGTTGATCATGGTAAAACATCTTTATTAGATTATATTCGTAAAGCCAATGTAGTAGCCGGCGAAGCCGGTGGAATTACGCAGCACATCGGTAGTTATAATGTAAAATTGGATAATGGCAAATCTGTTACTTTTTTAGATACTCCTGGTCACGAAGCCTTTACAGCTATGCGTGCACGTGGCGCGCAAATTACCGACATTGCCATTATTGTAGTAGCGGCTGATGATAGCGTGATGCCTCAAACAAAAGAGGCTATAAACCATGCTCAGGCAGCGGGTGTACCTATGATTATTGCTATCAATAAAATAGATAAACCGGGAGCTAATCCTAATAAAATACGGGAAGATTTATCACAACTAAACATTTTAGTAGAAGAGTGGGGTGGGAAATACCAATCACAGGAAATTTCTGCTAAAACCGGCTTAAATATTGATATTTTATTAGAAAAGATTTTATTAGAAGCGGAGATATTAGACCTTAAAGCAAACCCAAAAATAAGAGCCTCAGGTTCTGTAATTGAGGCTAAGCTAGATAAAGGTCGTGGACACGTGGCTGATATCATTGTTCAAAAGGGAACGTTACGAGTTGGTGATATTATAGTTGCCGGAGGTTATAGCGGGCGTGTGAAAGCCATGACTAATGAACGTGGTTTACCAATTAAAGAAGCCGGACCTTCGATCCCTTTACAATTATTGGGTTTAAGTGGTTCTCCTACTGCCGGCGATAAATTTAATGTGATGGCAGATGAACGCGAAGCGCGTGATTTAGCTAATAAACGTTTGCAATTACAACGTGAACAAGGTATCCGAACTCAAAAACATATTACGCTTGATGAGATTGGAAGACGTTTAGCTATTGGTGATTTCAAGGAACTGAATGTGATTGTGAAAGGTGATGTGGATGGTTCTATTGAGGCTTTATCTGATTCATTATTAAAATTATCTACGCCAAAAATTGCAATTAATATTATTCATAAATCAGTAGGTGCTATTAGTGAGAATGACGTAATGTTAGCCTCTGCATCAAATGCTATTATAGTAGGTTTTCAGGTTCGTCCTACTACCAATGCGCGTAAATTAGCTGAAACAGAAGAAATTGACATACGCTTATATTCAATTATTTACCAAGCTATAGATGAGATTAAAGCAGCTATGGAGGGTATGTTGGCACCTGAGTTTGAAGAGAAAATTGTGTGCAACATTGAAATCAGAGAGGTATTTAATATTACCAAAGTAGGTACAATTGCCGGTTGTTATGTGTTGGATGGAAAAGTTACCCGTCATACTAAAGTACGTGTTATTCGTGATGGCATTGTATTACACAGTGGCGGCTTGGGCTCTTTAAAACGTTTTAAAGACGATGTAAAAGAAGTTTCAGCAGGTTATGAGTGTGGCTTAAATATTGATGGATACGACGATATTAAAGTAGGTGATATTATTGAAGGATATGATATGGTTGAGGTAAAAGCCAAGTTGTAATTAGTATCTTTTAACCTCTAACATACATGAGTCAAGACATATTAGAAAAGAAAAATCTGAAAGATTTAGAAATTAATTATAGTCAAATACTTAAAGAAGTAGGTGAAGATACTACTCGTGAAGGGTTGCTAAAAACTCCTCATCGGGCAGCAAAAGCACTTAATTTCCTTACTAAAGGATATGCCGAAAATCCTGCAGATATTTTAAAATCTGCTATGTTTAAAGAAGAATACAGCCAAATGGTTGTTGTAAAAGATATTGAAGTGTATAGTCTTTGTGAGCACCACTTGTTACCCTTTTTTGGTAAGGCTCATATTGCTTATATACCCAATGGATATATTGTAGGCTTAAGCAAATTACCCCGTGTGGTTGATGCTTTTGCTCGCCGTTTGCAAGTGCAAGAAAGATTGACTAATGAAATACGAGACTGCATACAAAGCACTTTAAAACCTATGGGTGTGGCGGTTGTAATAGAGTGCAGTCATTTATGTATGCAAATGCGGGGTGTACAAAAACAAAACTCGGTAACTACCACTTCTGCATTTACCGGCGAGTTTTTAAAAGAAACTACCCGCAAAGAGTTTATCAGCTTAATTTCCTCCAGACTGCATTAATATTCTTTTAATTTTCAAGTTTTTCTAGGGCTGCCTGTGCGGCTAGTTGTTCTGCAGCACGCTTAGATGCATTTTCAGCTTCGATAATTATTTTACCATCTAGTTCTATACCTATACGGTAAATCTTCTTGGCACCATCAGCAGTTTCATTCAATAAAATAAATTGCAAGGGTATTTTGTTTTTTTGACAATAATTAATTAAACGGCTTTTGTAATCGGTATCTTCATTTATAATAGACTGCACTTCTAAATGCTGTTTAATCATTTTCTCGAGTACTATTTTTTTTGTTTTTAAATACCCAGCATCTAAATAGATTGCTCCTATAAGAGCCTCAAGCGCATCACCGTATAGGGTATAAGAAATATTTCCCTTAATATCAGTACTTAAAATTTTATCTATACCTAATTTAACCGCTAGCTTATTAAGCTGATTCCTGCTAACCATACGGGAACGGACTTGAGTTAAAATGCCTTCATCCTTATTAGGTAAAATACCAAATAAGTATTCAGCAACAATAGTACCTAAAATAGAATCGCCAAGAAATTCTAAGCGTTCGTTGCTTTTGGTTTGTTTTGCAGCAGAACTATGCGTTAGTGCCTGCTGAAATAAAGCTATATTCTTAGGATAAAAACCCAACAGGTTTTTAATGCTTTGAGCCAGTTTTTTTTCGGAAGAAGTTTTGTAACGGCTTATCTGAAAGATATTCAGCAAAAGTTTTAAGCGGTATATTTTTTAAATACTACCGCTGCATTATGCCCACCGAAACCAAAAGTATTGCTAATAGCAATATTTACTTTGCGCACTTGTGCCTTATTTAAAGTAAGATTAAAGCGGGGGTCAATTTCAGGATCAGGGGTAGTAAAGTTAATAGTTGGAGGAATAATATCATTCTTTATAGCTAATACAGTAGCCATAGCTTCAATAGCTCCTGCAGCACCTAATAAATGACCTGTCATAGATTTGGTAGAACTAATGTTCATTTTGAAAGCCTGTTCTCCAAATAAGTGTTGTATGGCCTTTAATTCAGCTATATCACCAAGGGGAGTTGAAGTTCCATGTGTATTTATATAATCAACTTCGTTAGAGCTAATGTTTGCGTCTTTCAAAGCTCTTTCCATAACTAATTTTGCGCCTAATCCCTCAGGATGAGGGGCGGTGATATGATGTGCATCAGCACTCATGCCTCCACCAATAACTTCGGCGTAAATTTTTGCACCACGTGCCAGAGCGTGTTCCAATTCTTCTAGAACAAGCGCCCCGCTACCTTCACCTAAAACAAAACCATCACGGTCTTTATCATAAGGACGAGAAGCCTTGCTTGGTTCATCGTTGCGGGTGCTCATGGCCTGACAGGCATTAAACCCACCAATACCACATTCGTTAATAGCAGCTTCTGAACCACCGGTTACAATGGCAATTGCTTTTCCTAAACGTATATAAGTAAAAGAGTCTATCAACGCATTGGTTGAAGAAGCACAGGCAGAAACAGTAGTAAAATTTGGACCTCTAAGACCAAAGCGCATAGAGATGTGTCCGGAACAAATATCGGCAATCATTTTAGGAATAAAGAACGGATTGAAACGGGGGGTTCCATCTCCTTTAGCAAAATCAAAAGCTTCAGCCTGAAAGGTATCTAAACCTCCTATACCCGAACCCCAAATTACACCAACTTCATTTTTATCAATGCCATCTCCTGTAATACCTGAATCGGTGACAGCTTGTGTAGCAGCACCCATACCATATTGAGTATAAGCATCTACCCTACGGGCTTCTTTTTTGTCAAAATAATCTTCCGGGTTAAATCCTTTTACCTCACAAGCAAAGCGAGTTTTAAATTTTTCGGCATTAAAACGTGTAATAGGCGCAGCGCCACTTACGCCATTTAATAAATTGTTCCAATATTCAGTTACAGAATTTCCTAAAGGAGTAATTCCACCCAAACCCGTTATTACTACTCGTTTTAATTGCATAAGTGAATTTAATCCCGCACAAAATAAAAAAAATTATCCTGATAATGAAATCAGGATAATTTCTTAATGATTTCGTAAAATTACTTTGCGTTTGTTTCTATGTAAGAAATAGCATCGCCAACAGTAGAAATTTTCTCTGCCTGATCATCAGGAATAGCGATATTGAATTCTTTCTCAAATTCCATGATTAACTCAACTGTATCAAGCGAATCTGCGCCTAAATCATTAGTAAAACTTGCAGTTGGAGTAACTTCCTTTTCGTCCACGCCAAGTTTATCTACAATAATACTGGTAACTTTTTTTGCAATGTCTGACATTTGTTTGTGTTTAAAATTCGGTGCAAAGATATATTAATCGGCAAATAAACAAAAAAATTAAGTTTTAACCGATTCTTGCAAAATTGGGGTGTGCATGTTTGTTAAACCGAGGCTGTTGATTACTTTACTACCTCTTTACTTTATGGCAAAATATGTTAGGCTATTTTTAGCTGGTAATATTATAGCATGTCAGACATAGCCCATTATTTTTCGCCCATAAAGTTTGCTGCAGAAAGTTTTCACGAAGAATCTTTTGCACACAAAGCGCTTATTTATAGTTCTCATTTTCCCGATTTAGAAAACATAGATATTGCCCTTATAGGTGTTTGTGAAGACAGGCTTGCTACCTCCAACAAAGGCTGTGCCAATGCCCCCGATGAAGTACGCAAACATTTATATAATTTATTTGCCGGAAGCTTTTCTCCCCGTGTGGCAGACTTAGGAAACATCATGCCCGGACATAGCGAGAGCGATACCTTTTATGCCCTGTCAGAAACGATAGATTATCTCGTTCGTCAAAACATTACGCCAATTATTATAGGAGGCTCGCAAGACCTTACCTTTGCCCAGTTTAAGGGTTACGAAAAGTTAGAACAAACTATAAATATTGTAAGCGTAGATGCCACTTTTGATATTGGTTCTGCCGAGAGCGAATTAACCAACAAAACCTTTCTCGGTAAAATTATTTTACAACAGCCCAACTACCTTTTTAACTACAGCAACATTGGCTATCAAACCTATCTGGTACCTCAATCCAGCATCAATATGATGACCAAACTGTATTTCGATACTTACCGTTTGGGGCAGATACGCGATAATATTACCGAAGCGGAGCCCGTTATCCGTCATGCCGATATGCTAAGTTTTGATATGAACGCCATTAAGCACAGCGATGCACCCGCCCACGAAGAAGCCCAGCCCAATGGCTTTTATGCCGAAGAAGCCTGCCAGATGATGCGCTACGCGGGTATGAATGATAAACTTACTTCCTTGGGCATTTATGAAATTAACCCCCAATATGATGTGCAGGGCAAAACAGCCGGGTTAGCTGCACAAATGATTTGGTGTTTTATGGATGGTTTTTATGGCCGAAAAAAAGATTTCCCCTCACGCAACAACCCCGATTATACTCGTTTTCATGTATTTCTGCAGGAAAACAAATACGAAATAAACTTTTACAAAAGCAACAAAAGCGACCGCTGGTGGATGGAAGTACCTTACCCGCCCGATAAAAACCTGAAGTTTGAACGCCACACCCTTATACCCTGCTCCTACAAAGATTACGAAATTGCCTGCAAAGACGAGATACCCGACCGCTGGTGGCAAACCTACCAGAAGTTGTATTAGTTGAGCGTTCCGGCAGATTTAGCTAATGAACAGGTTCTTTAACCGCGCTAAGAAACCTTCCGTGCGCGCTAAGTTAAGAGTTTAGCGCTCCCAGTTCTTGGCTAAGTGCGCTAAGTTATTGTCTTCGCGTTCCAAGTTGAGGATTTAGCGCGCTAAGTAATCATCTTCGCGCGCTAAGTTGAGAGTTTAGCGCGCTAAGTTTAAGTCTACGCGCGCGTAGAAACTTTCTGCGAGCGCGCTGGAACTTTCTGCAAGCACGCAGAAGCAAACTGCTGATAGGCAGAAACAGTCTGCAAGCATGCAGAGACAAATTGCAAATATGCAGAAGTAAATTGCCTACAGGCAAGGACAAATTGCCGATAGGCAGGAGCAACGTGCAAGCATGCAGAAACCGTCTGCAAGCATGCAGAAGCAACGAGCAAGCATGCTGCTGAAAGGAAAAAACTCCCTCTTTTTAACTTATAAACCCTAAATTTAACTCTTTTACCTACTTTTAAGGCGTGAAGCCAAAGATTATCCTCCTTCTTATTGTTATTGCGAGCATAGCGAAGCAATCTTATGGGCAAAGTACAAAAGACTCATTAAAGAAAGCTATCAATAACTATACCCAAGCCATTAAACTCAATCCCGAAAATGCAATTGCATATAAAGGCAGGGGAAAGGCTAAGCTGGGTTTAGCCGATTATAAAGGAGCTCTTAAAGATTATAACAAAGCCATTGAATTAAATTCTAAATATGATTCGGCTTATGTAGGAAGAGGAGTAGCAAAAGAAAAATTAGGCATTAAAGATGCCATAGATGATTTCATTAAAGCTAAAGAATTAAATCCTGCAAGCGATATAGCTTACTTTAACAGTGGTGAAACAAAAATGCAATTAGCAGATTATAGAGGAGCTATAGAAGATTATAACAAAGCCATTGAGTTTAACCCAAAATGCGCCAACGCATATTTTAGAAGAGGTTATGCAAAACGTTTCTTAAAAGATTATAATAGTGCTTTAGAAGATTGTAATAAGGCAATTGAATTAGATGCTAAAGAAGACCGGGCTTATAATATAAGAGGTTTGGTTAAAGAAAGTTTAAAGGATTATGAAGGATCTGTTAAAGATTATATTAAAGCAATTGAATTAAACCCAAAATATGCAGAAGCTTATTTTCATATGGCTTATATGAAAAATTTATTAAAGGATTATAAAGGCGCTATGGAAGATTATAATAAAACGCTTGAGTTAAACAAGAAATATCCCCATGCAAATAATTACAGAGGGATGCTAAAACAGGAATTACAAGATTATGATGGAGCAATAAAGGATTACAACGAAGCGATTGAGCTAAACCCCAAAGACAGCTATGCATACAAAAGCAGAGGAGATTCTAAGTTTGCTTTAGGAGATAAAAAAGGTGCTTGTTTTGATTGGCAAAAAGCAGAAGATTTAGGCTTTAGTGGTGCTAACTATAATTTAAATAAATATTGTAAGTAAACTATGAACTGGTTATACGTTTTTATAGGTGGCGGTGTGGGCAGCGTATTGCGCTTTGCATTTTCTGTTTTGTTTGCCCGCTGGCAACTAACGGGCTTAGCCTGGGCAACCCTCTGTGCCAATGTAATGGCCTGCTTAGTGTTTGCCTTAGTATGGGTTTATTTTGGCGACAAAGAAAGTTTTTTAGAAACACATCGCCCGCTAATAATAGTTGGCTTTTGTGGTGGGCTATCAACCTTCTCTACCTTTAGTTTTGAGACCTTCGAACTCTTTAAACGTGGTGATTATGCCATTGCCATAGGTACTGTTCTACTTAATTTGGTTTTGTGTCTGGCTGTTTTCGCCATCTTTGCCAAGAGGTAATTATCCTTTCTTTTTCCTTGACGAAAAGGAAACAAAAAGTCAAGACCAAACGATCTGNNAAACTGCTCCGCGTTTGGTCGGGCTGCCCGCTGTATAAATTTAGATTATTTGTGGTTGATACTATATCTCTTTCTTTAGACTTCAAGACAAAAGAATATGAATAAAGATATTTGTATTACGTTTGCAATTGAATGCCTGAACCAATAAATATACTCTGTTTAGAAACATCCTCTACCATGTGTTCGGTATGCATTACCGCCAATGATAAGGTAATTGCCTATAAAGAAATCAACAATGGCTATAGTCATTCCGAGAACCTGCATGTATTTATACAAGATGTGTTGAAAGAAGCCAAGCTGACTGTTAAACAAATTAGTGCAGTGGCGGTAAGCAAAGGCCCGGGTAGTTATACCGGCTTGCGCATTGGGGTTAGTTCGGCTAAAGGTTTGTGTTATGCTTTACGGATTCCTTTAATTAGTATAGATACCCTGCAAAGCATGGCATACGCCGTTGCACAAATCAAACAAGGCGATATACTCTTTTGTCCCATGCTGGATGCCCGCCGCATGGAAGTTTATTGCGCGGTGTATGATAAGAATTTGGAAACGATAGTACCCGTAAACGCCTTGGTGCTGGATGAAACAACAGTAGAAGTATTTAACCTGAACAAACCTGTTTGTTTTTTCGGAGATGGAATGACTAAAGCAAAACCATTACTTCAAAGCAAAGAACATTCTCTTTTTATAGAAGATATTTTTCCGTCCTCATTAAGTATGGCGACACTTGCTTTTAAAAAGTTTACTGCCAAACAATTTGAAGACGTGGCTTATTTTGAGCCCTTTTATCTAAAAGAATTCTTTACTACGGCTAAGAAGTCGTAATCGTCATTGCGAGCGAAACGCAGTGTAGCGCGGCAATCTCAATTATTCCGTGGGATTGCTTCGTCGTACCTCCTCGCAATGACGGAAATGGCAAGTTGTAATATTCCCAAGCCCTAAAATGTATATATTTGCGCCTTTAAATTTTGACACATGGATAGGAATTCTATATTAGGATTGGTGCTTATAGGGGGTATTTTAATTGGCTGGTTACTTTTGAACGGGCCATCAAGTGAAGAGCTGAAAAAACAAAAGCAAAAGCGAGATTCTTTAGCGCAGGTAGATGCTATGGAAAGAGCTAAAGCAGAAGCGCAATCATCTGCTGCTGCCATAGTAGCTGTTGATACGGCAGAAGCACATATTAATAAAGATTCTTTAGCGGATGCAAACCTTAAGAGCACCTACAAAGATTTTGTGGTTGCCGTTAAAGGTGAGAATAAACAGGTTGTTTTAGAAAACAGTAAAATAAAAGTAATACTGCAATCTAAGGGCGGCAATGTGGCTTCGGTTGAGTTGAAAGAATATACCCGTCCGGATAAAAAAACAAAGGTGGAGTTATTTACTGCTGATTCATCTTCGCAATCTTTGGTGTTTTTGGCTTATAACAATACTTTACAAGTACATACCGACAGTCTGTATTTTGTTCCAAGTGATGTGAAGAAAACAGCCGATGAGCAGATAATCAGTCTGCGTTTGCCAACGGCTAATCCTGCCAGTTATATAGAGTACATATATACTTTAAAGAATGATGGGTATATACTTAACTACCAGGTAAAAATGGTGGGCATGCAAAGCATCATCTCACAAAATACCGATCAGCTTACTTTTAACTGGAACGTATTAACGCCATCTCAGGAAGAACACATTGAGAAAGAAAAACAAAACTCTACGGTGTATTGGAAATTTACCGGAGAAGATGCCGATTATATAAACCCAAGCAAGGATGATGAAAAGAGTATTTCTGAGTCTCCCATCAGTTGGGTGGCTTTTAAACAACAGTTTTTTACAACAGCCGTTATTTGTGATAAAGGCTTTTTAAAAGACGGAAGTATGGTAAAAACAGCTTCTGATAAAAATTCTTTGTCGTATGTAAAACGCATGAAGACGGAGTTGGGTGTGCCATATAATCACGGTGCCCAGGAAACTTTTGAGATGCGTTATTTCTTTGGCCCTAATCAATACAATGTATTAAAGAATTATGATTTAGGTTTAGAGAAAATGATAAGCATTGGTTGGCCTGTTTTCAATCTGATAAATAGATTGCTGGTAATACCTGTGTTTAATGCCTTTAGCAACACTACCGTAAACTACGGTATCATTATTTTAATGCTTACCATTATTCTTAAAACCTTGTTATTTCCTATTGCGTATAAAACATATATCTCATCTACTAAAATGCGTTTGCTGAAACCTGAGATGGATGCCATCAATAAAAAGTATTCTGACCCTGCCGATGCCATGAAAAAGAATACGGAAAATATGGCTTTATATAAACGAGCGGGGGCCAGTCCGTTTTCGGGTTGCATACCGGCACTGATACAATTTCCTATATTAATTGCCTTGCTTAACTTCTTCCCTGCGTCTATTGAGCTACGCCAAAAAGCCTTCTTATGGGCAGCTGATTTATCTACCTATGATTCTATCTGGACTTTCGGGAATATCCCTATTTTAAATTCCATTTACGGAGACCACGTTAGTTTATTTGCTCTGTTGATGTTTGCTTCTACCATAGCCTATACCTGGATGAATGCTAAATATTTAACCCCTGCTTCGCAGCAACAAATGCCGGGTATGCAGGTAATGATGTACTTAATGCCTCTTATCTTCTTAAGCTTTATGAATTCTTATTCATCCGGTTTAAGCTGGTATTACTTCTTAGCCAACGTAATTACTTTTGCCCAAACCATGGTTATGCGTAAGGTTGTTGATGATGGTAAACTTCGTGCACAGATAGATGCCCATATGAAAAAACCCGTTAATAAATCGGGCTTCGCACAACGTTTGGAAGAAATGACTAAGCAAAGGCAAATCCAATCTAAAGTAAAAAAGTAAGCTTTAATAGATCATGCTCTTTATGAATAAAACAACAACCCATCTAATACTTATTTTCTTGTTAGCTATTACAACGCTTAAGGCTCAGGACACAAAAACCGATGCAGCTAATTTGCAAGATGAAATAGCTGCTCAAAAGGCTGGTATTGATACCTCCTCTAAACACTGGAAAAAAGGCGGTATTATTACGCTTAACGGACAAGAGGGAAGTCAGTTTAATTGGGCGGCGGGCGGACAAAACGCTATATCAGTAGGTGGGTTAGTAAATATGTTCTTTAATTATCATAAAGGAAAGATGATATGGAACAGTAACATCAACTTGGCTTATGGGGTTATTAAACAAGGCTCTGTGAGAGACTGGATAAAAACAGATGATCGTATTCAGTTTACTACCAAAGTAGGTAGATATGCTTTTAAGAAGGCATATTATACATTACTTGGCGATTTTAAGTCTCAGTTTGCACCCGGTTATAATTACCCAAACGACTCTGCCCGAATATCTAATTTTATGGCACCAGGTTATGTTTTGGCAGGTTTAGGCTTAGATTTGGAAGTAGATAGTAACCTGTCTTTCTTTATATCTCCCACCACGGGGCGTTTTACTTTTGTAAACGATAATACCCTTGCCAAACAAGGCGCATATGGTGTGCAAGCTGAGGTAGATGATTCTCGCGGAAACGTAATTACCCCCTATAAAAAAAACCGAGAGCAAATAGGTGCTTATTTGAAAATGCAATACCGCAAAAATATCATGACAAATGTTAATTTTGGTACTACTTTAGAGTTGTTTGCCGATTACCTGAATCACCCTGAAAACATGTATGTAAATTGGACTACCTTTATAGTAATGAAGGTAAACAAGTTTATTAGTGCCACCTTTAATACCCAGTTAATTTATGACCCTGCGGTAAAAATTAAACAAGCTGATGGAACATTGGTTGGCCCAAGGGTACAATTTAAGCAATTGCTTGGTATAGGGCTTGCTTATAAGTTTTAATTCTTTGAGATTTAATCTTTACAAACAAGCTGTTCTACCGCCATCCACAGGCATATTAATACCATTAACATAGGCTGCGGCAGGACTTGCTAAAAAAGCCACAGCATTTGCAATTTCGGAAGCTTCGGCAAAACGTTTCATAGGTATTTCCTTTAGCATGTGTTGTTTAACTTCTTCTAAAGGTTTTTCGTTTTTGCTGGCGTTATTTTCTATAATACCTTGCAGTCTTTGTGTATGGGTAGCCCCCGGTAGCACATTATTTACAGTAATACCGAATTGCCCAACCTCATTGGCCCACGTTTTTGCCCAGTTGGCAACTGCGGCACGTATGGTATTAGAAACACCTAAATTTTGTAAAGGTTGTTTTACCGAAGTGGAAATAATATTTATGATACGCCCATAACCCGAATGTTTCATGCCTTCTAAACAAGCTTGTGCTAAAATTTGGTTACAGATAAGGTGATTCGTAAAAGCAGCTGTAAATTCTTCCGTTTGTGCCAAGTTAATAGGTCCCGAAGGAGGTCCGCCGGTGTTATTTACTAAAATATTTATTGTGCCCTGTCTTTGTATGTAATGAGTTACGTTTTTCTTTACTTCTTCGGGGTTACTAAAATCAGCAACAATGTATGAGTGTTGCTGTCCTTTATCGGTATTAAGTTCTGCTTTGGCTTTTTTTAAGGCTTCTTCATTACGGGCAATGAGCGTTACGTTAGCACCCAACAAAGCTAACTCAATGGCAACTGCTTTACCTATGCCTTGTGTACTTCCGCCAACTAAGGCACGTTTATTTTTTAAATCTAAATTCATCTAAATAAATTTTGGTAAAGGTAGAAAAGGAATAAATATAAGCTACTATACAATTATTTTGCTCTGGTCTTACTTTTTAAATATTCCTGTAATACGTTCTTTTAACTTCTCTATATTCTCGCTGGCAGGTGCAGTAGTTATATCGCTAAATTCATTACTTAAGGTAGCTTCCACAATTTCGGGATATAATACCACAAAGCTCTGAAACTCTCTGTTTTTTATTAAATAGTTTTGCAGATTATCTACATTAAAATTATGTGACACGGTTTGTTTACGCGCGCTTATAATTAAGATTAAATCATCTGCCTTGATTTCACTGGTTATAATATCATCTATATGCTCAAAACCCGGAAGGATATTGTATTTATAAAAAGTCCCGTGTTTATCATTAACCGTGTTTTTAAATTGCTCGATAGTTTTATCATCTGCAAAAATGACCGAGTTGCTTCCTATTTGTTTTAAGATTCCTATTACTTTTATAATACTGCGTTTAAATCCTGGTTCTAAAGTAGCATTGGGTGTAAATACTACCAATACTCTTGTAAACGAATTTAGCGGCTGTACTAATTTTGAAAGGAAAATAGTTTGTTGTGTTTTAACTAAAAGGTTATTGTAGAATGTTCCGAATAAGAAATTAGAGGAGCTTTGTGTAGTACGACTGCTTATAATAAGGTGACTTGCCCCATAAGCTTTTGCCGTACGTACAATTCCATCCACAATATTTAAATCTACTTTTTTTAATATTTCGATCTTAGTATCTGATGATATGATTTGTTCCGTAATGGTATCAATAGCCTTTTTGATGGAGTTTATCTTTTCATTAGCGTCATCGGCATCTTCTACTACTGTAAGCGGATAAATTGGCTCAGTTGATTTTTCATCTTTAATAAGCAAAGCAAACTCCATCAAACGCTGTAAGTTTTCAGGATTTGCAATAGGAATTAAAATACGCTCTACTTTCTTTTTAAGTTTCACATCCGTGTCTTTGTCGGTAATGGCAATTTGCCTGGCAGCACGTTCGGTTACAAAAGAACTTACCAGGCAGGTAATTAAAATTAAAATAATAGTTCCGTTAACGGCGTGTTGGTCAAGCAAGCCAATATCAAACCCTACCTTTATAACAGCCAGTGTAGCCGCAGCATGCGAGGCACTTAGTCCATATATAATTCTACGCTCGTATTTAGTATACTTATATATAAAGCCTGTGATTTGTGCAGCAAAATATTTGGTAAGAAGCGCCACACCACTCAATACTCCTGCAAATACAAGTTCGTTGGTTCCGGCAAAAAACAAACGCAAATCAACCAGCATACCGGCACTCAATAAAAAGAAAGGTATGAACAACGTATTTCCAATAAAGATCAATCGGTTCATTAAAACAGAATTGTGAGGGATGATTTTATTGAATGCCAAACCTGCTAAAAATGCACCTACAATGGCTTTTACTCCAGCCAAATCAGCAACGAAAGCCGCTAAGAACATCATGGCCAAAACAAACAAATACTGCGAGCTGCCTTGTCCTTCCAAATAACGGAAGAACCACTTACTTAGTTTAGGTAATAAATAAAGTGTGCCTATAATTAATACTGCAATCATTAACACAAGTTTAATCCAATATCCATTGGAATAATTTCCTTGAGAAAGATTGGTGATGACACCCAACAAAATAAGTACGGCAGAGTCTGTAATAATAGTTCCACCAAAGGTTATTTGCACGGCCCGATTTTTTACAATTCCCATATTGCTTACTATGGGGTAAGACAAAAGCGTATGGGTAGAGAACATACTTGCCAAAAGCAATGCCGCCCAAAAAGAATATTGCAGAACATACGTACATACCAAAAACCCAATAATAATTGGAATGAAAAAGGTAAAGGCGCCAAATACAATGCTTTTGCTTCGGTTTTGCTTAAACTCCTGCATATCCATTTCAAGTCCGGCTAAGAACATAATATATAGTAAGCCCGTATTGCTAAACAAATCAAAGCTGGTAGATTTATCTATCAGGTGTAGTGTATTAGGGCCAATAATTACACCCGCTAATATTAAACCAATGATGCCCGGTATGCGAAAACGCCTAAAAATTAAGGGGGCAAATAAAATAATTAAGAGTACTAAGGAAAGAATTAAAACCGGATTGGTAAACGGAATGTAATTACCACAAAACTCTTTAAACTGATATATAAACTTGTTAAAAGAATCCATGCAGGCTAATTCAGGTCAAAGGTAATGAAAGCTCTGTAATTCTATGGTGTAAAAGGGCAGTTATCCTTTTAATTCTCCTTGCTGGTATTGCTCGGTTTTTTTAAGTTCTCCCTGTTCGTTGTAGGTTTTCCATTCGCCTTCTTTCAGGTAGTCGTTCTTGTCTTTATAAAATTTAAGCGTTCCTTCTTCTTTTAGTTTGCTGTTTTCAAAAAACTCCTTGTGCATGTATGTTTTTTTCTTCTTATCAAGCAGTTCAAAAATGGTTTGGGCATAACCGTTCTCAAAAAAAGAATTTCTCTTTATCAGGTAATCATTATCACCAAAACTTTCTTCAATCATATCCACATTTCCATTGTGGAAATAATCAATTTCTTTTTGTACTGCCTTATTATAATAATGTATTTGCGATTTTAATTTTCCATCCGGAAAATAAACAATCACCTCGCTGTGCTTAAAATCAACCATTCTAAATGCTCGTTCTATCTGGTCGTTTTCGTAGTAGTTTTTAAAGGCGCGAAGTTCTCCATCCACATAAAACCCTTTATGTAACAGCTTACCACTAACATAATAATCTTCCATCCAGCCCTGTGCGCTATACCCTTTCTTATCATAGCGAACAGAATCTCCGCCTATAGAAGGGGCCATTTTATCAAAACGCGTGATGCCATATGTAGAATCAACTATTTCGGATGGTTTGTATCTTCTTAACTGAGGAACCTGATCGGAGTAAGTTTGAGCAAACAAAGATGTTCCGAATAAAAATAAAGTAAAAGCAAAAAGTAGCCTTAGAATCATTTTATAAATGTAAACATTTTAATGAATTCCAACTTCAGCTAAATACCTTTCGGCATCTAATGCACCCATACAGCCACTACCCGCAGCCGTAACAGCCTGACGGTATACTTTATCCTGCGCATCGCCTACAGCAAATACACCTTTAATTTTTGTCTTACTGGTACCGGGTATGGTTTTTATATAACCACTTTCGTCCATATCTAACCAGTCTTTAAAAATAGCTGTATTGGGTTGGTGACCAATAGCAACAAAAAATCCGGTTACATCCAGTTTACGTTCCTGTTTGGTTTTGTTATTATAAATTAACGCGGCTTCAACCGACTTTTCTCCTAAAATCTCTTTGGTTTCACTGTCAAACAACACTTCTATGTTTGTTGTATTAAGCACCCGCTGTTGCATAGCTTTAGAGGCACGCATTTCTCCTCTGCGCACAATCATATATACTTTCTTACACAGTTTGGCTAAGTAAGTGGCTTCTTCGGCAGCAGTATCTCCGGCGCCTACAATAGCCACATCCTGTCCTTTAAAAAAGAATCCATCACACACCGCACAAGCCGATACACCAAACCCATTCAGTCTTTCTTCACTGTGTAACCCCAACCATTTGGCCGATGCGCCTGTGGCAATAATCACCGTATTAGCATGTACTTCGGTAGTTTCGTCAATCCACACTTTGTGCACAGGCCCTGTAAAATCAACCTTGCTGGCATAACCAAAACGTATATCGGTTCCAAAACGTTCTGCCTGCGCTTTAAAATCTTCCATCATTTCAGGACCCTGAATCCCTTTAGGGTAACCCGGATAATTCTCTACTTCGGTAGTAATGGTAAGCTGTCCGCCCGGTTGCATACCGGTATACATAAGCGGTTTAAGTGCTGCACGGGCAGCATATATAGCAGCGGTATAACCCGCAGGACCTGAACCTATAATTAAACAATCTACTTTTTCTATTGCGTTACTCATATACTAATCTTGTCTTTATTTTTTGGGAGTACAAATATAAAACAAAAAAGCCCCGCAGGTTATGCAGGGCTTTTTATAAATACTACGCTCTAAATGCTAACGAACTATAACCACCCGCTTATTTACCACACCCTCGTTGCTTTGCAGGCTTATATTATATATGCCTTCGTTTAAGCTGCCAGCATCTATAATTGTTTTGCCGTTTATGGTTTGGGTTAATACTGCTTTACCATTCACATCGTACATGGTACAACGTACATTGTACAATGTATTTTGTGGCTCTATAACAAAACTGCCGTTGTTAGGGTTGGGGTAGATGTTTATCTCATTATTGTTTGCAAACTGCTCTATGCCTGTTGTGCTGTTTAATACATTTACATAAACCATATTACTTAAAGGACTATTATTTGCTAAACGGAAAAGGGAATCATTTAAGCAAAAAGACTGAGAACAATAATTAGTGTATGTAACTATGCCACAGATATTATACCTACCCGCAACTGAATAAGTATGGCTTGGATAAAGAGTATTATCATAACTACCATCGTCCCAATTCCATGATACGGATAGTACATTTGCGGGATAAGAAGGGTATAAATCCCAAGTGTGGGGAGCTGCATCTTGTACAATTGAAAAACTAAAAGTAGGTGAGATAACATAAAGAGTTAATGTTGCCGATGCAGCGCAACTACCATTACTACCTGTTACGGTATATGTAGTTGTTGAAGTACAGGTTGGGGCAGCTTGATATGGATAAGTAGTATTAACTACTACTTCGTTTGTAGGCATCCAACTGTATGATGTAAGTGGTGAAAATGGTGCGAATAATGAATCGGGACAATACGACCCTGTTATCCACCTTGGGTTGTTTTGGGCACCTAAAGTTATATATGGCACTGCATTAACTGTTACTGATATCACTCCTGCAGGACTGGTGCAACCCATAGAATTTGAAGTAACTGAAATCAAATAAGGATTTGGCGATGAAGGTATATTACTTACCGTATAGGTAGTACCTGTTCCTGAATTTCCATCAGATTCAGACCAACTATATGTCATACCTGTAACAGGTGCGCCTATTGCAAATGTTACTGTACCCCCTGCACAAACATTGCTTGAACTTGCTGTAACAGCAGGCGGTGGGGGTGGTGTACATTGCCCCCTCCCATTCAAACAAAAAGCTAAGGCTAAGAGGGTACCTAATTTTTTAATCATGTTTTTGGTTTTAGAGTTTAAATATACTTGTTTTTTATTTATGGTGTGTTGTCATTTCGACCGCAGGGAGAAATCTAGTATTAGATTTCTCAGTCGTACCTCCTTCGAAATGACAGTGCGCGGTGTCATCCTGAGCGGAGTCGAAGGATTGGGGCGGCTACCTTACAATAACCAACCGTTTATTTACCACCCCCTCGGTGCTTTGCAGGCCTATATTATAAATGCCATCGTTTAAGCTGCTAGCATCTATGCTCGTTTTACCGTTTATAGTTTGGCTTAACACCATTTTACCGTTTACATCATAAACCTGCAGGATTTGCTTGGTTGCGCTACTAGGCTCTATAACAAAACTACCGTTGTTGGGGTTGGGGTAAAGGTTTAGTTCATTACTGTTTGCTAGATTATTAATGCTTGTTGTTTGCCCAACATTAGTAACCTTGCGAATACGGTAATTAACTTTATCAGCAATATACAAATTACCGGAAGCATCAAAAGTTACGCCTTCGGGACCATATAATTCCGCTGCAATAGCCTGACCGCCATCTCCACTATAACCATAAGTGCCATTTCCTGCAATTGTAGTTATAATGCCTGAAGTGCTTACCATGCGAATACGCTCGTTACCCGCATCTGCTATATATAAATTACCTGCCGCATCAAAGTTTACTCCATAAGGAAAATTTAATTCTGCTGTAGATGCTTGACCGCCATCTCCGCTAAAAGCGCCCGTTCCAGTTCCTGCAAATGTACTTATGATGCCTGCTGTATTTACCATGCGTATACGATGATTACTTTGATCTGCGATGTAAATGTTTCCATAACTATCCACAGCTACACCGTCCGGATTAGATAATCCGGCAGCAGTTGCTTGTCCACCATCGCCACTATAGCAGCAAGTATAAGTACCTGCACCAGAACCATTACCTGCAACGGTATTTATAATGCCTAAAGTATTTACCATACGTATACGATTATTACCATAATCGGTAATGTATAAATTACCTAAAGCATCAGTAGCTAATCCCGCAGGATAATTAAACTGCGCAGCGGTCGCTTGCCCACCATCACCTAAACCACTTGATCCACCACCTGCAACGGTTGTTATAATACCTAAGGTGTTTACTTTTCGTATGCGATGATTAAAACTATCAGCGATATATAAATTACCAGTAATATCAAATACTATACCTAATGGATTAAAAATAGCTGCAGCACTCGCCTGCCCACCGTCTCCTGAAAAGGATTGTAACCCATTACCAACAACAGTTGTTATAATACCTGCGTTATCCACTTTGCGTATGACCTGATTGTGTTGATCAGAAATATACATATTTCCTGTAGCATCAAAGGCTACTGCATATGCATTATAGATTTCAGCAGCAGTTGCTTGTGCACCATCACCGCTATAACCATGTATTCCATTGCCAGCAAATGTGGTAATCACTTGCGCCTTCCCATCCAAACAAAACGCTAAGGCTAAAAGGGTAATTAATTTCTTCATGAGTTTTGTTTTTTTAAGTTATTATTTATTTAAGCCAGATTAATGGTTATGCAATTGCACCAGGGGCCGCTCTTATCGGGATGCACCACATCATACCAGCGGAAAAATATGTACATAATTTTACCTGCGTTTTCCAACTTAAAATCATAAGGAAACAGGGCGTGGGTCTCTATACCCTGAAAAGGACAATCTTCGGGCCCAACAGGTGGTGCAGGTTGGGCTGTGCCTGCGGCAACTCTATCCACAATATCCCAACTAAACTGCGGTATACAGCCATCGGGGCTGCTATGTTTGGTAGCATCGTGGCTGGTTTTGCAACCTATCAGGTAGGTGCAAGAGCCTTTTGGTGTGAGAGATACTATTATTTGTTCTAACGCATTTCCGCCTACGGTGCGCGCGGTACTTGCCACAGGCAATACCCCCAGGTTGCCATGGTTAGTTACTGTAAATGCCGAATTGTACAACACATTTTCCTTGTTCCATGGACGCAGTATGTTTTTTAAGAATAGTTTTTTGGCATTATTAAAAGCCGTTGTTTGCACACTGGTGTGCGTACCTTTTACCGATACGGGTGTCCATTTGCTTTGCAAATCGGCAATGCCGGGTGCTACTTTGTTTGCCCAGCTATTAAGCGCCCTAAGCGAAAAGTACGGAAACCCATCGGGTGCGTTTCCGGTGGCTATAAAGGCGTTTATTTGCGCTAAAAAATTTGCCAACCAAGTCATAAACGGGTGGTTAGACGTGGGTATGCTCGTTTTGGTTTTTCTTTTTATTAGTCCCATGTTTTTTGGTTTTTTAGGTTGATTTTATGGTTTATTCGTTCTTTATTATATTTTTTTTGTACTCATGTATTCGCTTCACTTCGTTTTCGCTCGGCTGGATAGCTGTTTTTAACATTTTGACTCGTGCGGGAAGTATCTGAAATCGTGCGTAAAGTATTTCCACTCGTGCGTAAAATATCTAAAATCGTGCGTAAAGTATCTCCACTCGTGTGTAAAGTATCTAAAATCGTGCGTAAAGTATCTCCACTCGTGCGTAAAGTATCTCCACTCGTGCGTAAAGTATTTCCACTCGTGCGGGAAGCATCTGAATTCGTGCGGTATGCAACTAAATTTGTGCCATTTACAGCTAAACTCATGTGCTTAGCAGTTAAAAAAGTGTAAAGCGAAACTAAACGGTGCTTTTTGGCAAAGCGGAGCGAAAGAGCGGATAGCGGATAGCGGAAGTTAGAAATCATGTACTACAAAAGTATAACCTTTTTTGATATGGCAATATTAATTTTGTATTAATTTTTGCGTTAGGGATTGAAGCGGATAGCCTTTTTGTAATCAAAAAGCTATGAGCGGAAAGCCCGACGGCAGTAATCTGCCGGAACGCCCAAATAATTAATTATTAATTTTGAGGAGAATACTTATCTTGGAAATATCCCCGCAAATAGATACCATTTTAAAGACCCTGCCCGAAAAGCCAGGGGTGTACCAGTATTATGATGTGGAAGAAAACATCCTATATGTGGGTAAAGCCAAGAACCTGAAAAAGCGGGTTTCTTCTTATTTCCATAAAGAGCACGATAATAGCCGCTTGCGCCTGCTGGTAAAGAAAATACACAACATAAAAACCATTGTGGTTAATACCGAGTATGATGCTTTGTTGCTTGAAAATAATCTCATCAAGCAATACCAGCCGCGTTATAACATTGCCTTAAAAGATGACAAGACTTACCCCTGGCTTTGTTTAAAGAAAGAGCCGTACCCCCGTTTGTTTTCTACCCGCACTAAAATTAATGATGGGTCGGAGTATTTTGGTCCTTATGGTTCGGTGTATGCCATGAAAGCTATACTGGCTTTTTTGCGCGAAACCTTTCCGTTGCGTACCTGCAATTTAGAGTTGACGGAAAAAAACATTGCGCAAAAAAAATTCCGTGCCTGTTTAGATTACCACATCGGTACCTGCAAAGGACCCTGTATTGGTGAGCAAACTGAAGCTGATTATGATAATAACATCAAGCAGATAAGAAGTATCATAAGAGGAAATATTTCTTCGGTTATACGCGACTTCAAACAACAAATGCATGCGCATGCCGAGAAGTTTGAGTTTGAAAAAGCCCATGAGTTAAAGCTAAAGATAGAAGCCTTTGAAAAGTTTCAGGCAAAAAGCATGGTGGTTAGCAATACCATTGATAATATAGATGTAGCTGCCTTTGTAAAAGAAAACGATGTGTATTATGTAAATTATTTTCATGTGGTAAATGGGGCTATCATTGCTTCTAAAATGCTGGAGATAAAAAAGAAGCTGGACGAAACCGATGAGGAGATTTTACTCTATGCCATTTATGAGATACGCACCGCTTTGCAAAGTACCGCCAAAGAAATTGTAGTGCCCTTCTATCCTGAAAGTGAATTGCCCGATGCCAAGTTTTTTGTACCCAAAGCCGCCGATAAAAAAATATTGCTGGATTTATGTCAGCGTAATGCCGAGCAATACCGAAGCGATAAAAACAAACAGCTTGCTCTTACTAACCCCGAAGAACACACCGAGCGCATTATGCAGCAAATGAAAAAGGATTTGCGCATGAAAGAGGAACCCCGCCGCATTGAGTGTTTTGATAACTCCAACATACAGGGGCATTTTGCCGTAAGTGCTATGCCTGTTTTTATTGATGGAAAGCCCGCTAAAAAAGAATACCGCCACTTTAACGTGAAAACAGTTGAAGGCCCTGATGACTTTGCCACCATGGAAGAGGTTATTTACCGAAGGTACAAACGTGTGTTGGAAGAAAACCTTGATATGCCCCAACTGATTGTAATAGACGGTGGCAAAGGACAGTTAGGTGCTGCCATAAACAGTTTAGAGAAATTAAACCTGATGGGCAAAGTGGCCATTATTGGCATTGCCAAGCGTTTGGAAGAAATTTATTACCCCGGAGACTCTATACCCATGTATTTGGATAAGAAATCTGAAACCCTGCGTATTATACAACACATACGCGATGAGGCACATCGTTTTGGCATTACCCACCACCGCAAAAAGCGCAGCAAGGGCACCATCGTTACCGAGTTAAGCAATATAAAAGGCATTAGCGATAAAACAGCCGAGAAGCTTTTGGCAGAACTAAAATCGGTAAAGCAAATAAAGGAAAGCAGCTTGCAAACCCTTGAAAGCAGCATAGGCAAAGCCAAAGCCAAATTGGTGTTTGATTATTTTAAGCAGTACTGATTTAAAGGGTAAGACAGGGGATTATTTTATCTCACAAGTTGTTTTGTTGCCATATTGATCAGCCGCAGTTGAATGGCTTTCACATTGCTGTGTAGCTTTACTTTTTGATACTACTTGAATGGTAATGTCTGTTATCGTATTTTGAGTTTGAGGATTATTATTATTCCCATGTATACCAATACACTCACAGGTGTAGTCTTTACAACTAAAACTTATTAAGCAGACTAATACTGAAATTATAATAGTTAAGTTATGTTGTCGCGGCTTCATTATATTAACAATTCCTTTTTTCTTTATCCAAAGGTAATTAATTTAATCAAATACTACCCACCAAAAAAATCCACCCTCATTTCTAAGTTTACAGACGAGCTTTATAAATTACAAACCAAGCTGCACAAGTTTACAAGCAAGCTTTCTGTTTTTACAAGCATGGTTTTGAGTTTAATAACGCTGCTTTCTAAGTTTACAAGCAAGCTTTTAATCATTAAAACAAAGGTTTTTAAGTTTACAACGAAGCTTTCTAAAATAAAAACAAAGGTTTCTACAGCAAGAACATACGTTTGTAAGATAAAAACATACGTTTCTAAAAGAAAAACATATGTTCTAAGGATGAAAACATAGCTGTTTAAGTTTAAAACAGATGTTTTTAAAAGATAAACATACGTTTGTGCAATAGAAACAGAGCTGTTTGAAGTAGAAACTAAGCTTTCTAAATTAGAAACAGAGCTGTTTAAACTAAAAAGCAAGCTGATTAAACTAAAAACTAAGCTTTTCAGGTAAATAAAATAGCCTGTAAACAATCGCTTACAGGCTATTAGTAAATAAAAAAAGGTTTTTAAGTTAGGTTCTTAATCAATTAACTCTACCGAGCGTTTGATAAACTTGGTAAGTTCTTCGCCTTTTAATAAACCCTGAGATAACATAGCCAAATCTGCAGCTTGTTTGCTGATGGCTTTGCGTTTATCGGCATTGGTTTCTGCTAATATTTTGCCAATAAGCGGGTGGTTGGTGTTTACCACCAGGTTATACATATCGGGCATCTCGCCATAAAAACTCATGCCGCCACCCATAGAACCCATATCTTTCATACGGCGCATAAACTCGGGGCGGGTAATCATCATAGGCGCGTCTTTTTCGCTCAGACTTTCAAATATTACGGTAAACTTCTCTTTAGAAATTACTTCTTCTACAATGGGTTGCAGTTCTTTCTTTTGCTCTTCACTAAGTTTAGATACCTGTCCGTCGTCTTTCTTAATCAGTTTTTCAACGGTATCAGCATCTACACGTACAAAGGCAACTTCTTTTAAGGTGCTTTCCAGTTTGCCAATAAAATGAGGGTCTAACGGAGTATCAAACACAATTACATCATAACCTCTGTCTTTAGCGGCTTGTATGTAGCTATGCTGTTCGGTAACATTGCTGGTATATAAATAAACCAGTTTTTTGTCTTTATCAGTTTGGCTGGGTCTTATTCTGTTTTCGTATTCTTCTAAGGTAAATTTAGCGCCTTCGGTATTGGTAAGCAAGGCAAACTTCTGCGCTTTTTCGTTGAATTTATCATCGCTAAGCATGCCATATTCTACAAATATTTTAATGTCGTTCCATTTGCTTTCAAAATCAGGGCGGTCTTTTTTAAATAAATCTTCCAGTTTATCGGCTACTTTTTTGGTGATGTGTGCCGATATTTTCTTCACGTTTCCGTCTGCCTGCAAATAACTACGAGATACGTTAAGAGGAATATCCGGACTATCTATCACACCGCGTAACAGCATTAAGAAATCGGGCACCACGTGCTCTGCATTATCAGTTACAAATACCTGGTTGCTGTATAATTGTATTTTGTCTTTAGGAGCCTCAAAGTTGTTTTTAAGTTTAGGGAAGTATAAAACACCGGTTAGGTTAAACGGATAATCTACATTTAAATGAATCCAGAAAAGAGGCTCATCAAAATTCATCGGATACAACTCGCGATAAAAAGCTTTGTAGTCTTCGTCTTTTAAATCGGCAGGCTTGCGTGTCCAAAGCGGACTTGGGTTATTGATGATGTTATCAACCTCTATTTCTTTCTCTACATCCTTGCCGTCTTTGTCTTTTTTATCTCCGTCTTTTACCCAGTCTTTTTTGGTGCCAAATTTTATTTCAACAGGCAGGAATTTGCAGTACTTCTTAAGCAGTGTGTCAATTCTGGCATCTTCCAAAAACTCAGTACTGTCATCAGCTATGTGAAGGATAATATCCGTACCACGGAAATCCTTTTTAGTGTCTTCTAACTTATATTCAGGACTGCCATCGCATATCCAGCGGGCTGCAACAGAACCTTCTTTGTGCGAAAGAGAGATAATTTCTACCTCTTTGGCTACCATAAATGCCGAGTAAAAGCCTAAACCAAAATGGCCAATCATAGCGTTAGCATCCAGTTTATCTTTGTATTTATTTACAAACTCTTCAGCACCAGAAAAAGCTATCTGGGTAATGTACTTCACAATATCATCTCCCGTCATGCCAATACCGCGGTCGCGGATGGTAAGTGTTTTTTTCTTTTTATCTAAAATGACTTCTATTTTGGTATCGCCCACTTCGCCTTTAAACTCGCCCATAGACGATAAGGCTTTCAGCTTTTTAGTGGCATCTACCGCATTACTTACCAGCTCACGAAGGAATATCTCGTGGTCGGAGTAAAGAAACTTCTTAATGATGGGGAAAATGTTCTCGGTTTGTACGTTTATCTTACCTGTTTGCATAATTATAATTTTTAGACTATTGCCTTGTCAATTTTTTTGCCAAAGTTAATTGAATGACTTAATGACAGATTTTTAATTTAATCTATATTTGTTTTTTATTATTGTTAGGTTGAAGGTTAATTAATGGCACAAAAAGCTTTAGAGAAGGACAATCATTTTAACCGAAAAATTTATCTGCTGATTTTTGCCTTAGTCTTTTTATTATATGGCAACAGTATAAAAAATGAGTATGGCTTAGATGATAACTATGTTACGGTAACCACCCCTGAGAAGCCTAATAACCCAAGGATTGAGAAGGGTATTGCGGGTATTCCAAAACTATTTACCACACATTATATTGAGTCGGCTTCACAAAGCTTTGAATACAGGCCTTTGGTATTGGTTACGTTTGCCATAGAATACCAGTTTTTTGGAAGCAACCCCCATGTAAGTCATTTTATAAGTGTATTGCTGTATGCCATTACCTGCATGTTGTTGTTTACTATTCTTAGTAAACTTCTAAAAGAATATAACCTGGTTTTTCCCTTACTGATTGTTTTTTTATTTATCATTCATCCCATACATACCGAAGTGGTTGATAATATAAAATGCAGAGACGAATTACTTTCTTTTCTTTTCGGAATATCCTCGCTGTATTTTTTTATAAAAAGTATCGAAACCAATAAGTGGGTTTTTATTTTAATCGCCTTAGCTTTTTTAGTTATGGGTTTATTGTGTAAAAGAACTGCCATGCTTTTTATGGCACTTATTCCCTTAACCATTTATTTTTTTACTTCTATCAAACTTAAAAGAATTGTCATACTGGGCCTGGTGTTATTTATTACCTTTTTTATTTATGACTCCATTAAAAGCCGCTTAATTCATAGCTTGCTTGTGCAAAGGGACTTTGTTTTTTTTGAAAACCCTTTGTATTATGAACATGGTTTTATGAAGCGGATTCCTTTGGCTTTTTATACCATGGGTTATTATTTAAAATTGTTAATTTTTCCTTACCCTCTCAGTTGTTATTATGGCTATAATACCATTCCTATGCAGGGATGGAGTTCTCCATGGTTTATCTTATCTGCTATCCTGTATTTTTCTATGGCAATGTATGCTTTTATAAAACTACCCAAAAAAAGGGTGCTTTCTTTTGCTATGCTGGTTTTTCTCGGGGGAATCTTTCCTGTTTCTAATACTATTAGCCCTGTTGCGGGTATTATAGGCGAGCGTTTTATTTATTTTGCCTCTTTTGGGTTTTGCATAGCAGCAGCTTATTTAATCCTAAAATTATGTAAAGTAGATATAAAAGCCGGTTCAAAATTTAAGATTCAAGGTTTAAAGTTTTCTTTTAAGTTAACTTTAACGGGTATTCTGATTCTTTTCTCTTCCTTAACTATAGCCAGAAATACCAAATGGAAAGATAAACTTACTTTATATCGTAATGATGTGAAGTGTTTTGAAAATTCCTATTTCCTGCATTATTTTATTACACAAAACATACATCCTCTATTGACTGATATGCCTATGGGATATAAAAGAGATGCACTTATAAGTGAAATGCAAACACATTATAAACAAGCTGCTGAATTGCTTCGGGTAGGTTTAGAAGAGTATAAAACAGATTATTTTACTATGACAACTTTGGGAACTATTTATAACAACCAATTAAATGATGTGGATGCAGCATTACCTTATTTTAAAAAATCATTAAATATTAATCCTAAGTATGATGTAACCAGATTTAATCTTATTTTATGCTATGAAAAAAAGAACCAACCTGATTCTGCTATTATATTATATGAAAAAATGATTGCAGCTAATACCACATACCCTCCGGTTTATTTTAATTTGCATGAATTATACATTAATAAACATGAGTATTTGAAAGCAATAAATTGCGATGAAAAAGCTATTAAGCAATGCCCAACTGAGTATAAGGCTAAAGCCTATATTAATTTAGGCAATGCATATATGCTAAATAAAGATACTTTAAATGGAATTATACAATTTGAAAAAGCGGTAGAGCTTGAACCTCAAAACACTAATATGCGAACACAGATTGTAACTTTTCTAAAATCTGCAGGATATACTGAAAGGGCTGATAAGCTGAATAAAAAGTAACAACATATAAAACAGGTATATTTTTATTTAAGTGCAAAGCTTTATCAAAACGGCTCATCACTAACCAGGTTGTTTTTTATGGCAAATACTATCAAACTAATCATATTAGGCACATTTGCTTTTTGCAGCATATTATTTTTATGCGCATCTACGGTTCTTTGACTGATAAATAATTTTTCTGAAATTTTCTTGTTAGTACATCCCCTACACATTAACTGAATAATCTCTATCTCTCTTTTTGTAAAAGCAATGGCATCTATAGAACCGGAGTTTGGTTTAGCAGGTTTTTTGGCAGCCATTATTTTTTTTAAATCAACATTGGCAAAATAATATCCGGTTTTTTTAACGGCATAAACAGCTTCTATAATTGGGGGAAACCCAATTTCTTTTGGTATAAAACTATTGGCGCCCTTTTCTATTAAATAACTAAACAGTTCATCATCATTATACATCGTAAGCATCAAAACTTTTAGGCTTGGATATTCTTTATACAAATAGTCTAAGGTTTCTCTGCCATCCATTATGGGCATCATCAAATCTAACAGTACAATATCAGGTTCCCGGTTTTGTTGCAAATAATCAATCAGTTCCTGTCCGTTTGAAACTTCCAGTATAACCTCTATATCTTTAAATGCTTTGGTGTGTGCAATCAGTATCTTTCTATAAATAGCATCATCATCTACAATGGCTAATGTAATAGGTTTTTTCATAGATAAGGTTGCTTACAGGCAAATTTATTGTTTTAGCATGGCTTATACAATAGGTATTTTACCTATTGCGTATATGCTAAAAAAAACAATATGGTTTTTTAAGGGGGGCTAATGGCAAGTTACCGATACGTTTTTGCCTGTATGTAAAAATTAGCTTACAATCGGAATACTATAATTGAAATAAACAATAGGTATAATACCTATTTTTAGGTTATTTTTTTATATAAAAATAGGTAAAATACCTATTGCGCAGCCTATAGCCATGGCATAGTTTTGCCTGTATGAATAGCAAACTGCCCAATATGGTTTTAAAACAAAGGCAACAGCTTGTTTGTTGCCACATAAACATTACAAGCACTTGCGGTAAAATATTCAACCGGTTAAATTTTTTGTTCAACCGTTTGAATGTTTTAATCAACCGGTTAAATAATCTGTTCAACCATTTGAATGTTTTGTTCAACCATTTGAATATTTCAATCAACCGTTTGAATATTTTGTTCAACCGTTTAAATAATCTGTTCAACCATTTGAATATTTCCTACAGGCGTTTGGATAGTTTGTTTAACCGGTTGAATAATCTGTTCAACCAACCAAATCTTTCTTTAATAAGCCCTAAACCTTTAATATAAATCTAAAAACAAAAGAACAACCATGTCAACAGCAAAAAAGAAAGAACCCCGCATCTCTTTAAGCCCAAAAAAATTCAACCCCTACCTTGGCCGCACCGACGACCGCCTGCAAGCCATAGAACCCCTGAGCGGAAACCCCTATTGGCAGCAATACGGGCTAACCAGCGCCAACGCTACCGACTGGCACAACAAGCGCCTGTTTTTTACCGCAGCCACCACCGGCCTGTTTGCCAAATACAGCAACCCCGCCACCAGCACCAGTTTGGTAAAACAGCAGGTAAAAGGGTGGATAAAAGCCTTTCGCACCTTTGCCAACCCCCTGCTAAACATAATAGCCGCAAGCCCCAATGCCACCAGCGATGACGAGGCTATTTTTAATTTAGTGTTGAATGTTAACCGCAAAAAACCCACCCACACCCATACCAAAATAGAAGATGCCTGCCATACCGACTGGGTGGGGCATGGAGGCGGAAACATGAAAGCCGGCAGCCGCAGCACCACCGATACCAAGCGCCACAGCCTGCCCGAAGGAGCAGACGGCGTGCAATATGCCTGGATGATTTTGGACGATACCCCCGAAAACATAACCAGCAACATAGCCTCGGTACAAAAAGCAAACGATGCAGCCATTGCCCTGCGCACTGCAAACCCAGCCTTGCCCGTGCCAATACCCCTGCCACTACCGGTAGCCCCACCCCAACACCCCGATGACGGCGCGAAACAGGAATTTTTTAGCGGAGCCACCCACCAGTTTGCCTTTGGCGCAGCCAACAAAGGCAAATACCTGTATGTATGGAGCCGCTGGTATAACAGCAAACACCCCGAAATAGCCGGAGACTGGAATGCAAGGCAGGTAGAGTTGATTAATTAGGGCAGGTAACAGGTATCATTTTCAGGTAACATTACCTGCTACCTGTTTATGATACCTGATAAATGAAACAAACGGAGTATGCCGAAAAGCCGT
>PLYA01000013.1 GCA_003153315.1 Bacteroidota bacterium
AATAGAATATATTTATTTCTTCGAAAAGAACCATATTAGAATCAGTCAATATATCAATTCGTTAAAAAACCCTGCTATGGTATCATTTAGTATTTCAATGGGCAGAAACTATCCTTTACCCGAAGAAATTAAGAATAAGATTGACTCTTTGATTTCTAAACCAAGGTTTTTGAGTAATGGAAGATCCAAAACTAAAAAAATAAAACCTTCCTAACTTTTATAACAAAAAAACCAATTAAAAAAGGGATTCTTTTGGTAGAATCCCTTTTGTGTTTAAAATATAACCTGAATTTATATATTACCTTAGTAGAGTTATAAAACCTTTGTATTGTTTGTTTTCTCCTTTATTGCTTGTAGCGGTAATAATATAGAAATAAGTATCATCAGGTACTTCTTTGCCTCCTATATTCTTACCATCCCAAGGTGCATTAATAGTAGAAGATTCAAACATTTTTAAGCCCCATCTATCATAAATTAAAATATTCATTGCAGTTACACCATCACTTTTTACAACAAAATCTTCGTTAATCCCATCTCCATTAGGGGTGAAAATATTAGGAATAACAATAGAATAAACATCAGTAACTATAATAACAGCTGTAACAGTACTTGTACATAATGATGAATTTTCTGCGATTAAAGTAGCCGTATAAGTCCCTGCAGTTGTATAAATAGTGTGTGTAGCAGTATCTGTAATACTACTAGTGGTATAATTTGAACCATTTCCATAATTCCAAGTATAGGTATTTGCAGTTGTTCCGCTTATTGAACTGTTTGTAAATACCACACTTAATGGAGTATTACCTGCATCGGGTGTTGGTATAAAGTTGGCAGTTATAGGGGTTACATTTAAGGTAAATGTAGCAGGTGCAGAAGGACAACCAAATGAATTTGTTCCAATTACAGAATAAACAGTTGTATTAGACGCCGAAGCAGATACCACACTTCCTGTTGTCGCACTTAAACCTGTGGCAGGAGACCAAGTATAAGTAGAAGCTCCTGAGGCAGCGAAGGGAGTGGTAATACCAGGACAAACAGTAGTTGTTTGTGGTATTACTGTTATAGGAGAAGGGCTATTAACTTGTATCAATACTGTGCTTGTTACAGAGCAAGTTCCTAAAGAAACAGTCAAGGTATAAGTTCCATCATTAGCTGCTGTACCATTTAGAATAGTAGGATTTTGAATATTTGATGTATAAGTGCCTGGACCGACCCACAAATAATGAACAGGACCACTTGAACTAATATTATCTGTTAGTTTAATCGTATTGCCTGTACAGAGAGGGTTATTAACACTTGCAGATGCTGTTGGTACAGGGCTTACAGTTACCGTAACAATAGCAGGGACACTGGCGCATGAGCCAATAGTTGCCTGAACCGTATAAACCGTTGTAATAGTAGGGGTATCAGTAATAGAAAGGGTATTTGCACCAGTTGGGCTCCAACTATAAGTAATTACTCCTCCCGATCCACCTACAGGATTTGCGTTCAAAGTAACCGATTGACCGTTACAAATAATTGTATCAGGTTTTGGGTTTAATACAGGCGGCACATCAACGGTTACCAATACATTATTAGTTGAAACACAACCACCCATAGTAGCTGTTGCATTAACAGTATAGGTTGTAGATACAGTTGGAGTTGCTGTTACTATTGTGTTGCTTGTTGAACTTAATCCGGTAGGAGGAGCCCACGAATATGTAGCCGCTATGGTAGAAGTTGGAACTGCGGTTAAAGTACTGCTGCCACCAATGCAAAACACAGGATTACTATTGCTTACTGTAAAATTAGGAACGGGGTTTACAGTAATTGTTACAGTACCTGGTAAACTAATACAACCATTGCCGCTTGTAGCTTGAACAACATAAGTATTGGTGCCCACAGGAGGTGTAATAGTAGTAGTAGTAGTGCTTGTGTTTATTATGGCAGGAGTCCAGGTATAGGTATTTCCACCTCCCCCAAAACCTTGCGGATGAGCATTTAATGTAATAGGTGAACTACCACATAGAGTAGTATCTGGTGTTGGGATTAGAGTAGGAGGATTATGTATTTGAATATGCGCATGGTGTGTTACTTGACATGCCCCATTAGTAGCAGTTACCGTATAAGTAAGTCCACCAAAACCTACTGTTCCTGTTGGAGTAACTGAAACAAGCGTGTTAGTAATTACAGTTAAACCTCCGTTTGCCGGAGCAGTCCAAGAATAAGTTGGGTTGGGATTTATAGTAGTAGTATATGTTGGTTGAATAGCTATGCTATCTGTTCCGCCTGCACACATTGAAAAGGATGGAATACCGGTTAATGAAAAGGTGGGCGGTATATTTACCGATGTAGTTAGGATGCTTGTATTTACACAGCCATTAATATCTGCTCCTGTAACTGTATATGTTGTGTTTACTGTAGGAGTGGCAATTACCATTGTTCCTGTTGCAGGAAAAGTAGTTGGGCTCCATGTATAGGTTAAAGCACCACCAGCCCTCAAGGTATCACTACTTCCTAAACAAATATTATTAGCAGAAAGGCTTGCAGTAACAATAGGTAAAGGATTAACAGTAACAGTTAATGTTATAGCTGAAGAAGGGCAACTAATACCATTTGCTACGTCTGTACCAAAAACAGAGTAGGTACTTGTTCCTACTGTACCGGTAGTAATAATAACCGCTGTCCCGGTTGTGGCACTAAGCCCCGAAGACCATGAATAAGAGGTAGCGGTATTTGGCATAACTTTTAAAGAATCTGAACTGCCTAAGCATAACGTAGGGCTGTTTACGGTAAACGATGGAATAGGGGTTACGTTAACTGTAAATGATGAATTTGCAGAACATCCTGTTGTATAAGCACCTGTTGCCAGATAAACTGTTGTTACCGAAGGAGTAGCTGTTACTGTATTTGCGGTAGTTGAAGCTGGGCTTAATCCCGTAGCAGGAAACCAACCATAACTAACCGTAAGCGTTCCGCTTGGTACAGATGTTGCAGTTAAAACAACAGACGAGCCCGCACATATAGCAGATATGGGGTTAGTAGCTGTAACAGTAGGAGTTGGGTTTATGGTTATATAAACCGTATCACGTCCATTACAATAGTGCCCTGAATGAGATTCTCCATATATTGCAAGCGTGTAAGTACCCACATTGGCAATACTTGCTGCAACAGACCAACTGGTATCTAAACCAAAATCCAAATTAGAAGGGTCGTTCGATGTCCATGTATAAGTACTGGCTCCTATGGCTGATAATCCAAGATGACTTCCAAAACAAAAAGAAAGTGGAGAACCCGATAAAATTCCTAAATGATTACTGGTATCTACTTGCGAAACAGCGCTGCTTATACAACCATTAGCGGCCATGCCCATTACAGTATAGCTTACCGGAGCAGTTGGGTTATTAATAAAAACCGTATCATTTGTAATAGTACTGGTTAAATTGGTTAATGGAGACCAAGTATAACTGGTTGCTCCTGTTGCAGTAATAGTTGCGGTAGTTCCTACACACACGGTTGGGCTAAGTACCGTAACCGTAGGACTAGGAATTACCTTTATGCTATCTGTTATAGATAAAACAGGGCATCCCGGTATAGTTGCCGAAATGGTATATACTGTTGCAGAAGCCGGGTTTATTAAAGCTGTATCCGTAGTGGCCGATATAGTTGTAGTACCTACCGGAGCCCAAGTATAAGTTAATGCCGGATTTGAAGCTATTAACATTTTTGGTTGCCCGGTACATACAGTAGGCGTATTAACAGAAAATGTTGATGCCGGATTTATGATTACTGTTGATACAGCAGTTGCTGAACAACCTCCTGTCATACCTGTAACGGTATAAGTTGTGGTAACTATAGGATTGTTAACCGTTACTGCACTTCCCGTTGTTGTACTTAATCCTGTTGCAGGAGACCAACTATAGGTATTGGCGCCATTTGCAGTTAATGTAGCTGTAGTTCCAGGACAAACCGTAGGGCTGTTTACAGTAACAGTAGGATTCCCAGCAATAGTAAAAGTAAAAGTACCTGTAATAGTACTACAACCATCAGCAACAGGAGGTGTAAAACTATAGGTAAGCACATAAGTACCGGTTCCAAGTAAAGCCGTATTAATATAAGCAGCTCCATTATTAAAATCAGTTAAAGCAACCGAAGCAGACGCGGGAGCTATGTTATAAAGAGCTGTTCCCAAATCTGTACCCGCAGCTAATTTCATCGTATCACACGCGCCACCTGCAGTAGTAGTAGCATTGCCAAATACAGAAGATGCAGGAATAGAAGGAAGAGGGTTTCCTGTCCAGCAATCAACCAAAGTTACCGTATTTGTGGTGATATTTCCTGCTCTGCAAAAAGCAAATTCATGAGATTGGGTAGGATCAAAACCGTATAATGAAAAATTCCAGGGAGTACCCGGAATACCAGGATTAGTCCCAAAAGGATCCCCTATAGGAATAGCGCAAGTTGGGCACAAAGTATATACTGGTACTCCCCCCTCAATATAAGTTTCAGAACCATTTGTAAATAAATTGTTATGATAATTGGTAAAAATAGTTTCCACACAAGGCCCGGTAGGGCCACCTGTAGCTGGAGCAGATTCAAAAACAGTAAAAGGAGTAGCGTTACAAGCAAAACTTGCAGGATTTGTAAATACATTACCCAAAGTATCCTGAGCTGTAAAAGTAATAGGCCCTGTTGGGCAGGTTACCGCATTGGTTCTTACATTTCCGCTTCCGGTTGGATGTGCATTTCCCTGCCTTATAATTGTTTTATGATTTGGAACCCTTTGCATTTGTGCTTTTACCAAAACAGGAGAAATAATCAATAGCAGAACCATTAATTTTAATCCCTTACTAAAAGATTTACAATAAGATAACATTAAATTCATGATATTTTTATTTTAAAGAGCAGCAAATATACCAAAGTTCACCAAAGAATTAAAAAAAGCCCGTAATTTGTTCATAATTACAAAACAAGCTTTCCCGTAATTATAAAGCGCACAGGCAAAACTCAGGGGCGGTTTATCAAAACTCGGGGGCGGTCTGTCAAAACTCAGGGGCGGTTTGTCAAAACTCGAGTGCAGTTTATCAAAACTCAGGGGCACCCAACTAAAACTCCCCTACAATTTAGCATTTATCACACAACATTCAACATATCTAAGCCCTTAAAGGCTCATCATATCCTTCAACCTCACCGATTGCCTTCTCGATAACTCAATTTGCTCCCCGCCTTTCAGTTTTACCATCAATCCTCCGTTAAACCAGGGCTCAATATTCTCTACCCATTTCAGGTTAATAATATGTTTACGACTTGCCCTGAAAAAACTCGCAGGATTTAACCTGTGTTCCAAATTATTCAAACTCCTTAAAATAAGCGGTCTGTTAGTATCAAAAAGCACACGCACATAATTCCCTTCACTTTCAAACATTCTCACCTCCGCTAACTTCACAAACCAGCAACGTTCCCCGTCTTTTATAAATACTTGGTCATCATTGTTTAATACCGTTCTAAATTCCTGAGGAGCTTCCTCTTCTTTTGAAAGGAGTTTTTGTATAGTTTCTGCCAGACGCTGAGGTTGTATGGGCTTCAATAAATAATCCAATGCATTTACTTCAAAGGCACGCAGCGCATATTCATCATGCGCCGTAATAAAAATAAGTTCAGGCAATGGATGCAACTCTTGCGCAAGCTCCAAACCATTTTTGCCTGGCATTTGTATGTCTAAAAACACAACATCGGGCTTTAGCGTATTTATTTTTTCCTTTGCTTCGGCTGCATTGGCACACTCTGCAATCACCTCAATATCCTTATATTCCGCCAACATTGTTTTTAACTCCTGACGCGCCAATCGCTCATCATCTACAATAATTGCTTTCATTTTATCTAATTAATTTGTTTCTCAATTCTAATATTTCAAATATCACTTCTCAAAATTCACAGTAAAGGTATGACAATCTCAGTTTTTACAAGATGATTTTCATTAACGATTAAAAAACTTGCACCATCGGCAAAAACAAACCTTAAACGGTCTTTGGTATTTTGTATCCCGTACCCCGATTGCAGTTTTTCTTCCGGAATATATTCACCCGAATTACAAATTACTACCCTCAACTTTTTGCTTTCTGCATCTTGTTTGGTGGTAATAGAAACAATACCCCCTTCAGTTAATTTAGATATGCCATGTTTAATTGCATTCTCCACCAAAGTTTGCAACAACATAGGTGGTATTTTATATTGCGATGACACTTCATCAATTTGTAATGAATAATTCAGGCGCTCCTCAAAACGTATTTTCTCCAATGCCAGATAATCTTTTACAAGTGTCATCTCATCATCAAAAGATATGAGCTTGTTTTTTTCCAGCGTAAGTGTTTGTCTCAATATATTCGATAATTGCGTTACCGCCTGCTTTGCTTTTTGAGGGTTCTCATCAATAAGTGCTCTTATGCTGTTCATGGCATTAAACATAAAGTGCGGATTCAACTGCGACTTTAATTTATTCAACTCAGCCTCCTTCAAAGATGCCTGCATTTTTAGTTGTTGTATCTCCGCCTTCCTGTAATTTCTAATATAATGAAACGAAAAGTAAAACATACTCCATACAAAAAACACAAAACTAAAGTTAAGTATAGCCTGCCAGAAATCAACAACCGATAGCTTTGCCGATGCCCCAAACAACATTGCATTTAAAATATACTGTATAGCAAAAAATGCAAATGATAGAAGCAGGCTGGCTACAATAGCTATACCAACTTGCGCTAATACAGGTTGTTGTAACCATTTTTTCTTGATAATAAAATACCTGAATGAATGAGTAAGCAATACCGCTGATGGCACAAGCAGCAAATGAAACAAAACATCTCTCGCCGATGAATAATTTTTAAACGAGAAGAAAAAAAAATTAAGCGTAAAGAATGTAAACCAACCCGTTAATTGCGTAATCCAATAAATACGGATTTTTTGCATGGAGTACTTTTATTTAAGTCCCAGCCAGGCGTTGCGGGCAACCACCTGCTTATCGGTAGGTGTCTTATTAACAGTAATATTGTTAGGTATTGTTACCTTCACAGGCGCCACCTTAGCTGAAAGGGTTTTTAGTTTTTCTTTTTTTCCTTTGCCTTTTTTACGGGCTACTTCTACCACTAATTTATCTCCCGTTTTAGCGTTTTGTAAAAAGCCATAAAGTACCTCTTTATAATTCTCCATGGTTATATTTTTCCCATTAAATAATACTATTTCATCCCCATCTTTATATTTCATCTTCTTCCCAAAAGCATCTGCATGAACCATATCAAAAACAACCGCACGGTTTGTATTGGGATTAAATCCCATACCAAATCCACCTAAACTTAACTCATTTTTTTCTGTCTTTTCTTCATAATTTAAACCAACCATAGCCAGTATTTCTTTAAACGGAAGCTTTTGGTTTCCTGCAACATAGGTGTCTAAAAACTTCCTTGCTTCATGCGATGTGAGCTTTTCTATATCATTAAACAAATCATCATCTTTAAACGATTTATCTTTTCCATATAACTTAGATAAATCTGCCATTAAGTTTTGCGTGCCGTATTCCCCGTTACTATTATACCTAAGTAATATATCCAAACACATATTTATCAAAGCTCCTTTGGCATATACATTGTTGTATTGCTTATGGTACTTCTCTTCCAACACATGCGTACTCATAAAAGTAAAAGGCATTGTATCATTATATTGAGTTTGTGCTTCAATCATTTTACCTTCTATCACCTCAATAAATTTATCAATATCAATTAAGCCATAAAGCACCTGCATGTGGTGTGCGTTATATTCCGTTAAGCCTTCATATAACCATAAATGCTCACTCATCTTAGGTTTATTAAAATCAAAGTTCCCAATCTCTTCACTATGAATACTTAGCGGAGTTACTATATGAAAAAATTCATGAGATGCCACATCACGCAATGTTTGTGTGAGGTATATGGAATCCATTTCAGGCAATATATACATAGATGAATAACAATGCTCCAAAGCCCCGTTAGCCCCCGATAAAGTTGGTTTATCATTAAAATAAAAAATAAAAGCATACTTATTAACCGGAAGCGTACCCCCTAAATACCTGCGTTGTGCATCCAATACTTCCGATATATTTCTGGCAACATAAGCAGAGGTAACTTTTTTATTAGGAGAATAAACTGTTATCAGCACACGCGCACCTCCTACCTCAACAAACGTTGTATCAGGCAGGTTGTACATAATTGGTGAGTCAACCAATTTATGGTAATCAAAAACATTCACCACATCTGTATCACTTCCGTTTTTAATAGTTGTTAATCCGCTGGAAGCATAAAAACCCACAGGTTTCTTTACTTTAATAATAAACTCTTTATTTGTATAGTTTTTAAAATAACCAAAGAAACCGTGCGTATTTAATACAAAGGCTTTATCCTTTTCTATATCAGTTCCGGCAGGTTCAAAAACAATATCATCTTTATTTTCATGCTTCTTTAATTCTGCATCCCAACTGTCTTCCACCAAATAAGTAATGTAAGCCATATTTTTCGGTGTAGGAATCAGATACGTATTTTCATCAGGTTTGGTATAAGCGATTTCCTTTCCATCTTTACCTATTACTTTTAAATCTGAAATAAACTTTCCGAAATTATAAATGGCATATGTACCGGGCACGATAGATGGGAACATAAACGTAGCCGTACTTTCGCTTATATCAGGCGGAATAAGTTTTACCTGTACTTTATCGTTTTCTACTTTGGTTAAATCAACAAAATAGTTGTAGTCATTTCCGGCGTTAACAAAAAGTGTAATACAACAGAAAATAAATAAAGATATTTTTTTCATATTAGATATTAGCCAGACTAATACACCTCTAAACTTTAGATAAATTATAAAACAAAACCGAATTTATTTGCTTAATAAGAATTGTTTTTCTATTGTATAAGCAGCTCCTGTCTTATTAAGTTTAAGCACTATTTTATCTTCGGTTGGTTTAAACCCATTTTTACTAACTTTTACCTGATAAGTGGTACCTCCTTTTAATGTTATTAAGTACTCTCCATTTTCATTTGTGGTAATGTTTACTTTTTCTCCCGCATCATTTGTAAAAATAATTTCGGCACCTTCTATACTCTTACCTTCAAAGCCATCTCTTACCAAGCCTTTTACAATACTTAACGTATTATCGGCTTTTCTTTTAAAATCTTTTTCTAAAACGGCATAATCTTGTAAATCTATTCTATAAAGATCGTTTTCTCCAAAACCACCTACTCTATCTGACGAGATGTAAGCGTAATGAGCATCTGCTCCAAGCACAAAAGGTCCATCACGTTTTGTAGTATTAATAGGATAACCTAAGTTTTCGGGCTTACTCCATTTGCCATTTTCATTAATGGTTCTAAAAATATCATAACTACCCATGCTGTTCGGCCCATTACTACAAAAGAAAAGTGTTTTACCATCAGGCGCTAAAAATAAACCTGCCTCATCATAAGCTGTGTTTATATCTGCCCCAAGATTTATGGGCGTATCCCATTCTGTTTTTGTTTTGCGCTTAGACATCCAAATATCGCTGTTACCAAAACCACCTTTACGTTCTGATGTAAAATAAATCGTACTACCATCAGGCGATATACAAGCACCACCCTCCCAATAAGAAGTGTTAATGGGCTTACCTAAAGGTTCAGGTGTTTTCCATTTGTTGCTCAATACTTTAGATACAAAAACATCTCCTCCTCTTGCCTCAGGATTTGTCATATCATTTTTATATAAAAATATTTGTTTGCCATCTGCTGAAATACCCGTACAAGCAACGTGAGAATTCTTTTGATTAATATTTCCCGGAATTTCATCTGCTTCAGTCCATTGTTGGTTAATGCTATCCCAAGTAGTAAAATAAATTCTTTCAAAATATTTCCCATCCCCTTCTACATCAATAGGCGAATCTTTATCCTCCGGACGGCGAGAGTTAAAGAATAGTTTCTTTCCATCAGCAGTAATGGCGGGGCCTTTATCATCATATTTAGAGTTTACGCGTTGCCCCATATTTTCTACTTTCACCTGAATAGGATTTGCTTCCAGTCTTTTCGCGTTATTACATTGACTGATAAATATATCTGGGTCGTGTTCTTTTATATCAGAATCTGTTGCTTTGATTTTGTAAGTGGTAAATTCGGCAAGTGCTTGATCTACTTTATCATTATTTAAATAAATTACGCCTAACAAATAAAAGTTCTGAGGCTTAGGATTTGCAGATGCTTTTCCATCCTGCAGGAATTTAAATGCATCATCAACCTGACCTAACTTATATGCACAATCTCCGGCAAAGTATAAAGCAGTTCCGTTTTTAGGGTTTTCATACACAAGCTCTTTAAACACGGTAAGTGCTTGTATCATCTTACCACTATACATTTTTTGCTTTGCCAGTTCTAATTTGGCTTTGGCTTTCAGGCTAAGCCCTGTGGTGGTATCTCCCGTTAAAGCATTTGCATAAGCAGTTGATAGAGAGAATATACTTGCAACAAATAAAGTAAATATCAGTTTCTTCATAACTTGGTTGGTTTTCAAAAAATAAAAGTAATGTTTTTTAACAATACTTATACAAATATATAAATAAAAAGCCACCCCTGTATGGAGCGGCTTTCTCAAATCTTATGATATCTTATCTACCTTACTATAACCAACTTTTTATTTACTACACCCTTATTGTTTATAATACTCAAATTGTAAACCCCTTCACTTAGGGTACTTCCGTCTATTGAAGTTTTGCCATTTATGGGTTGACTCAATACCATCTTACCTGTTATATCATACACTTGAATATTTTGTTTTTCAATACTTTTTGTTTCTATAATAAAGCTTCCATTGTTTGGATTAGGGTATATGTTTATTTGGCTATTATCGATTGCCAGCTGTTTTATACCTGTTGTACCGGAAGTTAATATATGAACAACATACCTTTTAGTAGTAGCTAAAGCATGAGTACCATTGTCAGTTCCTGTTACAGATATGGTATAATAACCAACAGCTAAACTACTGTTAACTACTTTAAAAGTTAAGTAAGCATTTGCCCCCGAAACTGAATTTATCACTGAAAAAGCAGAACCTAATGTAGATGCCGTTGCACTCATCGTTACTGATTGATTAACTTCAGGAGGAATAAAACCAATCCTTTGAACTAATGAATCACCCACGGCATAAAGCGTTAATGTATCGCAAACAGCACTGTCTAAAGAAAATGGCGGTAAATTAGTACCTGTGCCGCAAGAATTAAAATAAAAAGATCTACCTGTAAGCCAATTAACTCCACTGGCAGGACTTCCGGTAAGGTTCGTATAAGAACTTCCTGCATTATCAAATAAACTTATTTGAAAATAAGAAGCCCCATCTCCTTTATTTATTCCCACTGTAGCCGGCGAACCTCCAAATCCACCCGTACCACTTGAAGCATCACCTGTAGTCCATTGCATTTCACCATAACAAAATGCAACGTTATTGCCCGGAGGTAATATAGAATCTATTCCATCTGTAATAATTAATTGAAAGGTATTGATTTCTCCCGGATGATCAAAAACCCCTACACTATCCCATTGAACAATTAAATGGGTAGGAGTTAATTGATAATAAACAATTCCACCTGAGGTAAGAGCCGTATCTGTATCTACATCTCCCCAAAAAGGAGCTATCATGGTGTAAGTAGCTGTTGGAAAAGGAACTGCAGTAAATACAGAGTAAGGAGAACCAAACGAAATATTACCATTGTTATTAATATACATTGGGTTGGCTGCAGTCCCTACCGTATCATTATATAAAGAAAAATTAAAAGGTAATATCATAGCATTGGTAGACCAATCATCATTTCTATAGTTTGGTGCCACACCTGGTCCGTCATTACCACCACCACCATCAAAAGGAACTATATGAAAAGAAGTATCTCTTGGTATCCAGCAATTACATGAACCAGCAGACATTACTTGATTGGCTTTATTTAAACGCGCGTTTTCTTTCGAAGGCTTGGAAACAATTAAACTCTTGGTGCCACCATAAGAATTATAAAAACGTTCCTTTCCCGTAAGCTTACCTGCCTTTTTTAATTTGGCAATACTATCACCAAATACTTTATCATGCGGTTTGTACTGTGCTTTTATCGAAGTAAAAGAAAACCCAACTAAGAAAATAAATACTATTTTTTTCATGGCGTTTGTTTTTAAGGTTATATCAAATGTATAAAAAATTGTTTAATAATCAAAAAAGCTTCTTAATTTCTTTAGCCTCTTTATATTATTACGTGCTTCTTTTAAGAAAGGTTGGGTATATTCAAAAACGACAAGAAGACTTTATCTTACTTCTTTTGCAAATATCTTCGCCCACTACCTCTATTTATACCAGAACGCTTTGCCAGCTTCCATACCCAACTTGGAGAAACTCCAAAATTGACAGCTATTTCAGTATAAGGAAGCCCTTGGGTAATTTCTTTTATAATTTTCTTATTCCGTTTTGGATTTGGTTTTCCGCCATAATGTTCTCTAGTTAAGCCTATGCTTTTGGCAATTTCCGACAAACCATAAAATGAAAGGCCAAAATTAGCAGTCATTTTTCTATAAGACATTCCTTGTTTTAAAGCCTTAATAATCTGCGCTTCTTTTTCCTGTTTTTCCTGAGGGGTCATCCCTCTTACTATGCCTACCGTATGCCCTATCTTATTAACCATAGCAGTGGTCAACTTATGTTTGGCGGCTACTTTTGCAGCCGGAACTTTATTCTTTAGGGCTTCAATAACCTGTTTGTTTCGTATACTCCTTTCTTCGCTGGTTAGCCCTGTTCTTATGCCTACCTTACGCCCTATGTTTCTTATAACTTCTATACTTACTTTAAAACGTGCTGCTATTTTTGAATAAGCTATACCTTGTTTAATAGCACTAAGAATTTGCTTATTTCTTTTCAGTAATTCTTCTTTACTTAACATTCTTTTTATGCCGTTGCTTAATGCAACATTTCCTACGGTTGTTGAACTTACATTAAAGCGGGCGGCTATTTCGCGATAATGGATACCTTTACTTTGTTTAATGGCTTTAAGAATCTGTTTTCTTCTTTCCTCAACCTTTGTTTTATGGGGCACACTCATTTTCATACGGTTTTATGACTTTAAATAAAAGCGCATTAAAGTTATGCATAAAATAGCAGGAACAAAAACTCTTTTATGTGAACGGCCTATAACCTATTTCAATAGCTGATAAACCACTAAACTTGCTGTATAAGCTAGCACGCTCATGTATATGAATTGTATCATTGGCTACTTTGTAAAGGTCTTCTGCCGCTGCCTCTTTTTATGCCATTACGTTTGGCAACTTTCCCTACCCAACTTTCTGATATGTTATAACGAGAAGCTATTTCTTTGTAGGCAATCCCTTGTTTAATTTCTTTAATAATTTGCTTATCCCGTTTTGGATTTGGTTTACCTCCGAAGTGCGCTCTTTTTATGCCCTCACGTTTGGCAATTGCGGATATTGTGGGCATCGAAACATCAAACAGTACAGCCATTTTTCTGTAAGATACTCCATCTTTTAAAGCTTTTATAACGGGCTTTTCTCTTTCTATAATTTCTGTTGGGTCTAAACCTCTTTTTAAACCTGCATTTCTGCTAATTTTCCATACACTCTGTGGGGTTATATTAAACTTGGCCGAAATATCTTTAATAGGGATTTTTTTCTTTACCTCATTAATGATTCGTTCGTGTTTTTTCTTTGTTTCTAATTTTGGTTTTGCAATAAATGGCCCTCTAAGCAATTTCTCTTTTGTAGCAATCTTTATTATTGAATGAATTGAAACATCAAAATCAGTACTGATTTTTTTGTAAGTTATTCCTTGCTTTAACGCCGTAATAATCTTCTTTTCTTGCTGAAGAATTTCTTTAGGTCTCATCCCCTTCTTTAAACCTGCTTTTCTAGCAATGTTAAATATTGCAGATATATTCATATTAAAACGGGTTGCTATTTCTTTTGTGGGAACCTTTTTCAAAAGGGCTTCAATGATAAGTTTATGTTTCTTCTGAACCTCTTCCGAACCTCTTATTTTTCTAATACCTGCGCCCAAGCCAATAGTGTTTATGTAACCCTCATGTAAATTATATTCTTTGGCTATTTTAGAATAAGGGATCATTTTCCTTATTAAATCTATAATCTCCTTATTTCTTTTCAGTAATTCTTTTCGGCTTAACTTTCTTTTTATGCCGCCCTTCCGCCCTATATCCCCTATTCGCGCTCTGCTTAAATTAAAGCGCAATGCTATTTCGGTATAAGATACACCTTCTTTAATAAGATCCGCAATCTGTTTATTTCTTTCCTGTATTAATGCTGTATCAGGTACTCTTTTTATGCCTCCCTTCCATCCAATATTATGCACAACCGATTTAGTTACCTTAAAGCGCCCAGCTATTTCTTCATAAGGGATATCTTGTTTAATAGCTGCAAGTATCTCCTCATTTCGCTTCTTGCTTTCTTCACGACTAAGTCCTCTTAATACTCTATGTCTCCATCCAATATCCCTTATAGTGCCTATAGCTAAACCAAAACGCTTGGCTATTTTAATATTAGGTATACCCTGCTTAATGGCATCAAGTATTTTTTCATTGCGTTGTTCGAAGCCTTTATAACCACCTCTTTTCTTTATGCCTGCAATCCAACCGATACGCTTTATGGACATCGGAGATAAACTATAGCGGCTAGCTATTTCTTTATTAGAAAGACCCTGTTTAATAAGTTCAATAATCTTCTGATTTCTTATTTTAACTGAAGTACTCATCTTTTGCCATTAGGTACAATACCGCATTAAAGTTATGTATAAAATAGCAGGAACAAAAACTCTTTTACGTGAACGGTCTATAACTTATTTCAACAGTTGATAAACCACCAAACTGGCTGTATAGGCCAAGGCGCTCATGTATATAAATTGTATGATGGGCCATTTGTAGGAGTTGGTTTCGCGTTTTACCACGGCAAGGGTACTCATGCATTGCATGGCAAAGGCGTAGAACATCAGTAAGCTAAGGCACACCGCAGAGTTATATACCAACTTGCCGGTGGTTGGGTTCTTCTCTCGCATCATTTTCTGGCGGATGGAAAGGTTATCTTCTTTATCTCTGCTTTGGTAAAGCGTTGCCATAGTGCCTACAAACACCTCTCGTGCGGCAATAGAGGTAATTAAAGATATGCCAATCTTCCAGTCGAAACCAAGTGGCCTGATGGCAGGTTCTATAATCTTACCCAAATGCCCGGCGTAAGAAGCCTGCAGTTTTTGGGCTTCCATAGCTGTAGTAAGTTCCTGTTTTAGGCTATCATTTGTGGTTTTGGTAAAAGCTTCGGTATAGTTTTTATTTATGGTGGCAAACTCCTTACTTGGGCCATAGGTGGTTAAGAACCAAAGGATGACAGAGATAATCATAATTACTTTTCCGGCATCAAACAGAAATACTTTTACTTTATCTAACATGGTTAGCATAACGGTTTTTAGCTGCGGTATGCGGTACACGGGCAGTTCCATCATAAAGTAACTCTTCTCTTTATTTTTTAAAACATATTTTAAAACGGCGGCTACCAGTATGGCGACTACTATGCCCATGAGGTAAAGAGCGGTAAGCAATAAACCTTTATAATCGAAAATGCCAAGTCTCTCATTGCCCGGAATCATAATACCTATGAGTAAAGTAAATACGGGCAAACGCGCCGAGCAACTCATCAGTGGGGTAATTAAAATAGTAACCAGTCTTTCTTTTTTGTTGGATATGGTACGTGTACTCATAATGGCCGGCACCGCACAAGCCATGCCGCTTATTAAGGGTATTACCGACCGACCGTTTAAACCCACCTTGCGCATGAGTTTATCCATAATAAAACTTACGCGGGCCATATAACCGCTGTCTTCCAGCAGACTGATGAAGCCAAATAGCAACGCTATTTGCGGTACAAATACTACGATGCCGCTTAAGCCCGCCAGTATGCCGTTGGTGAGTAAACTCGTAAGGAAGTTATCGGGCAGATATTCTTTTGCCTTTTGGGTAAAGAAAGAGAAACCCATCTCTATCCATTGCATGGGGAACTCTGCCAGATAGAAAATGCTTTGAAAGATGAGGAACAGCACACCAATAAAAATGATGAAGCCATATACGGGGTGGGTAATAAAATCATCCAGCTTATCGGTAACTCTTAAATCTTTTCTTACGCTGCTGTAGTTTACACACTCCAGGTTTATCTTCTTTATCTTCTCGAACCTAAAGAGGGTATCTCTGCTTTCAAAGCCTTCAAAGAATTTGGTGTTGTACTCCTTTAGCTTCTCATCATGCTCGGCATTATCTCTTTGGTTTAGTAAGGATGCATATACGCTGGTTTGCTCTATATGGCGGTGTACGGTATCGGCATAGTCTTTATTTACTATGGCCAGTATATTAATGACGGGTTGCTGCCGCTTAACCTCTGCCGCAAAAGAAAAAAAAGTTTTCTTTACTTCTTCAATGCCTTGCTGCTGACGGGCATTGCAGCTAACTATGGGCACCTGCAAAATACCCTGCAGTTTTTCTTCATCAATGTGTATGCCGTTGGCATTGGCGGCATCTATCATGTTTAGCACCAACATGCAGGGCCTGCCCAAATCTATTAACTGCGTAGCGAGTAGTAAATGCCTTTTAAGGTTTGAGGCATCTACAACTATTAAAATAATATCGGGGTAATCTTCATTCTCCGCATCCATCAGCACATCAAACGAAACCTGCTCGTCTAAGGACTTTGGGAACAAACTATAGGTGCCCGGTAAATCAATTAATTTGAAGGAATGAGTTTGTTTAGTTTTAGGATTGGTTGCTTTGCAAACGCCAATTTTCTTATCAACCGTAACGCCGGGGTAATTGCCCGTTTTTTGGTGAAGCCCCGTAAGGGCATTGAACAAGGTAGATTTGCCGCAATTGGGGTTGCCTATAAGAGCTACCTTTACCTGCTGGGCTAAAGTGAATTTTTGTTTAAGTTCTGAAAACAAAGCTGGCTCAGACACAGTTTTATAGGCTGATAAGTACCAATTGGGCTTCTGATTTGCGAAGACTAACTAACGTTCCGTTCACTTCAAAGGCATAAGGGCAGCCAAGGGGGGCAATGTGTTGCAGGGTTATTTGTTCGCCGGGCAGGCAACCCATTTCCATGAGTTTAAGGGCAAGCTTATCGTCGGCAAAACCGGTAATGGTAGCTGTTTTTCCTTTGGGTAATTCTGCCAGTGTTTTTGCCATCACATCTTCCATAACACACAAAGATACGGCTTAGGGGCTATTTTCTAATACCCTATTCGGGGTATGTTTTATGATTATTGTCAGTTGGAAGTGGAGGGATAGATTACCGTATGCTTATTTCGTTTGAAATTTAGGGTGCTGTTGGGGCTTGCTTATTTTCTGCGTTTCTTCTTTTTTTTGACAGTTGCCTTTTTAACCATTTTACGCTTTTGTTTTATGGCTGGGAACAATTTTTCAAGCTGCTTATCATCTGGTTTTTTGGCTCTTAATTTTTGTGCTTCTTGTGCACCTCCTTGAAACATTTCAAGAAATATTTTTGTTCTTTCCTCTTGGTTGTCAGTATCAATAGCAGTCATAAACTCTTCTGATTTTCCATCTGTCATAGCATGAACTATTTCTTCTTCAGCAATAGCATCCGAAACTTTTCTGTCCATTTTGCCATTACCTTTATAATAATTTTGAATATATAAAACAAACTTGCTAAGAGTTTGCTCGTCTGCTACAATTTCAAAAGTGTCTTTGTCAATTTGCTCTAACTCGATTGTATTAGATTTTTCAGTGATGCGATATTTAATTTGTTTAGCTACATGTTTTATAATATCGTAAACGAAATTCCCAGCAACTCCACCTATAACTGCCGCAGCTAACCACTGCATTTCATTTGCAGGATCAAGTAGTGAATACTTTACTTTTATTGTACCATTCTCTCGAAGTTGTCTTTCATAATTTGTTCGATATTTATAACCATATTGGACAGCACGAAATGAATAATCAATAAGCAAGTCATATAATTCTTTGTCTAATGGTGCTTGACAAGGTTGACATACCAATTCAGGGTTATTTTCATTTATATGTCCACAGTTCAAGCAGAGAAAAGTCATATGTTATAATTTTCTTTTGTTTAAGCCTTGCAGGTAACCCCAACTATATATTTAGTTATAAGTATTTGAAATTGCATACGCAACTGCCCTATAGCCAAACAAAACTAAGCAAAAAGGTTTCTTTTGCAGACAAAAATCTATCCGGAGATGGCAAAAAGGAACGCGGAGCGAGCATTCTTCTACCCAAAGATGGCAAAAATCTATCCGCAGTGTGCATCCTTCTACCCTGAGCGAGCAACCTTCTACCCCGAGCGAGCAAAAAGCTATCCGGAGAGAGCATCCTGCAACCCCGAGCGTGTTACCTTTTACCCTGAGTGTGTTACCTTTAATCCCGAGTGTGTTACCTTTTATCCTGAGCGTATTACCTTCAATCCCAAGCGTGCTACCTTTAACCCCGAGCGTGCTACCTTTAATCCTGAGCGTGTTACCTTTTATCCTTCGAGTGCTTCCGGCTAAACTGCGTGGACAATAATTAGTACTACAGGGATAAAAATCTATCCTAAGAGTTAAGAAATTATCTTGCCGGGCCAAAAGTCGGGCAGGTTGTTGTATCTTTTGGCAACGCGATAGGCATCAACCACCGCCCACATCCAAAAAACAATGCACCAGAGGGAGGCCCCATCATGCACAATGCGGGGAATCCAATATGCCCAAAGGGCGCGGGGGTCTCCGGCAGGTACGGGCAAAACGGGGTTGGCCATGGAAATAAGCGGCAATATAATAATATTGAGGTTGGCTATAACTATGGCAGCAAAAATAATGATGGCTCCTTTGTGGTTTCGCTCGGCATAAATTTGTCCGGCTCCCGGAACTATAAGGGATAGCAAGGCTGCCAGCAGGGGTTGTTTTTTCATGGGTTATTTAATATCATCATAAAACTTGGCCATGATTACATTAACAAAAGGTATGAACCACAAAAAACCGATACCTAAAGTTAGCACACAAAGCAGCGCCAGCAAAAGGAAACGGAGGCATAGGTAAAAGAGTTTTACTTTATGCCCGTCCATCATTTTCTTGCTCTTGTCAAGTGCCTGTTGGGGCTCAAGGCTTATATCATCGGCCAATATATAAAAGGTCATAGCGTAAGAGAGCGCGGCTATGATGCCGGGTACGATGAGCAACAACATCCACAAGACAATATACAACACCATAAGCAGGTAGGTTGCCAGGGCTTTTACAAAATAATTAAAGCCATTGAAGAGTTGCTGGAAACTTGCATTTCCTCCGCGCGATAGCGTAAGACTAAATGTGGCAAGCCCCAGTTGCAAAGGCCCGGTAATGATAAGGGAAATTATAGAACCCCCATGCCTGTCGGAACCTAAGCCGCCTGTAAGCAGGGTATAAACCAAACAAGTGGCAATGGGCAAACCCCACTTGCCCCTTAGGGTTTCGCGTGCCTGGCGCATTAAAGAGAGATTGTCGGTGGTCATAAAATTATTTTTTGATTTGTTTTATTTTTGTGCACACTGCATGATGTAGGTTATTTTCTTTTCCTTCATATCATACAGCTCTATGGCTAAGCCGGGTTTTAAACTTCTTTCAACCATAAAGGCAGATATGGCAGGGTATGCCTTCATAGCTCCAATCATATAAGATAAAGAACTTTTAATGGGGAACTCAACTATAACGGATGGGGCCATGGCTAAGGAGTCTATGCGGAAGCCTTTTGTTTTAAGCTGTTCAACTTTATCATACTCTTTTTTATCCAATACAGCACCCACGTAGCTGCGACACTTATCAGCAGGAGTTGTTTTAGGGTCATCGTAGTAAATACCGAAACCCATGTTGTCACTAATACCTGCTTCTTTAAGTTTCTCAGTGACCTCTTTCATGTATTTGCCAGACTGTTGGTATGGACCTGTATACTCAAGTCCAACTACCTTAAAGCCGCCTTCCTGTTTTTCGACTACGCTTACTTTGGTGAATATGCCAAGAATAGCTCCAATAACAAATATCAGGACAATTAATATAAGGAGTACGAATACAATTATTTTTACTGTTTTCATGTTATGTTTTATAATTTAGATTTGATTAATATTTACTTGTTTTAAGCACCCACGGTCTTTAAGGCTTCATACACCAAAAAAGCAGGCCATATAAGCGCTTTTAAGAAACCAACCACGCCCATCCAAAAGCCAGTGGCATGAGAGATATAGTATATAGCTGCACCAACCAAGCCTAAACCATACACGGCATTGCCCGCTGATGCATTTTGTCTGAATTCTGTTTTCATACTTTTTAGGGCAAATGTCTTATGACAAAGGGAGAATGGAAATGATGAAGACAAGGCTTTTAAATGATTGTTATCATTTATATTATTTAGCCGCGAAATGACAAAAAAGAAGAAGTTGAAAAGAAAATAGCGAAGAGGGTTACACCTCGAATTCAATCACAAGGGCATCACTTTCAAGCAGGGCAATAAACTGGTTGTGGTTTTTTTCGGGTCCCTTTATAGAATAAGTTAAAGTAAGGCTATTGCTTGTTTTATGACGGTGTATGCAGACTCCAATTACATTGCAGGTGGCAAAAAACTTCTCTATCTCTTCTGCATTGCCTGCCTTGCAGGGTATGGTTATTTTATATTTTTTCTCGCGATTACTCTGGTCTATAAACCCTTGTACACTGATGAAACCCAGCAACACAATAATAACCAAACCAAGTGCGGTGGCAGCCAATGCATATTGTCCGGCGCCAATGGACACCCCAATGGCGGCCGATATCCATATAGCGGCAGCAGTGGTTAAACCTTTTACATCATCCCCCTCTTTAAAGATAGTTCCCGCACCCAGGAAACCAATGCCCACTACAATGTTACCTACTACGTGGAAGTCTTTTCCATCCGTAATTAAACCCGATAGCATGGTAAACAAGGTAGAGCCAACCGTAACTAATATAATGGTACGAAAACCGGCGTTCTTGTTTTTATACTCCCGCTCAGCACCAATAACCGCTCCTGCCAATAGCGAAAGGCTTAGCTTTAGGATGTCTTCTGTTACAAAGTTTAGTTCCATAATATTGCTCTAAACTACAGATTTCGTTTGATGAACTCCAACATTTTGGTATACAAATGCAAACGGGTGTTGCCTCCGTATATCCCGTGGTTCTTATTGGGGTAGGCCATAAATTCAAAAGGAATGTTGTTGTCTATCAAAGCTTTCTCCATCTCTATACTGTTCTGAAAATGTACGTTATCATCGGCAGTGCCATGTATTAATAAATATTTTCCTTTAATGCTTTTGGTAAAGTTTACCGGCGAGTTATCATCGTAACCTTTGGCATTCTCCTGCGGGGTACGCATAAAACGTTCGGTATAAATATTGTCATAATAACGCCAGTTGGTTACCGGAGCCACAGCTATGTTGGCTTTAAAGTAATCGGCGCCTTTGGTAATTAATAAAGAGGATAGATACCCACCAAAGCTCCAGCCCATAAAGCCTATACGGTTTTTATCCACATAAGATTGAGCGCCCATGTATTTGGCAACCTCTATCTGGTCTATGGTTTCAAGCTTTCCCAACTGTAGGTAGGTGGCATCCTTAAACTTTTTGCCACGCCCAAGCGTACCTCTATTATCTACACATACCACCACATAGCCTTGCTCGCAAAGCAACTGGTGCCAAGGGTAATCATAGGTTTCATACTGGTTGTTGCACTCGTTATTTCCCGGACCTCCATAAGCAAACTGAAACACGGGGTATTTCTTAGCTGCATCAAAGTTGGTTGGTTTCATTACCCAGCCATTCAGTTCAACCCCTTCAGTTGTTTTAAAGGTGAAGAGTTCTTTCTTAGTCAAATCATATTTAGCTAAAGTCTCTTTCAGTTTTTTATTGTCTTCCAGCACTTTAATCAATTTGCCATCTGCGCTGTGCAACTCAAATACAGGAGGTGTATTGGCATCGCTAAAAGTGCTTACATAGTATTTAAAGCTTTTGCTAAACTCAGCATCGGTAGTGCCTTTTAGGGTAGAGAGTTTTGTTTTCTTTTTCCCGTCTAAAGAAACGGAGTACATATCTCTATCCGTTGCAGATGTTTCGGTAGAAGTGTAGTAAAGGATATTATTTACTTCATCAAAACCTTTAAACTCCATCACATCCCAGTTTCCTTTAGTAATTTGGTTAACCAGTTTTCCGGTAAAATCATACTGATAGAAATGGTTGAAGCCATCTTTCTCGCTGCTCCATATAAAACCTTTGTTGTTCTTTAAAAAAGTAAGGTCGTCGGTAATATCAATATAAGTACTGTTCTCTTCGCTTAAAATAACTTTGGTTGAACCTGTGTTGGCATCAGCAAAAAGTAATTCCAGTTTATTCTGCAAGCGATTCATGCGTTGTACAGATAGGATGTTGTTATCATTCGTCCATATAATACGCGGAATGTATATGTTGGTCTCGGCTCCAATATCAACCTTGGTTATTTTCTTGGAAGCCAAGTCATAAATAAATACGCTTACTATAGAATTAGCTTCGCCTGCTTTGGGATATTTAAAACGATACTCCTCAGGATATAAACCTTTATAGATAGGCATTTCAAACTCCTTTACGTTTGTTTCATCATAACGGATAAAAGCAATCTTGCTTCCGTTAGCATTCCAGAAAAAGGCTTCTGCCTTACTGAACTCTTCTTCATATACCCAGTCACTCCAGCCATTTTTTATTTTGTTCTTTTCTCCTTCTGTAGTAATTTGTGTTTCGGTATCATTATCAAGGTCTTTCACAAAAAGATTGTTGTCTCGCACAAAAGCAACTTTATTTCCCATAGGGGCAATGGTAGCAAACATCTGTTTTCCTTTATCTGAAAGAGTTTTAAGCTTACGTGTTTTTAAGTCAAACACATAATTATTGGCAGTACCCGAATGGCGATAGATAGGCTCATAATCATTCCTTATAAGCAATTTACTTTCATCCTCACTAAAAGAGTAGTCTTCTATTTTTAAGGTATCTTTTTTGTTGTCAGCAATCAATTCACTTACTTTTAAAAGTGTTTCAACCACCTTACCTGTCTTAAGTTCGCACTTTACCAGATTATTATTGCTATCCAGCTGAGTATAATGTACACCATCGTTCATGCTGTTAAAACCGCCAAAATGGGCAGGCATAAAAGCACGATTTTTCCATATTTCTTCCAGCGTAATTTGCTTCTTTTGGGCAAATACTCCGATAAAAAGGAGTAATAAAACACTACTTAAGGTTTTTCTCATTTTATTTTTTTAAGGTGTGTGAAGGTAATATTTTATACTTTTCAGAAAAATTTTACATGAATATTTTATCCCAACAAACAGGTGGTGTATTAAAGCTAAGCTTAAACCGTCCTGATAAGTTTAACAGCTTTAACCGTGCCATGGCATTGGAATTACAGCAACAATTGGACAAAGCAGCAAGTGATGATTCGATTCGTTGTGTTTTATTAACCGGAGAAGGAAAAGCTTTTTGTGCCGGCCAGGATTTATCAGAAGCAATTGACCCGCAAGGTCCGGGTATAAAAAATATCGTAGAAGAACATTACAACCCCATTATCCTAAAAATAAGAAACCTTGAAAAGCCTGTTGTTTGTGCGGTAAATGGCGTAGCAGCCGGTGCAGGGGCAAACATTGCTTTGGCATGCGATGTGGTTTTAGCAGCCCAATCGGCGTCCTTTATACAAGCATTTAGTAAGATTGGTTTAATACCCGATAGCGGAGGGACTTTTTTCCTGCCCCGTATTGTTGGCTTTCAAAAGGCATTGGCCCTAGCTTTGCTTGGCGATAAAGTTACCTCGGCCGATGCGCTGCAAATGGGAATGGTTTATAAAGTTATGCTGGATGAAAACATACAACATGAGGCTATGCAAATTGCCGAAGTGTTGGCTAACATGCCAACCAAAGGTTTGGGTTTAACAAAAAAGTTATTTAACCAAGGTGTATTTAATTCACTTGAAAAGCAATTGCAGGCAGAGGGGGTGGAGCAAATCAAAGCTGCTTCTACATATGATTATCAGGAAGGAGTAAATGCTTTTTTAGAGAAGAGAAAACCTGTATTTAAAGGGAATTAGGAATTTCTGTTTGATTGGCTTCCTTTTGTTTAATATCCAAATAAACAATAGCCGCTATAAATCCCCAAAATGGGATGGAAAGCTTGTCTGTATCTAAAAAGTTATTTAAAAACCCATGCACAAAATAGGTTATTAAACCAGTGAGTAATAAAACAGCCAATGTTCTTTGAGTTTTGTTCTTATTGTTATAAACTACCCTAAAACCAGTACTTAACACTGTAAAAAGTAAAGCAATTACCCATACAATACCCAATATACCTTGTTCACTAAGTGGCCCGAGATACTCACTATGTGCATTTCCGTTGGTACCGGCATTGGTTGATATATGCGATTTTTCGCTTTGCTTTTGAAACGGAGCATATTGAAACATATAAGTACCCGGTCCCCAACCTACCATGGGTCTTTGTTGAAACATTTTTATGGCACAACTCCAACGGTTTATACGTTCGAGATTACTGTCATCTGTTTTAATATTTGATACAGATTCTAGATCTTGGGCGGCATCCCCACCGGAAGAAGTATTGTTTTGGTTTAGTAATAGCACTATTTGCGTTTGGAAAGCAAAAAATAAAATTGCAGTTGAAACAACAGTAATAACTATGGTGCGGAATTTTATTTTTAAATATAAAATAAGTGTAAGAGCTACGGCAACCATTAAGCTTAACCAAGCTGCCCGAGCAAAACTAACAACAACACCTGTTAATATAACAGTTAAACAAACTGCCAATATAGTTTTTTGAACAGCATTATATCTTTTCATAAACAATAAACCAATTAAAACCGGAACATACATAGCAAGTGCTGCTCCATAAGCCGTATGATCATTGTAAAATGGTGAAGGTATCCAATCAGCAACATGCTCATCAAAATTATAAGCAGCGTGCTGTATGGTAATAAAGATTGAAACAGATGTTAAAGGGATGAAGTATAACCATAGATATTTAAAAATATTTTCATCTTTTTTCTTGAATAAATAACTCATCATAAAATATGCGGAACAAATGAACCATAGTCTTGCAATTAAATATTTTACAGATACCAATGGCATTTGACTGGTAGTGCAGGTAAACGCCATCCAAGCTAATTGTAAAAAAATAATAATCGTAACTGGGTGAGTTAAAAACTTTCGATCAATGATTTTTGCATAAAATTGATAAATAGGTAGTAATATCAAAACACCAGCCATAAATGGCTCGGTAGGAATGCTTAAGTCAACATCAGAGTTTACGCCAAGTTCCTTTAAGGTTACTGCAAGCGGGGTGAAAAATACGATAGAAAAAACAAACGTGTCAAAAGAAAAGAAAGCTAATAATAAAAGTAAAATTAGTGCAGGAACTAAACAATAAAGTACAAAAGAATCAATTCTAGTTAATACGAATAAAAGACCTAGTACATAAATACCACAAAGTGAATAAAAAGTGGCAAGCGTTTTATTCTTTAGTAATTTTTGCATAAGCTTGTTTAAAGCTATCTATGTATATAAAATATATGCTGGATAATATAAAAATTGAAATGCCACTAAAAAGTATTACTATCAATCGTTTTGGCCAACTTGGAATTAATGGCTTTAACGGGACTGATGCCATAGCAACAAAATTTATTTTTCTATTATATTCAAATAAGTTTTTTTGATAATCATCATTTGCTTGTGTCCATCCCTTTACCTGATCGTCAAAATAAGTGGTTAATTTTCCATATTGTAGGGTGTAGTTATTTATACTGGTAAATAACTCAGAAAGTGATTTGCCTTTGTTTTCATGTTCAATTCCTTTTAACTGCTCAGACATATTAATGTAGTCCGAAAGAGAATTATTAGCGCCTCCTGATTGCATTTTATATTGATTTTTTACTACTTCTTTTAATTGTATGCCAACATTTAGATATTCATATTTTTTATTTAACTCATTTAATAAATTTTGGGTGCTATCTACTTGTCGTTTTTTATGCTCTAAATAAATGAGCGAATTTCTTACAGTTTCGCTGTATTTTTCTTTATGTTCTTTTTCAATTAACCAATTTACCGCATCAACAATTTTTGTTACTAATAATTTGGCAGTATCCGCATTATAATCAGAGGCTTTTATTTCAATAGATTCGTACGTNNGGAAATCTTTACCTTGGAATCAATAACATCTTGAAGTTTTTGTATGTAATTCACCTTAGTAGTATCAAGATGGTAATGTTTTGCCAGATTTAGGTTAGTAATTAAATATAATTGAATTTCTTTTGATTCTAAAAACTGCAAAAGCTGTTCTGTTTGAGATTCTTGCCCATATACTGCTAAACTGGAAGGATATACAAATGCCGTTGAGGTATATGTAGGTTTAATAACAAGAGTATAAAGAAAGCCCATTGTCATTGCAATAATGGTTGACATAAAAATATGCTTTTTATGTTTATATAGCTTTTTAGCTATTAGTAAGTTATTACCTAGTATCATTTAAATTATTCCCCTATATTTATTTCCCCAAAAACTACTAGTTTAACATCACAATCTAATTTTTCGAAGAAATTTGCTTATAAACTACTTTTGCTTTATCAATAAAAATAAAATAGATACATGCTAAAACAAAAATACTGATACCTGTAATAACCATAATTAAAGATCGTTTAGGCCAACTTGCTACCACAGGATAAGTAGGTTTGGAAGCCATGGCTACAAAAGATTTTTTAGAATGCAGTTCGCTTAAACGCTTTTGATATTCGGTCATAGCTAATGCATAGTCTCTTATTTGATTCTCTAAATAAGAAGACATTTTTACAAATTCAACCCCATGCTTACCAAGGTTACCCATTAATTCAGATAACTTGGCACCATTAATTTCTTTGGCATAATAACTTCTTGCGGCTTCTTTTAGTTGAATGGGTATATCCACTACGCCATATTTTTCATTTAATTCATCTAATATATGTTGCGAACTGTCAATTTCATGTTGTTTATAATCTAAATAAATCTTTGCATTATTAACATCATCCGTATATTTTTCACGATGTTCTTTTTCAATGAGCCAGTTAACTGCTTCAATAACTCCATTCACCAAGAGTTTTGCAGTATCAGGATTATAGTCCTCTACTTTTATTTCAACAGATTCATATTTAGTAATAGAAATACTTACTTTTTTGTCGTAAATCTCGTCATAAATAAATGGATATATTCTTTTCAGGGTATCTATTTTGTAGTGTTTAGCAAGACTATATTTTTTAAATAAGTATTTTCTTATGTCATTTGATTGTAAAAACTGTAATATCTGTTCTGTTTGTGATTCTTCACTATATAGACCCAAATTTGCGGGGTAAATAAATGAAGTGGATTTATAAACGGGTTTTATAAAAAAAGGCATGGTAAAAAAGTATGCCATAACCATAGACAAAAAGGTAATAATTAAAACATGCTTTTTGCGAAAAAATATTACCTTAAAAATCTCAATATTAGATTTATCCATAAAAAAAATTAGCGACCAAATATAGTAAATGAATTCTTAATATAAAGTAATATATTCATTTAACTTCTCAGTAAAGAAAGCAGCCAATTTGCTTTGGTATACCTTAGTCTTGTATTTCTCTATCCAACGTATGCCTTGTATAGTATTAGTTAAAAATATTTCATCGGCATTCATAAGGGTATTAAACGCCAATGAAATCTCATAACACAATATTCTATTTTGCTTGGCAATATCAATCACCTGTTTTCTTAATACACCTTCTATGCAACCTTCGCTAAGAGCAGGCGTATAAAGAGCACCATTTTTCACAATAAACACATTAGAACTTATACTTTCGCACACATTTCCATCTTCATTAATTATAAAGCAGTCATCCAGTTTAATGTCTTTCTTATAAATACCTGCCAGCACGTATATTAGAGCATTCCCTGTCTTTAAATTTGATAATTTGTTTTTATGCTTTTTTATATCATGAAACACATCAACTGTGTAACCAACATCATTAAGAATGTACCCGCCTTTAAAACCCAGATCTTCTGTTTCTATTAAAAAAGAAATATCGTTACTGTGAGGAGTATAAAAGCCCCCTTCGTTCCTGAAAACAGTAAGTCTACAACGGGCATCGTTTTTTATCTCATTTTTTTCAATCAGTTCATTTATTAGTTTTAAAATATTATCAGCACTCAAGTTAGCTGGAATGTTCATACGTAAAACAGTCATGCCAATCTTTATCCTGCGTAAGTGATCTTGCAGAAACATGGCTTTGCCATTTATAATACGTACAGTCTCAAATAATGAATCACCATAACGAAATGCCCTGTTTGCAAAAGAAATTACGGGCTCGTAAATACTAATTAAATGACCATTATAATTACAATAGGTATCTTTAATTGCCATGTTTGCTGAAAGCGGCAAAGTAAAAGTATTTATTTTTTACTTCACTATTTTGTTCTTAACAAAGTTTACGGTGAATAAAAATTAAATAACCCAATTACCGAAAATACTTACATTAGCCCGCTTTTAAAATAAATTATCATGATTAAAAAAGTTGCGGTTATAGGTTCGGGCACCATGGGAAATGGTATTGCCCACGTGTTTGCACAACATGGTTATCAGGTTGCGCTAATAGATGTAAATGCACAGGCACTTGAAAAAGCTATAGCCACCATCACTAAAAATGTTGATAGGCAAATTGCTAAAGGCTCACTTACCGAAGCCGATAAAACAAAGCTTTTAGCCGGTATAAAAACCTATACAAAGCTCGAAGAAGGTGTTAAACAAGCCGATTTAGTAATTGAAGCCGCTACAGAAAACGTACAGATAAAATTAGAGATATTTAAACAACTGGATGTTGTTTGTGATGCCAATACACTGCTAGCTTCAAACACTTCTTCCATATCAATTACCAAAATAGCCTCGGTTACCAAACGCCCTGATAAAGTAATAGGCATGCATTTTATGAACCCCGTGCCGGTTATGAAACTGGTAGAAGTTATACGCGGCTATACCACCTCTGATGAAGTTACTAACCTTATCATGCAAACCTCTAAAGACTTGGGTAAAGCACCGGTAGAAGTTAACGATTACCCTGGTTTTGTAGCTAATCGCATTTTAATGCCCATGATAAATGAAGCTATTTATACCCTATATGAAAACGTGGCAGGTGTTACCGAAATAGATACCGTTATGAAACTGGGTATGGCGCACCCCATGGGACCCTTGCAACTGGCTGACTTTATAGGCTTAGATGTTTGCCTTAATATAATTAATGTATTATACAGCGGCTTTGGCAACCCAAAATATGCCCCATGCCCTTTGTTGGTAAATATGGTAACCGCAGGTAGTTTAGGTGTTAAAAGCGGAAAAGGCTTTTATGAATATACTGCGGGCAATAAAGACCTAGTGGTTGCCGAGCGCTTCAGGAAAGCTGTTATGAGTTATTAAATCAGGATATTCTCTGTCGGCGGCGATTAAATTACAATGACAAATGCGTTAATTGTAATACCCATTATGTTTATTGCAATAGCTTAATTGTTTATTGTAATACCCGAACCGTTTATTACCATGCTGGGAGTGTTTATTCTAATACCTAAGCTGTTTATTGTGATACCGGAAGTGTTTATTGAGGTATCTAAGCTGTTTATTGTGATACCGGAAGTGTTTATTGCGATACCTAAGCTGTTTATTGCCATACCAGAGGCGTTTATTGCAAACCGTAGATTATTTTTGGGGATTCGTCGATAGCAAATTGAGAATTAGGAATTAAAAATTAAGAATGGGATGTAATTATTTTGGGCGGAAATTTTGTTTTTAGGGATTTTTTTTGTTAATATTGATATAGAACTGGAACATAAAGTCCGACTTGGCGGCGGCGGGGGAATGCCCAAAAAAATGGATTTCTCGTTAAGTTTGAAATGACAACAAGTGTACTGGAATGCCCAATTAATAGTTAATAAAGCTTAATACATACAATAAATTAGGTTTACCTTCGTTACTCAATAAAAAAACTATGAGCAATACTAAAATAAACCTTTTGTGGGCAGATGATGAAATTGAATTACTAAAGCCTCATGTTTTGTTTTTGGAGGGAAAGGGCTATGATGTTAGCACGGTTTGCAGCGGAGATGAAGCGCTTGATTTGGTAAAGGAAAAAGCTTTTGATGTGGTGTTGTTGGATGAGAATATGCCGGGGCTGTCGGGTTTAGAAACCTTGTCGCGTATTAAAGCTATTCGCAGCGATATACCTGTTATTATGATTACCAAAAGTGAGGAAGAGTATATTATGGATGATGCCATAGGTTCTAAAATCGCCGATTATCTTATTAAACCCGTTAACCCAAACCAGATATTATTATCGCTTAAAAAAACTTTAGACAACAGACGTTTGGTTGGCGAGAAAACAAACACTGCATACAGGCAAGCTTTTCAAGAAATCAGTTCTATGTTATTCTCTAATATGGATTATGAACAATGGGTAGAATTGTATAAAAAAATTGTTTATTGGGAACTGGAGATTGACAAATCATCAGACAAAAGTATGCTCGAAATTATCCGCATGCAAAAATTAGAAGCTAATAATGGCTTTAGTAAATTTATAGAGAAGAACTATTTAAACTGGCTTAACGGGGCGGCAGATGAGATTCCTGTTATGTCGCACACCTTGTTAAGGAAAAAATTAATTCCCGAACTTGATAAGAATGAGTGCGTATTTTTTTTGCTGATTGATAATTTGCGTTACGACCAATGGAAAGTAATACAACCTATACTAGCTGAATTGTATAAGGTGGAAAGTGAAGACTTATACTACAGTATTTTACCTACAGCCACACAATATGCACGAAATGCTATTTTTGCAGGATTATTACCCACAGAGATTCAGAAGAAGTTTCCTGATATGTGGTTGAATGATGAAGATGAGGGGTTAAAAAATCAGTTTGAAGAACAATTTTTACAAGCTCAGTTAAAGCGTTTGGGCAAAGATGTAAAAATGAGTTATAATAAGATTACAAATCACGCTGCGGGAAAGAAACTGGCTGAAAATATAAATAACCTGATGCAGAATAAGTTGAATGTTATTGTGTATAATTTTGTAGATATGCTTTCTCACGCTCGTACAGATATGGAGGTAATTCGAGAATTAGCAGACGATGAACCCGCATATCGTTCTATTACCAAATCATGGTTAGAGCATTCTCCTTTGTTAGAGATTATCCAGCAACTGGCTAAAAAGAAAATTAAGATTGTTATTAGTACCGATCATGGTACTGTATTTGTTAAAGACCCGATAAATGTAGTTGGCGAAAAAAATATAAATTCAAATTTGCGTTACAAAACGGGCAGAACTATGAATTACAACAAAAAGGATGTATTTGAAATAAAGAACCCGTCGGATGGTTTTTTACCCAAACAGAATCTAAGTTCGGTTTATATTTTTGCTAAGGATTATAAGTTTTTTGCTTATCCCAATAATCATAATCATTATGTGAATTATTATCAAAATACTTTTCAGCACGGGGGTATATCATTAGAGGAAATGCTTATTCCGTGCATAACCCTATCTGCCAAGTAGGTGTTTTTAAAGTAATTTATCTTGGTTAGGGTAACTATATCCTAAATAACAATCTATATAAACTTACTTTTGAGTATTAAGAAATAACTTGCATATTAATTGCTTTTCCTTATTTTTGAGAAATAAACTCAAAATCACTTTAATATGAAAAACAATTACAAATTAGTTTTAACGATAACAGCTTTCTGTTTTTTATTAACGGGGAAGACTTCTGCACAAATAATAAGTACCGTGGCAGGCAACGGAACTGTAGGCTCTTCGGGAGACGGTGCATTAGCCATCAATGCCGAATTGCATGGCCCAATGGGAGTAGCCTTGGATGCAGTGGGTAATTTATATATAGCTGATGCAACCAATAACCGTATTCGCATGGTAAATACGGCAGGAATAATAACTACTATTGCGGGTACAGGAACTGCCGGCTTTAGTGGAGATGGTGCTGCTGCCATTTCTGCCCAATTAAATGCTCCTACCAGTATAGCCTATATAAATTATATGGGAGGACAATTATTTATAGCTGATGCAGGCAATAACCGCATTCGCTCAATAAACTCTTCGGGAACAATTAGCACTATTGTTGGTAACGGAACCGCCGGCTTTACCGGAGATGGGGGATTTTGTACGGCAGCCGAATTAAGCCACCCAACCGGAGTAGCCTTTGGTCCGGGAACCAGTTTCTATATTGCTGATTATGGTAATAACCGCATTCGTGCAGTAAACTCTATTGGAATAGTAAGTACTTATGCAGGAAACGGGACAGGTGGTTATACAGGAAATAATGCGCAAGCTACTCTTGCTGAATTAAATGGCCCGGAATCAGTTAGCTTTGATGGTTCAGGAAATATGTATATTGCTGATTATAGCAATCACAGTATTCGTAAAGTAAATGCTTCAGGAATTATAAGCACAGTAGTTGGAATGGGGCCAACTAATGGAGGATATGGTGGAGATGGAGCTGCAGCCACTGCTGCTAAATTAGCTTTTCCAACCGGAGTAACTACTGATGCTTTTGGTAATTTATATATCGCTGATTATAGTAATAACCGTATCCGCAAAGTAGATGCTTCGGGTATTATAACTACGATAGCGGGTAATGGGGTTAATTCTTTTGGTGGCGACGGAGGGGCTGCCACTGCCGCAAAATTATCTGGTCCGCATGGGGTAGCTTTTAGCTCTTCCGGAAACATGTATATCGCTGACGGATTTAATAATCGTATTCGTATGGTAACCAATGTTGCACAGGCAGGTATTGAACAGTTTTTAAGCAATAATGAAGAAATAAATGTTTATCCTAACCCTAGCAGTGATGGAAATATTACTATTACAAATAATAGTAATGGCAATATAGATGAAATAAAAATATGCAATATGTTAGGGCAAACTATTTTTGAAACAAATCTAAAAAACTCAAATGCTACGTTACAAATAGAAAATTCGGGTATTTATTTTGTTACAGTAACTTCCGGCAAAATAATTAGTACCAAGAAAATAATTATAAGCAACAAATAGATATTTCACTCTAAATATAATTATAATGAAAAAGCAAGCCTTTAAACAACGGTTTGCTTTTTCATTATAATAGTTTGCTTCCTATCCGGACCAACAGAAACAATGCTTATAGGTATACCCGTGCTTTTTTCTATAAAGCTAATATAGGTGAGAAGTTCTTTAGGTAAGTTATTGGCGGAAGTAATGTTTTGTTTCCAACCTTTCATTTCCTTATAAACGGGGGTTATCTCCGTATTAATCACATCAAAGGGCAGCACTTCAGTTTCTTTACCATTAATTAAGTAATGAGTACAAATTTTTATGGTATCAAAATCATCCATCACATCAGCTTTCATCATGGTAAGTTCAGTAACGCCGTTAATCATAATAGCATATTTAAGCGCAGGTAAATCAAGCCAGCCACAACGACGAGAGCGACCTGTGGTAGAACCATATTCATTGCCAATTTTGCGCATGGTTTCTCCAGTTTCATCATTTAACTCGGTAGGAAAAGGACCACTACCTACACGGGTGCAATACGCTTTAAAAATACCAATTACATTGCCAACAGAACCAGGAGGGATACCCAAACCGGTGCAACATCCTGCCGTCATAGTATTAGAAGAAGTAACAAAGGGATAAGTACCAAAATCTATATCAAGCATAGAGCCCTGTGCACCTTCTGCCAGTATTTTCTTTCCACTTTTCAACGCTTCGTTTACATAATATTCGCTATCAATAAGCGTAAGTTGTTTCAAGGCATCAATAGCTTCAAACCAGGCAGGTTCAAGCTCATATAAATTATACTTAAATTGATGAAACTCTAACAGTTGTTTGTGTTTCTCTACCAAGTTAAGGTACATTCTATTAAAATGACTCGATGTAATATCTCCTACGCGAATACCATTCCGCCCTGTTTTATCCATGTAGGTAGGTCCAATACCTTTCAGCGTAGAACCGATTTTCTCTTTTCCTTTAGATGCTTCAGAAGCAGCATCTAATAAACGATGTGTAGGTAATATTAAATGCGCACGTTTACTAACCAATAGTTGCTTCTTAACATCAACCCCCATTTTAATAAGCGCATCAATCTCTTTCTTTAAAATAACGGGGTCAATTACAACACCGTTGCCAATAACATTTTTACAATGATTATGAAATATTCCGCTGGGTATAGTATGCAGCACATGTTTAATTCCGTTAAACTCTAAGGTGTGCCCGGCATTAGGGCCTCCCTGAAAACGACAAATCATATCATATGATGGCGTTAAGACATCAACCACCTTACCTTTGCCTTCATCGCCCCATTGAAGACCTAACAATACATCTGCTTTCATAGTAAAAAATTAAGAAGCGTAAAATTACGCTAAATACAAGCTATGCAACATTGGTTTAATAATTTGTTGATAAAGAATTTCTACAAAGAAAATTTATATTTTTACGAAGATGTTTAAATATATCCTTCTGTTTATCCTTCCAGCTTTTGTATGTGCGCAAACTAAGTTTCAGTTTGTAAAAAGGGTACATTCTTTTAAACATCCTGAAGGTGTTTGCATTATCAATGCGGATAAGATTTTTATTTCTGACATTGGTAAATCATTTAAAACTACTGACAGAGATAGTGATGGAGTGATTTTCCAATGCCCCATAAACAACATAAACACAAAGAATAAATTTAATAAAAGCTTTAAACTAAATGCACCAAAAGGTATGGCTTTTAGCGGCTCTAAGCTTTTTATTGCTGATATAGACAGGATAGTAGTTGCCGATATAGAAACAGGTACTAAAACCGATGAGATAGTTTTTGCCGATACTACCGTTTCTTTAAACGATGTTTTTTTGCTGGATGATAACACGCTATTGGTTAGTGTGATTAATAAACATGAGTTGTATGCCATTACGCTAAACTCTAAAGATCTTATAAATCTGTCAAACAGCAGTACCGAAGGGGCAAACGGGTTATGTAAGTATGAGAAGAAAATATATATATGCGGCTTTTCTTCTAAAGAAAGAGGCAAAGGCAATATTTATGAGTATGATTTAGAAACAAATAAAATAACTACCGTTATTAAAGAACTGGGGCATTTAGATGGTATAAAACTATTTAACAATAAACTTTTAGTAAGCGATTGGGGGGCAGATTATAACCATGGCAAGATTTGGGAAATAGATATTAAAACAAAAAAAGCAAGGGTTATATGTGAGGATGAAGATCTAAAAAGCCCTTCTGGTTTTGATTTGCTTGACGATACGATTCTTATTCCATGCTTAGACAGCGGTACTATTTTAGTTTATAAATTAGTAACACTCGACAACAAATAGCAAATAGTTAGTAGGTTGATTTNNATTAACTGTTTACTGTATAATAACCTTTTTAGAAATGAGTTGCCCATCAACAGTAATGCTCACCATATAAACACCTGCCTGATAAGTATTATCAGAGCCAATAGCTAATATGGTCTCTCCGCTTTGGTATGACTTTGGAGTTATAGTCTCAACCGTACGACCTAACATATCGTTTACAGTTATAGCAATGTTATGACTTTCTGATAGATTAAAATCTATATTCACTTTACCGGTAGATGGGTTAGGATATACATTCAAATCGACAGTTGTTTCAATGTTTTCAATACCGGCAACGTTATCTACTATGTTTATATCATCAATATATAAATTATTACCTGCACTGGCAGTACCTGCTATAAATTCCCATCTAAACATAGCATTATGACTACTAGCTACTGCATTGATAACAACCGTATAGGTGGTAAATTGAGATGCATTTGGCACATAAGCCGCTGTACCTGTTCCACCGGCTAATGAAGCTAAAGTAGCACTTGTAATAGTCTTTCTTGATACCCAGGTTGCACCACAATCAGTAGAAGTAAATACTTGCAATTTATCGGTGTTTGTAGTAGCTTTTTGTTGATAAGCCGCTTTAAACGTTAGTAAAGGGGTTGTAAATGTAGTCATATCATAAACTGAACTAGTTTGCAAAATACTGTTGTTTCCTGCCATGTTATTCATGTTATCCAGTTTACATGATTTAGAACCTGTTGCGGCAGCGGCAGATGTAAGGGTAAAATCTGTTCCGCTTGTGGTTGATGTATGAGATACATTCCACATGGCATTGGGCAGTGAAGTGGTTGTTTCAAAACCTTCTATAATGGGCAAGGGGGCAGTTAAAGCAATATTCAGGTTAAGACGAACCGTGTCGTTCTCTCTCTGACTGTCGATAGAATCATTTGGATTACTGCTATAACAAATCAAGGTATGCGGACCCGGTGTTGTTATAATTGTAGGAAAATTTACAGTATAGATTTGCCCAGTAGCTAAAGAACCATTATAGGTTAATGTTTGTACCGGATTAGCATCTAATTTATAATTTACAGAACAGGTAGTTACCGTATGCGCTCCGTTATTTTGTAACGTCATGGTTAGATTAAGCGTATCATTACATATACTTGTAACAGGTGTTAGGGTAACCGTAGGAATTGCCGCATCTATAGCTAATGTATAAGCCGCGCTATATGCCGCCTGGTGGATCCTTCTGGAATAAGCCGTATCATAAGCCTCCTGGCCATTTGGAAGAGTTCCTAAATCGGTTACATTAATAAAGCCGCGTTTATCTTCCTGAACCCATGCTGCAATGGCAATTTGACTTTTATCAAAAATGTAGGTGGGTATTTTTTCTTTAATGGTTATGTTTTGCATATCTGTATTATTCCAAGTGTTATTAAGCACAGTACCCAAATCAGTTGGCATCATTTTGCGCATTACATCCAAAAAAACTTTTTCACCGTTAGAGCCGGGTGCTATGGTATAAGTCATCTGAGCTTCTTCCAATGCTACATATAATTTTAATGAGCTGTTATAACCAGCAGTATAGCTTTGCGCAGCCGTTATGATGCAATTAATGGTAATAGAATCTCCGGTTGGATTAATGGTATGTGTAACGCTTAAAGTAAAAGGTGCATTATTGGTAGCGCTATCGTTTATTATGGTTTGAGTTAGCAGATAAGGGGCTCCGTTATAATAACTGCCCGTATGGTCTTGCAATTCAATACCATTAAAGCGGCTGTAAGGAGCTTCGGGAACACCATAAGGCATAAAATAATAATACATGCGCTGGATAATTTCGGCACTATCCTGTATATACTCAGACTTTGGGCCTAAACCGGTACCATCGGGAATAGGAACCGACCAGTTTACCTTTACAATTTTTTGAGGAAAGTTACCCGCTGTGTGTATCAAGGGGTTTAAATAAGCATTAGCTGCAGGGCAATATACGCAATTCTCACCCGTAAATTGTTCCACCAAACAGGTTCTTTGCACTTGCGCAAAAGTAGCAATGCTTATATAAAAAGTAAGTGTTGCAAATAGTAAATATTTTTTCATAAGTTTTTTATTAAAAATNNGTACTACAAATGTATAATAAATTATGAATTAACCTACTTGCAAAAATAGCATAGGTTTATATAGCATTAACAAAAACTAAAAGACGCTTATGTATTTATGTTAATTGTATTAGTCAACATGTTAATTATATCAGCGTGAAGCAATTGCAGGAAGTAATACGCATCTTATTTCTTTCGATGGGATAGCTAAAGGATTATACCTGACTATTTTTCAGATAGGAGAAGAGTGTATTAAAACTAAAATAGTTATTAAGTAAAACATTTCCCTGAATTTATTAGTCGAATATGTTATTTAGTTCTTTTGTGCCGGTTACAAATAGGATGCATAGACACTTGAAAATATTTTTTTTATTTTCGGATATATAACAAACATAAGTGGGTTAAAACAACCCACCATTATTTTATGATAAAAATCAAAAAAAACATCTTAGCAAGAAGCTAATTTAAGAATTAGCCTGCTACACCTTTACTGCTTAATGATTTTATACAACTTAAATATTCCATTAACTTCTACTCTTAAAAAATAAACACCGGGCATTTCTATAGTTATAGGTACTTCATAGATTCCGGGAGTCTGCATATTTCTANNATTGGTACTATAGTTTGTCCTATCACATCTAATACATCCAAACTTATGGTAGAATTTTCAGTAAGAGTGTATTTCATTACACAGCTATTAGAAAATGGATTAGGTGCTACAAAAATATTGTTAAAAACCGATATGGTAGAAATTCCCGTAACACCAATAGTTATTGTATCGTATTCTGTAATAGTGCAGGCAGAAGTAACTAAAGTAAGTGCCACTATATAGGTGCCGGGACTAAAATAAGAATGAGAGGGCGTTTGTAATCCAGATGAAGAACCATCACCAAAATTCCAACTGTATGATAAAGCAGTAGTATAGCTCGAAGAGAAAGTTAAACTACTACCGGCAGCATAACTGCCAGTTATATTTATAAAAGCCGTTAATGGATTTGCAGTAATAACCTGATAATGCACCGTGCTTCCAAAACTATTGGTAGCTATAAGCGTTACTGTATAAGTACCCGGCGAGGTATAGGTATGGATAGGATTTTGCAAAGAAGAAAGACCTCCATCGCCAAAATTCCATTGCCAACTTGTAGGATTATTTGTAGATAAATCGGTAAAACTAAAACTGCCGTTGCAACTATTTGTATTTAAGTAAGAAAAATTAGTTGTAGGTGGTAAGCTATTTGGGCTAATAATAATAGTGTAATCCTCATACTGTCCGGCATAAGGGGTTGAGCAGCCGGTAAGTGTATATGAATTCTCATCATCGCCAACACGCATCCTTAAAGGGGTATTTAATATTGCTGTTGTAGGTATCGTTATAGAACCGGTATGATTTGTAAATATATCCATACTTGAAAAGACAAGTTCGTTACTATCCCATAAGCCATTATTATTAAAGTCTATCCAAACCTCTACCGTTTCATAATAAGAAGATCCTGTAGTAACAGAAATGCTATAGGTGTGTCCGCTAAGAACTGTTGTACTTTGGGTACAGGTAAAATCTTTATATCCTTCTGTACTTGCTCCTGAAGAATTATTAATGGTATTAAAGGTAACATTATATATGCCTATGCCACAACAAGCACTCATAGCCACTGGTGTACACAAAGCCGGAGAAGGCGGATTACCGGGATTTATGGTTATACTTTTGGTAATGGAATCGCAGCCAAAAGAGTTACAAGTCTTAAGTTTTACTGTATAAGTACCCGCAGTTGTATAGATATGCGTAGGATTCGCTTGAGTAGAAGTTGTTGCGTCACCAAAACTCCAATGCCACGAGTTAGGTAAATTAATGCTCGAATCTGCAAAAACTATTGTAGAGCTACAAGAACCACCTGAATTATGGTGTGTGAAATTAGTGCAGGGGTTATAAGATACATTTAGGGTGCATAAAACAGTATCGTAAGGATTCCTCGGGTCGTTTGACTGTATAATAACACTACCGGTATATGTTCCGCCTGCTAATCCATTACTACTAATAGTTATACGTATACTATCAGCTGCATTAGAAGCAACATTGCCTGCGCAAGTAGATAGGTTAATCCATGAAGGAATGCTGCTAGAAGCCAATTTCACTGCATTTGCCAGAATATGCTCAGAATTAATATCATCGTAATAATAATCATAGCCAATATATATAGCTTTACCGGAACCAATGTTACGATAACTTACAACATCAGATGTGTTATATTCAACAAGCTTTGTTTTATCAGAATTTGTAATAGATTGATAAGTTGTGTAGTAATTAGAAGAAATACTTAGGGGAAGGTCTTTTGTAATTTTATTAGTGGTATCAAGAACTGTTAAAGATGTTCCTGAATATAAATACCCCTGATAAGAACCGGAGAAGAGACCCAGATCATATAGGTTGGTAGTGGTATTAGTAGAGCCACATATAATAGCTATTCCGCCATTCGAAATAAAGTTTTGAACTACACTTACCATTTGGGCGTAACTGTTTGTTCCATTTATTTGAGAAGGAAAGAGTAATATCTGTTTGTTTTGCAATGCTGCAGATAATGCAGATGGTGTTGTGTAAGAATGTTGAGTGAATGAAACCAACGGATAATACTGAGTTATAGAATTTATCATATTAGGATATCTTGTAGTCATATCAACCCCATAGGTCATTACCAGAATATGCACGCTATCTTGAGAGGTTATATTATTACAACCGGGTATAGAATAAAGTAAAATTCCTTGCCCGCTGTTTTGTGCAGCAACTGCTATAGTAGTTGAAGCCCCGCAGGCAGGCAGATTTACTGAAATGTTTTTTGGATTTGCACTAAAAATGGGAGCTGGAGAAACATTGCCTGTAACACAAATTGTTTTAGTGCCAATATTGGTTGTAAGAGTTAGTGTAGAGCTTTGTGTTCCTGTACTAAGAGGACTGAATGTAATATTAATGCCTTTGGTATGCCCGGGCATAATATTGAGTGCTGAAGGTGAAAAAGTATAAATAGAAAGACCCGAAGAAATATAAGTGATTTTTAAAGTATCGCAACCTGTATTGGTAATAAAAACAGAATCTGATTTGGAAGAATATTGCATTACCGTTCCGAAATTAACACAAGATGAAGGGTTTGCAGAGTAACCTGCCAATCCATCTACGGTCATAATACAAGGAATAGTAACGGAAGAATTAGCTGGATCATTTGATTGAACTAAAATAGAAGAAGTATATACTCCATCATTATATCCGTAAGATTTAAACTTTACCAATACTGAATCAGTAGAAGAAACAGAAATCGTATCACTATATTTATTTAAACTTATCCAATGAGATAAGCCATGAGGCAATCCGTTTTTTACTGCATTAGAAATCAAACGTTCACTTTGGGCTATGTAGTTATAATAATCAAACCCCATATAAACAACCTTTCCTAACCCGGTATTACAATATGTAACCACATCATAACCGATATAATTTACCAACTCTTTTTTGTTGGTATTAGTTATACTATGATAGTAGGTGTAATAAGGGGCAGTAAAGCTAATTGGTAAACCTTTTGTTATCTGGTTGGTTGTGTCAGGTACATTTAAAACACTTGCCCCATAAGTTTCCCCGATATAACTACCGGTAAATAAACCCATTTGATACATTTTTGAAGTATTATAAGGGCAACCTGTAACGATTACCGTTCCACCCTGATTAGCAAAATTCTGTACTACAGTAGCTAAAGAAGTATAATAACTGGCATAAGTAATTTGTGGTGGGAAAAGTAAAACATCCTGCTTATTAAGAGCGGGCTGCAATGCTGCGGCTGTATTTCCTGAAAACAGAGTGATTTTTATTTTCTGAAAATATTGCCTTATGGCAAGTATAACATTTGAATAATAGGTTGAGTTATAACTATCTGTAAAAACTAAAATATTTACAGAATCTGTATAATTTCCGGCAAGAGATGTTGCTAACTTTCCGTTACCTGAATTTTGTATTTTTAAATACAGCATAGCAGAATCGTTGCAACCTACGGAAGCTTTCAATGTATCAGGGAATACATGCATGGATGGAGTTTGCTGAACGTTAATAACTTTATATGCCGTATCAGAACTTACACAATTGGTAGCAATTAAGGTTATCGTTTTTGTTCCTGATGTTGTATATGAATGGCTTGGGTTTTCGAGGGTAGAAGTTGAACCGTCGCCAAAATCCCATTGCCAGATATTAGGGTATTGAGTCGTATTATCAGTAAAATTTACAGGAACATTATAGACAGGAGCTAGAGATGAAGGAGTAAATTGCGCAATGGGTGGTTGATTGGTTCTTAAAACAGATGCCCAGCTTGCCTGAAAACCACTAAAAGTATTGGTAGCATTACTCGCCCATTTAATAAACATTTGACCAGAAAGAGCCGTAACACTACTTGGAATATAATTGCCATAAGCAGTTAATAGTAAAGTGCCTGATGTATTGCTACCATCATAAACCAACAGCTCATCATAATAAGATTCCGTATTAAAGTTTTGAAAAGAAAGTGTAATACTTGAAGCGCAGCCAGGGTTTATTAATAGTGTACAGTTTTCATTATTATTATAGTTTCCGCTGGGTCCTCCACTATCAAATAAAGTTCCGGCTGATAATGAAGTAGTATTTACAGAGCACATAGTAATACCATTTACCACATTAATATATGCTGTCTTAGTTAAGCTATCTGCTCCAAATGAGTTACTAACCTTTAGTTTAACAGGATAAGTTCCTAAGGTATTATAAACTACCGAAGGGTTTTGTGTTGTAGAAGCAGGTGGAGTTCCTCCGGAGAATGCCCAGTTCCATGAAGTAGGAACATTATTAGATAAATCGGTAAAGTTAACTGTGCCTCCCTGCAATATAGTAGTTATGTTTGCGGTAAAATTACATACAGGTGGAACGGTATTTGCATTAAAAATAACCGTGTAATCTTCGGCTTGTCCGTAGCTTGGATTATAGCATGGTCCGGTAATAGTATAGCTCGATGATTCATCTATAACACGTAAACGCAAAGGAGTATTTAAAACAGCGGTAGTAGGAGTAAAAATTAGTCCGCTGTTACCTGCACCCAGCATAGCATTAGATGTAAAAGCTAGTTCTGTACTTGCATTCAAAACCCCATCATTATTGTAGTCTATCCATATTTTTACATTCTCTGTATAGTAAGGATTGGTAGTTACTGTTACCGAATAATTATTTCCGGCTGTTAAAACAGTTGAATTGGTACAGGTAAAATCTTTGTAACCTTCGTTGGCATAACCCGAAGGATTGTTTATGGTATTAAGAGCAAAATTAAGAATGCCATAATAAGTACTTCCATATACAGTAGAGGTGCATGAAGCAGCATGCGGCCCACTGGCAGCATATATAGTAGAAGTAACAGAATCTGCACTTGGGCAGGATGAAAGCCCCTGAGCAACTAATTTAATAGTATAAGTTCCTGCTGTTGTATATGTATGGCTTGGACTAAGTGTAGTGCTACTACTTCCATCTCCAAAATTCCATAGGTAAGAAGACCCGTTAAGTGTATTATTTGTAAATTGTATAGTTGAGGGAAGTGTGCAAAGGGAAGGCTGATTAAAAGAAAAAGCTGCCTTTACCCCATATTGAAAAATACTTACAGATTTATCATTAGTTGTATTACTATCTGTAACACCATTTGGATTACTTGTATAGCAGGTAAATGTATGAGTACCCGCAGTAGTGGTAAAAGAAGGCAAGCTTACGCTGGCTGATTGGTTGCTTAATAAAGAGCCTATCCAACTTTGGGTTTGTACTGCCTGATTATCTAAAAAATAATTAAGTGTACAAGAAGTAAGCGTGCCGGTTCCAAAGTTTTCTAAACTAACCGAAGGGGTTACAGAAGTATTGCAATAAGAACCATTTGGGCTAATAATAGATTGAACTCCTACATCAGCAGCATATAATGAAAGAGGTTGAATACCAATCAAAGCCTCATGCCCGTTTGAAAAATCATACCCACTTCCTCCTCCAGGAGTTAAAGAATTAATAGAATAAAACCCGTCATCAACCCCCCCCCAACCCCAGTTCATGTGGAAGTTAGCACTTTGGTCATACCCATCGCAAACCCAGGTATGTCCTCCCGCACTTGGGTCCCAGCCTGCATATTGAATGGGCCTGCCTGCATTCAAATCATTTTCTAAAAGCGCAATCCATGCTGCATCTGTATAATTAACCCGTTGTAACCCCTGAATAGTATTCCCATTATAACGAAAGTATTTAACATAAGAATGCTGTGCACAAATACTATCATCGGCTGTAATAACCCAGGCACCGCTTTCGGAAGGAGAATAATCCATCTGTACACTAATTCCGCAATGATTCATAAGCATGGCCACTGCAGTATTGGTAGAAACTACATTTAAAGACATACCTGCCCAGTTATAGGTAGATGTTCCATAATTAGCAGATAAAGTGCCATAGTTCTCCTGAAAGGTAGGAGTACAATCGCAATAGGAACTTGAACTATTACCATGAACCGGATAATTCCAATAGCGCATAATTTGTGCCATAGCAGTAGCAACGCATCCGGTAACAGAGCCACCAGGGCATTGGTCATTGTAATAAGGAGATTGGTTCCAGGTAGTTTGCACAAGAGGCGATACACTACTAGTAGAAATGCTATTAATATTTCCTACCCTAAGGGTGTTATTATTAGTATAAGTACCCCATTCCGTATTAATATCCATATTAGCCTGAATGTTTTTCTCTCTCAAGGCATTAATTTCATCTTTACGCTTTCCCATCCAAATAGCAAAAGGAGATTTCTTATCAGGAATAACGTACTGGTTTTTTGTGGAGTAGCCAATTATTGGATGCGCAGCATCATCGGCAGAAACAATAACAAAACCATCCTTTGTGTTTACGTTAAATACATAGTAAGCCGGTATACCGCTACTGGTAGTTTCGGTAAATGCCAATTGCAGACTAATAGTAGTTGCCTGTGTTTTTTGTTTGTAATAATTTTCTGCCACATTTTGTGCCGTAGCTTGCGAAACAGGATTTGCTTCCAGATTTCTGATTCCGAAAACAAAAACAAAGAGTAAAAATAATCTTGAAGTCATAACAAAACGTTTTTAGTTAATAAAAGCGGCTTTACTTTTACGAAAATAGTATTTTTTTTAACAAATAGTAAGATTCTTTGTCGAAATTAACGATTTGATAACATTGGGACGTTCCGACTCATATGTTGTCATTCAGAGCCCTACTACATGAAAGCTCTTGGTTTTTTCTCTATACATAATGGCATCCTTAGCAAGGGTGCCTTTGTTATTTATACACGGCTTGGTTTTTAAGCAAGCAATCATTTAAATTTTCAGTTTTATTAAATCTTTTTCGGGAGAATTGAATAATTTTTTGAAAGAAATAAATTATTATTTGAGAGAAATGAATTATTCTTTGAAAGAAACAAATAGTTTTTTGAGAAAATTAAATTATTCGTCGAAACAAATGAATTATTCTTTGACATTTATATTCAATTCTTGGCAAAATATATCTCATTGCCTCTAAAATAGCTTGCCTGCTTTTAATTAAAGATAAAAGTTTGGGGTGGGTTAGCTAATGTTTGTGTTGGAAATGGGAAGGTGTTTTACTAAATGGTAAGGGATTTTATTACATTTGTTTTGGTTTAGGACGATTTAAGCGTTTGTAATTAATAATAAACGCTTAAAGTTGAACATAGCTGCGAGTTAGGTATAACACGTCCGACAAAAACTGACAAACTAAATACTGACGATATGAAGAAAATTTTAATTCTGATTTCATTTGTGTAATGGATTTATTCTCTGACAACATCCATATTGAAAATCTAAATGTAGCTGCAAGACTTTTAAAAGAAAGCAGGGCAGGATTTTTAACTTTATTTAATAACAGCCCTATATGCATGAGCATGACAACTACTACTACTGGAAAGAGGACGTATGTAAAAGTCAATAAAAAGTTTTTAGAAAAATTCGGTTATACTGAACAGGAAATTATCGGGCAGACATCTGTTGAAATTGGAATCCTTGATGCAGAGGAATCGATCAAAGTAGGCTCCATTCTAAAAGAAAAAGGCAGACTGCAAAACGACTATGTAAAATGCATAGCAAAAGATGGAACGATAGTTCATACTGTATCATCCATTGAATTTATGGAAGTGAACGGAGAAATTTACTTCGTATCTTTTTTTCTTGATATAACACAAATTATAGAACAGCAGAATATTATCGAACAGCATGTGGAACAACTTAAAGCAGTAAATAAAGAACTGGAGGCTTTTTCTTATTCTGTGTCGCATGATTTGAGAGCGCCTTTACGGGCTATTGAGGGTTATACAAAAATGCTGGAAGAAGATTTTTATAGTCTTTTTGATGATAATGGAAAAAAGTGGTTATCCGCTGTTCAGGATAATACAAAAAAGATGAACCATTTAATTGATGATTTGTTAGCTTTTGCAAGATTAGGGAAGAAGGTTATTCGGAAAGCAGACATTGATATGAACAACCTTATAGATGAAGTGTTAGCTGATTTAAAAACAATAACAAATCATAAGGCGGAGGTGAAGGTAAATAACTTGCACCCCATCAAAGGCGATTATGCGTTGATTAAACAAGTTGTGATGAACTTAATTTCAAATGCTATAAAATATTCTTCCAAAAAAGAAAAGCCTGTAGTTGAGATAACATCAGAAATAAAAAATAATGAAGTGACCTATATAGTAAAAGATAATGGAGAAGGGTTTGATATGAAGTATGCGGGTAAATTATTTGGTGTTTTTCAACGCTTACATACTAATGAGGAGTTTGAGGGAACGGGCATTGGGTTGGCTATTGTACAGCGGATTATACATAAACATGGAGGAACGATACATGCAGAAGCTGAATTAGGAAAAAGTGCTATGTTTAGCTTTATATTGCCATTCTAAAGGTTATAAGTCAATAACGTGTGGTGATTTTGTGCTATTGGTTACGATATTTTACTTTCTAATACATAACTCCTATATTTTACCAGATATTCAGCCAATTGAGCAACAACAGGGCAACAAAATTTAGTCAAAACAAAAGAAAAACGGTAACAAATAAAAGAAGAGTCTACTTTATGGTTTAAAGGCTTATATTAGTTTGACAAGCCCATTATCAATCATTCGATACACAGTCCACCAGCTGGCAGGAAAGGCTTTGAAGCCCGAAACACACATAAGCAAGGCAGAAGTATCTAATATGTGACCAGAGCTAAGCGCAGTGATGTAACTCAGAAAAATATTTTTTATAAAACTATAACCATGATAAAAATAGTTTAAACGCCAAAACTTCGCGACACCTATTTCTATCGAATCAAAGTAACGGTTCCGTGATATTGATGCGCCTTATTTAAATCATCGGTAAAGCTTACTTTCCAAACATACACATCTTCCTGCAGTATGGGCTGTTCTTCGTGTCCTAACAGATGTCCATCCCAAGCTTTATTAATATCATTGGAATAAAAAATCATTAATCCCCAGCGGTCAAAAATCCACATATTGTAAGTAGAATTATTAATACCTATACCTATACCCTTAAAACCATCGTTTATTCCATCTCCGTTAGGAGAAAAAGAATTGGGAATATAAAAAGTTACTGCATCTAGTATTTTTATTATTTCAGTTATGGAATCTTTGCAACCATGAATAGTTGAAACTACCTGAGTAACCGTGTACTCTGCAGGATTTGGGTTTGCATATAAGTGTGTAGGATTGGTCACTGTAGAATGATTTAAAGAATCTACTGTTCCATAAGTATCTCCAAAGTTCCAGTTATAGGCATTAGGTCCAGATGCTCCAATAGCTTCACTTATAAAATAAACTGTACCATCTAAAATATTAGCAGTTTTTGGACCCCATTCAAAACCAGCTAAAGGGTTAGGATAAATGGAAACAGCCATATTATTGGTAATAGAATCTTTACAAGCACTATCTGTGCTAAGAACTAATTTTACATTAAAATAGGCCGTGTTTGTATGAGAATTATTCTGATAACAATAATAAAATGTTGTAGAATTACTTGTACTAAAAGTATTATTACCATCTCCAAAATCCCATACAAAAGTAGTTAATTGAGCAGGAGCAGTTACAGTTGAAGTTGCGGCAGAAAACCCTACACAATGTGGGCTGCAACCATCAGGGGAAATAGTTGTAAAAGTCACCTGAGGTAAATAGTTTATATAAGTAACCTGATAACTTGTATCATAACAGTTTTTATCTGTAATTGTAATAAGAGCCAATGTATGAGAACCGGCTGGACTTAAAGGATAGTTGTTGATTTGCCCATGTGTCTCTATACTTGAAATAGAATTATTTACATCCCAGTCCCACTTAATAATATTTCCACTGCCAAATAGAGTGTTGGCTGTAAAAGAGGTTAGGCTACCTAAACAAACACCTTTCTCTATACTTATGTTAGCTTTGGGTGTAGGATAAGCCGTAATAATATGCGATACCGTATCTGTACAACCTTTATTAGAAGTTGTAGTTAATGTAGTAATATAATTCTGTGCATTACCATAGGCATGGGTTGTTGCTATTCCCGTTCCTGTTTGTGCATCGCCATAACTCCATGAATACGAACTGATAGTTCCGATACTAATATTTGAAGCGGTTGCATTGAAAGAAGTTGGTTGTGCATTTACACAAGCGTTGGTAAAGCTAAACACAGCTTGGGGTAATGGATTTACCCATACATTCTGAGTAGTAAAATTACTGCAGGTTAAACCAACAATGGGGGTAGTAGTTACCGTATAATTTACTACATTGTTTCCTGCCGAAGGAAAAACATAGCTGGTTGGGGTTCCGTTTAATACAGTGCCTGCCGCATTCCAAACATAGCTGTTTAAAGGGTTTCCATTTCCGTTGCTCGCATCT
>PLYA01000078.1 GCA_003153315.1 Bacteroidota bacterium
TACCCTGTCTTTTTAAATTCAAGTATATCTCCTGGTTTAGCCATTAATATAAAGAAGCCCTTATCATCAGTTAAAACATTAAAGAAATAACTATAATCTATACTGTCTGTTTTTACTATTTTAATAGAAGCATCCTTAACAGGAATTAAACTATCTCCGGCAACCACCACACCTGATAATTGGATGGGTTTCTTTACGGTTTTTGCCGTTTGAGAAAAAGATTGAAACCCGAATAATACCACCAATATTAATACAAACAATCTTTTCATAAAAGCAAATATAGTTATTTGTCCTATTACTACGTAGCCTTTGAATGAGTTGGGTATTATTACGGTAATTTAATTGAGCAGCCAGTTAACTACCAACCCTAGAGTTTCATTTTATTTATTGTAACAATTAAAACAAGAGATATTACTCCAAGTATAAAAGTAGTCCAGTTCCAGATTTTAGCGTTTTTCTTCGCCTCTTTAGTATTTATAGCCATGGCGCATAATTAGTACATTGTATTTTTGTATACAAATTCTTTAGACTACATACAAAATCAATAGGACGAATTAAATACTATAAAGGACTAATTAAGTTATGCTTTTCAATAAAAAAATTAACAGTGATAATTTTTAATAAACATAAATTAAGAACTACATTGCAAAAAATTAGTATAATGAAAAAACTATTAATCGCCTTATCTGTTATTTCTTTATCTATACAGGCACAGCATAAAGGTAAGTGCGCTTCAGTTAAAAACAGAAGCCAGGGTAATCATACCAGTATTTTATCTATGCTTGCTTCTTCTTACATGGTAAATTTAGAAGATCAGTACGATTTAAATTTTTATCATCTCAACTTAAATCTTAGCATTGCTAATAAAAATGTTAGTGGTAATGTTCGTTCGTTAGCTACGGTAAAATCAGCTTCGCTGGATAGTTTTGCTTTTGAATTGTATTCAACCATGATTATTGATTCTGTTTATTTGAATGGAATAAAAACTCCAGTTAGCCGTAATGTTGATGAGGCTCGCGTGCCTTTTGCAACACCACTTACATTAGGAGCTACTATTGATGCAACGGTTTATTACCATGGTACACCTCCTACTGTTCTTGGTCCGCAGGCAGGAGATGGGTATAATAACGGAACCTCTCAATCATATACCAATACAGCTTCATATAGTTTAAGTGAGTGTTATCATGCTTACGAATGGTTTCCCTGCAAACAACAACTGCGTGATAAAATTGATTCTTCCTGGGTTTTTATCACAACTGATTCTACAAATAAAGCAGGCTCGAACGGTGTACTTACCAATGTTGTTACCAATGGAAATATGCGTACATTTCAATGGAAAAATAATCACCCCATTGATTACTACTTAATTTCTGTAGCGCTCGCACAATATAAAGATTATAGTTTTTATGCACATCCGGCAGGTTATACAGACTCTGTACTAATTCAAAACTATGTATATAATGACCCTCAGTTTATGATTGATAACCAAACACTGATTGATTCGACCAAACAACTGGTAGAATATTTCAGTTCGATATACGGGCTTTATCCATGGGCAGATCAGAAATACGGGCATTGTATAACGCCCTTAGGTGGAGGGATGGAACATCAAACCATGACAACCATGACTGATTATTTGGATTTTTCAACCATTGCACATGAATTAGGACATCAATGGTTTGGAGACAAAGCTACCTGTGGTACCTGGCATGATATTGCTATGAATGAAGCTTTTGCCGATTATACGGAGTATTTAGCCTATGAGCATTTTGAACACAGTAATGCAGCCCCATCTATGCTACAAGAACATAACTATATAATGAGTCAGCCAAATGGAAGTGTATACAACCCTGATACCACTAGCGAAAACCGTATTTTTGATACACGCTTAACCTATTTTAAAGGTGGAGCTATCTTGCATACATTGCGTTTTGTAATTAATAATGACAGTTTGTTTTTTGCAGCATACAGAAACTATTTACAACAGTATAATTACTCAGAAGGTACTATTGCAAATTTTGAAGCATCAGTGGAAACGACAACTGGTTTAAACTTAAACCAGTTTTTTACCCAGTGGGCCTATGGGGAAGGATTCCCTACTTTTAACGTTCACTGGAATCAAACAGGAAATAACTTTATTATGCGAAGCATTCAAACCGTAAGTGATGCAAGCGTAACGCCTTTATTTATTACTCCTATACAATACACTTTGGTACGTAGCATTGGAGATACTACTATAAAGGTAATGCATAGTCAGGATACTGCCTGGTATAATTTTAATGTTTCAGGAACGGTTACAGGTATTATTGTAGATTCTGCTAACTGGATAATTAATAAAGTAGTGGGGCCTGTGCGTGACGGAACACTTGTCGGTATAGAGCAAGTAGCAGTTAATAATAAACAGCTAACTATTTATCCTAACCCAAGTTCGGGTAGTTTTTTAGTAAACTATACAGATAACATAGATGAACTAAAAGTAAGCAACATACTTGGACAGCTTGTTTATGAAACTAAGCCTCATACAGCAAATGCTACTTTAACGATAGATGATGCAGGTGTTTATTTTATTACGCTAACAAGCGGCACCACTATAAGCACCAAAAAAATAATTGTAAATAAATAACTTTTTATATAAAAAACGAGGGAGAAACCTGATATAGATTTCTCCCTTATTTTATTTTCGAAATGAAATGAGAGATTGCTTCGTCGTAACTCCTCGCAATGACGAATATTAATTATTAATACCCGAAAACTTCTTTAAGTGTAAGGTATTTAACTTGTCCGTATTTCTCAAGAACTTTAGAGTCAAGTAATTCTTTTTTACCAACTAAAAGTAAGGTTAGGGGTAAAGGTTTCACATAGGTTTGTTGAAACTTCTTTACATCATCAAAGCTCATCGTTTGCACTTTATCAAAAATATTTCTTCTTACGTCATAGTTTAAGCCTAATCTGCGTGCACCTTCGTAATTGATTAACAATTGCATTTTGGTTAAGCGTTCGTTACGGATACCTGAAATGATAGCATCTTTAGCTGATTGAAACATTACATCAGATGAAGGGAGGTCTTTAATCAGATCGCTCATGCCTTGTAAAGCATCACTTAGTTTATCAGCCTGAGAGCCGATATAAGTACTTAGATAAAAGGATTTATTTTTATTACTTGGTTGTCTGTAGCTACCGGAAACAGAATAAGCCAAAGCTTTAGACTCGCGTAATTCCTGAAACAGAACAGAAGACATGTTTCCTCCGAAATACTCATTATACATTCTTATTTGCGGAATATTTGCATCGCTAAATGGCTCGCCTTTTGCAAGCATTAATATTTCGGCTTGTTTCATGTCGTAATCAACCACATAAACCTGATTGCCTGTTTTTTGTTCGGTTATATTAATTGCAACATCAGGTTTTTGAACGCTTCCACTAAAATGATTCTTTTGCAAAGCTGATGTAGCCTCACTTAGGCCAAGAGGACCATAATACAAAATACGGTGCTCATATTTGGTTAAAGAAGTGATTAATTTAATTAGGTCTGCTGCTTTTACTTGTTTCAGTTCGTCGTTGCTATAAACGTTGGTAAATGGATTCTTAGCCCCATACATAGCGTAATTAGATAATCCCTTTCTTAAGATGACCGCTTTATTCAGTTTATCATCTTCGCGCTGTTTAATCATATCCTGAATTAAATTATCTAATGCTTCCTGGTTTACCTGTATATTGGCAAGGGTATGTTCAAACAAATCAAGGGCTTTGACAAAGTTGTCGCTTAAACCACTTAAAGTCAAAAGTGTTTGCTCTTCGGGGTTAAACAATCTAAATGTTTGCTCATCATGTGGAGTCACATCAAAAGAGCAGGCTAACTTATAGAACTCTTCCTGCAACTGAGCCGGAGAGTATTTGTTAGTACCAAGGTATTTTAAGTACTCTAAGGCAATAGGCAACAAACGGTTATTGTTGCTTCCCATGTCAAATGTATAATACAAATCGAAGGTTGCATTTTCTTTGTTGGCATTATACAATACAGGTATGTTGTTTGATAAATTGGACTTGGCTATGTCTTTATCATAATTAATAAATACAGGTTGTATAGGCTCCGGTTTGTTAGCCATTAAAGCTTTTAAGAAAGGAGATTGGTCTTCTCTATTTACGCTAACAGGAGTGATAGCGGGTTTATCAACCTTTTGTACATTCTTATCTTCACCTGTATGTTTGTTAACCAACACATAATTATCATTCAGGTTCTTCTTGGCAAAATCAATAATCTGTTGTTTGGTTATTTTAGAAAGGCGGTCTATTAAACCAATGTGGTGTTCCCATGTTTCATTAGCTGTAAATGCTGACATAATCTCGCTAGCACGTGCTTGATTGTTTTCAAGGCTTTTGGTAAGGTTTAACTTTAGGTTAGCTAAGTTTGCCTGTATAAGCCACTCATCAAACTTACCCTCTTTTATGTTTTGTATTTGCTCTTTAATAAGCTTTACAACATCTTCTAAGCTTTGGTTTTGTTTAGGCTTACCGGTAAAACCAAGTATAGAATAATCTGCCAGTTCATAATCAAAAGCCTGTGATTCTAATACCTTTTGCTGTTGGTTTAAGTTAATATCCATAATACCTGCTTTTCCATTAGTAAGAATAAGCGCCAGGAATTTAATCATATCGGCATCTGTGCTGTTTATTCCCGGAAAACGATAAGCAAACAACACGTTTTCTGCATCAGGCCCATAAACTTCTTTTATAATTGGTTTTGTAATAGGAGCTTCGGGCTGAAAGGTAAACTTAGGTATCGGTTTGGTTTGCATATAAGCGAACTTTTGCTCAATATCTTTAATGGTTTTCTCAGGGTCAACATCTCCGGCAATAATAATGGCCATGTTGTTGGGAACATAATACGTATTGTAATACTCCATAATCTTCTTCATAGATGGGTTCTTTAAATGCTCTATGGTACCAATGGTGGTTTGTGTGCCGTAGGTATGGTTTTTAAACATACCGGCAAACAAGGCTTCAAATACTTTGTTGCCATCATTATCCAGTCCACGGTTCTTTTCTTCATAAACAGCTTCTAATTCCGTATGAAACAATCGAAGAACAGGTTTGCGGTAACGCTCACTTTCTAAGGATAAATAGTTACTTATTTCATTACTGGGCACATCATTCACATATACTGTCTGCTCAAAAGAGGTGAAAGCATTGGTAGCCTTAAAACCCATACCACTACACAGTTTGTCATACTCATTGGCAATAGCAAAAGTAGCGGCCACACCACTTAAACTATCTATTTGATGGTATATCTTTTTACGTTGCGTGGTGTCTTTTGTTTTGCGATAAATTTCATATTTATCCGATATGGCAGCAATAAGCGGCTCTTCTTTGCTGTAATCTTTAGTACCCAGTTTGTCGGTACCTTTAAAGAGCATATGCTCTAAATAATGTGCTAATCCGGTAGCATCATGCGGGTCATTTTTACTGCCGGCTTTAGTGGCTGTCATGGTAAATACACGCGGAGCATCTTTATATACACTAAAGTAAACGGTTAAGCCGTTCTTTAGTTTATATTCTTTCAGTTTAAAGGGGTCGTTGGGGTAAGTTAGGGCTTTGTCTCCCTGCGCTATGGCAAAGCAAGCGCTTAAACAAAGCATAGCTGAAGCAATCAGTTTTTTGTTCATCATAGTTTTAAAATTGGTGTGTAAAAGTAAAATAAATACCCAAACCACAAAGCAAATGGTATGGGCGGTGATAAGGGTTTATAAGTGAGGGGGTAAAAGTAAATATGGGGGCGTTCCGGCGGTTTACCACCTTGGGGTAAGCAAACCCAAAAAGGCTCATTGAAAGATAAAACGACAGTTTTATAAAGCCAACTGAACTCAGTGCAAGTTCATCTGAAGTCAAATCAAATCGATCTGAAGACAAACTAAATCTATCTGAAGTCAAATTAAACTTAACTGAAGGTAATTGAAACAGAAATGAAGGCAAACTAAACAGGATTATTAACCAGTATAATTACGTAGCATGGGCAAATAGCTGTTTATTTAGCGTATCATTTTAATCTGATAGTTGAAAAATGGTAATTTCGCCGCCATGTTTTATTTAGTTGTAGGTATTCTATGCAACATTATACTGTTGCTGATATTGAAGTCTTTTCAAAAATTTAATGTAGCCTCCTTTCCGGCCATTATAGTAAACTATGTGGTGGCGGGCAGCATATCTCTGTTGTTTACAAACCCTAAAACGGTTTATTTTGAAGCTTCTCACCTGTGGTTGCCCTCTTTGGCTTTGGGGGCTTTGTTTTGCTCTATCTTCTTTTTAATTTCTTTAACCATAGAAAGAAATGGCGTGTCGGTAGCCACGGTATCTAATAAAATGAGCGTGGTTATTCCGGTAATACTGGCTTTTATTATTTATAAAGATTCTCCACATCTATTAAAGATACTGGGCATCATCATGGCATTGCTTTCGGTTTTTTTGGTTTCTTCGGCACCGGTTAGTCAAACGACAGATGCTTCTGTTCCGGCAACAAAAGATAAAATAAAGTTTATACTACCCATAGCGGTTTTCTTTGGCAGCGGTATGATAGATTCTATTGTAAATTACGTTCAAAAGAAACTGGTACATTCTGAAATTGAAACAGCCTGCTTCTCGGGACTATCTTTTTTTGCAGCGGCCTTAATTGGTCTGATTGCCTTTGTGTTTTTTTATAAAGACAAAGCCAAGCTGGATATTAAGCGTACCCTTATTGCCGGAACTGTTTTAGGATTGCCTAACTACTTTAGCATTTACTTTATTATGAAGGCTATCGACGCCAACTTTATAGAAAGCTCGGTGCTATATCCTTTACTTAATGTAGCGGTGGTGCTTGGCTCTACACTGGGTGCGTATTTATTTTTTGCCGAAAAGCTTTCGTTTAAGAATATGGCGGGTATTGCGCTGAGTGTATTTGCCATTGCGTTAATTGCGTTGGCGTAAAAGATGAAAATAAATAACAGATACGTCATTGCGACTGCGAGGAACGAAGCAGGAAGCAATCTGTTGCTAATATTGAGATTGCTTCGGACAAAAAGTCCTCGCAATGACGAGACCTATAAATTAAACTGGTAAACCATGAGTGATGTAAACTTCTCTTTACTTAAAACCATGTGTGCCATACATGCCCCATCAGGTAATGAAGTGGCCATGAAAGATTTTCTTTTGAACTATATTGAAAAAGAAAAAGGCAACTGGAAACACAAACCGGTAATCCATGCAGGAGATGATTTTCAGGATTGCATTGTTTTGATATTTGGTAAACCACGCACTGCCATATTTGCGCATATGGACAGTATTGGTTTTACCGTAAGGTACGATAAGCAATTAGTTAAGATTGGAGGACCAAGAACTGATGTCGGATTTAATCTGGTTGATGAGAAGGGAAATGAAGCCACGCTTAATCATGTAAAAGATGGGTTAGCGTATAAATCTAAACACACCTTTGACAGAGGTACAGAACTAACCTTTAAACCCAACTGGCGAGAAACAAAAGAGTATGTGCAATGTTGCTATATGGATAACCGACTGGGTGTTTACAATGCCCTTAAAATGGCAGAGACGTTGAAAGACGGTGCTATTGTTTTCTCCTGTTGGGAAGAACATGGGGGTGGAAGCGTATCACATCTTCAAAAGTTTTTGCAGAAAAAGTATGCTATTAAACAGGCGCTTATATCCGATATTACCTGGATTACAGAAGGGGTTACCCACGGCAAAGGTGTTGCCATTAGTATGCGAGATAGCCTGATACCAAGACGAAGTTATGTAAACAAAGTAATTGCCATTGCCAAAAAGCATAAAATCCCTTTTCAGTTAGAAGTAGAGGGTAGCGGTGGCAGCGATGCCAAAGAACTGCAAATGGCAGAATACCCTTGGGATTGGTGCTTTGTAGGCGCACCCGAAGATAATGTGCACTCTCCTGATGAAAAAGTGCATAAAGCAGATATAGAAAGCATGATAGCTCTTTATAAAGTTTTAATGCAGGATTTGTAGAGATTATAATTGAGAGCTTACTTGATATTGTTTAATTAATTTATAACTATTTCTTAATGCCTATTAGCCTTACGAATAATTACTTTTAGGTGGCAAAAGCATCAAAAGGCATTGTTCTAAAGTCATTAGAAGCCACCTTCAACTTACTTTGTATTGTTCCCAACAAATTTGGAGCTCTTCTCAAGTTACTTTGTGCTGGTCTCAATAGATTAGAAGCAATACCTAGTTTATTTTGCAGCTTTCCCAGCACATTAGGAACTCTTCCTAAGTAGTTAGGAGGCGTCCCTAAGTAGTTAGGAGGCGTCCCCAAGTCATTAGAAGTCATTCCTAAGTCGTTAGGAGTCGTCCCTAACTTACTCGGAATCATTCCTAGTATACACGGAATCGTCCCTAGTATACTTGGAGGGGCTCCTAACTTACATGGAATCGTTACGAGTTTACTTTATATCGTTCCGAGTAAACACGGAGTAGCTCCTAGTTTAAACGAAATCGTTCTTAGTATACTCGGGAGAGCTCCACGTAAACGTGGGATAGCTTCTAGTAAACGCGGAGGTGCTCCTAACGACTTGGATTTGCTCTTTTTTTAATTAAGATCAGCCATCAACTTGGCACTTGCCAGTAAAACTTCTTCCTGAAAAGGAGCTGCCATTAGTTGTAAACCAAAAGGCATGTTGTTTTCATTCACTCCTGCAGGTATGGATATGGCAGGTATTCCGGCTATGTTTGCCTGTACGGTATAAATATCTTCTAAGTACATCTTAATAGGGTCGGCACTGTTGGCACCATGTGCAAAAGCCACACCGGGCGTAGAAGGAGTTATGATAATATCGTAATCTTTAAAAATAGCCAGCGTCTTATCTCTCACTATACGACGTACCTGTTGTGCTTTAGCATAATAGGCATCGTAATAACCCGCACTAAGCACAAAAGTGCCCAGCATAATACGGCGTTGCACCTCTTTGCCAAAACCTTCTGTACGCGATTTCTTAAAGGTGCTTTCTAAATCGGTAGCGTTTTTACTTCTGTACCCATAAGGTACGCCACCAAAGCGGCCCAAGTTAGATGAAGCTTCGGCAGTAGTAAGCACATAATAAGTAGGTACTAAATATTCAAGCTCTTTAAAATCAACTCCGTCAACCGTATAACCCTGTTGTTTAAGTTTCTCAATGGTTTGGGTAACCTTGTTTTTAATTGTTGGGTCAAGAGCCTCGCTATCCAAACAATCTTTTATATAAGCAATCTTTATCTTTTTATTTGATGCAGTATGTTTGGTGTATTCAGACACAGGCTTAGATGAAACCGTACTATCAAACTCATCCGCTCCGGCAATTACTTCAAGCACCAAAGCAGCATCATCAATAGTTTTTGTAAGCGGACCAATCTGGTCAAAAGAAGAAGCATAGGCAATCAATCCCCAACGAGAAACACGACCGTAAGTTGGTTTTAAACCCACCACACCGCAAAAAGAGGCCGGCTGACGGATACTTCCGCCTGTATCACTACCCAAAGCCACATGGCATAAACCTGCTGCAACAGCCGCTGCAGATCCACCCGAAGAACCACCCGTTACGGTAGCTTCGTTTACCGGATTTAAAGTTTTGCCAAAGGCAGAATTCTCGTTACTGCTACCCATAGCAAACTCGTCGCAATTAGTACGGCCAATGATAATAGCATCCTGGGCTAATAAACGTTCTACTACCGTAGAACTATATAGGGAAGTGAAGTTTTCTAAGATTTTAGAGGAAGCAGATACTTTATGATTCTTATAACAGATGTTATCTTTTAAAGCAACCAGCACTCCGGCTAATTTCCCGGCAGTGCCTGCTTTTATCTTAGCATCCACCAAGTCGGCTTGTTTTAAAGCAGACTCATTAAAAGTTTCTAAAAATACATTAAGGTGCTTTTTCTCTTGTATAGAGCTTAAAGCAGATTGAACCAAATCTTTTACATTAGTGTTGCCTTGCCTTAAATCGTTTTGAAGCGAGGCAATGCTGCTAAATACGTACACAGGGGTTTACTTTTTGTCTGTTTTATCTGTAGTAGTGGCAGGGCTTTCTTCGCCTTTAGAAGCGTCTTTAAACTCTTTCATGCCTTTACCTAAGCCTTTCATTAACTCAGGAATTTTTTTACCGCCAAATAACAATAATAAAGCAGCAAGAATTAAAATAATTTCTCCGGTACCTAATTTCATGATGTGAAAATTAAATTTTGAACTGCAAATGTAGGCAATATTCATGTTATTTACTCTAAATTTGCGTCTTATGTTGAAAAAGATAGAGCATATAGGTATTGCCGTTAAGAATATAAAGGAGGCAAACGAACTATTTAAAAAATTATTCGGTAAAGAATCTTACAAAACAGAGACTGTAGAAAGCGAAGGGGTATCTACTTCATTCTTTATACTTGGCGAAAGTAAAATTGAGTTACTGGAAGCACAAAACGAGAACTCGGCTATTGCTAAGTTTATTGAAAAGAGGGGAGAAGGTATCCATCATATGGCTTTTGAGGTGGATGATATTTACGCCGAAATTAAAAGATTGCAAGCAGAGGGCTTTACCTTTACAAGAGAAAATCCGGAGCCATTTAAGGGGGCTGATAATAAGCTGGTTTGCTTTCTGCACCCTAAATCTACAAATGGGGTTTTGGTAGAGTTATGCCAAGAAATAAAATAAAATACTTAAACTTTAATGGGAATCATTTCAAAGGTTTCGTCTAAGATAAATGCATAACTGCGCCCTGCTTCTTCAATATCCTCATCATCTTCGCTATAATACCATTTATACTTTACATCAATACCCTTTTCTTTTAACTTTTGAATATTCTTCATTAGTTCTAATATATAACGAGCACTACCTGTATTAAAGAAATGGAGTTTAACTGTTAAGGTAAATTGTTTAGTAGCATTATTATCTCCTGCTTCGTGCACAAAAGCAATAATTGGTTTAAAAAAATCATGGGTAAGTTCTGGTATGCAAATGCCTTCTAATACTAATTCATTAGTAGCATTGTTAAACTCTACTTTAGGTGTTCTCTCCGTTGCCTCTACTAAAAAAATCATAATACAAACGCAAATTTAAAATTAATTCTGAGTTTCAGCTATTTGTTTATTATTTAGAACTCCTTTCAAAGAAAATCCTATAAGGCATATATCATCTGTTTGGTTACCGTTTTCTTTCCAATCAATATGTTGTTTCCATAAATAATCTTTCTGTTTCTGAAAAGTCAGATTTTCAATGTCAAGTAAAGTAAATTTAAATCTGCTTTTGCTATACTTCTTAATGTCAGTTCCTTTAAATTGGTCAAAGAACCCATCACTACTCATATATATTTTCAAGTCTTCATTTAGCAGACGTACCTGCGTAGTAAATTGTGTTTTTAATCCTGCCGCAATTCCTCCTATGGGTAAGCGATTACCTTTTATCTCATTCAGGTGCCCATTATTTACAATGTATAAGTTTTGCATAGCTCCGCTAAATAGAAGCACTTTATATTTAAGGTCTAATACGCAAAGAGAAACATCCAAACCATCTAATATTTCATCTGCTTGTTTATATTGATTTAATGATTCTTTGATACGACGATTTAAAAAATCTAAAATTAGACCAGGATCAAACATATTATACTCCTTAATCGCTTGTGATATAATATTGCTGCACAAAATACTTAGTAAAGCACCAGATACGCCATGTCCAGTACAATCACCAAGAGCAATAAAAATTCTGTCTCCCTTTTTATCACACCAATAAAAATCTCCACCAATAACATCGCGCTGTTTTAAAATAATAAAAGATTCGGGAATAATTGCCTGCATAAAAGATTCAGGTGGCATTACCGATTGTTGGATACGATGGGAATACTCAATATTATCTGATATATCTTTATTTTTTTCGGATAACTCTTTTCGATAACTTATTTGTTCTAATGTAATGGCAATAGCATCAGCTATCTGGCGGGCGAAGTTTATATAGTCTTCATCAAATAAATTTTTATGCTCCGAAGCTAAATTTAATGCTCCTAAGAGTTTTCCATTGTAATACAAAGGCGTAATAAGATATGAGTTAATACCTAACTCTTTCAAAACAGTATCACTATTTGATAGCTCACCAGAGTTATGCAAATCATCAACTATATAGTATTGATTTTTTAATAAATTAGGGAGGCTTCTGTAATCAATAGCAGGTAATGTGGTTAAATCAATTTTATGTTCATTCGGTCTATATTCATATAAAAAAGCTGTTTTTATATGAGCATCAAATAAAGTAAGGGTAGAGCGTTTGGCATCAGTTATCTTGGTGGTTAATTGAGTTAATATTCGTTCTATTAAATCATTTTTCTCAGTAGCCTCTAATATAATTTGTTTCACATCATTCAATAATTCTAATTTTTCAGAATATTGTTGAATACGTCTGTTCTTTTCTTCAATTTGTTTTTGTGCTTCTATACGTTCGGTAACATCCCTACAGATTACTTGGAAGCCCATTATTTGACTATCATTATTTTCATCACGAGAAAGTTTGGAAGATTGCCCTACCCACATTTCCTTACCATCCTTCGTAATAAGAGGAAGTTCTAAATAACTTTCTTCGATTTGCTGAGATACTTGGTTAAGATAAAAATGACTAGTTTGTTTTACATAATCTTTTCTTACTAATTTATTAAAACGCATATGCAACAATTCCTCATTTGTATATCCGGTTTTATGCGATGCAACTTCATTTGCATAAGTAAAAAAACCATCCACATTAGTTGTATATATAATGTCACTGGCAGATTCTACAATATGTTGATAACGTTCTTCTATTTCTTTCTTATCAGTAATATCAATTCCTATTCCTACAACAAGATTATTTTCAAAATAACTATTTTCCCATTGTATCCATCGCGAAATGCCCTTTTTATCTATAATGCGTTCAACTGAATTTCGTTCCATGTTTTTTGAAACAACACTTTCTTTTACCTTTTGATTATAATTGGGGTCTTCAGAACGTATTTGCCACCAACCATTTCCTAAAAGTTCCGCCTCGGTGTATCCTAAAATCTGTTCAAAGTTTTTAGAAGCAAACACAATATCTCCATCTTTATTAGAAGCAATTACTAAAGAGTTTCCGGTATTTATGGTGGTGTCTGCAAAAAACAATCGGTCATATAAATTAAGTTGAACCTGGATACTAATAAGTGTTAGAATAAGAGAAGATAGAATTGGCATAAAAAACAAACCTGGGCTACAAATTGGATTCTTAATCAAAAGAATTAAAAGGATACTTCCAATCATTACAAATGTTGCATAAATAATAAAAGGCTTCTTTTTACTGATAACAAGATGAGACATATTAATTGTCAGCACCAAGCCTACAAAGAAATAAGGAGTGATTTTTGAGAGATAAGTTACTAGTAAATATAATGCAGATGTTAAGTAGATTGCAATTAATAAAATGCTTTTCCCATTTGTTTTTACAAATCTTGATACATATGTCAGCATCATAAGAATAAGCATAATTATTCCGCCAGCTAACTGATATAATAATTTAGTATCATAATCATCATTAATAGCAGAGTAAATAAAAGCGTTTATAGGTACTAACAGCGCGCCGCATGCTAGAATAATTCGGGTATTAGGTAAGTTATACTCTACGTCGGATGATTTTATTAAATCATCTTTATAGCTTTTAAAGAACCGTAGTAAAAATGCAATAATAGAACCTAAAAGAGCAAGCACAACTCCTAAAAATATATTTGTTTTCCAAAAGGGAGCTTCAATTTCAAAAGAAAAATCTGCCGGTGCGCTCCAGTTAGTTCCATCAAAGGACACGGATACAAAAAAAGTATATTTTCCATCTGTTAAGTTAGAATAGATGGCATGGTTTGTTTTATCAGTATAAACCCATTTGTTATCAAATCCTTCTAACTTATATTTTAAATAGTACTTGTTCTCCCCTAATGAATTAAATACTTCAAAATAAAATGTTATATCGTTTTTATTATAATGAAGTTTAAGCTGTTCAGGCATGTTAGCTTTGCTGTTAAACTTATAACCCATGCGCTGCCAATTGGTAGTATCATTAAATAATTGTACTGCAGTAAGTTTTACAACTAAACCTTTTAGCACATCGTCTGTTTCAGTTTGTTTATATACGGTTAATCCTTTACTAGTTCCTAAGTAAAAACTATTTAGTATTCCAGGCATAAGAGAGTTTGGTAAAAATTCTGCATTATTTCTACTGAAATTTTCTATCAAGGAATGCATTTTAATTTCATTCGATTCAAATACAATTTTATATAAGCTGCTGGATGATGTTAAATAAATTTCATTATCGTTAATGGCAAATACTGCCTTAACAACCAAACTTCGTAGGCCTTGTTTGCGTTCTATCTGATCGAGTGTTTTAGAACTTTTATCATACTTAAACAAGCCATAGCCATTGGTGGCTATAAATACAAAATTATTGCTTATAGAAATAGCGTACACAATAGATTCTGATAACTGATTGTCTTTATCTGTAAGTTTAGAGGTTTCATTATCTTTACTGTAAAACAGGCCTTTATCGGTACCCATCCAAATAGTTTCCTTATCAACAGCTATACAATTAATAGAAAGTGAATTAAGCTGGGGAGAAAAATTTTGAAGTTTTTTTGTTTTAAAACTATAAACCAATATACCTTGCTTTTGCGTACCGATAAGTAATGCTGTATCATTTAAAAACTTTATCGATAAAATCTGTGCGTTTGTTTTTAATTGATTGATTATTTTTTTTGTTGCGCAATCATATATATCAATTGTAGAATAGGAATGGCCTAAGGCTATTTGGTTACTAAGCGCATTATAATCTGCACAGGCGATGTTTTCGGTTTTTTGTTCATAAAACGGGCTGATATTTTTTCCATCAAAAAAGCAAGCACCACCAGAAGTACATAAAAGCCATTGGTTGTTATCTAAAGGAACAATTTGCCGACAATTAGAAGCGGGCAGGTTTTGTTTTGTGTTATAAATTAAAAAGGTTTCATTTAATAAAATAGAAACTCCTAAAGATGCTGTGCCGCACCAAATGTTTCCATAGTTATCGGTAGTAACACATAACAGGTTGTTTTGGGGTAAGCCGTTTTCTTCAGTAATTACTTCAAAATCTTTCTCGTCATATTTTACTAAACCACCTCCATTAGTGGCAAACCAAATATTTCCTTTTTTATCGGTATGAATATCGCTGGTATAAGTTAACCAGTCTGCCTTATTACCATCTAACCAAACAGGGGGATTCTTAAAATTATATTGCAAAATACCACGTCCGGTTATACTTACAAAAATCTTAGAATCGTAATAAGACTCTATATCTTTAATTTTTTCGTTTTTAAGTTCATTATAAATAGGTTGATAAAGATTTACCAAACTATCGTTCAAGATACTGATGGCATAAATACCACTTCCATCGGTGCCTAACCAAAGCTCATCTTCATTTTTCCGATAGTAACCACAGGTAATGTTTTCCACATCTATTTTTAAATTGGTATAAAGCTGTGTGAACTTATTATCTTTAAACTGCCAAATACCAACGGTGGTAAGTATATAAACCACTGAATCAGATACAGGAATAATTTTATTGATAAATACCGAGTTTGTTTTACTAAACAATGGGTATTCTTCGGTGTAATTACCTATACATTTAAAAAGCGAGCGGTTGTTGGAAAACCAAATATGGTGTTCACTCTCTGCAATAGAGGTAATAGGGCGGGAAAGAGATACGGGGTTGTTGGCATAAATGTCTATAAAACTTTTGCCGGCATATTTTTTAATACCCTCGTTGGTACCTATCCAAATATAACCTTCCTCGTCCTGATAAATGCAATTTACCTGAGAACTTGGCAAACCATCTCTTAGGGTAATATTGGCGAAATTAAACTCCTGAGCCTTTAAAGTGCAGGTAGCAAATAATAGGTAACATGTAACAAGTATTAACTTATATGTATGCCTAAAATCTAAGTTCACAATAGCAAACATAGCATTATGAATTAACATTTAAAAATTAAGAATTGAGAATTTTGGGTTATGGGAGGGATTATTGCCATTAAGGTACGCATCTCGGTGTTTCAGGTAAGCATCTCAATACTCCG
>PLYA01000096.1:0-121 GCA_003153315.1 Bacteroidota bacterium
GGCATGGGTGGGAGTTATATGCTTTTTATTAAACCCCTTCAGGAGCGTATAGAGAGATTAGTAAATCAAATGTCCGATTTGCGGGCTGAAACAAGGGAACTCAAGCAACAAAATAAAGAAA
>PLYA01000096.1:143-7617 GCA_003153315.1 Bacteroidota bacterium
TATGAAAGGGTAATGCGTTTTATATGAAATATCAAATCAAAAGGGCAAGTAATTAATAAAAGTATGAAAGGGTACGAAAGGGTATTAAAGGCCAATTAAAAATATGAATACAACAAAGCACAAAGATTATACTGTGGAAACATACGCTATCCCTACCGATGTAATGGTGGAAATAGCGCAGATTATTCTGCAAGCCGATTTACCCCATGAAATTATCGGTATAAAAGAACGCAAAGGGCAAATTATTTTAAGTATCAGCCATCAGGTGAATTTAAAATTTCATCAAAAGGCTATTAAAAACATAACGGATATTATAGAAGAGTATCAAACACTAAGCGGTAACGATGAAGAAACTAACGACTGGCGGGAGAATTAAAACAAAAGAATAAACCCTCAAATGGCAACTATGATACACTCCTGTTCTTATTGTAACGAACCTTTTTCAGCTTTACGAAAGGACAAATGCTATTGTTCACGTAGCTGTAAACAAATGGCTATGGTAAAGCGTAAGAAAGAAAATATTGGAATTGATTTAGTACTTCATCAAAAGGGTACTGTTTCAAAAGGGCAAGTAATTAATGAAAGGGTAAGTTCTCAAAAGGGCAATACGGAAATCGAAAGGGCAACTATTATTGCCCTTTCGGATATAAAAACAGAAAAACAGGAAAGGGTAAAACCAATATTGACCGAGGAATCTATTTATATACCTATTACTTGCAAATGGATAACCAGTTTTTATGAGCAGCTTGATGAAAGAGAAAATGACGCTTGGCTTAATGGTTTGTCCCCTTTTAAAGTAAGAACGGTAGAATGGATAAGTGTTCATTACCGTTGCTTATTGGAATGTATCCTAAGCCTGTCTAACCGAAAAACAGTTAAATGGATTGATTTAGCGGAGCTTTGCAATGCCTTTATTTTTTTATGTACCACTTCATATTATAAAGACTTGCCGACTGATTACCCTTTTAAAAAGGGTATTATTTCAGTAAGGGATAAATTAAAATCCTTTTGCATGGAAGCGCAGGGAGAAGAAAGGGTATTGTTCCGATTAAAGCCGGACACAAAAACAAACCTGATGCTACAACGCTATGAATTAGCTGATTTATTTTCTAAAATATCTTTTAATCAATTACAAACAGATTTCAATAGGTTGTAATTCAAAAATAGTATCATCGTTTTCGCATCGCGTACTAATAATTTGTATTTTGGTACTTTATTAGCGATAAATAAAATATGTTTAAACCCGATAAACCTTATAATACCATGCCATTGCTTCCTCCTAAAAGAGAGAAGATAGAAACTATTGCCATTTTAAAACAAGAAAGTAAAGCTGCCGTTGCACTGGCCGAATTAAAAGGGCTTGCAAAAACGCTTTCCAATCAAAGCATTCTAATAAACGGTATCGTACTAAAAGAAGCTAAAGCAAGTTCCGAAATCGAAAATGTAATTACCACACACGATAAGCTTTACAAAGCCCTTACACTTAAAGACACCAATGTGGACGGAGCTACCAAAGAAGTGTTGCGTTACCGCGAAGCTTTGTTTATGGGTGTTAATTTTATTAATAAAAAAGGGTTTCTAAATACCAATGGCATTGTTGAAATTCAAAAAATATTAGAAGAAAACGATGCCGGTATTCGTAAAAACCCGGGCACTGTTTTACAAAACGACCTTACCAATGAAGTAATTTACACCCCGCCAGACGATAGAGAGGCAATAAGTAAGTTGATGAAAAACTTAGAAGAGTTTATCAATGTCAACAACGATGATATTTCAACGCTTATTAAATTGGCAATTCAACATTATCAGTTCGAAAGCATACATCCTTTTTACGATGGCAATGGCAGAACGGGCAGAATTGTAAACGTGCTTTACTTGCTCATGAATAATTTATTAGATAACCCCATTCTTTATTTAAGTGGGTATATTATCAAGCATAAAAACGATTACTACCGTTTATTACGCGAAGTAACAACCAAAGGCAACTGGGAAGAATGGATTTTATATATTCTTAAAGGTATCGAGCAAACTTCGCGCGATACCATCAAACAAATAGAGCAGATAAATAAATTATTCGATGCCACAGTAGAAAAAGTTAAGAAAGATGCCCCAAAAATATATTCTAAAGATTTAATAGAAGTTTTATTTGAACAACCCTATTGCAAAATCGAAATGGTGGCAAGTAAATTAGGCGTAGAAAGAAAAGCAGCATCACGTTACTTAAAAGCATTAGAAGAAATTAATTTGCTCAAATCTCAGGTTGTTTGGAAAGAAACTCTTTACATCAATAACGAGCTATTCAACATTTTAAAAAAATAAGGGCATGAATAGTAAACACATAACTAGCCTAAATCATCATATCCCTTTTGGGTATATGACAATCCTATCATATACCAAATATATATTTTTTAACCCATTACCTATTGCTCATATCCCTGCTTGGTACATGATAAAACTAAATAATAATCATTAAAACATACAATAGCCAATTTATACCAGCTGTATGGTAATAACAATATAAAAAACATGACAAGCACAACGCAAAGAGCTGAATTACAAAATAAAATATGGAAAATAGCCAACGATGTGCGTGGCTCTGTAGATGGGTGGGATTTTAAACAGTTTGTTTTAGGAGCACTTTTCTATCGATTTATCAGTGAAAACTTTACCAATTATATAGAAGGGGGTGATGATTCAGTTAAATATGCAACTTTTTCGGATGATGTAGTCTCACCAGCGGCAAAAGATGATGCTGTTAAAACTAAAGGGTATTTTATCTATCCCAGTCAACTTTTTGCAAATGTTGCAAAAACAGCTAATACCAATCCCAATCTTAACACAGATTTAAAAGCCATTTTTGACGCAATAGAAAGTTCCGCAAATGGCTATCCATCCGAACCAGCTATTAAAGGATTGTTTGCTGATTTTGACACGACAAGTACACGGCTTGGTAATACCGTTGAAAACAAAAACAGCCGTTTAGCATCCGTTTTAAAAGGCGTTGAAGAGCTGAATTTTGGAGATTTTGAAGATAATAAAATTGACCTTTTTGGCGATGCATACGAATTTCTTATTTCCAATTATGCCGCCAATGCAGGAAAATCGGGAGGAGAGTTTTTTACGCCACAACACGTATCCAAACTCATTGCACAACTTGCCATGCACAAACAAGATAAAGTAAATAAGATTTATGACCCCGCGGCAGGCTCAGGCTCTTTGCTATTACAAGCTAAAAAACACTTTGATAATCATATTATTGAAGAAGGTTTCTTTGGGCAAGAAGTAAACCATACAACTTACAACCTTGCTCGTATGAACATGTTTTTGCACAACATCAATTACGACAAGTTTAATATTGCCCTTGGTGATACGCTTCGCAATCCAATGTATAGCACTCTCTAATGTCATCTTTACTTTTTTCTTAAAAATTGAAACTTAAACTATCCTCTTATCTAAATGTGGTTTGGATGGGTACTCCATAGGATATTCATCATTAGATTGAAGTAAAATTAAATATCTTTTTTCAATGTTAAGTTTTTGTGACATGAAAATTATTCTCTTTTAAGGGTAATTAACTATTTGATAACATCATTGACCATTCTTAATAATTCCTTAACACATTGGCAATTATTTGAAAACATCGCCACCTATGTAAAAATGAATATTTGCGCAAATTTTTGTTAATCTCATAAAAAACCTAAAAAACTCATGAAAAAAAACCTACACAAGAGTCTTATTAAGCATGTTAAAGCAGTAATTTTATTTTTGCTGTTTACAGCATCAAGTCTGAGCTTTGCGCAGATGACGAGCTCATCAATGAACGGTAAGGTAACCGACCCAAAAGGCGAAGTTATACCCGGAGCTGTTGTTTTGGCAATTCACGTACCAACAGGTACAAAGTACCCAACTACTACAGATGGCAATGGATTATATCATTTAGTGAACTTAAACCCGGGTGGGCCTTACACTATTAAAGTAAGTTTTATGGGATACACTGATAAGGTACAAGATAACATTACGCTTGCTTTAGGAGAAAATCAACGTATAGATTATAAAATGAATGAAGATACCAAGCAACTGGATGAAGTTGTGGTGACAAGTAATTTAGATGATAATAAAAAAGGCACTGATACACGTATTACCAGAGAACAGTTACAAACTTTACCTACATTATCACGTAGTATGACCGATTTTTCTAAACTTACGCCGCAAAGCTCAAACAACTCGTTTGCAGGTACAAGTTTTCGTTACAACAACATAACTTTAGATGGTGCTGTTAGTAATGATGCCATTGGTTTTAGCCCTAGTAACGGTGGTGTAAGCGGTACAGGTAATATGCTTAGCAGTAGCACACGTAGCAATGCCATAAGTTTAGATGCCATACAAGATATGCAAGTTAGCATAGCACCCTATGATGTTAAATTAGGAAATTTTACCGGTGGTAGTATAAATGCCGTAACACGCAGAGGTACCAATGTGGTAGAAGGTTCGGTATATGGTTTTGGCAGAAACTCAGCACTTACCGGTTTAGATAATAGCGGAGATAAGGCTAAAATGCCAGCAAGTTACCACGATTACCAAGCGGGTTTTAGAATCGGTATGCCACTTATAAAAGATAAATTATTCTTTTTTGCAAACTACGAAAATACTGATAGACAAGAGCCTAACTTTTATATGGCAGGTCAGGCAGGTACGTTTATGACAACAGCTATTGCACAACAAATTACCGATAGTTTAAAAAGCTCAACCTTTATGCCAAAATCTCAATACAATCCTAACGGTGGATATGACCCCGGTGCTTATAGTAGTTACAATATTTTTGCTAGAAGTAACAAAGCTTTTGCACGTTTAGATTGGAACATAAATGCCAAACATCAATTAAATATACGTAATAACTATGTAAACTCAGAAGCTTCTAATTTAGAACAGTCGGGTACGCAGTTTGAGTTTGGTAATTATGATTTTGTGCAGAAAAACATTAACAACAGTACTGTTGCCGAATTAAAAAGTCGTTTTACGGATAAAACATCAAATAGTTTAATTTTAGGTGCAACTTTTGTACATGATTACAGAGACCCTACAGGTACTATTTTCCCTCAAATACAAATTAACGGTGTTAACGGAAGTGGTACTGTATTATTAGGCACAAATCGTGAAGCAGGTATTTTTAATATGAAACAAAAAACCTACGAGTTTACCGATAACTTTAACTACTACAAAGGCAAACATACCATTACGCTTGGTACACATAACGAGCTTTACCATATAGATTATGGTTTTATAAATTCGTGGAACGGTCGTTTTGATTATAGCAACCTTCAATCATTCTTTAATAACGCTCCTTCGCGTATGAGAGCTACCTATAATTTAAATGATGATTCGCAAGGTAATAACTATAACAATCCGGTATCTTCTTTCAACGTGTTTATGTTTAGTTTATATGCACAAGATGAAATTGCATTAAAAGATAATTTTAAATTATCGCTTGGTATAAGAGGCGATATATCTATGGTGCCTAATAGCCCTGCGCAAGGTGCTTTATCAACTACCGCACCTGCTAACACCCATTACAGTGGCACGTACAGCAATACAGATATAAGCCAAACAAACAATAAGATATTTGGTCAAGTAATGCCATCGCCACGCGCCGGATTTACGTGGGATGTAATGAAAAACAAAAAACTAGTAGTACGTGGTGGTAGCGGTATATTTACAGGTCGTATCCCATTTGCTTGGTTAGGGTATGCTTTCTATAATAATGGTGTAAACTATGGCGCTTTCAGCGACAAATCGGTTCCTGTTGGCACACATATTCCTACAGACCCTACTCAGTTTGCTGCTTTTAATACAAATATACTGCATCAACCAAATACAGTAGAGTTAGATAAAGTTGATAATAATTTTCATCTTCCGCAAACATGGAGAAGCAATTTGGCGGTAGATTTTAATTTACTAGGTGGATATAAATTAACCTTAGAAGGAATTTATACTAAAACCATTTACGATGTTATATTTAAATCAATTAACTTAAAAGATTCCGTAAAATACTATGCGCAAGATATTAACCATGTACAACCAGTTTATTTAAGCGGAGGGCCAACCAAACAGAACGTAGATAATAATCTTTCTGCAGCTTATTTAATGACAAATACCAACCAAGGTTANNTTCGAATCTAACTGGCAATTAAACCAGGCTCTTAACGCTAACAGTCCTCAATTAACTTATTCTAACTTTGATGTACGTCATCGTGTTGTGGCAACAGCAGGTTACAGAAAGCAATGGAACAAAGTGCTTACTTCATATCTTTCGTTTGTATTTACTGGTCAATCTGGTACACCATATACTTGGGATATAACCGCTAACAACAAACTTACCAATAGCGGACAGCAGGTTGACCTATTTTATATTCCTAAAGTGCAAAGTGATATTAATTTATCACAATATACAGATGCAAGTGGCGTAGTTCATACCTCTCAACAACAATGGAATGACTTGAATAACTATATAAATAACGATAAATATTTAAGCTCGCACCGTGGTCAATATACAGAGCGTAATGGCGGTCGTACTCCTTGGATTACCCAATTAGATATGCGCTTTATGCAGGATATAACTATTAAAGGCAGAAATAAATTTCAAGTTACTTTTGATATTGTTAACTTAACTAATTTACTTAATCCAAATTGGGGCTGGCAATATTTTGTTCCTAATACAATTAACCAATCAGCTTCCATTGGCTTAACTCCGTTAGGCACAACTACTAATGGTAATCCAAACTTCACATTTAGTGCGCCAACCACTAAACCTTATTCAACAGATAAAATTGCTTCTCGATGGCAAGCACAAATTGGGGTTAGATACCTGTTTTAGACAAGACAAAAACGGGAACTGTTTAAGTGCCTCAACCAAAAAAAGCCTCGAAGAAATTTGAGGCTTTTTTGTTTATCATAAAGGCCTTCGTAATAAAATTATTACCCAGTGGTATTTATTTATATTTGTGCAGTATGAAAAAGGCAGCATATTTTTTTTTGATTTATTTTATTTGGATGCCTATGTTTTACAATGCACAAAATTTAATTACACCAAAGTATATACAGGATAGTCTTAGTAATAAGCAGAAAGTGGTTCGTAAAAGTATTTTAATTGGGGCAACAAGCATCTACACTGGATAATTTTTCAAGAACAATTTTAGGCGCGGTGCCTTCCTTCTCAAGCAAATCTAAAACTGTTGCCAAAAATTTAAGAGAGATTATAGCAAAATACAATTTATTTTATAAACCTTTTGAATTGTATTGTGACGACGGCCCTGAAAATCATGGATATGTAAATGCGCTATTAAACGATAAAAAAATAGTAATCACCAAAATAGTTGCAAACTATAAAACAAATAGGAGTAATAATATGATTGAAGCTTGGAATAAAAAATTTAAGCAGATAATATTGAGGAGATTTAAACCAACATCGTTTGAAGAG
>PLYA01000025.1 GCA_003153315.1 Bacteroidota bacterium
CACCACCACCACCACCAGCATGCGAACCGCCTCCGCCGCCTCCACCAACCGTATTGCCTCTGCCGCCCATACCGCCCCACGATTGGGTGTGATAGGTGTTGGCATTTAAATGGCCCCCTGCGTTTCCGCCACCGTTAGTATGAACCTGTCCGGCTTGTCGGTGATATCCGGATGGGTTGGTAAGCTGATTCATTCTGCCACCACCGGGGTTGTAATGATTGCCGGCAACGCGCATAAACCCATGGTTAACGCCACCCATTACCCTACCCTCTGCCATATTGCGGTGATAGTAATTGCCAAATTGATTATAGAGATGCGGATAACGGTTGTAATAACCGCCGTTAAAAAACCAATTTGAAAACCCGTAAGAAGGGAAACCATAAAAGCCAAAGCCACCTAAGCCCATATAAAACCCCGAGCCATACATTAAACTGCCCGGATACCAAAGCGGAGAGGCATACCACATGGGGTATCCAAACCAATAAGAGTAAGGGTTTGCATAATAATTAGCATTGTTATACATATCATAATTTTGTTGTGTGGGCAGGTTATATCCGTTTTGGTTGGCATAATCATTTGCAGCTTGTTGATACTCCTGCATTGCCTGTGGGTCGGCAGCCATTTGTTTTTTAAACTCTGCTTCTTCATATTGGTTCTGCACATTTAAACTATCATGCAGCGCGCCCAACCTGCTACTTACTTCTACAGGGTTACTTTTATAATGCTCACCCAATCTGATTGTAAGGTCTATATTGTTTGTTAGTAGGGTTAATACATCGGGCATAGCCGCTAGTTTTTTAAAAGCATATACCGCTGATGGGTCGAGGCCTTGTATGGTTTTATCAAATTCCTGCTGTGCAGCAACCTGCATGTTATCTACTTTTTCCAAACTTCTTTTATTGTTTTTATACAGTTTCCAAGCTGCCTTTTGTACAACAGGGTCTTGTGTGGGCAATAATTTATTGATGGCATCTTTGCTTTGTTTTTTAGGAAGCGTTGCCAACGTATGCAATAAAGAAGGGTATCTGGTAAGGGTATAAAACCAACCTTGTTTTGTTTGACGATATATACCTATCATGTTTTGAAAGGATGCAACTGTTTCCATCTGATTTTTTTGCAATTGCGTTAATACCTGTGGGTACTGACTTACCTGCAAAATAGATTGACGAACCTCTGCATCATACGGAGCTATAGAAGCGGCAATACCTTTATCAGTTTCCAGTTGATTGGGTTGTGCAACCACAGATAGACCAAAGGCTACAAACAAAATAAGAAGGAATGATTTATGGATGGTGAATAATTTTTTAATGATAGTTTTCATAGGCTTAACTAGTAAATGAATAGTGTTTTAGCATTTCTGTCTGAGCCTTAGCAGCAAGTTCCATATGATGGTATGCTTGAACAGCACTATTAGTAGATTCATCATAATCTCCTGCTTCCTGATGTTTTGCAGCTTCACGATGCCTTTTTGCCGCTTCTTCTAAATGCGCTGCAATTGCTTTGTGATGTTCAATTTTCTTAAAAATGTGGCTCATTAATTTATATTCTAATAAGGGTTATTACTTTCTGGGCGGTGTGCTTTTCGGAAAAGTTGAATTTGGCATTCCGCTGTTTACACCTGTTGGGTTATTTCCATTTGAGTTTTGTGTGGGAGTTGTGGTATTTGTATTAGGCGTAGTTTCATTAACCGGGTTTTGTGTGCCATTAGTCGTATTTAATCCGGGCGTAGTATTTCCGGGTGTAGTTTCTTTACCTGTTGGCAGGTTTAAGTCTAATGCATTAGTACCCACACCCGGTTGATTCTTGGTGTTTGGGGTAAATCGCGCATTAGGATTAGTAACATCTGCCGGGTTATTTACCTGGGCTATCAATGCATTAAATCCAAATGCTGTAAACAATATTAAAATTGACTTTTTCACGTTTATTCGTTTTTAATTGTTATTTATTTTTGCACTCATGCATTAGCTCTTCGTTTTAGTTCTTTTTTTATGGCTTCGCTGAGTGCTTCGCAATTCGCTTCGCTCGGCTGTTATTTTTAAGTATGAATTTGTTTAAAAATCAATTTTTCTTATTTGGAACGATTATTATAATAACACCTCCCACAATTAACACGGCACCGAGTATAGGAGGCCATTGTACAAAATGATTCTTTTCTTTTTCTATCTTAATCGAACCTAAATCAACCACTTTGTCGGTAGTTACATACTTAAATCCGGTATATATCATCATAAATATTCCGATTACAATGAGTGAGATGCCTATGGTTTTTAGTTTCATTAGTTATTAAGTTAGATTTTTATAATGGAGCAAAGTTGATGGATTAATAAGCTATAAGTATTACAAAACGGTAAAGAATAGTTATATCATTCACACTTTTAATTATTCTTTTTAAAATCCTTCCAGGTGAAAATAAGTGGTAATGCCTTTTGTAGAAAAGAAAAAGCATTAATAAGGTACACTTGAAAATATGCCCCATAGTATATGCACATCGTAGAATCTAAAATAATCCATGTGCTAAAGGCAATTAAAATAGCATTACGAGACCATCTTTCTTTTCTCTTAAACGGATACCATGCTATAAAAGCAAGTAAAATATAACAACAGGCAATGGTACCACCCAAGGGTGCCCATATAAACGCACGAAATGATTCAACTTCAACAGGAATATTTCTTTGATGCCAAAAAAGATAAGCAAGCGCATGGTTATAAGGCAAGAAAAGCGGATTATTTCCATTAAGAGCAAAAACGATTCCAAATAAGGCAAATAACAAGCTACTATAAAACAGCCATCTTTGCCAAAAGATAAATTTTCTCGATTTTTCTAATTCCCTCATATTAATCATACTTGCTTTGCAAGCATTACTGTTTCGAGCCAAATTCATGCCAGCCTGTTTCCTTCATTTGTATATCAAAATGATTGGCTGCTTTTTTAATGTTAGCAAATGCTAAATCCCGTTCGGCATCTGTAACATCCTTAACCTGATTGAACCTTGCGATTGCATCGCGCACATGCGTTGCGTCAGTCATAGGTTCTTTACGTGTGTGCGGAAATGCAAAAGCAGTAGTTGGCAATGAGTCTTTTTCAGTTGTTGAAAGACGGCCATGTGTTCCGGAGTTATAAGGTTTCCAGGTTGTTTCCGGTTTATCTTTATTTTTCATGATTAGTTTATTCGTTTGTTATTATTTCTGTTTTTGTACTCATGTATTCTCTTTGCTTCGCTTCGTTCGGCTCTTTTTATTTTATTGAACTCAAAAGCTCTAAACGAAAAACGCACCCAGTAAAGAAACTTTAAACAATCTCTACTAAGGTGCATCTTTACCCCAAATAATTTAATCAAGCCATTTTATAACAGGGATGCCTCTGTTAACTTAATCCCAGTGCAGTTAGTATTTGTTTCGAGTGATCTCCTGTTTCTACTTTTGAAATAATTTTTTCAATCTTACCTGCTTTATCAATAATAAAGGTAGTCCTCAAAATCCCATCAAATGATTTACCTAAAAGTGTTTTTTTACCCCATACCCCATAAGCATGAATGATTTTTTTATCGGTATCTGCAATCAGTCTAAAAGGAAGGTTAAGTTTATTTGAAAATTCTTTATGAGACACTTCATCATCAGCACTAACACCCATAATTTCAATATCATTTTTTTTAAGCCCTTGATAGTTATCACGAAGATTAGATGCCTCGGCAGTACAGCCTATGGTATCATCTTTAGGATAGAAATAAAGAGCAAGCCTTTTACCCTTAAAATCATTTAGAGATACCTTCTTGCCGTTTTGGTCTACATCTGAAAAATCAGGTGCCATTTCGCCCTCCTTTATAGGAGTAACAGATTTATCTTTTACTATTTTCTCTATAATTCCCATCAGTTTTTGTGTTTAATTATAAGGCAAAATTAAGTATCAACAGGCTATTACTATTACATTGCATTTATAAATAGTTACATCATTCACACATCTGGAAGGTAATCCTATAGAACGCCCAAAACAAAAACAAGTGATATGTGTAAGGTTTTTATACAAAGGTGTAAGGCTTTAGGGTTTAATTGCCTGCACCTTTGCAACACACCATAAAATCTAAATCAAATGAATAACACCGTAACACAAAAAACCGAAAAAGTAAAACCCATAGCGGGCGATTTGACGCTTAAATCAAAAGAAGTCATTAAAGAAGTTGCTACTTTAAACAATAAAGTATTAGAGCAAACCTTAGCCACAGGCAAAAAAATGGTGGAAGAAATCAAACAAGCTGTTCCGCCAAAAGAAAATACGGAGGCTTTTTTGGATATATATGATAGGGGCTTGGATAAAACTATAAAACTTACCGAAGAAACAGCTACAGGTATGGTTGATGGCTACAAAAAGCGCATGGAGTTATACGATAACTTTAATTCCAAATTGATGGATGCTGTTAAAGAAATGGCAACTGCCATGAGCCCCTTGGATATGGAAAAAGTATTGAAACTGATTAAAGATAATTTTGATTTATCGAAACATGTTATAAACGAGGGTATGAAGTCGGTTATTGAAACCTATAACAAAAACATGGGCGTGGCACTTAGCTTTAACCAAACATTTAGCGATACGATGATTGCACAGTTTAAGATGTTTAAAGATATGCATCAAAACAGCGTTTCTTTATACAACAACTTAAGCACCGAGTGGTGGAAAGAACATGATATGAAATAATATTACCTACTTGCAACCTGCTTGTAAACAAACGGAACACCCTAAATAATAGGTGTTTGTATATCGTTTTCAAGCATGGTTTTTAAATCCATAGGTTTATTGGACTTAGCTGCTTTGGGCAGCTTTTTCTTTTTTGTTTTTTTCGGGGCTTTTTTCTTTGTCATAATAGGGTAAATATACGCTATGCAAAACACCTTCCGCTTAAATATGTGAATAATGTAAGTTGTTTTAATAATTCTGTAATACGTGGGGCAGGCAAAGCGCGCATCTTTGTAGTGTGTAAATTCTTTTGCACTAAAAAAAATGAAAATGAAAACAAAAAAAATATCTGGGTTAATGATACTGTTTGCAGTACTTGTGATTATACTAGTAGAGGGTTGCAAAAAATATCCTGACGGACCATTAATCAGTTTCCGTTCCAGAACGGAGCGAGTATCTCAAACCTGGAAGATTGATAATTATCATGAAAATGGAGTTGATTTAACTTCTTTAATGGGAGGCTATACAGAAACGTATACAAAGTCCGGAAATTACTCTTATTCATGGGGAGTTTTAAATGGAACAGGTACTTGGGCATTTCAAAATAGTGATGCTAATATTCAATTAACGGGAATAAGTAATCAGAAGACATACACATTGGTAATTCTAAAATTAGAACAAACAGAATTCTGGTATTATTATATGGATGGCAGTAACAAAAAGGAATTTCATATGATTCAGAATTAAATATTCGAATAATGTAAGTTGTTTTAATAATTCTGTAATACGTGGGCAGACAAAGCGCGCATCTTTTCTAGTGTGTAAATTCTTTTGCACTAAAAAAATGAAAACAAAAATTAAATACATAGTCATAGTATCTGCCTTACTGTTTGGCATATCAACTACCAAAGCGCAGGTATTTGGCGGCGGCATAGTTGGCGGGATTAGTACAACCGCTGTTAGTATAGATGATGTAGGCACCAAGTTTACCAGTGTGATAAAAGGAAACAGCTTGTATGGCTTTGAAGTGGGTGCTTTTGCCAAACTGCAGTTTAAACCCTTTTACTTAAAAGCAATGGGCTTGTATAATTTTTCGTCGGGTAATGTAAACTATCAAACGCAGGAGAATGGAACAGTTGTAAACAACACAAATAACTTTTCGTTTCAAAAATTTGAAGTGCCTGTGATGGGAGGTATTGAACTGGGTCCTTTGGGTATAGAGGCCGGTCCGGTATATAACTACGTTATTCAGTCTACCACCAATTTTAGTACCAATAATGTAAACATACAAAGAAACGGGCTCGGCTATCGTGTAGGCGCTGTACTTACCTTAGGATCATTCTTAATGCATATAAGTTATGAGGGAGCTGCTTATTACTCGTCAGACATTAATAACTCAACTTTTAAAGAGGCTTCTAAACTTGTTTTTGGAATAGGTATTAAGTTTTAAGGGTTAAAGAGGAATATCCTTTTTATGATTAAATAAAATAAGCTATTTAAAATGAAAAAAGTAGTTCTATCATTTATCGCATTAACAATAAGTTTAAGTATACAGGCGCAAAGCGGCAATGATAAATCAGGTGATGACAACAATTATTGTGTGCAGGCATGTGCAAATGAAATAGAATTAGTGCATCAGGGTATTGTACTGGTTGCAGAAGTGATACTTGATAACGGCACCATTGTTAAAACAGATGGAACTATGATAACAAAAGACGGAAAGATAACTCTACTGAGAGTTGGGGAATGCATCAATCAGGATGGTACCATGTAAAGATTACCTATGTGCAATGGCAGGTTGTATGGTAAAATCCACACTCATAATATAGATAGAGAGGGCTACCGTTATCAAAACCACACCAACCCAAAAACGCCAGTCGTGGTGCATGCGTTTCCAATAAGGACCATGATGTTTATTAAAATTTTTCTCGCTATGCAAATTGTGTTCGGGTTTATGTAATGTTTCCATTTTTTTAATTAAAGTTTGTTTTAGAATTAATCATATGCTATACAGCAAAGGAACGAGCTATTGGCAGTGCAATGGTTATATAACTTCGGGTAAAGATTACATCATTCACATATTTAAAATACCACCAGCCCATATATGTGGATAATGTAATATAATTAAAGGATTATGTAATATATATAGGCTTTTAATCAACAACCTTTGTGGGCTTGCGAAAACGAATTCGTAACAATAAAAAACATAGTATGAAAACAATAAATAAACTATTTTTAACCATAGCCCTGAACGGCTTAGTATTATCAGGTTCAGCCTTTGCACAGGACACAACCGGAAAAACCCCAAAACAACAGGCAAAAGAAGCCAAACAGCTTAAGAAAGAAGATAAGGCTACTGCACAAAAGGGCAAAGATTTAAAAGATGCACAACAGAACGCTGATAAAAAAAAGCAAGATGTTAGCGATGCCAAAAACAATGTAGATAAAAAAGCCGATAACCTTAGAAATGCCCAAAATAATGTGGGTGATAAAGAAAACAAAAGGAATAAGGCACAATATCAATCAACCCAAAAGGAGCAGGAACTGGACAAAGCTAACAGAAACGTAGATAAAAAAACCGACGAAAAGGAACAAGCCGACAGAAAAGTAATTGAGAAAACCAATGCAGTAGAAAAAGATAAGCAGAACAGGGATGCAGAAAAAGTAACACCGAAAGACTAACGGGGGTGTTGGTTGTGTGTTATTAAGTACGCGTGATAGAAAAACTTATTCCTGCTAAACAGCGCTCAGAAGAAACACTTAGCAGGTCGGTTGTAAAAACCATTAGCTACCGTGCGGTTATATTAACGCTTGATTTTGTTTCCATTTACCTGTTTACCGGGCAGATAAAAGTAGCCTTGGGTTTTATGATTGTAAGTAATGTATATACTACCATTGGCTATTTTATTCACGAACGGATTTGGGGTAAAATAAAATGGGGTAAACTTATTTATAAGAAGACAAATGCAGAGTGATTTAAAAATAGCTAAGAATTGTATAGAACTTATCGTGTTGCAACCAAATTATATGGTGTGAAATATGTAATAACCTACAAGAATTGTGTAATACTTATCTTTTAAAGTGTACTCATTTTTGCAGCACACTTTATGTACATGGAAGATATACTTAAAAAAGAAATAGAAATAAAACCATCTGACGAGGAAATTACTTTGGAGGAGACAATTAAAATGCTTCAAGAACGCATAAAGCTTTTAAATGAAGTATTAGTACAAGAATCATATAAATAAATATAAACGTGTTAACTAAAACAAAATACCATCCTGTTGTCGAAGATTTAATCAGGATGATAAAAGCAAATAACTGGCAAGACAGTTTTGAAAAAGCCATTAAAAAAGCAAATGCTACAAATGCCCCGCTTTTAAAAAATATTAAAGACCTTGATAGTTACTTGAATTGGATTAATGAATTTCTGTATTGGGTTCCTTCAGAAACATCAACGGGTATGATTGTGAATGACCACCTCTCTGCTTTTTATTTTATTGCAGATCAGGAACCTGTTTTATCATTACAAAACAAAGTAATTCCACACAACGAAGCACTTCCACTTACTCCCTTTTCTAAATGGCTGGTAGATTATGCTAATGCTCTTGGAGAATTTCATGATACGCCTGAGTCATTGACTAAAGAATCTGAGCAATCATTTTATGATTCTCCGTATTATAACATGAAAGAATATACCCGACCTCATGGGGGATGGAAAACGTTTAATCAGATTTTTGCCAGACACTTTAAGCCCGGATATCGCCCTATAGCAGCTGTATCAGATAACGCAATAATTGTAATGCCTGCAGATTCTACATTTAAAGGGCAATGGGAAATAAGAAAAGATTCTAATGTAACTGTTAAAAACCTGAATTGGAAGATAAGTGAATTGCTTGAAGGAAGTCCATATAAAGACCGTTTTGAAAACGGGATGTTTATGCACTCTTACCTGAGTCCGACAGATTATCATCGTCAGCATGCACCGGTAGGTGGAAAGGTTTTAGAAGCCCGTGTCATTCAAGGACAAGTGTATCAGGAAGTAGAAGCTGTAAAAGAAAATTCAGAAACACATTCTTTAAAACTTAAACGGGTTTATGACTCATCTGATTTGGCGGGATACCAGTTTGCACAAACAAGAGGATTAATAGTATTAGATACTCCAATAGGGCTGGTAGCGGTTTTACCCATTGGCATGAGTCAGGTATCTTCTGTTATTATTACTGCCGAAGTGGGTGTTACTGTTCGCAAGGGAGAAGAATTGTCTTATTTTCAATTCGGAGGTTCTGATATTATTTTGGTATTCGAATCGGCCAGCAATGTTAGTTTAATTGCACAACCTATGGTACATTATAAAATGGGAACTAAAATTGGCCAGGCCTATCCGGTTATATAAGTTTTCTTGAATGAACAATGCCCAAAAAGAAAATTAAAGAGTGGCTAAAGAGATATTTACCCGCAGAAATTATCGGAACAGTAACCGCTATTGCTGCTGCAAGTATAACGCATCTTTTTTCTGATAATTTACTATTTATTGCATACGCAGGTTCTTTAGGAGAAGGTATCGGGTTCTATTCCACAGTATTTATTCAACATACTACTCTTGTTGCCATGAGGCACAGCAAAGAAAATAAAACAGTTTCTTTCTCAGACCTCAGTAAAATAACCGCCCATATTGTTATCGAATTTGGTCCGGCAGGATTAATTGACGGATTATTGTTACGTCCGTTTTTTTTATACCTGTTTCCAATCCTCATGCAAAACTTTACGCTTGGTATTTTAGTTGGTAAGATTGCAGGAGATGTTACCTTCTATATTTTAGTGATACTCAGTTATGAAATAAATAAGCGAAACGGAAAATACAAACTCCATGAATAAAATAATCCCAAAAGGAAAATTACTCTTTATTGGCGGACATGAAGACAAAGGCGAAGTAATCGGAGAAAATTTAATTGTTAAAAAAAGAAAGAAATCGAAATCACACTTTGAAATTTTAGGTACACTTATATCAAAGATTCCCAGAGCCAATCACGTCATTGAAATTATTGCCTCGGCTTCTTCCATCCCATTGGAAATGGAGAAACTTTATATAGATTCATTCAAACGCGAAGGTTTTACCCATGTTGGAATTATAAAGGTAGAAAACAAAAAAGATGCCAAGAACTCTATTTCCTTAAAACGTATACAAAGAGCACATGCTGTTTTCTTTACAGGCGGATATCAGACTAAACTTATTTCGCTGCTTGCTAAAACAACATTACTAAAAGCTATTAAAAACAAATATTACTCCGATAAAAATTTTATTGTTGGAGGCACCAGTGCAGGAGCTATGGTTTTAGCCGAAACCATCATTACCGGCGGTTTAATTGAGTCTGCTCTTTATAAAGGGAGCATTAAAATAGCCAAAGGCTTTAATTTAATAAAGAACATTATTGTAGATACACACTTTATTAAGCGTGGGCGTTTTGCCCGCCTGGCACATGCCATTACCCTAAACTCTTCCTGTTTAGGTATTGGTTTGGAAGAAAACACAGCCCTCATTATTTCAGATGGAAATAAAGCAGCGTGTATGGGCTCGGGTATGGTTATTCTTATTGATGGAAGTAAAATAGGCAAGACAAACATTCATACGGTTAATAATACCACGCCTATTGTGGTTGAAAATTTAAAGGTTAGCATTATTGCCGAAGGCAGTTGCTATTTATTAAAAGAAAGAAAGTTTCTTACCTAAAGTTGTTATTTGGACGTTCCGGCGGTTTAGCTCATCGTTTTAGTTTTTTAATTGCTTCGCTGACGTTAGGGATTGTAGCAAACTGCCGTGCAGTGCGTAAAGCCCGCCGTTGAAATGCGAAGCATTCAGCGAAGCCAAAATAAACAACTAAAGCGATTGAGCTAAATCAAGCGGAACACCCAAACAAAAATCAAATAAGTGATTGATGTAACTTAATTGCAGGGTTTTGTAACATATCCGGCTGCACCCGCATGCACCTTTGCAGCATGAAAATATATTCATCAATAAACTTAATTAAAATGAAAAGTAAACTATTTATTATAACGACAAGCATCTATATGTTGTCTTTTTTTCCTAATGCAGCTTTTGGGCAGGCACCTGCCTTAGGCACAGCAGCAAACTTTGTGCTTTTTAGTTCGGTAGGTGCTGTTGGCAACACGGGCATATCGCAACTTACGGGCAATGTGGGTACAAACAGTGGCGCCATAACAGGCTTTGGCAACGTAAATGGTGTTATGCACATGGTTGACGGTGCAAGCGGAACCTGCGCAGCAGATTTGCTGAGTGCCTATAACCAATTAAACGCTGATGTGCCAACCTTATTTCCGGCTCCTTTATTGGGCAGCGGGCAAATTCTTACGCCAGGCACATATTCTATAACGGGCAATGCAACATTGAACCTGAATCTTATTTTAAATGCATTGGGAAACCCTAATGCTGTATTTATTATTCAGATAAACGGAACATTTTCTACCAACGCAAATTCTAAAGTACAATTGATAAACGGTGCTAAAGCATGTAATGTGTTTTGGAAAGTAGAAGGTTTGGTAAGTATGGCAAGCGGAACTACCATGAGGGGAACGGTTATTGCAAACAATGGAGCTATTACTATGACTGCGGGCGATACGCTTGAAGGAAGGGCATTATCTACAACAGGTGCTGTGAATGTGAGTGGAGTATTGGCATATACACCTATTGGTTGTGGAAGTCCGGTTCTTACAGGGCCTATAGCTCCTACACTTGCTTCAACAGCTTGTTATGCTTTATTTTCATCTAACGGTCCTGTAACCAATGTTGGTGTAACCAATGTTGTTGGAGATATTGGAACAAATGCAGGTGGTACAACCACAGGTTATAATCCTTTATTGGTAGTGGGTACTATTCATTCCATTCCTGATGGCTCTACCAATGTTTGTGCAACCGATTTGGGTGTAGTTTATAATTATTTAAACCTGTTGCCTTATGATATTGAGTTATTGTATCCTGCACAGTTTGGAAACAATTTGGTGCTTACACCACACACCTATCTTATGAACGCAGCAGTAACTTTTACCGATACACTTTATTTAAATGCAGAAGGTGATGCCAATGCGGTGTTTGTTTTTCAGGTAAATGGTGCATTTGGAACCAGTGTTAATTCAAGGGTAGTACTGATTAACGGAGCGCAATCAAAAAATGTGTATTGGGAAATTAATGGTGCTGTAAGTATAAATACCAATTCCATTTTTAGAGGAACTATTATTTGCAACAACGGTGCCATTAACTTAGCTACAGGCGTTGTACTTGATGGAAGAGCCCTTACCACCACAGGTGCTTTAGGTACCTCTGCCGTAAATGTTACCATGCCTCCGGGTTGTGGTGTTCCGGCTACGGGTATTACAACACAACCAAGTAATCAAATAGTATGTGCAGGCAGTTCGGCAAGCTTTTCAGTAGTTGCAACAGGCTCCGGTATTACATACCAATGGAGAAACGGAAATATAAATTTAGTTAACGGAGGAAGCTTCTCAGGAGTAAATACACCAACACTAACTATTAATCCGGTAACGGCAGCGGATACATCTTCTTTTTATAATGTGGTAATAGGTGGTTCTCCTAATGATACTTCTATAAAGGTTTCTTTAAAAGTTAATACAGCACCAACTATTAGCGTGCAGCCAAGTAATCAAACGGTATGTTCAGGCAACCCCGCAAGTTTTTCGGTAGTTGCAACAGGAACAGGTATTACATACCAATGGAGAAATGGAACAGTAAACTTAGTTAACGCTGGAAATTTTTCTGGAGTAAACACGGCAACACTTACTATTAATCCTGCCAATTTATCTGACACGTCATCTTTTTATAACGTGGTAATAAGCGGAGGTTGTCCTCCAAAAGACACATCTATAAAAGTTTCTTTAAAAATTAATACGCTACCAAACATTACAACACAACCCGTAAGCCAAACAGTGTGTACAGGCAGTCCGGTAAGTTTTTCGGTAGCTGCAACAGGTACAGGTATCAGTTATCAGTGGAGGAATGGAACTGTGAACTTAATTAACGCAGGCAATTTTTCAGGAGTAACTACAGCAACACTAATAATCAACCCTGCCAACTTATCAGACACTTCTTCTTTTTATAATGTAGTAATAAGCGGAGGCTGCGCTCCAAAAGATACTTCCATAAAAGTTTCTTTAAAGCTTAATTCTACGCCAACCATTACTACACAACCAAGCAGTGAAACGGTATGTGCGGGTAGTTCGGTAAGTTTTTCAGTGGCAACAACCGGAACAGGTGTTATTTATCAGTGGAGACAAGGAATTGTAAACTTAGTTAATGGAGGAAATATTTCTGGAGCTACAACAGCTACACTGGTTATTAATCCGGTAAGTTTAGCGGATGCTTCTTCTGATTACAATGTTATAATAAGCGAACCATGTACCGCAGGCGATACTTCTATAAATGTTGCTTTAGTGGTAAACGATGCGCCAAATATTACTTTACAACCTGTTAATGAAATAATATGTACAGGTGATACAGCTATTTTTTCGGTAGTAGCAACGGGTTTAAATCTTACTTATCAGTGGAGAAAAGGAACAGTAAACTTAGTTACCGGAGGAAATGTTTTAGATGCAACAGCTTCTACACTTAAAATTTATCCGGCAACTATTGCTGATACATCATCTTTTTATAACGTAGTTATTACAGGAGGCTGTGCACCCAAGGATACTTCTATAAAAGTTTCTTTAAAAATTAATTTACCTCCAAGTATTACTACACAACCTGCCAGTCAAACAGTATGTGCGGGTAGTTCGGTAAGTTTTTCAGTAGCCACAACAGGTACTGGTATTATTTATCAGTGGAGAAACGGAACTATAAACTTAGTTAATGGCGGAAATTTTGCAGGAGTAAATACAGCAACACTTGTTATTAATCCTGCCAATTTATCTGACACATCATCTTTTTATAATGTAATGATAAGTGGAACGTGTGCTCCAAAAGATTCTTCCATAAAAGTTTCTTTAATGCTTATTGCTACGCCAACTATTACCATACAACCGACTAGTCAAACAGTATGTGCGGGTAGTTCGGTAAACTTCTCGGTTACTACCTCAGGAACGGGTCTTACGTATCAGTGGGAAAAGGGAATAACAAGCTTAATTAACGGAGGAAATATTTCGGGTGCAACTACGGCAACACTAACCATTAATCCGGCAACTATTTCTGATACATCGTCCTTTTATAATGTGGTGATAGACGGAACTTGTTTGCTGCACGATACATCAATAAAAGTTTCTTTAAAAATCAATACGCCTCCGGGTATTACTACACAACCTGCTAGTCAAACAGTATGTGCAGGTAGTCCAGTAAGTTTTTCAATAGCGGCAACAGGAACAGGTATTAGTTACCAATGGATGAATGGAACCACCAATTTAATTAACGGTGGGGATTATGCAGGAGTAAACACAGCAACACTTATCATCAACCCTGCAAATTCATCAGATACTTCTTCTTTTTATAATGTGGTAGTAAACGGTACTTGTTTACCAAATGATACCTCTTTAAAAGTTTCTTTAAAAATTAATACCGCTCCGGGCATTACTACACAACCTGTTAGTCAAACAGTATGTACAGGTAGCTCAGTAAGTTTTTCAGTGGCCACAACCGGAACGGGTCTTGTTTATCAGTGGAGAAACGGAATGGTAAACTTAGTTAACGGTGGGAATTTCTCCGGAGTAAATACAGCAACATTATCCATCAATCCTGCTAATTTATCAGATACGTCATCTTTTTATAATGTGATGATAAGCGGAACTTGTTTACCGAAAGATTCTTCTATCAAAGTTTCTTTACAGGTAAACCCCTTGCCAACCGTTACAGCTAATGCAAGCACAACAACTGTGTGTGCTGGTTCTTCGGTTACGCTTACAGGTAGTGGAGCTACTTCTTATATATGGACAGGCGGGGTAATAGATGGAATTGTTTTTATTCCTTTATCTACCAATACATATACCGTTACAGGTACCAATGGAAATAATTGCTCTAACACAGCAACCATAACAGTTACGGTAAACACGTTACCGGTTGCAGTTCCAAGTAGTAATTCTCCTGTTTGTTTAGGAGGCATGATTAATTTAAGCTCACCAACTATTATCGGAGCAACGTATAACTGGGCGGGTCCAAACAGTTTTACCTCTACCAATCAAAATCCAAGTCTTTCACCTGCAACACTTATCGAAGCTGGAACCTATTCATTAACCGTTTCAATCGGTATTTGTAGTTCGGCTGCTTCAATGATTTCTGTTACAGTAAATAATTGTGGTATTGCAGATACTTCTGATTTAAGCGTTGTTAAAACAGTAAATAATGCATACCCCTTAATTGGTAGTACGGTTGTGTTTACCATAGTAGCTATTAACCACGGCCCTGCTAATGCAACAGGTGTACTAGTGGGCGATACTTTAGAAAACGGATACAGCTATGTTTCATCTACATCAACCATGGGTACTTATAACCCATCAACCGGAATCTGGACAATAGGCAATCTTAACAACGGGGCTTCTGCCGTACTAACGGTAACAGTAAAAGTACTTGCTGCCGGAAACTATGCTAATACAGCAGTCATACAAGGTAGTGGAATAGATACAAATGCGGTTAACAATATTTCAACTATCGTAACCTATCCAACAGATTTCTTTATCCCCGAAGGCTTCTCTCCAAACGGTGACGGTATAAACGATTTGTTTGTAATAAGGGGGATTGAATATTATCCGCTAAACACATTTACAATCTTTAATCGCTGGGGTGACGAAGTGTTTTCAGCAAAACCATATCAAAGTACCTGGGATGGTAAATCAACAAAAGGTGTGAGAGTTGGCGGAGATGACTTGCCGGTTGGCACCTACTTCTACATACTTGATTTGGGCAATGGTTCCAGTATTTATAAAGGAACTATTTATTTAAACAGATAAAAAGTAAATCAAAAAAACACTCATAAAATTAAAACAAAAAATAAAATGAAAACACTTAAAACCATAACGTTCATAATCGGTTCAACCCTTGGGGGGCTAACCTTGCAGGCACAGCAAGACCCCATGTACACCCACTACATGGATAATACCTTAATAGTTAACCCTGCCTATGCCGGAAGCAGAGATGCCCTAACTGTAACTGCACTTTATCGCTCGCAATGGGTTGATTTTAAAGGTGCACCTGTCAATCAAACGATAACCATGCACGCCCCTTTGCAAAATCAACATATAGGGTTGGGTCTAGCCATTTCAAATGATAAGATAGGGCCAATAAATAATTCATCCATAGTAGGTGACTTTGCTTATAGAATGAACTTGTCTAAAAAATCAACCTTGGCTCTTGGCTTAAGTGCAGGTATCAATATATTTCAGGCAAACCTGAGTGCGCTTCAATTAAACCAACAAAGCGACCCCACCTTTCAAAATAATATCAATAATCATATAACTCCTAATGTTGGTTTTGGTGCATATTATTACAGAGAGCGTTTTTACGCGGGTATTTCATCTTCTAATTTATTGCAAAACAATTATTCTGTAATAAATCAGGCTAACGGAGTTGCTTTAATAGGGCAACAACAAAGAAGTTACTATTTAATTGCAGGTGCGTTATTTAATTTAGGTGATGCATTGGCTTTTAAACCTACAGCATTGGTTAAGGTAACTGCTGCCGCTCCTGTGGAAATAGATGTTACAGCATCCTTTATAATCATGAAACGATTATTGCTTGGTGCTATGTATCGTACAGGCGACGCCGTTGGAGCCTTAGTAGGATTTTATGCCACGCCTCAATTCTACTTAGGTTACTCATACGATTTTTCTTATGGATTGAAAACACCTTTGTATAATATGGGAAGTCATGAAATAATATTAAGATATGATTTCCTACGCTTCGACAAAAAACAAGTTCATACTCCAAGATATTTTTAATAACAAATAAAAACTAAAAAATGAAAACATTATTTATTCCTACAATTGTATTTATCGGGTTATCCGTTAACGTTATTGCACAGGAAAAATCGAACAAAGAAAAAAGGGGAGATAAGTACTATTTTACATACTCTTTTAATAAAGCCATTGATAGTTATACCGATGCAAAACATTTAAGTGTGGATGGGCAACGCAAGCTGGCTAAGAGCTACCAGAGCGAGAATAAGGATAGCCTGTCTGAAATAGCTTATGCAAAGCTGATAAATACCTCAGGAGGAACATTGCCTGAGGATTATTACAATTATGCCATGATTTTAAAAGACAACAGTAAATATGCAGAATCAGCTAAGTATATGGATAAGTTCATAGAACTAAAACCAAATGATTTACGTGCAAAGGACTACATAGTTAATAAGGCTACATTACCCAATTTACAAAAAGACGATGGCAAATACAAAATAGAACATTTGAATTTTAATACAGATGCCGAAGATTTTGGCACGTCTTATTACAAAAATGAAATTGTTTTTACGGCAAGCCGAGGAGCTAATAAAATGATTCAGAAAAAATCTAATTGGAACGGGAAACCTTATTTAAAAATGTATGTATCTGAAGTTGAACAAGGTCAGATGAAAACCCCTTCAATATTTGATAAAAGTTTGGATTATAAAATGAACGACGGGCCTGCCAGTTTTAGTAAAGATGCTACTTATATGGCGTTTACCAGAAACAACGGTGAACTTAAAAGAAAAGACCTTATAGTAAACCTTGAAATTTATTTCCGCACATATAAAGAAGGCAAGTGGTCTAAACCAGAATCTTTTTATCTTAATAATAAAGACTATTCAGTTGGGCACCCTTGTTTATCAGCTGATGGAAAGACCATGTATTTTACCAGTGATATGCCGGGTGGTTATGGCGGAGCAGACATTTACAGGACTACAAAAAACGAAAAAGGAGAATGGTCAAAACCCGAAAACTTAGGCAATAAAATAAACACGGAAGGAGATGAAATGTTCCCCTTTTACGAAGAGAATAATGGCGTATTGTTTTTTGCATCCAACGGACGTTTTGGTTTAGGTGGCTTGGATATTTTTATTTGTATGGTCAAAGACTCTAAAGTTGGTCATGTATATAATGCAGGGGCTCCTTTAAATACACCTTATGATGATTTTGCCATGATAACAGATGACAAGCTAAGCAAAGGGTATTTCTCTTCCAATAGAGCCGGGGGCAGCGGAGATGATGATATTTATGGAGTTGATATTTTAAAAGGATTAAATATAGGCAAGCAACTAAAAGGTATTGCAAAAGATAAAGAAGGAAACCAACTTGCTAAAACGTTTATTACCTTACGTACTGATAAAGATAGTGTGATGGATACCCTCACTACCAAAACAAACGGTGCCTATACTTTTTTAGTTGAATCAAATAAGAACTTTAAACTAAGCGGTACAAAAGAAAAATACATTGAAGGAGATACTATTGCCAATACTTTTGGCAAAGAATTTATTGTAAGGGCAGATGTTATACTGCTTACAAGAGAAGAACATATTGCTAAAAAGGTAGAAGTAGGGGCTGATTTGGGAAAAATAGTAAAGTTCGATCCCTCAGTAACCGACCAACCTATTTATTTTGATTTGGATAAATACAATATCCGCCCGGATGCGGTGGCTGAGTTGACAAAAATTGTTCAGGTAATGAATGAATACCCTAATATGGTTATTGAATTGCGCTCTTATACCGATTGCAGAGAAACGAAAGAGTATAATCAGATATTATCTGATAAGAGAGCTAAAGTATCTGCATGGTATATTAAATCAAGAATTTCAAAACCTGAAAGGATTTATGGCAAGGGCTATGGCAAAACAAATTTAGTAAACGGTTGTGCCTGCGATGGGGATGTTGTTTCTACCTGCTCTGAAGAAGAACACCAAAAAAACAGACGTACTGAATTTATTATTGTAAAAAAATAAACTAATGTAATTTAATTAAACGCCGTTCTGTAAAAAGAATGGCGTTTTTGTTTTGGGCTTTACGCGCTGCATGGCAAATTGCGATTAACGTTTTGCAAGCAAACCCAGTGGCGTTTTGAAACCGAAATGTGTCGGCTTATATAATGTAAATATAAGAAAAAAATGTTTCAGTTTAGAGATCGCCCGCCATTGGGTTTGCTTGCTGTTATCGGGAGTTTTACTGTTGTCTAAGTGGGGCTAATTTTGATTTCCAACTCTGTTTAATAGTTGTAAATTGAGATTGATAGGGTTTTAATATGTCAGCGTATATTTTAATACTGTCTGTTAAACTTGTCCCACTTAATGCGTTGGTTAGATTGACAAAATTCTCAACTAATTCTGTAAATGCTTTTTTCCTGTCTGAGTTTGCAGGTTCTTTGTTTATTATTTCTGTAATTATTTTCATTGCAAGTTGATTAACTGCCAATGCTTCTTCAACCCACATCCCTGTTAAACTTATATCCTCGTTAAGGAAAAAATCACCTGTCAAAAGTCCATCCATGCAAGGAGGAAAAGGAGATGCAATCCCTTGACAGGAATACTTGAACTTATCAGTAGTTGCATAGTTATACCATTTGGGGTCTAAGTAAGTATAGTATGATGTAGGTGTGTTTTGAAGGTCAAGCCATTGTTGTTGAGTGAGTAATTTATCATCCAGTGCAGGGTCAATTACCATAGGTTTAATTTTTTCTCCGTCTTTTACAAATACTAAAATGGCTACATGATACCCCCAACTAACTTTTGGACTTAATCCAGCTTTACTATTTACAGTAGGCTTTTGAGATTTATTGAAAAGTGAAATCATCATCGGGTCAAAATTCCAAATCTTATAGTGTTTTACTTTTTTTCCTTTTAATAGGAGTGAAACAGCATGTGCCCGTTTTTCACAGCCTGCATAAGAATACCTCCATTCTATATCAACATCATTTTTTACATAATTAAATGCATCCTCTGCTTGTTTCATTGTAAGCAAACCAGATTCATTATAATTTGTAAAAGTTGGTAATTGCCCAAATCCCTGATTAAAGGTTATTGCAAATTTTGTCTGAGCAAAACATGCAAGCTGTGAAGCTAAAATTGCTAATAATATTAATGTTTTTTTCATTTTTATATTTTTTGATTGTTTATGTTTTTATTGCTTTCTATTTAAGTGTGAGCTGGAGCTGGGGTAGATTTCGCATCTGTCGTTATGAAATTTTTAAGAGGTAATGCAAAAAATTTTACTTTATAAACAACTGTTTTATTATTGCTTCCAGTATATATATCTGTACCAATTTTTATCGCCCCACCTTGGTCAGGAATGTTCGCATTTGCAAAAAATTTTTTCATTTTATATTTAGATGTAATATATGATATAACCCAAGCCTCTTTTATTATATAAAGTTTTGATTTTTCAACATCGTCTTTTGCATTATTCCATACTTCATTCATAGTTGTTTTATTAAAACTTGAATCGGGGATATCGCAGTATAAATCTTCCTTATAAATAAAATTATAAGCTTCGTCAGTTTCCATTTGCGCATTACCCAAAATAAAACCAATCATACTTTTAGATTTAATATTATATGAAATTGAAGTTGCATTAGCCTTTTGGGGTGTTTGCGGAGTTAATTTCAAACCTCTTGTTTGAGCGGATTTAATTGCGCGAAAAAAAACTGCTTTACCAGCAGTATCTACATTAACTAGTTCTATGATTTCGCCTTGTGCCCCTGGTAAATCTTCTTTAAAAGCATCTGAATTATCAAAGTAGGAAGTGAATCCATCTGGATAATTAAATTCTTGTTTGTTTGTTTTTGATAAAGTATCTCCTAGTTTACTTAATTCATTTACCATTTCATCGCTTGGTATAAAAGCCTTCAACGAATTAGAGGAAAACATTTTGTTTGAACTAATTGATTCCGATTCAAATTGATTTACCGCAGAAAGGGAATCAGACTTTCCCTTTTCTTTAGCTTCTTTCTCTTTGTCACTTGGTCCACAAGCAACAATTGTAACTATTCCTGCTATAGCAATAAATAATGATTTTTTTTTCATTTTGTTTGTGCGTAGTCGCCACATTTGTTTGTTTATGCTTCGTTTATTTAAGTGGGCTCTGCTCCACTGTTGTTTTAAGTTCGTTCGTTCAGGTTCGGTTTCTCAAAATTACCGATAACTACCGGCTATGTTTAGTTTTTGTCGTTTGTAATTATTTACAAGTACTTAAACCGCGCTAAGCCAAAACAAATGTAATAAAATCTCTCGCCTCTCTACCAAACATCTAATCATTTCCGGCACAAACACTACCTACCCCGCCACAAACCTTTGTGTTTTTAAAAGCAATTAAGCTGTTTTAGGCATAAAAAGTAATCTTTTCAATAGGAGTTTTAATCTTTTCGATACACATTATAATCTTTTTGATGGGCGTTATAATCTTTTCGTTATACATTATAATCTTTTTGATGGACGTTTTAATCTTTTGTGTACAGGTTATAATGTTTTCGCTACACATTATAATCTTTTTGATGGACGTTTTAATCTTTTGCGTACACGTTATAATCTTTTCGTTACACATTATAATCTTTTTGATGGATGTTTTAATCTTTTGCGTACACGTTATAATGTTTTCGCTACACATTATAATCTTTTTGATGAACGTTTTAATCTTTTGCATACACGTTATAATCTCTGTGGGAAATAGTATAATCTTTACGAAAAACGTTATAATCTTTGTGAAAACTGTTTCGATGTGCGCCAAAAATAGTAGAACAGGTATACGCAAAAAGGGCATCCGTATGATGGATGCCCTTG
>PLYA01000015.1:0-18907 GCA_003153315.1 Bacteroidota bacterium
TAAGATACTGGAAACATATGCCCTATATGTTCCTAATGCTTTTACCCCAAACGGAGACGGTAAGAATGAAATGTTTAAAGCGGTAGGTGAAGGAATAAATAGCTTTAAACTATATATTTTCGATAGATGGGGTAATAATCTGTTCTATTCAGATGATATAAACAAAGGATGGGATGGTACTTATTTAGCTAAAGGCAATCAAATAGTACAGGAAGATGTATATGTGTGGAAGATAGATTTAATCGATTTTGCTAATACGAATAGATCTCTGCATGGTACTGTTACTTTGGTAAAGTAGAAACAACTTACTATTTATAAGTAAACTCATTCTTCGTGTTGTGCTTTGATTATCATGTGTTTTAGTTTCCTGCTAGACTGCAAGACACCCTGACGGGGCTGAAAGACGTCTCTGTGGTGCCTAATTAACGGAATCCGTTTTGTGAATTAACTTAGCAAAAAAACTAAAATGTATTCACCCCGTTAACCGTGGTGTACTTCATGGTGTATTTAATACCGGGGTTCATGTATTTGTAGGCGCTGTGGCTCATCAAAGCCGCCTCATGGAAACCGCACAATATAAGTTTAAGTTTGTTTTTGTAGGTATTTATATCGCCAATGGCATAAATGCCGGGTATGTTGGTACTGTAATCGTCGGTATTTACCTCAATGGCATTCTTATCTATTTGAAGCTTCCAGTTATCAATAGGTCCCAGTTTAGGGCTTAAACCAAACAGAGGAATAAGGTCATCTGTTTCAATAGTACTTAACTCATTAGTTTTGGTGTTTTGTACATTTACACTTTGCAGGTGTCCGTTACCATTGGCTTGAGTAAGGTTGCTGTTTAGCAAAAGGTTAATTTTTTTATCACTTGCCAGTTGCATTACTTTATTAACCGAATCGGGCGCACCTCTAAAAGACTCACTACGATGAACCAGCGTTAACTCTTTGGCAATAGGAGCCAGGTAAATAGCCCAGTCTAAAGCGCTGTCGCCGCCACCCGCCAGCACCACTTTTTTATCTCTGAACTTCTCGGGGTCAAGCACCATATAGGCAACGCCTTTGCCGTTCTCAAAATTCTCTATGCCTTTCGTGTCAGGTTTTCGGGGTTCAAAACAACCCAAGCCGCCTGCAATAACCACCACTTTGCTGTGTATTTGTGTGCCCATATTGGTAGTAAGCACAAAATCGCCCTCGCCACGTTTATCTAAAACTTCTACACGCTCGCCCAAGGTAAAGCCGGGTTTAAACGGCTCTGCCTGTTTCATTAAATTATCAACCAACTCCTGCGCCATAATGGTTGGATAACCGGGTATATCGTAAATGGGTTTCTTAGGGTAAATCTCAGAAAGTTGCCCCCCTGTTTGAGGCAAGTAATCAATTAAATGGCAACGCATTTTAAGCAAACCGCACTCAAATATGGCAAACAAACCAACCGGACCAGCACCTACAATAGCAATATCAGTAGAAATCATGTTTAATAATTAGGGCGCAAAGGTACAACCTTTTAAAAAATAAATATCTTTACTATATGAATTTCTTAAATAAGTTGCCCTTCTTAAGAATACTCTTTCCTTTTACTATTGGCATTGCTGTTTGGCTTATTGGCAGAAACGATACGCCTCAATTAGTGTATGGTTTAGTAGCATACATGCTGTGTATGCTGCTCTATTTCTTACTGGTAAAACAAAGCAAGACTATTACGAAGGTTTTGTTTGGAATAGGAATACAAGTCTTTTTATGTTTAAGCGGATGGCTGCTTTGTGCGTATAATAATGATAAACAAAACACAGATAACTATGGTAATTATAACATAAGTGATATAGAAAACTACTCAGGGTATGTAAGTGAAATTCCTGTTGAGAAAACAAAAAGCGTAAAAGCAGAAATTACTTTGCAGCAAATAAAATACAAAGGCAATTGGCAAGCTGCTTCGGGCAAGATGATTGTTTATTTTGAGAAAGCAGATAAAGCCAAGAACCTTGAGACGGGCAATACCATTGTATTTATTGGTAAGCCACAGGAAATACAAGCACCCTTAAACCCGCATGAGTTTGATTATAAAGCCTATTTAAGTTTTAGAAATATTTATCACTCAGTTTATTTAAAAGATGAAAGCTGGGATGTGGTTGATAAAGTGCAAACAACTACACTGTTCAGCTTTACACAAAAGATACGCAAACATTTACTAAACACCTATCGGCAAAGCGGCTTAGAAACTACCGAGTTTGCCATGGTTGCTGCTTTGGTGCTTGGTTATGATGATGAAATAGATAGACCTTTGTTAAATGCTTATTCGCATACAGGTACATTGCATGTGTTATCGGTTTCAGGTTTGCATGTGGGTATTATATATATGTTATTGGGTTACATGCTGTCCTTTTTAGACCGTACTAAAAAAACAACCTGGATAAAAGTATTTCTCATCTTAGGTTTTCTGTGGTTCTTTGTTTTGTTGTCGGGCTTTTCTGCTGCTGCGGTACGTGCTGCCTTTATGTTTAGTTTAATCATGCTGGGCAAAACACTCTTCCAGCAGGTTGAAACAGCCAATATTGTATTAGTATCAGCTTTCTTTAGTTTATGTATCAATCCCTTTTGGCTCGCAGATATTGGCTTTCAGTTATCCTACACGGCTGTATTGGGTATCATTTATCTGTACCCGTATTTTAATAATATGTTTGCTTTTTCATGGGGATTTGCCAATAAAGTATGGGCTTTGTGTTCGGTAAGCATAGCAGCACAATTAGCCACTTTGCCCGTTACGCTGTATTATTTTCATCAGTTTCCTGCACTCTTTTTAATTACCAATTTGGTTTTAATACCCATCTCAACGCTTGTCATGTATGGCAGTATATTGGTATTGCTATTCTCTAAAATTACAGTCGTTGCAAAGGTGTTAGTTTATATTACTGCATTCCTAATCAAAACCATGAATGCCTGTGCCGTGTTTTTCGATTCACTTCCGTTTTGTACAATAGATAATATTCATCTTTCCATGATAAATTTAATATTACTGTATGTAGTAATATTCTTGGTGTTTATCAGCATAGAAGAGAGGTCATATAAGATATTAATGAGTTCTCTTGCATTAGCTGTTGTCACCCTTATAATTTCTATTTTCTTTGATTTACAAACCAAAAAGAATAATGAGCTGGTAATTTATCAAAGCGATAAAACAAATGTGTTAGCTGTGTTTTCAGGAAACAGGTACACTCAGTTTTCTGACACCATTCCCGATGATAGATTACAAAGCTCCCTGCGCGAAAACAAAATATACCATGATGTTGTATTTGAAAAAAGCGAGCAACTTACAAATACCTCTTTACTTGTAGTAAATAATAAAAGAATACTGTTTGCAAAAGATGTAACCTTACTAAATCAGCAATTTGTTAACGCCATCAAACCTGATTATATTTGGATTACGGGCAATTCACTTAAGCGAGTAAAACTGCCAAAGTTCCTTTGTGAGCAAGAGAATATAACCGTTTCAGGTAAATTCTATAACAAAAAAGCCATTGCCTGCTTAAATAATGCTTACTCAACTGCCAAACAAGGGGCATTCATACTATCTTTGCGTTGATGGCTATTAGGATAGGACATAAAGTACGTTTCTTAAACGAAAAGGGCGAGGGTATTGTTACCCGCTTTAAAGACAAGAAAACTGTTTTTGTGGAAGTGGATGGCTTTGAAATTCCTTACGGGATTGATAATTTGGTTTTAGTTGATACTGAGATTGTTTTTAAGGATAAAGAAAATGAAACGGAAGAGATAGGAAACGAAGCCGTTTATTTTGTGTTGGAACCCGACCATGAAATGCCTTTGCTGCAGAGTAAATACAGTTTTTATTTATTTAATTCTTCTGCATATAATCTACTGTTTACTTATTCGGTTAAAGACGGAAACGATTATCAAACGCTTAAGCATGGGGAGCTTGGTGCTTATCAGAAATTGTTGTTGAAGCAAATTAATAAGCAATCCTTAGAGGAGTTTGCGTATCATAAGATAGAGATATTGTTTTTCAAGAAACATCATCATACATCTCAGTTACCTTGCGGACAGGTTATTCATATAAACGAAAATATATTGAAGCAACAGGGCTTTATGCCTAATCATGAATTTAAGTATCCGGTGTGGGTAAGTATTCTTAAAGATGATTTTACGGAAGGAAAGAAGATTGTGCAGCAGCTTACCGATTATGATGTGGAGCGATTGAAGAATATTAAGGAGTTTAAAACCCCGGAAAAGAAATCGGTACCGCACAACAACCCTGCCTTTTTTGTAGAAAAGGAAATCGACTTGCATGCCCAGAACCTGCTGGATTCTTTTAAACACATGGGCAATCACGAGATACTACAAGTGCAGTTAAAGCATTTTCAAAAGAACCTGGATGAAGCTATTACCAATCGTTACTATAAAATTGTTTTTATACATGGGGTTGGCAATGGCAGGTTGAAACAGGAGATAATTGCTATCCTAAAAAACTATAACAAAGAAGTTTCTTTTCAGGATGGGGATTATAAGAAATATGGCTTTGGTGCTACGGAAGTAATTATTAGGTAGTCCTGCTTACTTACGCTTCTCTTTAAAAAATTTCTTTATAATGTCAGAGCAAGGCTCTTGCAGAACTCCATCAAACACCCTTGTTTTAGGGTGCAGCAACTGATAATCAATTTTAGTAAATCCTTTTTTATCATCCTTTGCAGCATAAACTACTTTGCTTATCTGACTCCAACCCAAAGCCCCTGCACACATGGGGCAAGGCTCTAAAGTAACATACAGCACGCACTCGTTCAAATACTTTCCGCCTATATAATTGGCAGCAGATGTTATAGCCTGCATCTCTGCATGTGCGGTAACATCATTCAATCGCTCGGTTAAGTTATGCGCACGGGCAATAATTTTATTATCACAAACAATTACAGCCCCTACAGGTACTTCATCAGCATCATACGCCTTTTGAGCCTCTTTCAGGGCTTCATTCATAAAATATTCGTCCGTAAATAGCTCCATTCACTTAACTTCTATTTAGCAAGATTATAATTTATTTTTTAATTGTCTTGCAGAATAGCTTAATTTAATTTACCTCTTTTGATAAAACTCCTTCAGATGTCGCGCGTGAGCCCGAAAGTCCGCGGCGCAGTGTGGCATTGTGCGATATGCCATCGGAACTTTCTTGACTTTTTGCTTCTTTTTCGTCAAGGAAAAAGAAGGTATAAATACCGTCCTGGCTTAGTTCAAGCCTATTCTCCATCATAATTACTCAAACACAAGGCTATTTTGTAAATTAGCGACTTATTTTTCAATTATGGAATACAATTTTAAGAAGATAGAAGAAGACTGGCAAAAATACTGGAAAGACAACGCAACTTTTAAAGCTGATAACGATTCTACCAAACCAAAATACTATGTGCTTGATATGTTTCCTTACCCATCCGGTGCTGGTTTGCATGTGGGGCATCCGCTTGGGTATATAGCTTCTGATATATACGCGCGCTACAAACGCCACAAAGGATTTAATGTATTGCACCCTATGGGTTACGATTCTTTTGGATTGCCGGCAGAACAATATGCTATTCAAACCGGACAGCACCCCAAAATTACTACCGAACAAAATATTGCACGTTACCGCGAACAGTTAGATAAAATAGGTTTCTCTTTCGATTGGGATAGGGAAGTACGTACCTCAAACCCCGATTATTACAAATGGACACAGTGGATATTCATTCAACTCTTTAATGCCTGGTATAATAAGAAATCAGACAAGACCGAAAAGATTGAAATACTTATAAAAGAATTTGAAGCAAATGGCAATGCCTCTGTTAATGCAGTTTGTGCCGATACCGAATTATTCTCTGCTGCTGATTGGAAAAGCTTTTCCGAAAAACAACGCAGCGATGTGCTGATGAATTACCGCATGGCTTACTTAAGTGAAGCACGTGTAAATTGGTGTCCTGCAATGGGTACGGTACTTGCTAACGATGAGGTAAAAGATGGTGTGTCTGAACGTGGCGGTTATCCGGTAGAGCAAAAATTAATGCAACAATGGAGCATGCGCATTACGGCCTATGCACAGCGTTTGCTGGATGGTTTAGATACCCTTGATTGGCCAGAACCTTTGAAAGAATCACAACGCTATTGGATTGGAAAGAGCGAAGGAACGAGTTTGAAGTTCAGAATACAAAACCACCTATCTCCAACCCTTTCCAAAGGAAAGGGGGCTGTGCCTGACTATCATACAACAGATTCTCAAATGTGGAATTTGTTACAAGATAAAGCAGTTTCAATGAGAGACAATCTAACTCAGGCTGAAAGTGCTTTATGGCAATCTCTAAAAGGAAATAAATTAGATGAGCATTTTAGAAGACAGCACATCATTGATAGATTTATTGCTGATTTTGTTTGCATATCAAAGAAATTAGTAGTTGAAGTGGATGGAGATATTCATGATTATCAAAAGGAGGAAGATGCCGCAAGAACAGAAAGATTAAATGAACTTGGTTATAAGGTAATTCGTTTTAAAAACGAGCAGGTTATAGGAGATATTGAAAGTGTTGTAAAAGAGATAAAACTACAGATTAAAGAACAATCAAAAGTCCTCCCTCTCGGGGAGGATTTAGGAGGGGTGAATTTTATTGAAGTATTCACAACCCGCCCCGATACTGTCTTCGGTGTATCATTCGTAACCCTTGCTCCCGAACATGAGTTGGTTGATACCATCGTTACTCCGGAGCAAAAAGCAGAAGTAAATGCCTATGTTACTCAGGCTAAAAACCGTAGCGAGCGCGAGCGACAAGCCGATGTAAAACGTGTGTCGGGTGTGTTTAGCGGGGCTTATGTTATGCATCCCTTCACACAAAAACAAATTCCTATCTGGATTGGCGATTATGTGTTGGCTGGTTATGGCACAGGCGCCGTAATGGCTGTGCCCGGACATGATAGCCGTGATTATGCTTTTGCCAAACATTTTAACTTACCCATTATAGAAGTAGTGGCAGGTGGAGATTTGTCCAAAGAATCGTACGATGCCAAAGAAGGTAAACTCATTAACTCTTATTTCTTAAACGGACTCGAAGTTAAGCAAGCCATCAAACGTGCTATTGAAGAAATTGAAAAGCTAAATTTAGGAAAAGGTAAGATTAACTTCCGTTTACGTGATGCTGTCTTTGGCCGCCAGCGTTATTGGGGTGAGCCTATACCTATTTATTATAAAGATGGCATACCACATGCCATGCCCGAAAACGAATTGCCTTTGGTATTGCCCGAAGTGGATAAATACCTGCCTACTGAAAGCGGCGAGCCTCCTTTGGCGCGTGCTAAAGACTGGAAATATAAAGGCGAGTTTGCTTATGAGCACACCACCATGCCGGGTTGGGCAGGTAGCTCATGGTACTTTCTGCGTTACATGGATGCACATAATGACGCAGCATTTGCTGATAAAAAACTTACTGATTACTGGAAAGAAGTTGACTTATATATTGGTGGAAGCGAACATGCAACTGGACATTTACTTTACGTACGTTTTTGGACCAAAGCCCTTAAAGACCTTGGTTATATTAGCATTGAAGAACCTGCTAAGAAATTAATTAACCAGGGGATGATACAAGGGGTAAGTAAGTGTGCTACAATAGCGACAGAATTAATGAATGTTGTAGAAATAGATGGGGAAGAAAAACCGCTTTTTTATAATTATTTAGTTCATCCAGATTTTCCTGCTGAATTTTGTGCAAGCAAATTTACCGTGCATTTGCCAATTGATCTTGTAAAGGAAGAAAATGGAAAGTTTTATTTTGATTCTGAAGCACTTAAAGAATACAAGAAGGTAAGCCCTTTAACTAATTGGGAATTTGGCAAAAAAGAATTTTTTAAAGAAAAAATTGGCAATAATAATCAATATGATAAACTATTCTTAGACAACAAAGTAGAAGTAGTTTCTTTAGTTGAAAAAATGTCTAAGTCTAAATTGAATGTTGTTACACCAGACGACATTTGTAATGATTATGGTGCAGATTGTTTACGTTTATACGAAATGTTCTTAGGCCCATTAGAGCAAAGCAAACCATGGAACACCAATGGTATTACAGGTGTGCATGGCTTCTTAAAAAAACTATGGCGTTTATTTTTCTCCCCTTCGGGGGAGATGTCCGCAGGACAGAGGGGGGCTGGCATTATTAACATCTCCGAAGAGCCTCCAACTAAAGCCGAATTAAAAGCCTTACACAAAAGCATTAAAAAGATTACAGAAGATATAGAGCGTTTTTCCTTCAATACCTCCGTAAGTAATTTTATGATTCTCGTAAATGAGCTTACCGATTTAAAATGCAACAAGCGCACCATCTTAGAACCTTTATTGATTATCCTTTCTCCTTATGCACCTCACATAACCGAAGAACTTTGGTATCAGTTAGGTCATAAAGAAAGCATTGCTTTGGCACCTTTCCCTATGTTTAACGAAGCCTATTTGGTAGAAGATAACTTTGCTTATCCCATTTCATTTAACGGTAAAACACGCTTTAATATAGAGCTGCCCTTAACCCTTTCCCAACAGGAAATAGAGAAAATCGTTATGGAAGCCGAGCAAACCCACAAATACTTGGAAGGCAAAATACCCAAAAAAGTAATTGTAGTCCCTAAAAAGATTGTAAATATTGTGATGTAATACATGATTATTGTAGGCTTAACAGGGGGTATAGGCAGTGGTAAAAGTACCGTTGCCAAAGTGTTTGAAACGCTGGGCATACATGTATATTATTCAGATGAGCGAGCTAAAGAACTCTATTTCCTGCCCCATGTAAAGCCGCAAATAGAACAATTGTTAGGCAAAGAAGCTTACCTGAATGATACAACCCTGAATAAAACTCACGTCTCTCAAAAGATATTCTCGGATGCGGGTTTATTAAAGCAGACAAATACCATCATTCATCAGGAAGTGAAACTCGATTTTGAAAGGTTTGCTCATCAACATAAAGAAGAAAAATACATCCTTAAAGAATCTGCCCTGCTTATAGAAGCCAAATTGCTTCCTTCCATAAATAAACTTATTGTGGTTACCTCCACACTTGCTCTTAGAAAGGAGCGTATTATAAAACGTAATAAACTTAGCGAGGAAGAAATAAACAAACGCATCTCTCAGCAATTGCCTGATGAAGAGAAAATAAAACAGGCTGACTGGGTTATTGAGAATAACGAAGAAAACCTAATTATACCTCAAATACTAAACATACATCAAAGCCTGATAGCTTAAAACTCTTCTACAGGTTCTTTAACCCGTACAACCTTTAATGTCGACTCAAAACGATTCACATCTTCAATTAAAGTGCCGGTATTGCGCTTAACCACCATATTGGGCGTTCTGTTTTTCTTTACAGTTAATATAATTTTGTATCCAAAAAACAAAAGGATGGCCAATAAAGGGCTTATAATATACCAAATCGAAATCACCTCAGGCTGAACAGTATAGTTCACATCTTCCAAAAGAATTTGCAATTCATTACTACCTTTAAACGTATAGTAAAAATTACCAATTCCTTTCTCATCAAAAGTCACCAGTTGGTCGCTTCCGTTCACAATAAAATTAAGCACCCGTTTATTAGCCGCCAATTTGTAATTATCAGGGTTATTAAACTTTACTACTATGCGAGTGTTGGTATTCGAAAAAATAAAACGAGGCAGTTGAAAACTTACATCAACATTGCTTAACCTGTTAATTTGCCCACCCGTATTACTTACCTTATCCTCCGCTTGGCGAGCGTTTAGAGTATATGCAATTAAAAGAACCAAAACACATAAAACTTTTTTCATAGCTATTTTCTTTTAAAGAATTTCTTTACCCAAAGTAAAATTATACAGTAAATAATTCTTCTGCAATAAAAATAGACTAACCATTTATTTTGGTCGTTAAACCCAATAAAACAGAATTCTTAAAGAAATATAAATTAGAGATTATAGAATTTACTTCAGCAACTCCCTGGCAATAACCATTTTTTGTATCTCGCTGGTGCCTTCCCCAATGGTACATAGTTTGCTGTCGCGGTAAAATTTCTCTGCCGGAAAGTCTTTGGTATAACCATAGCCGCCAAATATTTGCACACCTTCTGTAGATACACGTACCGATGCTTCAGATGCATAATATTTTGCATAAGCACTTTCTTTGGTTACTTTTTCTCCGCGTTGTTTTAAATCGGCAGCACGGTAGGTAAGCAATTCAGAAACCTCTACATCAGTAGCCATATCAGCTAACTTAAACGCAATACCCTGAAACTGAGAAATAGCTTTGCCAAACTGTTCGCGTTCTTTACTGTATTTAAGAGCCGCTTCAAAAGCACCGCGTGCAATACCACAAGACAAGGCAGCAATAGAAATACGCCCTCCGTCTAATATTTTCATAGCTTGTACAAAACCATCGCCTTCTTTGCCCAGCATTTGGTCTTTGTGTACTTTGCAATCTGTAAAAATAAGTTCAGCCGTTTCGCTGGCGCGCATACCTAATTTATTCTCCTTTTTACCCGATTTAAAACCCGGTGTTCCTTTCTCAATTACAAAAGCGCTCATACCATGACTGTCCCCTTTATTACCTGTCCGGGCAATAACCACAGCCACATTACCGGTAATGGCATGGGTAATAAAGTTTTTGCTTCCGTTAAGAATAAAGTAATCGCCATCTTTTACAGCGGTAGTATTCATGCCGCCTGCATCAGAGCCCGTGCCGGTTTCGGTTAAACCCCAGGCACCAATCCACTCGGCAGTAGCCAGTTTAGGAAGATACTTTTTCTTTTGCGTCTCATTACCAAACGTTAAGATATGGTTGGTACAAAGCGAGTTGTGTGCCGCCAAAGATAAACCTATAGAGCCGCATATTTTAGATACCTCAATAATAGCCGTAACATACTCATGGTAGCCAAAGCCCGAACCACCATATTCGGTAGGTACCAGCACACCCATTAAGCCAAGCTCACCCAGTTTTTTAAATACTTCCACCGGAAATTCTTGAGATTCATCCCACTCCATAAAATGAGGTAAAATTTGTTCTTTACCAAACTTGCGAATCATATCCGCAATCATGTTTTGGTTTTCGCTCAGATGAAAGTTCATCCCAACAGCATTTTCAGTTAATAGTGTACCAGACATTGTATGTTTTTTGAATAGTTAGTTAATTGTTCTTCTCCTTTTAAAAAATCAAGCGCTACCACAAAAGTAAAACCTGCCACCTTGGCTCCGCATTTTTGCACTATTTCTGCGGCTGCCTTTGCCGTGCCGCCTGTGGCTAATAAATCATCGTGTATCAATACATTCCAGCCTTTTTTAATCATGCCCGTATGTACTTCAATAGTGGCGGTGCCATATTCTAAATTATATTCCTGACTAACCGTTTTGCTGGGTAGTTTTCCCTTTTTGCGCACCATAATAAACGGAATATTCAGCCAGCTTGCCATCAGCATACCAAATAAAAACCCCCTGCTCTCAATACCCAAAATAGCATCGGGCTTTGAGGTTGAAAAAGAGCGACAGAATGCATCCGTAATTTCATTACAAAGCTTGGGGTCTAAAAAAATAGGGGTAATATCTTTAAACAAAATACCCGGCTTAGGAAAATCAGGCACATCGCGTATGGCTTCCTTAATTTTGTCGGCTAATTGCACTTTGTTGGTTAGTTGCATATACGGTATATATAGTGACGGGCAAATTTATGGTATTTATTAGATTTTTTAGCTATGCGCTTAATTATTGTTATTATTTTATTGGTTGGGGCGTTCCCTTTGATTACAAAGGGCGGGCTTTCCGTTCCCAAATGCCCCAGCATTCAGCGAAGCAATTAACAACTAAAACGATGAGCTAAATCCTCGCCGATTACGGCTGTGGGCTTTCCACTACAAATGCTTTTTCAGCATTCAGCGAAGCAAGAATAAAAACTAAAACAATGAGCTAATCCCTAACGCAGCATTAACTTATCCACGAAACCCCCTAAAATAATCGTCCGGTTGCTATTGCTTCACTGTCAATGGCTATTGCTTCACTGTCAGTTGCTATTGCTTCACAGTCGGTTGCTATTGCTTCACTGTCAATGGCTATTGCTTCACTATCAGTTGCAATTGCTTCATAGTCGGTTGCTATTTCTTCGCTGTCGGTTGCTATTGCTTCACTATCAGTTGCTATTGCTTCACTGTCGGTTGCTATTGCTTACTTAACTGTTGCTATTGCTTCAATAGGTATTGCTTCCGCAGTCATCGGCGTTGGTTTCGCAACAACACCCAAAAGAATAAATTACTCAGCCAGTCGTTCTTTTAAATCTGTAAGCATAGCCTCATTGGGGTGCTTTGCGGTAGCTTTGCTTAAGATGGCAATAATGGCATTGCGAACGGCGGCTTCGCTAAGATCGGCACTATCTAAAACGGTAATGGCTTCTAAAGAAATAAAGATGTCGGCATCCGTTGCCAGTGTGGCAAAAAAAGATTCTTGACCTTTAATGTCCAAACCGCTCTCCCAACAGGCAGCAATAAGCGCTGCTTTATGGGTTTTGTTCTCGGTTTGGTTAATGGCTTCTATAAGGGTAGCAATGCTGCCTTCGTTTTTAAGCAAATCAAGGGCGGCATCCTTATGTTCGCGCTCGCCCGAGGTTAGCAGGTTAACCAGTTCTTCCAATTCGTGCTCTTTTTTAGTAGCTGGTTTTACGGTGCCATCGGGCAATACCACGGCCGTGATGTATTCTTCTTCGTTAAAATACTTCTCAGTGGTTTCTTCAGGGGCTTTGTTCTCGGGTTTTTTATCCATCATATTATTGCGTAAAAAGACAATAAAAATAAAAATAATTTTTATGTTTATGCATTATTTATTTTGAACGACCTGCTCCGCATACTTCTTTTGCCCTTTTCGCTGGTTTATGGTGGCATTACCTGGTTGCGCAATATATTGTACGACAGCAAGTTTTTAAAGCAAACCACCTTTGATGAAGTTAAAACCATTTGCATAGGAAACCTTATTGCCGGCGGGGCGGGGAAGACGCCACACACAGAATATATTCTTAAACTGCTTGAAAAAGAACATAATGTAGCCACGCTTAGCAGAGGTTACAAAAGAAAAACATCGGGGTTTTTTGTGGTAGAAACCAATACCAATGCCGACCAATGTGGCGATGAGCCTTTGCAGATAAAACAAAAATTCCCGTCGGCCTTTGTGGCCGTGGATGAGAACCGGGTAAAAGGAGTGAAAAAAATACTTGCCGATAAAAGCGTGGATGTGGTTGTGTTGGATGATGCCTTTCAGCATCGAAAGATAAAATGTGGCTTAAACATTTTGCTTACCGAGTATGATAATTTATTTTGTAATGATGAATTATTACCTGCAGGACGTCTGCGCGAAAGCAAAAGAGGCTACCTGCGTGCCGATATTATTGTGGTAACCAAAACCCCTGAATATGCTACGCCTATTGACCTAAAAGGTGTAATGAAAGAGGTGAGCGCCCGTCCGTATCAAAACCTTTTCTTCTCGTATTTAAAGTACGGGCATCTTTATAATTTATTCGATAGAAAAGAAACCATCAACATCCCTTTGCGGCTTTTTAATTGCACCGTGCTATTAGTTACGGGTATTGCCAACCCCAAACCCATGCTTACTTACGTAAAAGAATATGCCGAAGATGTTATTCATAAAAGTTTTCCAGACCACTACCATTTTACAAATGAAGATATTGAGCAGCTTAAACAAAGCTTTAATCAGATTGAGAACGAGAACAAAATCATCATCACTACCGAAAAAGATGCTACCCGCCTGAATTATTTTGTTGATGAATTGAAAGACCTTGCTATTTTTGCGCTCCCGATTGAAATTGACTTTAAAAAGCAAAAAGAAGAATTTAACGAACAAATAACCAAATATGTTAGAGCAAATAAAATTTACCACAGCCGATATACATAAACAAACCAACAACTTTAAGCCAGAGATAGGTATTATATTGGGTACAGGTTTAGGCGGACTGGTAAAGGAAATTAAAATAGAGCATAGTCTTCCTTACGAGAAGATTGCGCATTTTCCTTTAAGCACCGTTGAGGGGCATAGTGGTAAGCTTATATTTGGTACACTGGGTGGAAAGAAAATTGTTGCCATGCAGGGCCGCTTTCATTATTACGAAGGTTATACCATGCAGGAAGTAACCTTTCCTGTTAGAGTGATGAAATTCTTGGGTATTAAAACCCTGTTTCTTTCTAATGCCAGTGGTGGTGTTAACCCTGCATTTGAAGTAGGAGAGATTATGATTATTAACGACCATATTAATCTTTTTCCTAACCCTTTGATTGGAAGAAATGATAATGAGTTAGGTACACGTTTCCCTGAAATGAGCGAAGCTTATGATAAAGCACTTATTCATAAAGCCAAAGAAATTGCTAAACGAAATAATATAAAAGTATCAGAAGGTGTGTATGCAGGCTTAACCGGCCCTACACTTGAAACCCCTGCTGAATACAACTATATGCGCGCCATTGGTGCCGATGCAGTTGGTATGAGTACCGTGCCCGAAGTTATTGTGGCGCGTCACATGGGCTTACCTTGCTTTGCTATTAGTATCTGTACAGATTTAGGCGTACCCGGCAAAATAGAAAAGACCACGCATGAAGATGTGCAGCGTGTGGCTTCTACCCAAGAGCCTAAAATGACACTGATAATGAAAACGCTTATCAGCGAGATTTAAATTTATTGAGTAGTAAAAACTAGTGCTTCTTCTTTAGTTTTTATTCCTTTAAAATAGCTTAACATTTTATTTAAAACCTTTTCTACAACAGCATCCGGACAAGATGCACCGCTGGTAAGGATAATATTTACTTTCTCTTTTTTTGGAATAAAATCATTTGTACTTAATCTCTTTTGATGAGGGTAATCAAAGTGATGTATCAAAGTATTTGATTCTATCTCCTTATCAGAAGAAATGAAATAGGTAGGAAACTTCTGTTCCAATAATTCTACCAAGTGAGAAGTGTTTGAACTGTTATACCCACCCACTACAATAGCCAAATCAGCATTTGTTTTTAATAAGCCATAGGTAGCATCTTGATTCTCATTGGTAGCATAGCAAAGGGTATCGCGGGTATCCGCAAAGTGTTGTTTTAGATTTCCCTCTCCGTATCTGGCAATCATTACCTGTTTAAAGTGTTCGGCTATTTCCTGAGTTTCGGTAGCCAGCATGGTTGTTTGGTTAATTACACCCACCTGTTGTAAATGTTTGCTTACATCAAAGTTTGTTGAGTATTTATCTTTAAACTCTTCGTAAAAAAGATTAGCATCTTTCTTACCTGTTATATAATCGCTTAATTTTTTTGCTTCCGTTAAGTCTTTTACAACAATAGCCGGAGCACTTTGCGCACTTCGTGAAAAGGTAGCACGGGTTTCTTCGTGTGTGTATTTTCCGTGAATAATAATAGTGTAATTCTCTTTACCTATCTGTTCGGATTTTTTCCAAACTCTTTCTACAAACGGACAAGTTGTATTATACTTCTGTACTTCAATGCCTTTTTGTTTTAGTAGCTCTTCCACTTGCAAAGTAGCCCCAAAAGCAGGAATAATAACTACATCATTGGGAGTGAGTTCATCAAAGGAAATAAGTTGTTTGCCATTGGTATCTTGCAGGAATCGCACGCCGTTATCCGTCAGGTCTTTATTTACATCAGGGTTGTGTATCATCTGACTAAGCAAGAAAATACGTTTGCCCTGATTTTCATTTACGGCTTTAAAAGAAATTTCAATGGCATTTTCTACTCCGTAACAAAAACCAAAATGACGGGCAATGTAAAATCCAACCGGACCAAAATCAATATAAGTAGGGGATAGGTCTCTTTTGCGAGGGTCTTGTAATTTGCGATAAGATTTAATTTGTGTTATAAGCGGACTACGGTAAAACTCAGGAATCTCAAAGGTTTTCATTAACTAAACTAATTGGCATGTATCTCATCGTTTACCAGTAAGTTGTTTTTTACGGCAAACATTACCACACCGGCTGTATTGTTTACACTTAGCTTTTGCATAATGTTTTTACGATGAGTGTGTACCGTATGAAAACTTAAAAACAACTTATCGGCAATTTGTTTGTTTGATAAGCCAAGTGCTATGTTCTTAATAATTTCAATCTCTCTGTCAGATATGGCAAACCCTGCACAGGAAGACTTTTTACTAACAGTTTTAATCGGTGTATCGGTCTCTGCTGTTAGAGCATCTATAATTTGTCCGCATAAAAAACGTGTGCCTTTCTCGGTATTATCAATGGCATCGCAAATCTCCTGCTTATCGCATTCCTTCAATAAAAAGCTGGTAATACCTGCGTTTAATAATAAAGATATTTCTTCTTTAGGAAGCATGGCACTAATAGCTAATATCTGTAGGGCTTTATGTTGTTTTTTTATCTGTGCAATATCAGTTGGTGTAATTTGCATAGATACCGGGTCTATTACTAAAATTTCCGGCTTATGCTTTTTTAATGCTGATAGAAGATTAGCTTTTTCTGTTACCTCGTTAATGCTAACGCTGTAAGTACTTTGCACCAGAGCTTTAAATCCCTCACGCATCAATACACTGTTATCGGCAACTAGTATGTTAAGCATTATTTATAATGATTTTAAACAAGCAAATATACAAAAAATAGAATAGGTAAGAATTGGGCACAAAAAAAGGGTAAGCTACTTTCATCGCACCGCTACAACCATCTACCCTTGCTATGTTCCCATCCTGGGGGATTTGATAGGAGCTGATCGTGAAAGACTTACCCGCCGCAAAAGTAGCATTTATTTCGTTATTCCGATAAAATTGACAAACTTTGCCTCTTATCTCTTTATGGATATATCCGTAATAATACCCTTATTAAACGAAGAAGAATCCCTGCCCGAGTTGCACGATTGGATTGTACGGGTAATGCAACAGAACAACTTTAGCTACGAAGTTATTTTTGTGGATGATGGTAGTAAAGACAAATCATGGAGTGTAATTGAGGGTTTATCGCAAAAGAACCCCAATATAAAAGCCATTAAATTCAGGAGAAACTATGGTAAATCGCCTGCCCTTCATGTAGGTTTTGAGGCTGCACAAGGTAATGTGGTTATTACCATGGACGCTGATTTGCAGGACAGTCCGGATGAGATCCCCGAGCTTTACAAGATGATTACCCAAGGCGGTTTTGATTTGGTGAGTGGATGGAAACAAAAGCGTTACGATAATGCCGTTACCAAGAATTTACCAAGCAAACTATATAACTGGACTAACCGCAAAATAAGTGGCATTAAGCTGCATGATATGAATTGCGGCTTGAAAGCCTACCGCAAAGATGTGGTAAAAAGCATTGAAGTGTATGGCGAGATGCACCGCTTTATACCCGTGTTGGCAAAAAATGCAGGCTTTGAAAACATTACAGAGAAGCCTGTGCAGCATCAGGCACGAAAATACGGTGTTTCTAAGTTTGGTTGGGATAGGTTTATAAATGGATTTTTAGACCTGCTTACTATAACCTTTCTCTCTAAATTTGGCAAACGCCCCATGCACCTGTTTGGCACCATGGGTACGTTTATGTTTATAGTAGGTTTTTTTGTAGCTGTTTATCTGGGTGCAGAAAAGTTGTATTGTGTATATAATAATCAGCGCGCACCTTTGGTAGCCAGTAACCCCTGGTTCTTTATTGCCCTAACTACAATGGTTTTAGGGACTCTTTTGTTTTTAAGCGGCTTTATTGCCGAGCTTATTCTTAGAAACTCCTCTGTGCGCAACCATTACCTGCTTGAAAAGAAAGTTAATTTGTAGATTTTAAAAAAATAAGTAGTTTAGCGCGTAATCTAAAAAGCAAATAGCATGAAAAAGAAACTTTTTACCATAGCCATTCTAGCAGTATCTGCATCATTGGTTATTATGAGTTGTTCAAAAACAAGTAACACTACCAGTGGTGGTGCATATGCGCCGCCTTATAATCCTAATACAAGCCCCCAAACTACAGGCGGTTCTACTACAGGTGGCGGTACAACAGGCGGTGGTACTTTAACTTTTGCAGCTAATGGAGACCCAAGTGGTGTTTATAGTGGTTTTTTTGTTACACTTTATTATTATGACCCCGGCTTTACTTACACAACAGGAGAGGCCGGGTTTTATAACACACCTACAGCTATTCACCCAAGCTCAGGTGCTGGAGTTGCTACCACAGGTACGGTTACTTCAGTACATTGCAATGGCACACATTTTCCATTAAGCACAACTAATTTAACTTATTCTGATTCTGCTAATGGTTTAGCTTTCCCTCCTGCAATTTGGAATGTAACCGGAAATACTACCTTCCCTTCTTTTACATACACTTGTACAATTCCTCTGCCTTTATATACCGGAACTAATTTACCTGCTACTGTTAACAGAGCTAATAATTTAGTAGTTCCTATAAACGGAGCTTCAGGCTATGATCAAATACAGGTAAGCGTGCAGGATAATAATCTTCGCAGTACTTCTGTTTTTGTTAATAGCAGTGCTACATCGGCTACCATTACTGCAGATTCTTTGTTAAAATTAACTGCTACACCTAATGGAAGCATTAATATCTCGCTAATTAAATTTGGTGCAAATACGTTTGGCGGTAATACTTACCTGTTTGCAAACGAATTTATTTACCCTAAAAATCCGGTAAATATCCAATAATTTTAACTGTTTTTAATATCAAAAAGGGAGCTTAAAGCTCCCTTTTTTGTTTTATTTACCATAAGAAAAGAAGGTTAATTTATAAGATTTCATAACAAAATATCCAAAACTGTACGTTTACTCTAAAAGAGTGACGTTTGCTCTAAATGAAGCACGTTTACTCTAAACGAAGCATAGAAATGAAAAAAGAAGCACAGAAATTGAAAAGGAAGCATGGAAACTGAAAAGGAAGCACAGAAACTAAAAAGGAAGCACAGAAACGAAAAAG
>PLYA01000015.1:18985-21261 GCA_003153315.1 Bacteroidota bacterium
GCACAGAAACTAAAAAGGAAGCACATTTATCCTAAACGAAGCATGAAAATGAAAAAGGAAGCACGGTTACTCTAAATGAAGCAAGTTTGTGTACTTTTAGAGCATATATGAACAAGAATAAAGCAAATTAGGCTACTATCAGTGAACAAAGAAGTAATTCATGCAGGTCTTCAAGCGTATCCAATTATTGTTTATGACTGCCCTATTAATAAAAGGCAATGGAAAAATGGGACTAAGAGAGGGGAATCTTTTGCTTCTGTCTTTGATGATTGTTGGGATTGTCCATTTGGGAAAGTGGTTCGAGATAAAAAATATTTTTGGGATGGTTCTGTAGTAATAGATGCAAAGATATTATCAGTTGACTGTAACGGACATACACAAATAGATACTTCTATTAATGCAGAATAGTTTTATTAAGTCTCTTTCTCTTGTCTCAATTCTCATATCTCACATCTGTTTTGGGCAAACCTTCATTCATCCCCTAAAAGGAGAGAAGCCTCAGTTAACAGGTAATTATGGCGAGGTGCGCCCCAATCATTTCCATGCCGGGTTGGATTTTAAAACACATGGCACAAATCATTTGCCTATTTATGCCGTGGCAGATGGCTATGTATCTCGTATTAAAATATCTTCTTTTGGTTATGGTAAGGTGTTGTATATAACGCATCCCAATGGTTTGGTAAGTGTTTATGGACATGAATATGGGTTTAACGATAAAATAAAAAACTATGCCTACGCTGCACAAGAACTTGCCCAAAGCTTTGAAATAGAGCTATATCCTAAACCAAACGAACTTCCTGTAAAACAAGGAGAGGTGATTGGTTATACGGGTAATACGGGTAGCAGTCAGGGACCGCATTTGCATTTTGAATTGCGTGATGAAAAAACAGAAGCCCCATTAAATCCTCTTCGCTATTTAAAGATAGAAGATGTAGTGGTTCCTAAAATACAGCGCATGGCTTTATACAGCGAAGATAAATTAGAGAAGATTTTATCTGGCATTAAAAAGACAGATACACTTAAAACAAGCTACGCTATTGGTTTTGGTATAGAGTGTTTTGATTATGAGCAAACGCAAGGCAACAAAAACAACATCTATAAAGCAGAAATTTATATAGATGGTAAGTTGTATTACCGTCACATATTGGATAGTATTCCATTTGATTTAGCACGATATGTAAATACCTATGCCGATTATGATTTGAAAAAGCAAAAGGGTATTACCATTCAGAAACTGTTTAAAGCAAAGAATAACGATTTACCTATTTATAAAACCATAAACGATAGAGGTTTTATTTCTTTTACTGATAATGCTCCTCACGCTCTGCGCATTATAGTGTATGATTTTTACAATCAAAAGGATGAACTTTCTTTCAATGTGAAAACAACAAATACTCCCAATAAAAACAAAGAGAGTAGGGTAGGGGTGCAGGATTGTTTGCTACCTTATAAGGTAAGCACAACAGATTATAGTATAGAACTTCCTGCCAAGAGTTTGTATGAAGATGCACAATTGGTAACAGCCTATCAAAACAACACACTGTCTTTTGCAGCAAAAGACTATGATATTCCTTTTCAAAATAATTGTACCATTACCTTAAAAGTACCAACTCCTTTTTTAAAGTACGGTGATAAACTTTGTATAGCTGATATAACTAACGGCAGTAAAAGTTATGTGGGCGGTGCTTTTGAGAATGGATATGTAAAAGCAAATATCAAAACCTTTGGCAAGTATAAAGTAGATGTGGATACCATTGCTCCACAAATAAAATTAATTACATTAAAAAAATCTGGTGTTTACAAAAACGGAGACATCATTTCTTTTAGAGTAAATGATATTTATAGCGGCATAGGGGTATTTAAATTATTTATAAACGGCAAATGGCATTTGGCAGAGTATGAGTATAAAACCAACACTATATACTTTACTATTGATGAGAAAGCCCCAAAAGGAAAAGTGATGCTTAACTTACAGGTTAGTGATAAGAAGAATAACCAAACTACTTTTCAAACTACCTTAGTTATCCAGTAGCGTATTAATAGTTGCCGATTGCCTTTTGGTAGTTGATATTGGCAATTAAATAATCATATACAGCTTTGATATAGTTTTGTTCTGCTGCGCTTAAACTTCTCTCTGTATCCAACAAATTGCTGTATAGTAAAGAGCCTAAATTATATTGCTGTTTTTCGTTAGCATAGATAACTTTAGATAAATCATAATTGCTTTTTGTAGTTTGCATATTCTTCAAAGCATTGCTTAATTCAGTAGAAGTTTT
>PLYA01000023.1:0-250 GCA_003153315.1 Bacteroidota bacterium
TCAGGAGAGATGAGTACATCGATGCTAATGTTATCAGGTGAGAAAAGGTTGGTATATTTTTTGTTTAAATATGAACGATTGCGGATGCGGGCGATTTTGGTGGGTATCCCAAACAAGGCATGGCTCACTTCACAAGCAACAATATTAACTTCATCGGAGTAGGTTACAGCAATTAGCAATTCAGCGTCTTTAGCTCCTGCTGACCCCAGGATTGCTGGGTCTGAGGCAAATCCACAGATTGCTCGAATAT
>PLYA01000023.1:270-10448 GCA_003153315.1 Bacteroidota bacterium
TTCCTAGCCAGGATTTGAAATATGAGGAGTATATTTTTCCTAGTTTAGAGCCTTGTCTACGCCGAGTCCTTTAAGCTTACGATGTAGGGCAGACCGCTCCATCCCGACAAATTGAGCAGTTTTGGAAATATTGCCGGAAAATCTGGATAATTGAGAGAGTAGGTATTGTTTTTCAAACACTTCTCTAGCATCACGCAGGCATAAATTGATAATTTCAGAGTTATTATCCATTGAACTGCCAATATTAAAACCACTATTTAGCTCAGGGGGGAGCATTTGTGCGGTTATAGTGTGGCCTTTATTATCCTCAGACATGATCATTACCCAATCAATAACGTTGAGTAGCTGTCGGGCATTGCCAGGCCAGTCATAGATGGTTAGGGCAGTGGCAGCATCNNGAGTTTACTAATTGTGCTCAGAAAGTGGTTGGCAAGCTGGACGATGTCTTCTTTGCGCTCACGTAGTGGTTTGATTTGGATGGGAATAACGTTTAGGCGATAGAACAGATCTTCCCGCATTTTACCAGTACTAATGGCCACAGAAATATCGCGACTGCTGGTGGAGATAAAGCGTACGTCAACTTTCGTAATTTTTTCACTATTGATGCGTTTGAAATGGCCTTCTTGCAGGATTCTGGCAAATTTACCTTGGGTGCTAATAGGCATTTCAGTCACTTCATCGATCAGCAATGTGCCCAAATGGGCTTGTTCTAACAAACCAGTTGTATGGCTGTTTCCAGTTTGTATACCAAATAATTCCTCTTCAAACCTTTCTGGGGAAATAGTATTGCAGTTAACTACTATGAATGGTCCATTAGCGCCTCTGGTTGATTTTAAATGGATTTGTCTAGCGATGACCTCTTTGCCTATNNATTGGTGTGACTTGAATCACCGATAATTGCCTTTTCTGACTCCACCATAGTACGCAGGCTTTGGTTTTCTTGACGTAATTTAGCAGTTTCAATGGCGCGTTTGACAACCAAAAGTAAGTGGTCAGATTTAAAAGGCTTTTCAATGAAGTTATAGGCACCTTTTTTTATTGAAGCTACGGCTGTTTCAATATTGCCATGCCCGCTCATCATTACAAGAGGCACTTCATTATTCTCCTTTGCTAATTTTTGAAGAAGGTCAAGCCCGTCAAGCTTGGGCATCTTTATATCGCAAAGAACCACATCATATTGTTCGGAAGTGATTTTATTAAATCCAGTTAAGCCATCCTCGGCTTCATCTACCTGATATTTTTCAAATTCCAGTATCTCGCGCAAAGAGCGGCGGATACTTTTTTCATCATCAATCAATAATATTTTTGGCATAGGAAAGCGATATTAGACAAAATTATTGCTTTTAATTAAAAAAGCTGTATTTTTGACATAGGAATGAGAAAGAAGCTCTCAAATAAAAAACTCCTTTATTCAGCAAGTATTATTATTGCCGTGTTTTTTGCTTCTTTCTTTTTGAAATCGAATTATTCTTCCACTGATTCATCTGTTAATACGGAAAGCATTGTTCCGAGTTATGGAGTGCAAAGTGCTGATAACCAAGATGTGCCTGACAGGACTGAGAAAGAACCTATTTACATGTCTATTTTTAAGTTGATTGTGAACTGCAATCCTTTCAAGGAAAAGAAGGCTCAACAATAAATTTCTTTGCTTAAAATTCTTCCTAAAAAAATTGCCATTCTGTTTGTAAAGTTTTATCAGAAAGCCATTTCTCCCCATTTAATGCCCTCTTGCCGTTATACCCCTACCTGTTCTCAATATACTATTGAAGCCATTACCAAATACGGCGCTTTAAAAGGCTGTTGGATGGGCATGAAACGTATGGCACGATGTGGCCCGTGGGGTGGCAGCGGATATGACCCTGTTAAATAGACTTAGGTTTTTACTGCACTATTTACCTATCGTAACTTTTCTTACCCTATTATTATTCCTGTCAGCAATCTAATAATTACCGGTAGCATCATCTACGGCAATACTTGTAGGGCCACTTAACTGTGCCAAAGTTGCAGGTTGTCCATCTCCGCTAAAACCTGCTTTGCCATTACCTGCAATAGTTGTTATAATACCTGATTTATCTATTTTACGGATTAAACTCTCCCCATTTTCAGGAATATAAATATTGCCCTTAGGGTCTATGTCAACCCCGGAAGGGCAAAACAAAAGAGCTGTACTTGAAGGCCGTTTATCTCCTGTGTCTCCTTTTTTACCTGTACCTGCAATGGTAGAAATAACACCTGTTTTGGCATTTACCTTTCGAATAATATTATTATTAAAATCAGAGATATATAAATTATCCTGATCATCTAAAGCTATACCACTAGGTTCTACCATTGCTGCGGTTGCTTGCCCGCCATCGCCAGTATAACCAAATGTTCCATTACCTGCTATGGTTGTAATAATTCCATTTTTCACCTTACGCACCCTGAAATTCCCATAATCAGCAATATATAAGTTTCCGGCAGCATCAACAGCTATATCAGCTGGGTAATTGAAGGTTGCATTTATAGCAAGTCCACCATCGCCATCATAACCCACTTGCCCATCTCCGGCAACCGTAGTTATCATACCTTTTGCATCTATTTTACGAACAACGAAGTTTCCATTATCAAGTATATAAATATTTCCAAGATTATCTAACGCTATTGAGATAGGGTTATGCAATTCTGCTTTATTTGCAGGGCCTTTGTCGCCACTATAACCTGCTTTTCCTGTGCCTGCAATGGTGGTGATAATTCCTTCTTTAGTTACTTTGCACACTCTGTGATTATCAGCATCCGCTATATATAAATTACCCTTTTTATCTAAGGCTATATCACAAGGATTGTTCAATTCCATATTAATGGCAGGGCCATCCTCTCCAAAATTATTTCCCTTTATGCCATTACCGACAACTGTGGTTATTATTTGTGCTTTAGCTAAAAATACCTGCAATACAATTAGTGTTGTAATAAATACCTGTTTCATCTTATTATCGTTTCTAAATTATTGTTGGTTAATCTTATTTATTTTTAATAATATACTTACAAAGAAATAAAGTAAAAGATGTAGAGTACATGACTAATGTCATTTATGTTACTAATTATCATCATCATTTCTTTTTTATCTGTAATTATTTAAGCAATTTTGAACTGAAATTTTAATTCACACAACATGCTTATTGTTACAGGAGCTGCTGGTTTTATAGGAAGTTGTTTGGTGAGTGAGCTGAATCGTATCGGTATAGAAGATATTATTCTCTCTGATGATTTTACAGATGAAGAAAAGAACAAGAATCTTGCAGGTAAAAAATATACTCAAAGAATTAACCGTAATGATTTGCCCAAATGGATAGAGGCTAATACAAACAAAATTGAGTTTATATTTCATATAGGTGCACGTACCGATACTACTTTGTTTGATGTAGAAACCTTTAATAAACTTAATTTACATTATACCCAAACCCTTTGGAACTTATGTGCCAGACATAACATCCCTTTGATATATGCATCTTCTGCGGCTACCTATGGTTTGGGCGAGTTTGGTTATGATGACGAGGATGAAAGTATTATTAATAAGCTAAGGCCACTTAACCCTTATGGCGATAGTAAAAATGATTTTGATAAGTGGGCATTACAACAAACCAATAAGCCACCTTACTGGGTAGGATTGAAGTTCTTTAATGTGTATGGTCCTAACGAGTATCATAAAGGGCGTATGGCATCGGTTATATTTCATGCTTTTAACCAGATTAAACAAAACGGGAAGGTAAAACTCTTCCGCTCGCATAACCCCCATTATAAAGATGGCGGGCAGCTGCGCGATTTTATTTATGTAAAAGACCTGTGTAGCGTAATTCTGTTTTTGTATAAAAATAAAGTTGCAAATGGCATTTATAATTTAGGAACCGGCGAAGCCCGCACCTTTGCAGACCTAGCCAAAAATACTTTTAAAGCAATGGGTGTTGCTGAGCAAATTGAGTTTATTGATACCCCCCTTGATATACGCGATAAATACCAATACTTTACCGAAGCTAAAATGAACAAACTACAAAAAGCAGGCTACACAAAACCTTTTAGTACTTTGGAAGAGGGTGTTGAAGATTATGTGAGAAATTATCTTTCTACCGGGAAGTATTTATAACCTATAAAAATAAAACCCATGCAATCTAAAGCCAAAACAGTAGATCAATACATAGATGAGCTTCCTGATGACAGAAAGAAAGCTATCAGTGAATTAAGAAAAGTCATCAAAAAGAATTTGCCTAAAGGCTTTGCCGAAGAAATGAGTTATGGCATGATAGGCTATATAGTTCCGCTTAGTATGTATCCAAAAGGTTATCATTGCAACCCAAGTTTACCTTTGCCTTATATGAATTTGGGTTCGCAGAAGAACTTTATTGCTTTACATAGCATGAGTTTATATAGTAGTAAGAAGTTGTTAGATTGGTTTACTAGTGAATATCCTAAACATTGCAAAACAAAGTTGGATATGGGCAAAGCCTGTATACGTTTTAAAAAATTAGATGATATACCTTATAAACTGATTGGCGAACTTTCCTCAAAAATAACTCCGCAAGAATGGATTGACATTTGCGAAAAAGTTATTAAGAAATAATTGCCTAAGCTAAATGATAGCTTGAATAAGCTAATGAAAACAATTGGTTTACTGTTTACTTTCTTCATCCTAACATTCCGTGCTTTTGCCCAAGATGGCTTTACCAATAAGGATGAAGCCGAAAATAAACTCATTGGTAAACTAAAAGAAGGCAAGTGGATTGAATACAAAGATTCTTTAGGTAAACCAACGTCTAAAGACAGTGCTGCTTTTTATCATCTTGTAATTTATAACAAAGATATTGCCACAGGCATAGGAAAGGATTATTACTTAAATCATAAATTACAAAATGAATATACTTATGTAAACGGATTAAAAAACGGAGAAAGCAAATGGTATTACGAGGACGGAAAACTATTTTCGGATGCCATTTATAGGGATGATAAAAGAACAGGCATATCAAAATGGTATTTTAAAAGCGGAAATCTAAAAGAAGAAGCAATATATGTGGATGGCAAAAGAAAAGGAATTTGCAGATGGTATTACGAGGATGGAAAATTAAACAGTGAAGTTAATTATGATGACGGGCAAAGGAATGGCACACAAAAATGGTATGATGAAAAAGGCAATATCCAACAAGAGGTAAGTTATATAAGTGGGAGTAGGGCAGGGGCAAGTAAGTGGTATTTTGAAAACGGAAAGATAAAAAGTGAAGCTTATTATTTTGATGATAAAAAGAACGGGCCTCAAAAGTGGTATTACGAAGGCGGTGTGGTTAAACAGGAATCATATTTTTCGGAAGGAAAAGAAAATGGTATTCAAAAAAGATATTATGAGAATGGAGTATTAAGTAATGAGTACACTTATAAAGATGACAAGCGAGATGGAGACCAGAAATGGTACTATAAAAGCGGAAAATTACAGGCAATAGCTCACTTTATAAAAGATAAAGAAAATGGACTTAGTAAGTGGTATTTTGAAAGCGGTAAGCTGTTACAGGAAGCCAACTTCATTAACGGACAACTAAATGGCATTAGTAAATGGTATTATGAAAAGAGCGGAAAGCTATACAGCGAAGTTAATTACACCAACGGCAGAATGGATGGCATTAAGAAGTCTTATTACGAAAACGGGAAATTGTATTTAGAAGAAAAGTATGTAGATGGTATTAAGCAATAATTTCGGTATATCGGATATTATTATGCGATTCATGATAAATGCACTTCCCGTTTGAAATAATCAATACCTGTGGAGATTGATGTTCTACCCCATACTCTTGGGCAATTAAATTGGATATATCCCGGTGTACAATAAGGTCTAAATAATAAGGTTTTACAAGTTGGCTATCGCTGCCCCTCCAATTGCTTTCTATTCTGTTTAAAGCCATACTGCTTATGCTACAGCGTGTACTGTGTTTAAAAAGCATCACCTTAACAGATTTAGATTCCTCATTAATAATGGCAAGTTGCCCGGCATTTTCTAAATTATTCCAATTCATACGGCAAAATTACCAATAAATAGTTTGTTTAAGTATTTGAATATATTTGCAGACATCACACACTAAAAAACAAACGCATGAAAAAGATAATTTTAATTACCCTAATCACAGCATTCACTAAATTGAATGCACAGAACGGCAAAGGCAAAATGTTTCCTACTATTAAAGGAGAAACCTTTACGGATAAGAATTTAACCCTGCCAGATGCAGGTAAAGGCAAGCCTTGCATCATAGCCATGTGTTTCAGCAAAAAGGCTGAAGGTGATATACAAACCTGGTTAAACCCTTGTTATAATGAGTTTGTAGTTAAAAAAGATACCACCAATGCTTTTGGTGCAGCTGTAAGTTACGATATAAACTACTATTTTATACCAATGCTTAATTTGGTTAATCAGGTGCTAGAGAAATCTAGTCAGGATAAAATTAGAAAACAAACTGATAAAGAATTTTGGCCTCACCTTATGTTTTATACAGGAGGTTTAAAAGAGTACAAAAAAACTTTCGAAATTGATAACACTGATTTGCCTTACTTTTTTGTGTTAGATAAAACCGGAAAAATTGTACACGTAGAAAAAGGCATTTTTACCGAGAAAAAAATGAGTGCTATGGAAGATTTTTTAGAAGAGGATTAAGCTATCCTGTTTTTAAACCTAATCTATTTTCCAATTACCTTTTGTCCTTTTTAATTTACAATTGTAGTAAATACAATTACTTTTAAATTATTAATTATCTATTATGAAAAAAACAATCATTACAATTTCAACACTTGGCTTATTAGCTTGCTCGCAAGAAAAACCAACAAAAGAAGTCATTACACTTAAATATCCTCAAACCAAAAAGGTAAATCAGGTTGATGATTATTTTGGCACTAAAGTGGCCGACCCATATCGTTGGTTAGAAGATGATAACAGTGCTGAAACTAAGGCTTGGGTTGATGAAGAAAATAAAGTAACCTTTTCGTATTTAGATAAAATTCCGTTTAGAGAAAACGTAAAAAAACGACTTACCCAGCTATGGAATTATGAAAAACTAACGGCTCCTGTAAAAAAAGCGGGCATGTATTTTTCTTTCTATAATAATGGCTTACAAAACCAAGCTGTACTTTGCGTTCAGAAAAGCCTGAAAGATGCACGCACAGAGTTGCTTGACCCCAATAAGCTTTCGGCAGATGGTACGGTTTCTTTTTCTGGTTGGGATGTATCTAAAGATGGAAAATATCTGGCTTACGGTATTTCTAAAGCCGGTAGCGATTGGGTTGAAATTCATGTAATGGAAATTGCCAGTAAAAAAGAATTAAGCGATAAAATTGAATGGGTTAAGTTTTCGGGCATTAGTTGGTGTAAAAATGGTTTTTATTATAGTCGCTATGACGCACCTGAAAGTGGCAAAGCCTTAACCAAACAAAACACAGGTCATAAAGTTTATTATCATGAAGTGGGCACAGCGCAAAGTGCCGATAAATTAATTTTTGCTGATGCAGCTCATCCTGATAGAAACTTTACCGCAGGTGTTACTGATGATGAAAAATATTTAGTTCTTTCCGGTAGCGAAAGCACTAGCGGAAATTCTTTATGGATAAAAGAAATAAGCGATGCAACTAACAAGTGGTATAAATTGGTTGATAATTTTGAGAATGATTATAATGTAGTACATAACAGCGGCACTAATTTTTATGTACAAACTAATTACAAAGCCTCTAATCAACGATTACTGAAAATAAACTTAGCTAATACAGAAGAAAAATATTGGCAAGAAATTATCCCTCAGCAAAAAGATTTGTTAGAAGGTGTACAATATGCCGATAGAAAATTTGTGGCAAGTTTTATGCACGATGTGGTTTCGCGCATGAATGTATATGATACAAATGGTTTATTGCTTTATGAAGCTAACCTAGGTGGTTTATGCAAGGTAAACGACCTAAGCACATCAGATAAAGATACCCTAGCATTTTTTACCCGCGCTACTTTTACAGCTCCGCCGACTGTTTACACGTACAATGTTAAAGAAAACAGAATGGAGTTATTTTTTCAGCCTAAAACCGATTTTAAAAGTGAAGAGTACGAAACCAAACAGGTTTTCTTTACCAGTAAGGATGGCACAAAAATCCCGATGTTCATTACAGCTAAAAAGGGAATTGAGTTAAATGGCAACAACCCTTGCTTTGTTTTTGGCTATGGTGGTTTTAATGCTTACTACTCACCCGAATACAGAACTGATAGAGCTTTGTTTTTAGAAGCGGGAGGCATTTATTGTGTACCCGGCATACGTGGTGGTGGTGATTATGGTGAGGATTGGCATAAGGCAGGGACCAAGTGTAAAAAGCAAAATGTGTTTGATGATTTTATAGCTGCCTGCGATTATTTGGTAGCAGAGAAATATACCTCGCATGAAAAACTGGCCATACATGGTCGTAGTAATGGAGGTTTATTAATTGGAGCAGTTATGACTGAACGCCCTGATATAGCAAAAGTTTGCATCCCAACCGTAGGGGTTTTAGATATGCTTCGTTTTCATTTATTTACTATTGGTCGTGCATGGACGATAGATTATGGTTGTAGCGAAAACAAAGATGAGTTTGCTTGCTTATACAAATACTCGCCTTTGCATAATGTAAAAAAAGTAAACTACCCCGCAACCCTAGTGTTAACAGGTGACCACGACGATCGTGTAGTGCCGGCGCACTCTTTTAAATTTGCTGCCACCCTGCAAGAAAACCAAACCGGCACCGAACCAATTATTATTAGAATAGATAAAAATGCGGGCCACGGTGCAGGAAAACCAACTGCCAACCAGATTGACGAGTATAGCGATATGTGGAGTTTTGTATTCTACAATTTAGGGGTAGATAAATTACCTTGGTAGTTATTTGAATCAAATTTGTCTTTATTTACTGGCTTTTTAAAAAAATAATTGCTAACTTTAAGCATGTTTGATAATGTAGCCAATACAGAATACATGGTGCATGTAAAGGAGCGTATAAATCGCTTAAAACAAGTGCATTATATTGCTGCAATTATTTTATTTGTTGTGACATTGGGTTTTTGCTCGATGTACGCTAGTGATCTTAAATTAACTAATATTTCACTATCTCACTTTGGTATCTATAAAGAGATTGGCTTTTTTTGGAACGCGAGCCTTTTTGTTATAGGCATTACTCTTTTTATAGAGGCTATTTTAAATATAAATAAGTACATGCCTAAATCTTGGCTTTTATATCCATTTATAGCTTCTGTTATTTGCCTCTTACTTACAGCATCCATTAATATGTCATATCAAATCCATTACTATTTTGCTTATTCTTATTTTATTGGATATACATCTAGTATTTTTTTATTCGGATTCCTTTTAATGAAATCCGATTTAAGGATGGGCATCACATCAATTGTTGTTTCTATTGCATCTGTAATTTGCCCGCTTGCAGTTTTAATGTGGGTGCACAGTTTTGCTTTACCTGAATTAACACACACCATGTTTGTTTTTACATGGGTTAGCATTACCAAGTTTGATACCCAGTATCGTAATTTTCTAAAGCGCTTCGGTTTATAGTTTTAAACTATTCAAATTTTAAGTGCTTAACAGTAGCACCTTTATTTATCAATTCTTTTAATGATTCTATACCAAAACGCAGATGGTCTGATTGATATTGTTCACTAATTTTTTTATCACTTTCTTCAGTCTTAACACCTTCCGGTATCATTGGTTGGTCGCTTACTAAAAGTAAAGCTCCTGTGGGAATTTCATTATGAAAACCAACCATAAAAATAGTAGCAGTTTCCATATCTACAGCCATACAACGCATTTTACGTAAATGCTCTTTAAAATCGTCGTCATGCTCCCAAACCCTACGGTTGGTTGTAAACACAGTTCCTGTCCAATAATCGCGGCTATTAGTTCTTATCGTATGCGAAATGGCTTTTTGCAAAGCAAAAGCAGGTAAAGCAGGTACTTCTGGTGGGAAATAATCGTTTGAAGTTCCTTCACCTCTTATAGCCGCAATTGGTAAAATTAAATCACCTAATTGATTTTTCTTTTTTAAGCCACCGCATTTTCCTAAAAATAAAACGGCTTTTGGATGAATGGCGCTAAGTAAATCCATTACAGTAGCAGCACTTGCCGAACCCATGCCAAAATTAATAATAGTAATATTAT
>PLYA01000023.1:10518-10729 GCA_003153315.1 Bacteroidota bacterium
AAATTGTTTAGTCCATTAAACTTTCCGGCAGTTAAGCTAAGGTTACGAGAAGAAAAAAATCAAACCCAGGTGTTTGATGTTATTCGTAAAAAGCATGTTTTGCTAACACCTGAAGAGTGGGTTAGGCAACATGTTATTCATTATTTAATAGAAGAAAAAAAATTCCCTGCCGGACTGATAGAAATAGAAAAACAAATCTCACTTTTTAATA
>PLYA01000093.1 GCA_003153315.1 Bacteroidota bacterium
TTGAGTTTGAAAACGATTTTGATATAGAAGAAATAAAAAGTATTTTAAATAATTCATCCGGTGTAATTGTAATGGATGATATTGCCAAGCAGGTATATCCAATGCCAATGCATGCGCATAACAAAGATGAGGTTTTTGTAGGGCGTATCCGCAGAGATGAATCTCAACCTAAAACAGTAAACCTTTGGATTGTAGCAGATAACTTAAGAAAAGGAGCAGCTACCAACGCCATTCAAATAGCCGAATATCTTTTAGAGAAAAACCTGATTTAGAATCCCGAAGAAATTCGTCATATTTATCTAATATTAAGAAATTATTAAAAAATAACTCACAATTTGTTTTTTTATAGATTTATTTCTACTTTCGTATCCTATTGTTTTGGATAATCCAAATCAATTAATGTTTTTTAAATAAAAAATATGAAAAAAANNGCTTTATTCCGTCAGCAATGGGTAAATTTCCCGGGCGCACCTAAAACAGGTGTGTTTTGCTTTAATATGCCTTTGCCAAGCATACCGGTTGGTGTAGGTTTAACAGTAATTAGCGACCAGATTGGTTTCCAAAGCACTATTGAAGCACGAGTTGCTGGAGCTTACCACATTACCATTGGTACAGGTATATTAAGTATTGGGATTGATGCAGGTATTTACCAATCAAGAATAAATGGTAATTATATTGCTCCTCAAACGTTAAATGATCCTTCTATTCCAAATAACCCATCTCCATTTGGTACAAATGCTCCTAATTTGAATAAATTAAATCCTGATTTTGGTGGAGGTATTTATTATACCATACCTAACAAAGTATACATTGGTATATCAAGTACGCATATTTCGGATGAAACATTAAATGGAGCTACTGGTACTGGTAATTACCAACCTACAGGAAGTCTTGTTCCAATTCCTGCCGCTTATAAATTAGCTTATGATGTAGCCCGCCATTATTATGTAACAGGAGGTTATACCTTTAACTTAAGAAGCGGAGAAGATGCTTTGCAAACCAATGTGCTTGTAAAAACAGATGCAGCTTCTACCCAGTTAGATGTAAACGCTATATATATGTATAAAAAAATGATAGGTTTTGGTTTATCTTACCGCGTACAAGATGCGGTAGCTCCTATGTTGGTATATAAAGCGCCTTTTGGCTTACGCGTTTGTTACTCATATGATGTTACTACTTCAAAAATAAAAGGATATAGCGCAGGTACACACGAAATATCTATAGGTTATTGCATGAAACCAAAAGCAGCAACTAAACCGGCAAGTCACTGGAATACCAGGTATTTTGCAGAGTAAAATGTTAAAAGTGAAGAAAGTTGAAAATAAATGTAACTTTTTTTAAAANNCGGAGAGCTGGTTGGGGTAAAAGGTCGCGAAGAATGGTTTCAGCCAGATCCTTATGGAATGCTTTATATGCCGCCAGGCAGTTACCACATGGGGCCAAACGATGATGAGGTTGGGGCAGCACATACTACAAAATCCAAAGTAGTTTCTATTCAGGCATTCTATATAGATGAGACTGAAATCTCAAATAATGAATACAGGCAGTTTGTATATTGGGTTAGAGATTCTATAGCACGCGTATTATTAGCAAACGGTGGAAATGGTGAAGCGGCAGATTATCAAATACCACAAGATGAGTATTTAGATATGAATCCGGTTTATCGTGGAGATAATAATTTGAAAGAGTTTTATATTAATTGGGAGAAAAAAATCAAGTGGGATTCTAATGATGATGATTATCGTGCTGATTTACAACCTATGTATTTGCCCGAAGTAGAGCGTTATTATAATCGTAAGGAGTTAGATACCCGTAAGCTTAATTATGAATACTACCGTATTGATATAAGATTAGCTGCCGCAAAAGGCAATCGTTTCTTACCACAAAAATCTCCAGATGTTCAGGTTAATGAATTTAAAAAAGGAGAATATATAAATGGTATAACTTTAAATGATGGTGGTACTGATAAATTGGGTACCAAAACAGAGCCTGTTAAAGATCCTACAGTAGAACCTAAAACACTTGGTCAATATGAAGTAGAAGACCAAACTTCCGTTAGTCAGGGGGTTTATGTTCCAAGACAACGCAAGGGAGTTGACAGAAGTGTATTTATTATAAAGGATATTATAAATGTATATCCTGATACATTAGCGTGGGTGCATGACTTTACTTATGCCTTTAATGAACCTATGACCAATATGTACTTTTGGCATCCGGCTTATGACCAATACCCTGTTGTGGGTGTAACTTGGAAACAATGCCGTGCATTTTGTCAGTGGCGTTCAAACTTACTTAATAACTACTTGATAGGAACCGGACAATCAATTGTAAATGATTTCCGATTACCAACTGAATCGGAATGGGAATATGCNNCCAACTTTAAACCAATGCGTGGTTCTTATGAAGTGGATGGAGGTTTTCATACCGTTCATATTTTTTCTTACAATCCTAACGATTGGGGATTATATTGCATGGCAGGTAACGTAGCCGAATGGACAAGAAATGCTTTTGATGAATCAGCGTATGATTTTGAACATGATATGAACCCTGACTATGAATATGAGGCGCAAGAAAATGAAGCAAATGTTTTAAAACGTAAAGTTATTCGTGGTGGTTCATGGAAGGATGTTGGTTATTACCTTCAGAATAGTACTAAAACATACGAGTATCAAGATACTGCAAAATGTTATATTGGCTTCCGTTGTGTAATGACTTACTTAGGTCGTGCAAAAGGGGATGATATTTAACAAAAACACAAACAAAGCAAATAATAAAAATCACTAACAACTAACAAAACAAAAAGAAAGCCATGAGCAGCAAGTTACCGAAAATCACAGGCTACAAGAAGATTCTTCATATTGTAGCATCAGGGGGAGCATCAATAGTTATTGTGGGAGCCTTATTTAAAATTCAACACTGGAATGGTGCGAATCAAATGCTTATTGTAGGATTACTTACTGAAGCATTAATCTTTTTATTATATGCTTTTGACGTGCCACATGAAGAATGGGATTGGTCTTTAGCTTATCCAGAATTAGTTAGTATGGGTATTCATCATGAAGAAGAAAAACATGAGGAGGAAGGTTCGGTAACACAACAGCTTGATAATATGCTTGAGCAGGCAAAAATAGGGCCTGAACTTATTGAAAGCTTAGGAAACAGTATGCGTTCATTGAGTGATAATGCAAATAAAATAGCTGACGTATCTAATGCGCATTTAGCTACAACTGAATATGTAGATAGTGTTAAATCTGCGGCTAAAAATGTTAGTAATTTATCAGATTCTTATACCAAAGCGGCAGAGTCTTTAACTGGACTTTCAATGTCGAATGAAGCAAGCACTAATGTGGGTGAACAATTAAGCAAGGTTTCTAAAAACCTTTCTGCTCTTAATGCTTCTTACGAATTACAAT
>PLYA01000094.1 GCA_003153315.1 Bacteroidota bacterium
GTGAGATTGGATTCTCCCACTGTTAACCGCACCTACTCTTTAACCCAACTTATTACTTATAATTCATAACTTATTACTAAAATACTACCTTTGCCATCTGAAAATTTTAAACTACTAAATGAGCCGAGCCTTTAGGCGAACGGCATGTTACCATAACTAACAACTAAATAGAAACATGAAACTTCTACAGCTCTTTTTAAGCCTTACTATATTAGTTACCCTGCACGAATTCGGGCATTTCTTTTTTGCCAAAAGATTCAAATGCCGTGTAGATAAGTTCTATCTGTTTTTTGACTTTCTTTTCCCTTTTGCAGGTGTATTGAATTTCCCTCTGTTTAAAAAGAAGATAGGCGATACGGAATATGGCATTGGTTGGTTTCCCTTTGGCGGATATGTGAGCATTGCCGGCATGGTAGATGAACAGATGGATAAAAGCCTTACCGAAAGGCCACCTGAGCCTTGGGAAATGCGCGCTAAACCGGCCTGGCAACGTCTTTTAATTATGATGGGGGGTATTTTAGTTAATCTTTTCTTAGGCATCTTTATTTATTGGATGGTATTATTCTTTTGGGGTAAAGAAACCCTGCCTGTTAAAAATCTTACTTACGGTATTACCTGCGATTCTTTGGCTTTGAAAATGGGTTTTAAAAACGGAGATAAAGTAGTCAGCGTAGATAATAAGCCTGTTACTTCTTTGAACCGCGTTACCTTAGAAATGATTATGAATATTTCTAAAACCGTGCAGGTTGAACGCAATGGTACAGTGGTTAATATTCCTGTTACCAGTGATCAGATTGGTTTACTGCTTAAAAACTTAAAACACAGTTTCTTTTTAGACGTGCGCACACCTGCCGAGGTAGATTCGGTTATTAAAGGTTCTCCGGCCGAGAAAGCAGGACTTAAACACGGAGATCGTTTACTTGCTATTAACTCCACTCCCACCCTGTTCTTTGATGAGTTCAGGGGAGAGGTTAGAAAAGATGCAGGTAAAGATATTGATATAACCTTATTAAGAAATAAGGATACTGTGCATACCAAAGCAAGTGTTAGTAGCGAAGGAAGTATTGGTTTCTATCCCGAGCGCGCTAAATTCATCAAAACAGAAAAAGTAAGTTTTGGTATAGGTGAGTCATTTACACAAGGAGTAAAAGATGCTTATGAAACCCTTATTATGCAGGCTAAACAGTTGGTAGTGGTATTTACTGTAAAGGATGCGCACAAACAAGTAGGTGGTTTTTATACCATGTACAAAACCCTGCCCGATGAATGGGATTGGGAATACTTTTGGAAACGTACCGCCATGTTCTCTTTGGTGCTTGCCTTTATGAACTTCCTTCCCGTACCTATGTTAGACGGAGGTTATATTGTGTTTATTCTTATCGAGATGATTAGTCGCCGTAAAGTACCAGATAAAGTGCTTTATTATGCCAACTACGTTGGGCTTGTGATTATACTTGGCTTAATGATATATGCCAACACCGACTTTTTAAGGTAATGCCCAAGCTTAATTACTACCTGCAGCTATTTGTATTTAGCCTGCTTGTATTTATGGTTGCTTATTTTGCTTCTTTAAAGTTTGTAATCCCTTTGTATTATGTTGTTTTACTTAGTGTTTACTTTACAGGCTTTTCGTTTATACTAAATAAGCAACTGCAAAATGCCCTGCAAGCCGAAAACAAAAACAAATTTACACATGCTTTCCTTGCCTTAACTGCGCTTAAGATGTTTAGTTGTCTGATACTATTACTCTTTGGTTTATGCTTTGCCAATCAGGGTAAAATGGCCATTGGTATTTGTACGATGAGCTACTATATGCTTTATACCAGCTATGAAGTTTGGTATTGGCTTGCTAAACTTAAACAATAAGCCTTTCTCTTTTTTCAGTCATCTTGTTAGTTGCTCAACGAAGAAGTTGTCTCCAACAAAAAAGGCTTTCCTATTTCTAAGAAAGCCTTTTTCTATTAATCTGTCTATTCCTTATCTCACTAAAGTAACGGTACCATTTTGTTTGTATGTTTTACCGTCCAGTCCTTGTGCCTGGAGTATGTACATATACGTTCCCTCCGGAGCTTTGTCTCCATTAGGAATTCTACCATCCCATGACTGGTTAGGAGCGGTTAAAGTAGCTAATAATTGCCCCCAACGATTGAAGATTTCACAATTTAATGTGCTCATTCCTGTGTTTACTATAAAGAACTCATCGTTGATTCCGTCTCCATTTGGTGAGAAGATATTTGGAATAATAATAGTTGTAGGTATCTCTGTTATTACTATGGCTCTGGCTGTATCTGTACAAGTTCCATTCATGGCAACAAGCATTACCGAATAAGTCCCTGTTGCTGTATACGTATTACTTATATTTGTTGACGAATTAGAACTATTACCATCACCAAATGTCCAAGTATATGTATTTGCCCCTGTTGAAGTATTAGTAAATGATACAACTAATGGAATACTTCCTGTAATCGGGCTTGGTAGATTGGTTGAAAAAGAAGCTACTACAGCTGACGATGCGGGAACACTAAATGTGGTTACTCCACCAGCTTCTCCTGCAATGCAACCATTAGCATCAGTTACTTGTAAACTATATGTTCCTGTTGGCTGACCAGTCAATGTTGCTGAATTTGCACCAGTAATAGGTCCACCTGTTGGATAATAATACCATTGATAAGTAAAGCCTGAGGTTCCCCCTACAACAGTAATACCATTAATACCACCAGATTGTCCGCAGTTTGCCGTATCATAAGATAAATTACTCGTATTAAGGGTTGGACTTTGATTTACTGTAACACTAACTGTTAACGTGTTTCCTGCGCTAAGATTCGTACAACCCGTAACGGTAGAAGAATCAGATATAACGTAAACTGTAGTTGTTGGGGTTGCTGTACTTGGTGTATAAGATTGGCCTGTAGCTACCGTATTGGTACCTACATACCATACAGGTATTACAGAAGCTGTTGTGGTTACACTTAAGGTACCGGGAGTTGCACCCTGACATTCTATCAAAGGATTTGAGGCTGTACCTGTTAATACAGGTGCAGGAGGGGCAGCATTTACTGTAACACTAACTGTTAA
>PLYA01000044.1 GCA_003153315.1 Bacteroidota bacterium
GCGCAACAGAAGATTATACTAAAGCAATTGAATTAAAACCTGAAGATTGTTCTTATTATGGTAAAAGAGGAAATGCTAAAAATAAATTAGGTGATAAAGAAGGGGCAGTTTTAGATTGGAGGAAAGCAATCGAATTAGCCACTAAAACAATCGAATTAAATCCTAAAAATGAATTGGCTTATGAAACTAGAGCGTTTGCTAAAACCAATTTAGGTGATAAAGAAGGGGCTGATTTAGATTGGAAGAGAGCAGTAGAGTTAGGATGCTAAGGATTTGCTAAGTAAATATTGTTAGTAAAATAACTACAAAATGAAATGGTATAAAATCATAATTAAAAACGATAGTTTGCATTCTGCAAACGTAGAAAACATAACACAAAAAGTGTTTTCTTATATAAACAAAGGGAAAATAAAAGTCTATGGATTACCTGTTGAAAAATCAGGTAGGCAATTATTTATTCACACTAACATAGACGAATATTTGTATTGGTTAATGAAACAATACTCTTTAGAGCCTTTGGATTGTAAACCTAATGTTTCTGAGGAAAATGTTTTAGCAAGTATATAAGCTACATATTATATATAATTACTTTTTGCAACCGCAACAAGCCCAATGTTCTTGATAAAACTTCCAAATTTCAAACAACAACAGACCAAGAGTTCCAACCGCAATTGCCCATGTCGTTACTAACTGGAGGTTTGCTGAAATAGATTCTTTCTTTTTCTTACCTGTATATCCTCCATATATTTTAAAAACTCTTCCTTCAAAAGTTAGTCTGCATACTGATGTAAATCCTGTCATACTTTTATCATAAAGAAGTACATATTTATCTTTATCAAGTTTTTCTACTAATTCAGAAACATAAGGACTATCTATTTTCCATTTACCCATAAAATGAATTAAAACATCATTAAGAGGTTTTATGCCATTATTATCTATAATATATTGTAATACTTCATCTAATTCTTTTAATTCTTTATTCATTCCGCAAACATAGTTAATTATAATAAGCGTTGATGTTGCTCGCGTTATGGGATTGCAACGAAAATCCTTTTGTGAGGCACGAGCAAAAGATTGCAGTGCAAAGCCCGCCCTTTGTAATCAAAGGGAACGCCCTTAAACTACTTCAACCACTTCGTTGGGTAAATAAACCAAAAAGGCTTTCACGGTTTTAGAAGATATGCTGCGTAGGGTATGTTTGTATAATTGCAGTTGTTTGATGTGCGAGGCTGATTTCTCTCCGGTTTTAAAATCTATAATAGTGTGTTGTTGGTTATCGGTAACCACCCTATCGGGGCGGATAATATCGCCGTTAGCTAAAAACAACTCGGCTTCGTTTTTTACCTGCACGTTATCAGAGAAGTATTCTTTTAAATGGGGATGCTGAATAAGATTTGAGATTTGAGATTTGAGATTTGAGACTTGGGTGCTACTTATGTTGCCTTGTAATACTGATTTATGCAGCGCGGCATCAATATCTTTTTCGGTATGTATGTTGGCTAAAATATCGTGCAGGGCAATGCCATAGGTGCGTTTGCTTTCGGTATCATAATCATAGTTGGTAAGCTTGATGGCAATACTTTGGTGTATATCGCGGTAGGAAAGAGCATTTAGCGTATAGCCTTTAGCCTCAGTTTTAGCGGTAGCCACCGGGTAAGTACCAATAGCAAATGCTAACTGCACGTTGCTAACTGCTAACCGCTCTTTTATAAAGTTTTGAAACCAGTTAGTAAGGCAATTGCCGCGTTTCTTTTCTCGGCTAATGATATGAAGCGCAGCTATCGCTCGGGTGCAAGCCACGTATAGCAAATTAAGGTTATCTAAAATCTGCTTTTGCTCTTCTTCTTCTGAATAGTTTTTAAAATTTGTTTTCTCTAATTCTTTGCCTGTCCGAACAAGGGCAACGGGTAGTTGTGCTAACTCGGCACTGGTATCAATTAATATTTGTTCAGGTTTGCCTAACTCCCAATCGGCAAAAGGAAAGATAAGCACCGGAAACTCCAAGCCTTTTGAGGCATGTATGGTAAGTATTTTAACGGCATTGGTATTTTGCGGAATCTTTACAGAAAGGTTATCGCTCTTTTTCTCCCACCATTGCAGGAATAAATAAATAGAAGCATTTTCTCTTTCATTAAAAGAAGCTACTTCATCTAAGAAGAAGTTTACAAATAAGGGGTTCTTATCTTCTATCTTACATATGCGAATTAATTCTGTGCATATCTCAAACAAAGGCAGGGCAGATAAGTGGCTTATGTTTATTTCAGAATTTAAGTCGCGTAAAATTTCATTGAGTTTATAGGGAGTAGAGGCGGTCTGTTGGAGATGTGTATGTTCAACCTTATAATTTAATTTCTCTTTCAGATAAGATAAAATAGCGCAGGCAGCAATGCCATTGTTGGTATTGGTAAGCCAGTGAAAGAAAGAGATTAGGAAATTAACTTCGGCGCAGGTCTTTAACAACAAAGAATCGGAAGAAACCACCGGAATACCCTGATGCATCAGAAACTGAGCAATGGTACTACCATGCCTGTTGTTTCGGGTAAGCACGGCAATATCATTATAAGCATATTTATTATCAAGTGCTTCCTGTATGAGAGATAATGTTTTTTGAAGAACAATGTCATCTTTCTCCTCAGCATCTTTATCAATAAAAGAAAGTGTTATCCTTCCCCCCTGTTTGGAGAATGCCTGCTGACTGCTGTTCTCATATACTTTTTTGTGCTCGTCATTCAGGTAAGTAGCAGAAAGCCATTCGAACAAATTATTATTAAAGGCAATTACTTCAGCACAGCTTCTTCGGTTGGTATTAAGTTGCTTCTCTATATAATTGCTTTCAAGTGCTTTTTGTTGTTCAAGAACAACTTGGTTTTGATGAGCCGTTTTAATTTCGGGCAGGTTCACAAACTGCTCCACATCAGCACCGCGCCAACGGTAGATGGATTGCTTGCCATCGCCCACAATCATACAAAACTTTCCTTCTGATAAGGAGTTATGAACCAATGGCAATAAATTAAGCCATTGCAAAGCCGATGTATCCTGAAATTCGTCAATTAAATAATGCTTGTATCTGTCGCCCAAACGTTCATAAATAAAAGGTACAGGCTCATCCTGTATAAAGCCGGAAATGGTTTTATTAAACTCGCTTATAAAAACAATGTTCTTCTCATCTTTATACCTTAGTATCAGTTCTTGTATTTCATTTAGCAGGCAAAGGGCATTGATGTTTTTAAGCAATATTTTATGCAGGAAGTAAGTAGCAATGTTTTTCTCCCGATAGTTTTCTATTTCAAAATAAAGTTGACGAAGGTTTTCCTTAATACTATCTATCGCTGGATTAGCAGCTTTGCCTGTGTACCATTTATCTTCTTTTATAGCTGCATCAACACGGGTACTCTTTAAATCATCATCGCCAAATATCTTATCTCTAACTTTTCTGAAATAGCTAAAGAAGCCTTTATCACCATAACTAAAATCAGAAACAGAAATACCTTTTTGTTTAATGGTCAGGTAAGCTTTATCTGCAATAGTAACTAAGTAATGGTCTGTTTTATGAACGCTTTCCTGCAATTGCTTTTTAATCTGCAATAAATCCTCTAAACTTATTTTGCCGAGTAACTCCGCTTCTTTAGTGTCTTTCTTTGCAATTAGGATTGGTCTGGCTAAATCAAATATCTCATTCTCTATTTTCCAGTTCTTTTGTTCCTCAACTTTTTCTGTGGCATAATTTAATAGCAGGTTTTGAAGCTGCTTGTTTTCTTTCATATTGGTAAGCAACTCGTCTATTGCCCACCACAAGGCAGTTTCCTCATCAGTATCTACACTAAAATTAGCCGGTAATTGCAAATCAATAGAAAATCGTTTTATTAAGCGATATACAAAGCTATCGATGGTACATACTGAGAAGTCTGCATACTGATGCAGTAGGTTTTTGTGTAGTTCGCTACAACGAGCTTGTAATTCTGTTTCAGAAACATGTAACTCTTTTTGCAAATCAATAGCCAAAGGAATTTGTTCTGCTAATGAAATTTGCTTTAAGGCACTTAAAATACGTTCTTTCATTTCGGCAGCAGCCTTATTTGTAAAGGTTACTGCAAGAATCTGTTTATACGCTTTGTTTAAACGGGAAGAATCTGCTAATGCCAGCTTTAAGTATTCTTTAACTAACGTGTAAGTTTTACCGGAACCTGCCGATGATTTATACACTACAAAATTACCCGGCATACAAGCAATTTATTTTTCAGGAGAGAAAATAATTTCATACATGGTTCCTTTAACCGGTAATTGTTTAATAGTACCATGTAACTGTTCTACTAAAGTTTTAATAAGCTCTAAGCCGAAAGTGGTATGCTTATCCAATAAACTTATTTTGTTACCTTTTCCATTATCACCAATCTCCATCGTATAAGAGTTATTCTCATTCTTTTTCATCTTAAAAGTGATAACATTTATGTTTTCATCATTGTCAAAAGCATACTTAAGTGAATTAGAAATTATTTCATTTATCAATAAACCAACCGGAACAATAGTATCTATATCTAATCTAACAATATCAACTTCTAATTGATATTTTACAGAGAAATCAAGCTGATATGTATGTACCAATTGCTTAATCAGATTCTTTATATAATCATTAAAATTAATGGTTGATAGTGCATTATTTTCATACAATTTTTCATGAATAACAGACATGGTATAAATTCTATTCTGGCAATCCTGAAAAATATTCAACATCTTTTTATCATCGATATAAAACTTTTGCAAATTCAAAAGACTGTTTATTACCTGAAGGTTATTTTTAACGCGATGATGTACTTCTTTAAACAAATATTCTATTTCTTGTTTTTGTTTGGATATCTCTGTGGTACGAAGACTCACATAGTGTTCTAATTTTTTATTTAATAATTCAGTATGTTTAGTACGATACTTTATAAACCAGTATAAACCTATACTAATTAATAAAAGAATTACGAAATAAAACCATACGGTTTGCCAGAAAGGTGCCGCAATTTTAAAACGGTACTGCGTACTTGAATAATAAAAGGGGGAATCTGTATATGCTTTTACTTTAAAAATATAATTTCCGGGGTTTAAATTAGTATAAGTAACTTGTGTTTCAGAAGTTTTAATCCATTGTGTATTTAAGCCCTCTAACATGTATTCGTATTTTATTTTTTGAGGAGCATACATGTTTATAGCTACAAACTTAAAAGTTAAATAGTTTTCATTGAATTTAAAAACAGGTTTTTGAGCTAAATGAAACCAATCATTTGTATTGTATTCATTCTTTTCAAAATCATACGGTCTAGAAAATAAATCTATACCTGTAATATGCATAATAGGTTTAATTTCAGAACTCATATCGTTAACAGGCATATATTTTATAATACCTTTTACGGTGGCAAAAAACAAATTGCCCTATTTATCTTTTGTAACAGCACGGCTGTTACATTCTATTCCTTTAAAGCCTTCCTGATAAGAATAATTCTTTATACGAACTATTTCTCCGGCAGATGATATATTAAGTTTATCAATACCTTTATTAGTTCCTACCCATACATTACCTGCATTATCAGTAATCAATGAATATATAGTTGAAGAAGCTAATCCATCTGCCTGTGTGTAAGTTCTAAATTTTGAGCGATTATACTGCACCACACATCTATCTGTACCAAAATACATATTTCCTTTTCTGTCTTCAGTAATGGAACCTACATAATCATTACAAAAGCCCTCTGCATGCCAGTAATTACCAATCTTTCCTTTTTCAATATAGTTTACTCCCGCTCCTGTACCAATCCATATTATACCTCTGCTGTCCTGAAACAAAGAGTGAATATAATTATGAGTTAACCCGTTTTCCATATTAAAATGGGTGATGTTATTTCCCTGAAAACAATATAATCCCTGCCCGCTGGTACCTACCCATATATTACCATTCTTATCGAACAATAAAGACCGTACCAAAGTGCTATCGGGTAATAGTGTGTATTTTTTTACGATGTTATTTGATATATAAAACAAACCATTACTGCCACCTACCCATATTGTGCCTTGTTTATCCTGAGCAATTATGCGAGCGCCTTTAATGTTTAATCCATTACTTGCATTGTATTTTGTAATCCCCTTCTCATTATACTTAATTACCTCATTACCAGTAGGAGATACCCATAAATTATTTTCTTTATCGGCAAGAATGCCAAATATATTGCTTGCATCAAAGCCGGGTATATTATCATAATACACAAAAGGCGAAGGGGTATATTTTATTATACCATCTCCATTTGTACCAAACCAAAGATTCCCGTTTCTGTCTTCACACACGGTAGTAACTGCATCTGCATTGAACCCATTTTTTCTGTTAAAGAATTGCAGTTTATCTTCATCAAGTTTAGCAATACCATAACCATTAGTACATATCCAGAGATTATTTCGGTTATCAAAAATTATATTCTGAATATTTATATTCTTTAGCTCATCATTTTTATTATAAGGAAGAAATTGATAGGAATCATTGTTTTTCTTTGAAAATATATATAGGCCTTCACCCTGAACAGATACCCATAAATTACCTGATTTATCCTGAGCAATTGCATTTACGGCTGGCTTAATTTTATAGAGGGTGTTTATATTAATCCATTCGTAGTTATTATACAAAAACAATTCATTACCAGCTAAAAACCAAAGCTTGCCTTGTGTATCGCGGTGTATTTTCTTTATTATTTTATTTGAAAATATCTCGGGTTTTAATGCTGATACTGTTTTATTTTCAATTATGTTAAGCCCATGTGGTGTGGCCACGTACATCACATTGTTTTTACCTACTGCAATAGCAGTTACTCCATCGGCAAGTAACCCATTTTCTTTGGTGATGTTATAAAAATTCTTCCCGTCGAAATGAGTAACACCTCCATAGGTAGTTCCAATCCAAATATGTTTATTAAGATCTTCTTCTATAGATGTGATGATATTTCCTGCAATGCCTGCTGCTTCATCATATACTTTAAACTTCAATCCATCATAACAGGCAACTCCTCCACCCTGTGTACCAATCCATAAATAACCACGTGTATCTTCTTTCAGGCAAGTAATTTGTGATTGTGGCAACCCCTGTTCTAAACCTATAGTTTCAAAATTATAGGTTTGAGCCGACAGCAATTTAGCAATAACTAAAAGTAAGGTAAGATATAATGTGCGGCCTAATGTCATAAATTACGATAATAAAGATACAGTCTTTTTTTAATAAAAAAAGAAACTGTGTAAACTATTAAAGTATTATTTTATCGACTACTTAATACTTGCTGTGTAGTACTTATAAAACAAAGGAATAGTTTCTATACCTTTAAAGTAATTAAATACACCGTAATGTTCGTTAGGCGAGTGTAGAGCATCGCTATCTAAGCCAAAACCAAACAGGATAGAATCCAAGCCTAACTCTTTTTTGAATAGTGCCACAATAGGAATGCTTCCTCCGCCACGGGTAGGGATAGGCTTTTTGCCATAGCTCTGCTCCATAGCTGTTGCTGCAGCGTTATATGCTTTTGAAGAGGTTGAAACCATCACCGGTTCTCCGCCATGATGTGCAGTTACCTTTACTTTAACTGATTTTGGAGCTATACGCTCAAAATGTTTGGCAAATAAATCGCTTATTTCATGAGAACTTTGATTGGGAACCAATCGCATTGAAATTTTGGCAAAGGCTTTTGACGGGAGTACTGTTTTAGCTCCATCGCCTGTGTAGCCACCCCATATACCGTTTACATCCAAAGTAGGACGAATACCGGTACGTTCGTTGGTAGTATATCCTTTCTCACCTTGTTCTTCTGCTATGTTTAGGTCTTTCTTAAAGTTATCTAAATTAAAAGGAGCTTTATTCAAATCTGCTCTTTCTTCTGCCGACAGCTGCATTACCTTATCATAAAAACCCGGAATGGTAATATGATTGTTCTCATCATGCATAGAGGCAATCATTTTGCACAATATATTTATAGGGTTAGCTACTGCACCTCCATATACGCCACTGTGCAAATCTCTGTTGGGGCCTGTAACTTCTACTTCCATATAAGCCAAGCCGCGTAAGCCCACATCAATAGAAGGGGTATCATTTGCAATAATTGAAGTATCTGATATTAAGATAACATCTGCTTTTAAACGTTGTTTATTCTCGACCACCCATGCACCAAGGTTAGCAGAACCAACCTCTTCTTCTCCCTCAATCATAAACTTTACATTGCAAGGCAAAGAATTATTTTTCATCATGAGTTCAAATGCTTTTAGGTGCATAAACATTTGTCCTTTATCATCGCAAGAACCACGGGCAAAAATAGCTCCATCGGGATGAATGGCCGTTTTTTTAATAACAGGCTCGAAGGGTGGGGAGTCCCATAGGTTAAGCGGGTCGGCAGGTTGCACATCATAATGCCCGTAGACTAATATGGTAGGTAGTTTAGCATCAATTATTTTCTCGGCATACACTACAGGGTAACCTTTGGTGGCACATACTTCTGCTTTATCTGCTCCGGCGGCAACAAACTTGGCTTTTATGGCTTCTGCCATTTGGAGCATATCAGGAGCATGCTCGGGCTTTGCGCTTACGGAAGGTATACGCAATAACTCCATCAATTCATCTAAAAAACGCTGCTTATTGGCTTGTATATATTCTTTTATCTGTGTGTGTTCCATATCAATTTGTTAAGGGCTCAAAACTAACAATTAATCATTCATTCGAATTTATTTGGAGGCTTTTTCTTCTGCTCGTTTCAGGTTGTCTTTATAGATTTCGTTATAGGTATTTAAAGTTATGGCCTTCTTAAAATCTTCAATAGCTTCTTTATATTGCAGGAGTTTTTCTTTAGATATGCCTCTGTTATTATAGGCATTGGCATCTTTAGGGTTTATTTCAATGGCTTTGGTATAATCTTCAATAGCTTCTTTGTATTGCTGCAACTCATCCTTAGCATAACCCCTGCTTATATATGCGCGCTCATGCGACGGTTGCAGTTGTATTGTTCGGGTATAATCTTCTGTCGCTTCTTTGTAATTCTTTAACTCTACTTGGGCATTAGCTCTGTTTAAATAGTAGTCGGCATCTTTGGGGTTAATGGCAATTGCTTTGGTATAATCTTCTATGGCTTCTTTGTTTTTCTCTAAATAAAAATAAGCAAGGCCTCTGTTATAATAAGCAACACCATTTTTAGAATTTAGTGCAATAGCTTTTGAATAATCTTCGATAGCCAATGCGTAATTACCTTTATTGGCTGCCGCCATGCCCTTTTTAAAGTAAATAGCTTCTATTTGATCTTGTTGCGCGGAAGATAAGAAGCAAGAAACAAGAATCAAGAAGATTAGGATTTTTCTCATATTGAAGGGATAAAGATATTTAGAAATGTTAAATATTGTATGCAAAATGATGAATTGAACATCTAAGGTAATGAATTAGCCATCCGATGCAATGAATTAAGCATCCAATGTGCTGAATTAACCATCCAATGTAATGAATTGACCATCTGATGTAATGAATTGACCATCTGATGTAATGAATTAAGCATTCGATGTAATGAATTGACCATCTAATGTGATGAATTGAGTATGGATGGTTAATTTTAGGGGAAGGCGAACGCATCTTCCATAAAAACTAACTCGTATAAGCAGAGTTTTTATAATTTTAACGCATCAATCACGAAACGCCCGATAGTGAATTAATTGCCCTGTTTAAGGACAATACCCAAAAAGACGGGGTATTTGCGATTATTGTTAAAAAATACCAAAAGAGGCTTTATTGGCATATTCGTAAAATTGTATTGGACCATGATGATACGGATGATGTGTTGCAAAACACCTTTATTAAAGCCTGGAAAGCACTGGATAATTTTAAGGAAGAATCGCAATTATTTACCTGGTTATATCGTATTGCAACTAATGAGGCATTGGGCTTTTTGAGGCAAAAGAATAAGAATCAGATACAATCTATCCATCCAATAGAAGAGCAATTGGGTAAGAATTTAGAGAGCGACCCTTATTTTACCGGTGACGGATTGCAGTTAAAGTTGCAGCAGGCAATTTTAACACTTCCGGAAAAGCAGCGCCTGGTTTTTAATATGCGGTACTATGACGAAATGCCTTATGAGGAGATGAGTGGGGTGCTGGAAACATCGGTAGGAGCGCTAAAAGCATCTTATCACATAGCTGCAAAAAAGGTAGAAGATTATTTGAAAGAGCATTTAAACCTTAGGTCTTAAATGGCATCTAAATGTTAAGATTTAATGAACGAAGAGGATATAAATAAGGACACAAACCATGACCCAGAGGGTACCCCTGAAGGCGAAGGGAAGCATTTTGGTTTGCCTGAAAATTACTTTGATTCTTTTAGCGCAAGACTGTTTAAAAAGATAGCTGCGGATGATGAATTGAAGGAGTACCCTATGTTATCATCTATACAAAAGGGAAATCCGTTCAGTACTCCGGCTGGTTATTTTGAAAGTAAGGATGAGTTGTTAGCGTATCCTTTGCTGGCATCACTTAAAAAGAGCAAGCCGTTTGCTGTTCCTGCTAATTATTTTGAAGATAAGGAGGAAGTGCTTGCTTATCCAATACTGGCAGCAAATAAGGCTGATAGCTTTGCAGTACCAAATGCTTACTTCTCTACTTTAACTGAAAGAATTACGGATGCTATATCTATAGAACAGGAGAAAGAAGCTTATCCCCTACTCTATTCTTATAAGAAGGAAGTGGTATTTGCTACTCCGGATAATTATTTTGAGAATTTATCTGTTACAACTAAAAAAGAAGCAACTGTTGTTCCACTATATAAACGTATCAGCAAATTAAGTTACCGTATTGCTGCGGCAGTTACTTTATTGATTGGATTAAGCGTTTTGTTTTACATACAGCAAGATAAAACAGTTTTAAAAACCAACGATTGCAACACTTTTGCTTGCCTCGATAAGAAAGACATTTTAAACAGTGGTTATGTATTGCATGCCAGTGATGATAACATAATAGATTTAATTGATGAGAAATCGCTAAGCGATAGCTTGTTTTTAAAGAAAAATGGCAAAACCCAAAAGGTTGACATGAATGATGTGTCGGATAATGTGGATATAAATACGTTAACGGATAATTTGTAAGTGAAGAAGAAGAGATACATACTTTGTTATTTGTTTGTGCTTTGTGCATTCTTTAAAGTATTTCCGCAGGGAGGTAAAAAGGAGAAGATTGAGGCTTTGCGCGTAGCATTTATTACACAAAAACTAAACCTTACTGCGGATGAATCGCAAAAGTTTTGGCCTGTGTATAATGATTACCAAGATAAGTTGAAAGCATCTCGTCAAGAATTTAGAAGGCTATCAAATACTTTTACAACTGATAAAGAGGCGCAGGATTATTTGGATGCTGAATTGCTGCTAAAACAAAGGGAGTATAATTTGTATAAAGAGTATTATGAAAAAATCAAGAAGACCATTCCTATTAAAAAAGTGGCTCAGTTAAGGGAAGCTGAAGAAGACTTTAAGAAAGAGCTATTGAAACAATTGCAGGGCAAATCAAACGAATAAGATTGTGATTGAAAGGTGCAAACAATATTCTGTTTTAAAAAACATACTGCCATTTTTTTTAATGATTGCAGTGGTAGATACATTTGCTCAAGCAGATAGTACTAAAAAGATAAAAGCCCCAAAGCACTATTTTACTCCCACTCTTTTCTCAGATTTTTATACTACACCTGAAAGAAATTTATATCGTAAACACTTAAACCCATTTAAGTTGACTGAAGATGCAAGGATAAGTAATCATCTTAAAACTTATCAATATAGTCAATTAGAAGGTGGATTTTATTTCCCCATTTTAACCAAAGACTATGAACGTGCTAATGGCACTACCGCTAACTTTCATCTACTGGTTACGGGAAGTTACCTGATGGCAATGCCCAGATTTTCAGGCATAGGCGACCATAATTTATTAAAAGCATGTGCGGGGCTTCGTGGGATATATAATACCGGTAAAAAAGGAATATGGTTTTTTGATGCTACTCCTTTTATGAATACTGATTTATCTTCATCTTCTACAACTACTTATCGTTGGGGCAGTGTTGTTTTGTATGATTACATGGCTAATCCTAAGTTAAGTTTCAGGGTTGGTTTTATACGCACGTTTGTATTGGGCAACAGATACCATTTACCTTATTTGGGAGTAAGAATTGGGCAATTAAACAGAAGTTATGTAAGTATTCAGTTTCCGAGAAGCATAACATACAGTTTCCCAATGGGAAGAATTATGCGGGGCAGTATTTATGCTAAACCTATGGGGGGCATATTTAATATGGCAAACAGCGATACGATTTATTATAAGAATCCGAATGAGAAAACTATTTTTTATGGCAGGTATGAGATGAACTATGGCTTTAGAATTGATATGAACTTTAATAAACACTTTTCTCTTTTTGTAGCTACAGGATTTACCGGAATAAAACATCTTGCCTTTTATTCAAATGAAGATAATGTAAATCAAAAATTCAGGTTGAATCCATTTTATAATGATGTTTTTAAATCGAGTGGGTTTGCAAATTTTGGTTTTACATTGCGCATTGGAAAAGCTAAGAGTATATACAATAACTATAATATGTATGAGGTATTTAATCTAAACAGTACTATTGGTATTGGTGATAATAACAATAATAGCAGCGGAAATGGTAATATACCTAATGAACTAAAAAAGAAATCGGAAGCTAATCTTAAAATAAAAGATGTGCAGGATTTAATTGAGGCGCAGGATTTGTATTAGGATAAAGGAAATTCTTTGTGAGCTTTCCATTCTTTACCTGTATGCTTTAACAAACAAAAGCTGCCAGCTTTAAATAAAGCATTATAGGTTTGAGTTTTAAAATAAGAAAAGGCTCCGTGAAATTTTTCTTTTCTCAAATCCCTGAAAGCAATAGTAACATGTGGGTGGAATCCTCGCATATCATCAGCCTGATTAAACAAAAGCAAATTTCTTTTCATATATATTACTAAATCACTTTGTAATTTAGTAAGCAATTCACTTTTTAACACATCTACAAAAATTACACGAGGTGCAAAACAGGAGAAATTTTGAAGTTCAATCACAAAATCTTCTTTAAAAGAAAATTGCTGTAAGGTTTCTATTAAGATATTTTCCTTTTCTTCTTTCCACTCAAAAGGCATATGCAAGGTAATATGAGCAGGGGAGCGCAAGGCTGCTTTACTATTATATTTATCTGCTATTAATTGCTTAAAAGCCATAATATCATACTGGAAAGGTTCAGGGACTACAATAGCGATAAAGTATTTTTGAATAGGCATCTTAAAACTCTCCGGCTTCTATTTGTTTAACTGCAATTTCAATTAGCTTATCTTCAGGGTTATTTAAATCATACTCTTGTTTCATAGATGAACCGAATAAGGAAGCCAGACTCTGCCACATAAATGCCTGAAAATTGCCACGCATTTCTTTTACAATGCTGTAGGTTGTCTTTCCAGTTTCTCTGTCAATTAACTTCATTAATATCTTCCCTTGATTAATACTTAATCCTTTTAATTCTTCGCCAAATTGTTTTTGAAGTTCTTTCTCGCTCTTTTTTAAGAACGCCTTTCTATCGCTTTCCTTAGGTATTTTAGCTAATTCCAGGTCATACTCTTTTAACTTGGCAGCAGCTAATATAGCATATGGATATACTTTCTTTACATTACTTTTTAGCCTTGTCCACTCCACATATTTTCTGCGTGTCCTGAATGGCATTTTTTCCGTAATAACAACCCAAGGCATCCATATATAAGGTATGGTATCGTTATTTTCGATAATGGCAGTTACTTTATATCCTTCCGGAACTTTAGATACATATGGAATAACTATATCATCATTATTTTGAGATAATAACACCCCTTGTAAGAATACAGAAAGAAAGAAAACACATCCTTCAATCAGTCTGCGCTTTTGGAACATTCTTTTTATATATAAAAAGGCAGGCATGAGGGGTATTTTATTTTTATATCATAAAAACGAAAAGGTAACCTTTTAAGTAGTTATTATATCATTGAAAAAATAATAATAAGAATTATAATTCCCAAAATTATCAACCCAACAAATATCCATCCAAGAATTATACCTGCCATTGTTCTACCTCTATACATCCATAAATTAGCAGGGTCATTATTAATTAAACGCAAACTCTTATATCCTGAGGTTAAGGCCACAATAGCCGTAATAATCCCAAAAAATGATATAAAGAAAGATACAATGCCACACACTAAACTTGTTGTGGATAGTTTACCAACATAGTAATTCTCGACAAAGTTATTTTGAGAATTATTTCCATTTTTCCAATTATTGTTATTATTTAAATTAGATATATCTTTATTCTTATTAGGAGGTGTATTTAAAGCCGGGTGCTCATTTACGAATGAATCGAGTGTACCGTTTTTATATTTTATATAAGAAACGTTATACCTATATACAACATAAACAGGCCCGTTTATATTGTTACAAAATCTATATTTAATTTCAGTGGGTGTAACCTCTAATATTTTGGCTTTTATTTCAGCCCCATCTTTCATAATCAAAGTATCACAGCCTGTTGAGTCTGTATTAAGCAGAACAATTCCATTTTTCTTATCGGAAGAAGCCGTTAGTGAATTAATGTCCGTATTAGCATTTGAAGTTTTAGTTAAAGTTGTTTCTGTTTTTTGTGATAAAACATTTCTTGTACTACTCTTCCATTGCAGGTGATAGCCACTTGTATAGTGCCTTTTCTCTATGGAACAAGATTGTAACACTATAAGAGAAGTAATCAAAAAAGAAAAAAGAAACTTAAGTTTATTCATACTAATTCCTTCTAATTATTGCACACGATTTACTTTCCACTTAGAACTTTTCGTTTGCATATTATCATTCTGCTGCTTGGTAACTTTAGAGTCTTTATTAGTTAAAATAGCACCCAGTAGTGCAGCTATTTCTGCTTCCGGTTCTGTTGCTGTATCAAGCATTTCGGGTTTAAAATAGTTTTTAATAAAATTAGTATCAAACTTGCCGCTTGTAAATGCTTTATGTCTTAATACAAAAGAGCAAAACTGCAGGGTAGTTGATACACCTGTTATATGGTATTCATCAATGGCGCGCAACATACGTGTAATAGCCTCTTCTCTATCCTTTCCGTGTACAACAAGTTTAGCAATTAAAGGGTCGTAGAAAATAGGAATATCCATACCTTCTTCAAAGCCATCATCCACACGTACACCTGCTCCTTTTGGAATACGATAGGTAACTAATTTACCAATATCAGGTAAGAAGTTATTTTTAGGGTCTTCAGCGCAGACACGCACCTCAATAGCATGTCCGTTTATTTTTAAATCTTCTTGTGTGTAGGATAGTTTCTCTCCACGAGCTACTTTAATTTGTTCTTTCACCAAATCAAGTCCACTTATCATTTCTGTAACAGGATGCTCTACCTGCAAACGGGTATTCATCTCTAAGAAGTAAAACTTCATAGCATCATCTACCAAAAACTCCACTGTACCAGCACCGCTATAGTTACAAGCTTTTGCCACATTAACAGCGCACTCGCCCATTTGCTTACGTAGTTCTGGAGTAAGAATAGAAGAAGGAGCTTCTTCTATTACTTTTTGATGGCGGCGTTGTATGCTACACTCACGTTCAAACAAATAAACCACATTACCATGGTTATCTGCCATTATTTGAATTTCTATGTGTCGTGGGCCCGAAGCAAATTTTTCGATAAAAACAGCATCATCTCCAAAAGCTGATTTAGCCTCGCTCATAGCCATTTTCATTTGCTCTTCCACATCTTCTATACGTTCAACCAAACGCATACCTTTACCACCACCGCCTGCAGAAGCCTTTATCAACAAAGGAAATCCGGTTGCTTTGGCGACTGTAATAGCTTCTTTTAAATCTTTAATGGCACCTTCGCTACCGGGTATCATTGGTACATTGAACTTTTTGGCAGCAGCTTTTGCAGAAAGTTTATCGCCCATTATCTTCATAGCTTCCGGACTCGGACCAATAAACGTAATGCCGGCTTTTTTTACCGCAGCTGCGAAACCAGCATTCTCTGATAAGAACCCATAACCGGGGTGTATACCATCAACATCTAATTGCTTAGCTACCTCAATTATTTTATCACCTAAAAGATAACTTTGATTACTTGGCGGAGGGCCGATACAAATGGCTTCATCAGCATATCTTACAAATAAAGCGTTTCTGTCTGCTTCGCTAAAAACGGCAACGGTTTTAATGCCCATTTCTTTTGCGCTTCGCATTACGCGCAGGGCAATCTCTCCCCTATTTGCAACTAAGATCTTTTTCATACTTACTTTATAACTTAAGAAATACTATTTAACAATAATCTTGTGGCTGTATATACTGCTATCAGAAGAAGACAAAACCGTGTATATACCCGGTGGTGTTTCTCTACTGGCATCCTCGGCAAAGAGTTCCTCGCCTTCTTTGGTAATTACCACCTTAGCGGTAAAGTCTCTGCCTTCTGCATCTTGCAGTAATACCAATACTTCCTCGTTCTTAACCGCTGTAATTTCTGCTGTTTCTATCATCTTTATATCTGCCTGAGAAGGATACGGCTTAGTTTCTTTTTTACCATTAAATATAACACCCGAAGTAGGAAAATATTTTATCTAACCAGTATAATCTGTTTGCCTTATATGGTAGTATGAAGTTCCTTCGTAAGGTTGATAATCTGTTTCGGCATATTCTTTAAAGGATTTACTGTTTCCTGCTCCAGGTATATCAATTACTTTGGTATATTTTTTACCGTCTTTACTTTTCTCTATAGTATAGTAGGCATTGTTTTTTTCTGTGTTAGTAGCCCAGCTAATAAGCACATGATCTTCTCTGGGTACTACATCAAAATAAGATAACTCAATAGATTTGGCTGTATCTGTTTGAGCAGATCCTTCGACTACGCTCAGCATGGCAATAATCGTATTAAAAAGGAGAATAATTTTTTTAATCATCAACACGTTATTTACTCAACTTGTGAAGGTAATAAAAATGATATGAGAAAAACAAATGTTAATAGAAAATTAGTTACTTTTATCTAAAGTGTCTTTCACCAATTTGCTGGTAACTTTTGGATCAGCTTTACCACCACTTAGTTTCATTACTTCACCCATAAATAAACCCACCAAAGTTACTTTACCGTTTTTGTATTCGGTTACTTTTTCAGGATACTTGGCTATTACCTGATTTACCAAATCCTGCAGGGCATCGGTATTACTTTCCTGAATAAGATTCAGTTCTTGTGCTATTTGTATGGAGGCTTTGTTTGGATTCTTTACCAACTCGGGAAATACCTTTTGTGAGGCAGTTGAATGACTTATTTTTCCTTCATCAATAATAGAAATAAGCTCGGCTATTTGAGTAGGTTTTACCGGGAAACGGTCTATATCAATCGCATTTTCATTTAAATGACTTTTAATATTTACCATCAGCCAGTTAGCAGCAGCCTTATGGTTTTTGGTATGCATTACCAGTTCATTAAAATAATGTGCAATGGCTTTGGTATCTGTTAATACAGCGGCATCGTATTCTGATAGTTTAAAATCTTTAACGTAACGTTTGTATAGTGCATTAGGGAGTTCGGGAAGGGTTTGTTTTACTTCATTAATATATTTCTCGGTAATAAAGATTGGTTGCAAATCAGGCTCGGGGAAGTAGCGGTAATCATTTGCGTTTTCTTTACTGCGTAAACTAAAGGTAACCCCTTTAACGGCATCGAAACTGCGTGTCTCTCCAGCAACTTCCTCACCTTTTTCTATTAAATCAATCTGACGGATAAACTCAAAATCAATGGCACGTTGCACGTTGCGTATGGAGTTCATGTTTTTAACCTCAACCTTTTTACCAAACGCTGTGGTGCCTTTTATTCTTACCGAAACGTTGGCATCGCAGCGCATAGAGCCTTCTTCCATGTTACCATCGCAAATATCAAGGTAACGCACAAGCTTTCTTACTTCCGTTAAATAAGCATAAGCCTCCTCTCCATTGGCAATTTCAGGTTCAGATACCATCTCTAATAAAGGTACTCCGGCGCGGTTTAAATCAACCAGGGTATCGGTAGCGTCCTGGTCGTGCATGCTTTTACCGGCATCTTCTTCCATGTGTATGCGGGTAAGGTTGATATTCTTTTCGCTTCCGTCTTTTAGTTTGATGGTAATGTGTCCGCCGTTGCAAAAGGGAGTTTTATCTTGTGTAATCTGATAGCCTTTCGGTAAATCAGCATAGAAATAGTTTTTACGTGCAAATTGGTTCTCGTAACGAATGTTCCCATTAACAGCTAAGCCTAGTTTAACGGCAAACTCAACCGCACGCTTGTTTACCTTAGGTAAAGTACCCGGGTGCCCCAGGGTGATAACACTAACATGGGTATTGGGCAAACCTCCATATTCGGCAGAATCGTTAGAGTACATTTTGCTTTTGGTAAGCAACTGAATGTGCACCTCTAACCCAATAACAAATTCATATTTATCGTAAACGCTCATAGTAGTATTAAGCTGCGAATTTACTGTTTTATTGGTTTTAAAAACAACCTATAAAAACAACTAAATCCCAAAGAGATAACTTATGCCAAGTCCGGCAGACCATAAATACTCTTTAATTGGGTCTGAATTCATACTTAAAACAGATACTCTGGCTATGGGCAGAATTCTTAATCTTGATTTCTTTAAAGCAATATCAACACCGGCACCTAATTGGAATTGAGGGTTAATTATAGAAAAATTATCTGTGGAAGAAGAGGAAGTACTTGTTCGATGCCCATCTGCATAGGTTAGATAGCTGATATTTTTTGAATACAAAAATACATTGGTAGCTATACCCGTGGTTATAAAAGGAGCTACCTTGTCTTTACTCAGATAAATATCAACACGCAGGGGTATATCTATGTAGTTATAATTATATGTAAGGTGGTCGTTTGTAGGTGTTACTAGAATAGTAGCACCTCCTCGTCTTGGCGGTGGGCCAAAAACTAAAGTCTGATTCTTTGTTTGATACCCTTTTAAGCTATACTGAACGCCAAAGCTAAGTGCTATCCATTTGTTTATCTTATATAAAAAGTCTAACCCAAATGTATAAGCAATCTTAGGTATCTCTGTTGAATCTCTCTCAGATTTAATAAAATTACCTATTCCGGGATCACTATTAAACAACTTACGATAAGAATAATCAGGAGAGGCAAATGCACCTATATAAAACTTCCTTTTCCGTAAAGTATCCTGTGCAAAAGTAAGTGCGCTTACCAAAAGGAACGTTGCTGTTAAATAAAATACTCTTTTCATTCTCGGATAAAAATACAATTTATTTGCAACGAAATTCGATTACATTTGTTTGTAAATTAACCCTATTATGAAAAACATTCTTACAACACTATCACTTGCATTAACTGTTACCTGTATGGCGCAAGCCCCCACCAGCTGGCAACCAAGAGGTATTGGCGGAGGTGGTGCTTTGTTTTCTCCTTCCATTAACCCTGCCAATCATAACGAAGTATACTTAGCTTGCGATATGGGCGAGTTATTTCATAGCACTGCTACCGGGCAACCCTGGAGCGAGGTAAGTTTTATGCAAGTTCAGGGCGGGCATGATAGTTATGTGAACTTCACAAACAACCCCAACATACTTTATACCATTGATTATACCAATTTTGACAGTGCCAGTTACGTACGCTCTATGAAATCTACTAACGGCGGCACTACATGGGCACCTATTGCCAACGACCCTTATGCAACTAATCCCGATCAGGGTATTGAGCGCATTTTTGCTGATTACAACAACCCCAATCATATTATCGTAGCCGATTACAGTACCATTTATTTCTCGCCTGATGGAGGCACCACCTTTAACCTGATACATACCTGCAAATACAGCGGTGCAGGAAACCACATAGCCGGTGTGTTTTTTGATGGAAGCAATATATACATAGGCAGTTATGATGGATTGATTTATTCTACCAACGGAGGGACAAATTTTAATACTATGACTGTAAGCGGCATGGGCGCTAATGAAAAAATGCTTTCGTTTAGCGGAGCGCATGAAGGCAGCACGGTTCGTTTTCTTTGCCTGACTGCCGATTCGGGTAATGTGTATTCAGGTTTTCAATACGGTAGCGATTATAACGGCGCTTTAGTGGGTGTTTATACCATGGATAATGCCGGAGGAACCTGGGTAAGCAAAATGGGTGGTATTACTGTTGGAAGCGATTTCCCTGATTTTTGTGGATTGGCCAACAATGATGTGGACACCATGTACATAGCCGGAGGCAGCAACGCAGGAAATCCAATCATTATGAAAGCAACCTTTACAACTAACTGGAGTTATGTGTTTAATACAGGTAATAACCAAAATATAGCAACGGGTTGGTGCGGACAAAGCGGCGACCATCAGTGGAGTTACGCCGAAGCTTTCTTTGGTTTTGAGGTTTGTCCTAATAGCTCTAAGATTGTAATGGTTGGCGATTATGGTTTTGCACACATTACCAAAGATGCGGGAACCAGTTGGACACAAATGTATGTATCCACTGCCGACCAAAACCCTGCGGGTTCTGCTACTCCTACAGAGAAAACATATCACAGCGTAGGTTTAGAAAATACTACCAACTGGCAGGTTATGTGGGCGGACTCTACCCACCTGTTTGCAGGTTTCTCTGATATTACCGGCGTAACCAGTGCCGATAAAGGACAAAGCTGGAAGTTTATTCCCGGGCTTAGTCAAAACAGTACCTATAGAATTGTGCAACAACCGGGCACCGGCAATATGTATGCGGCAACCTCAAACGTGCACGATATGTTTCAAAGCACCCGCATTTATGATTTGCAAATTAATGGCGGAACAGGTGCCGTTTATTTCTCTACCAACAGCGGGGCTTCCTTTTCGTTAATGCACAATTTCTCGCATCCTGTGGTTTGGGTGGCTTTAGACCCCAGCAATGCAAACCGCATGTATGCCAGTGTTTTAGATGGAAGCACCAATATAGGTGGTATTTATGTTACCAATAACTTAAGCTCAGGTGCATCTGCTACCTGGACAAAGATGACGAAACCTCCGCGCAGCAATGGGCATCCGTTTAATATTACCGTGCTAAACAACGGAGATTTGGTTGCGAGCTTCTCTGCACGCAAACCTACTTCAAGCTCAGGTTCTAATTTTACCGATAGCTCGGGTGTTTATTATTACAATTTAGCTACCACAACCTGGAGCGACAGAAGCGTTGCAGGTATGTATTACTGGACAAAAGATGTGGTGGTAGACCCTAACGATGCTACCCAAAGCACCTGGTATGCTGCAGTTTTTGGCGGATGGGCTAATGTGCCTGCCGGAACGGGCGGTATTTATAAAACAACCAACAAAGGTGTAAACTGGACACAGATTTCTAACTCTTTCCGGGTAAATTCGGTTACTATAAACCCTACCAATGCGAATGAATTATACTACACTACCGAAACCCGAGGCTTGTGGTACAGCAGCAATGCAGCAAGCGGCTCGCCTACCTTCTCACAGGTTAGCTCCTACCCTTTTGCAGGTCCGGTGCGTGTTGAGTTCAATCCCTATAAAAACAGCGAGGTTTGGGTAAGCTCTTTTGGTAATGGCATGATGGTGGGTTCTACCTCGCAGACTACAGGTATCAATAATCAGGTAACAGGTATTGATAACCTGTTAAAGGTGTATCCAAATCCAAACTCCGGTAGTTTTCAGGTAGTATTGGCAAGTAATAGCGGGCAACCGGCAACCATACACGTTATGAATATGTTGGGTGAAAGTGTTTATGAAACAAATGCCTTAAATAATAGCAATACCCCTCTAACTATTAACCTAAGCCACCTTGCCAACGGCACCTATTTTATGCAGGTAGTTAATGCAGATAAGGTTTATACCAACAAGCTTATTATCAGTAAGTAATTACCTTTCAATATCATAACAGACTTCTACATCTAAACCAAAGAATAGAAGGGTCTTAACACCATAGTCTCTACTTTGGTAGTAGGATTTGTTAATTTGGTGGTGGAGGGCTTTACTCTCATGATGGAAGTACTTACTTCCATGTTAGAAGTGTTTACTATCAAGTTAGAAGTAGTTACTTTCACGCTGGAAGTACTTACTTCCATGTTAGAAGTGTTCACCTTCGTGTTAGAAGTCGTTACCTTCATATTAGAAGTGCTTACCTTCGTGTTAGAAGTCGTTACCTTCGTGTTAGAAGTCTTTACCTTCATGATGGAAGTCTTCACCTTCGTGGTGAAAGTCTTTAACTTCATGGTGAAAGTCTCTAACCTCAAGGTAGAAGTCTTCACCTTCGTGTTGTAGGTTAAGACCTCCACCCTGAAAGTCTTAACCTACAAAGCCAAAAAAGAAGGTATTAACACTAAAGTTTAAAGAAAAAAGCCATAGGTTAAGCTTTTTACTACCTTTGTTTTAAACCTCAGCATCATGCGTTACATATATATATGCCTGTTTTTAAGTGTTTTTGCTTTAAACACAAGTGCTCAAATTATTACTACCGTTGCAGGCAATGGCACAGCAGGTTATAGCGGAGATGGTGGGCAAGCTACTGCTGCAGAAATAAATAAGCCTTATGCAGTAACTTTTGATGCAGAAGGGAATTTATATATAGTTGATAATTATAATAACCGCGTACGGAAGGTAAATACATCAGGTATCATAAGCACTATAGTTGGAAATGGAACAGCAGGTTATATTGGAGATGGAGGGCAAGCTACTGCTGCAGAAATAAAGAACTCAGCAGGTATAGCCCTTGATGCTGCAGGTAATGTCTATATAGCTGATGCAGGTAATAATTGTATACGTAAAGTAAATACTGCAGGTATTATTAGTACCATAGCAGGCAACGGGATAAGTGGTTTTAGTGGAGATGGTGGGCAAGCAACTGCTGCAGAATTGAGTCTCCCAACCGCAGTAGCTATAGATACCCATGGTAATTTTTACATTTCTGATGATTATAATCAGCGTATACGTATAGTAAATACTGCAGGTATTATAAATACATTTGCTGGGAATGGAACAAATGGTTTTGGTGGGGATGGAGGACAAGCAACTGCTGCAGAATTATTTTACCCAATTGGATTAACCCTTGATGCTGTGGATAATTTGTATATTGCTGATTCTCAAAACCAGCGTATACGCAAAGTAAATACTTTAGGGATTATTAGTACCATAGCCGGAAATGGTATACAGGGTTATAGCGGAGATGGTGGTATTGCAACTGCCGCAGAATTAAAATACCCAAATGGTGTAGCGATAGATGGTACAGGCAATATATATATTGCTGATGATGTTAATAACCGCATTCGTAAAGTAAACACAGCAGGCATTATAAGCACCCTTGCCGGAAATGGAACTGCAGGCTTTAGTGGAGATTGTGGAAATGCTATCACCGCAGAATTATCCGACCCGAATATTGTAGTAGTAGATGCATCAGGTAATTTATATATTGCTGATTATGCCAATAATCGTATACGCATGATATCCAATACCAGTTGTGTCGCAGCAGGTATAGAGCAGCTTATAAATATTAATGAGCAAGTAACCATTTACCCAAACCCTGCTACTAATAGTTTACAGGTATCATTTTATAGTTCCCATGAAAATACAGAACTAAAGGTTGTAAATATGTTGGGAGAGGTGGTTATTGAGCCAGTAACATACCACAGCCAAAACTTTACGGTTGATGTAAGTCAATTAGCAACTGGTGTGTATATTTTAGAGTTAAGTAATAGTTCAGGTAAATCGGTTAAAAGGCTTATAAAAGAGTAAGTTAGCACTTCGTCATTGCGAGGAAGAATGACGAAACAATCTCCCTTACTTAATAGCAGATTGCTTCCTGCTTCGTACCTCGCAGTTCGCAATGACGTTTATTTACTCGAAATACTCTTTCATACGTTCAAAAAAGCTCTTGTTGCTTTTGCTTGGGTTGGGCACAAAGTTTTTAGATTCACGTAGTTTCTCTACCATCTTTTTCTCGTCAGAGCTTAAATGTTGTGGAGTCCAGATATTAATATTTACCAGTAAATCTCCTTTGTGATAAGAGTTTACATCGGGCAAACCTTTGCCTTTAAGGCGCAACACCTTGCCACTTTGTGTACCGGGTTCTATCTTAATTTTGGCTTTACCATCAACAGTTGGTATTTCTACCGAAGTGCCCAAGGCAGCATCAGCAAAATTTACATGGCATTCGTAAAACAGATTATGTCCGTCGCGTTTAAGTTCCGGGTGCTCTTCTTCTTCAATAACAACAATTAAATCACCATTAATACCCCCACGTTGTGCGGCATTGCCCTTACCACTAACCGAAAGTTGCATCCCTTCTGCTACGCCGGCAGGTATTTTTATTTCAATAACCTCTTCGCCACGCACAATACCGTCACCATGACAGGTACCACACTTTTCTTTAATCACCGAGCCTTGTCCGCCACAGGCAGAGCAGGTTGTTTGGGTTTGCATAGCACCCAATATAGTTTGGCGCATTTGGGTTTGCACACCGCTACCATGACAAACACGGCAGCTCTCGGCACCGGCACTCCCTTTAGCACCACTACCATGACAGGTATGGCAGGAAACATATTTAGCTACTTTAATTTTTTTATCGGCACCATTGGCAATTTCCTGTAAGTCTAATTTTACCTTAACACGCAGGTTGGTGCCTTTGTTTACACGTCTGCCACCACGAGAAGAACCTCCGCCACCAAATCCCCCTCCAAAAATATCGCCAAACTGAGAGAAGATATCATTCATATCCATACCACCGCCATAATGACCACCACCACCACCTGATGCCGATGAGGCATTGGCAGCATGGCCATATTGGTTATAACGCTGGCGTTTATCAGCATCGCTTAACACTTCGTAAGCCTCTGCTGCTTCTTTAAAATTATCTTCTGCCTTCTTATCTCCGGGGTTCTTATCAGGATGGTATTTAATCGCCATCTTGCGGTAAGCCTTTTTAACCTCCTCCTCAGATGCGCTGCGGCTAACGCCTAGTATTTCGTAATAATCTCTTTTTGCCATAAACTACAATTAAATAAACGCTTAACTACCTACAACTACCTTGGCATAGCGTATAACTTTACCATTCATTAAATATCCTTTTTCTACCTCATCAACCACCTTGCCTTTCATTTCAGGCTTAGGGGCAGGAATATTGGTAATAGCTTCCATCATTTCGGGATCAAAATCCTTACCAATGCTTTGCATAGCTTCAATACCCTTTAGTTTTAAAATATTTTGCATTTTATTAAAGATAAGCTGTATGCCTTCATTAATAGGCTTCACATCGGTAATAGTTTC
>PLYA01000074.1:0-27251 GCA_003153315.1 Bacteroidota bacterium
TTCATCAGCTATATACAAATTACCTATATTATCAAAAGAAACTCCACTGGGCGCATTTAACTCTGTAGCAGTAGCCTGCCCTCCGTCTCCATTAAAGCCTATTGTTCCGTTACCTGAAAAGGTGTTTATAATACCCGAAGTATTTACCTTTCGTATACGATTATTACCAGTATCAGCGATATACAAATTACCCGCCGCATCAAAAACTACTCCGCTTGGCTGATTTATTTCTGCGGCAACTGCTTGCCCATTATCTCCACCAAAACCCATGGTTCCGTTTCCAACTACGGTTGTTATAATACCCGATGTATTTATTTTTCGAATGCGGTTATTGCTTTGATCGGCTATATACAAATTTCCTAAAGCATCAAAGGTTAACCCGCTGGGGCCATATAATTCAGCTGCACTAGCCTGCCCCCCATCTCCGCAATAACTACTACCGCAATTACCGCCACCCGCTATCGTTGTTATAATACCAGCCGTATTTACTTTTCGTACGCGGTTTTTCCCATCAGCTATATACATGTTACCTACAGCATCAATGGTTATTGCGCTCGGCCCATTCAATTCGGCATTAGTAGCTTGCCCGCTATCTCCGGCAAAACCCATTATTCCGTTTCCGGCTACGGTTGATATAATACCTGCAGTGTTTACCTTACGTATTACATAATTAGATAAGTCTGCTATATATAAATTACCTAAATTATCAAGTATAACATCATTCGGCCTGTTTACTTCTGCCATGTCGGCCTGCCCGCCATCTCCGGTGTAGGCACCCGTTCCGTCCCCAACTAGGGTAGTTATAATTTGTGCTTTGCCTGCAAAAGCAAACATAGTTGCCAAACAAATCAATCCTGATTTTTTTGTAATTTTTTTCATTGAGGCATTCATCTTTTTATTTTTTCACTGTTAATACTTGCAATTTTATTCAGCCAAACAACAGATAGCCTTTTAATAGCATGATTGATATAGCAAATGAGGTTGCCAGCCACTCAACTATAGTATCATTTCTGTCTGTTTCTTTTGAAGTATTCATCAGTACAAAATTGGCGCTTCATAAGGCAAAACCTATTACATAGTTTACTAATTAAATTACATAATTCGCATGTTTTTTTTTAACTCCACACTTTTATCTGTTAGACAAAAGTGCATGAAAAGGAGCTTTTATAATATGAGGATTGTCAATAACGAAAGTGATTGTTATCAATCAAGATAATAATGTGGCTGTGTCTTTAAGTATTGGCACTAACATTTTTAGCTCTGATTTTAGAGCAGGTAAAGAATAAACGAATACTGTTTTTTTATACCCATATCATTTAACATAACTTATCTTTACGTTAAAGTCACCACCACCGCCTTTAACCCGTATCCAGTTGGCAAATGCAGATGTTTTACAATAAGATGGTACTTTTATGGAACCCGCAAAGCAAAATTTGCCCGCTTCCATTTTTTCCTCCAGGCATTCCAGGCTAATAAAAAAATCTCCTGTGGTGCTGATAGCATAATCTCTTAAATCAATCTTCACTTCACCCTGTTTTACATTGGTTTTAAACAAGATGGGTTTTTTTAAAAAAGTTTTGCCCGGATATCCTTTTGCATCCACTTCATACAACATAATTCTGAATTGCAACGAATCAGTATAAACGTTTTTTATGATATAAAAGCTAAAGCTTTCCATATAAACGGTGGTGCCTTCCTTATTATTGGCCAGTATGGCAGCTTGTTCCCCCTTCCAGCTTTTGCCTATACCGGTAAAAGCGGTGCATACATTTTTACTATAAATAGCCGTACCCAATAATTTATACCCCACATTATCGGGTTTTACTTTTATTTCGCTTAAATCATATACCATTGATTTGAGATAAAATACTTTTTTAGGGTTCTTTCTCAGTTCGCTGCCCGCAATAGATAAATTGTTGTAGCCTATCGACGAAATTCTAATCGTATCCGTATCAGTAAGATGTGGGACAGCTAATTCAAAATTTCCCTCCCCATCGCTCAAAATACCCTGAAGTGTTCCTGCTATGCCAATAGATGCAAAAGGTATGGCTTGTTGGGTACTATTATCTTTTATAGTGCCGCTTATTGTATGCTGGCAAAAACCAACATGATGGATAATTAAAAACAAACAAACACAGCTTATTACTTTCATTTTAATTAGATCATCTATGGGCTAAAGGTATATGTAAACATGCAGATTTGCATAAAAAGTCTCTTAAGAAATTAAGGGGCTTTTTTATTCTCGTCATTGCTACTGCGAGGAACGAAGCAGGAAGCAATCTCATGCAGACAAGGATTTTCGTTGCAAACGCTTTTTTAGCGTTCAGCGAAGCAATAATAAAAAACTAAAACACTGAGCTAATCTCATAGCGCAAAGCAGCCATTACATTTTTTGTATAAATCTTACATATGTAAGATTTACAAGGCTTTTGGCCAATATGAAGAAATTGTTAAGCTTTTAAATATTATTTGTTTAGATAATTTATTGTTCTAATTTAGCTTTTATTTTATGCTAAAACTAAAAAACAAAATATTATTTGCTGTTTGCAATTTGCTGTTTGTTTATGCAACTGCACAAACCAACTTAGTACCTAACCCAAGTTTTGAAATACACGATACCTGCCCTTCTAACCAAGGTCAAACAAGTTATGCGGTAGGTTGGAGTATTTATAGATTAATTGCCCCTTATTATAATGCCTGTGCTATACCCTCTTATCTTTATGACCCTTCTTCTGCTGGTATGCCTGCTAATGGGGGTGGTTATCAATACGCCCTTGATGGGCAGGCATATATAGGAGTATGGTCATACTTTCAACAAGGGAGTGATAGCAGAGCGGCGGCTGGTTGCCAGTTAACCACTACTTTAACCATAGGCACAAAATATTATGTGTCTTTTTGGGCAAGTTTATCTGCTATTGATTCTTCTTATAATTATAATACGGCTACCGACCATTTAGGTGCTTTGTTTTCAACTGTGCCTTATAATGTAAGCAACCCTTCTCCCAAAAATAATCATGCACAAGTGTATGGTACTACCCTTATAACTGATACGGTTAACTGGACAAAAATTACAGGCTCTTTCGTTGCCGATTCTGCTTATAAATATATTGCCCTAGGCAACTTTTTTGATAATGCGCATACCAACGAGCATTTCTTTTATACGGGAAATAGTGTTGGAGATTCAACTGCCTTTTATTATATTGATATGGTTTGTGTTTCAACGGATTCATTAGAATGTAATACTGTTATGGGTATAAAAGACATAACAGGCAATCAGGCTATGTTCTATTATAACTCATCTGATAAAAAAATCATTATAAAAGAAAATGGCCCTTATACAGTTCAGGTAATTGATACATACGGAAACCAAATAAACGAACTGAAATTACAGGGCTTTCAAAATATAGATGTTTCAACTTATAATTACGGTTGCTACATTGTTATTTTAACTAACCAACAAGGTATAACAACTAAAAAGATAATTATTAATCCCTAAAAAATAAATCTAATGAAAACAAAAGTTATTCTTACAGCAATTACATTAAGCATTTTTGTCTTAAGCAGTAAAGCACAGGTGTTTAATTTTAATTCTGTACCTGGCAATGTATCAGGTCAAACAGCTACAACTATTCAGGGTATAGGCATAGGCACATGGCCTGCTGCCACAGCCACCAATGCCCGCCTGCATGTAAGCAACTTTTATTGCAACCAACCCAATGGAGCGTTAGGTAGCTTACAATTTCGTACAGATTGCGATACCTTCAATAGGAATACATGGCAGATGTATACAGGCACCACACCGGCCAACCTTACCGAAAAGTTTAGAATTCAAACATTAACCCCTGCTTATGCAGGCGCTAATGCAAAAGATGTAATTATAGAGACCATACAAAACGGTACCATGCATTTTGGTACGCACGCGTTTACCTGGATGACCATCTTAAAAAGTAGTGGTAATACAAAAGGCTATGTGGGCATACATACCGAAGCACCTGTTGCCCCTTTGCATGTATTTGGAGATGGCAACCATGTAATTACATCTGGCACGGGTTGGTTTGCAGGTGTGCATTTAGAAAACCATGCATCTTTAGTTTGGGATAAGGATACTATAGGCAACCAATATGCTTTTATGGGTTATCCGGCAGAACACCCTAAAGATCATTCTTTCTATTTTGCATTAACTCCAAAAATAGACGGAACTACACCTGCTAATTATATCTACCGTATTGTTGATATTGGTATTCCATCAGGTGCTAACAAAACTCCTTATAGTGGCGATGTAGAGTTTTTTCATAGCATATACCCCGATTCAAGCGTGGGTATTGGTTTAAATACATTACCTGTTGGGAGCCATAGGTACCGTGCTTGGAACCGTTTAGAAATTAATACCCGTGCAGGAGATCCTTATAATGTAGGCGGTGTTATACAACCAGGTGGAAGCAGTGGTTTAAAGTTTAATAAATTAAAAGCAGATAGCACCACACCATTACCTATTAACCCAGGCCCGGGTGTTTTGGCAGTTGATACCGGCGGGAATGTTATTTATGTAAAAGGAGGCACTGGTACTGGCTTTGGTACCTGTGCTAATCAAAGCTTACTATCAACTAATGGAGACCTTCAGTTGAACGGGAACAACCTTTATTTTGCAGGAGGTCCCAATCCTCCCCCAACTTTGGCGACTAATAATGATGTTGGCATTGGGTGGGCTTGCGGCACGCCTTTAAAAGCAAAATTAGATGTAAATAACACGAATGAAAACATCGCAGGTAAATTTAATTCAGGCAGTGGTGCAGGCGGCGCAGCTGGCGTTACTGGAATTCTAGTAAGTGCTGGCGGTGCTGGTTTCACTAATAAAGGTATTGATGTAACATCTATCGGAGGAACTAATAATTATGCGATTTATGCACATGCAATCGGCGGAACTAATAATATTGGAATTTTTGCATCTGTTGCAAATAACACAAACTGGGCAGGTTATTTTAATGGAAATGTAACTATTGTTAACGGAACCTATGTACCCTCTGACTCTATTTTAAAAACCAATATTAAACCTATTCAAAACCCTATCTCAACTATTAGACAATTAAAACCAAAAAGTTTTTATTTTGATACCACCAATACCGTTGGTTTAAATTTCTCGGGCAAAAAACAATATGGCTTTTTGGCGCAAAATGTAAATACTGTTTTACCTGAACTTTTAAATACTTTTTACGCTCCAAAAGATAGTACTCTTAGCACCCCTTATTCAAACATTAACTACAACGCCTTTATAAGTTTGTTAACAGCCGGTATGCAGCAGCAGCAATTAAGCATAGATAGTTTGCGCAATAATAGCGGTGGTGGCGGCAGCGTGGCAGCAGATAATGGGCTTAGCGTAAACAGCGGTAGTGTAGAGTTGGGAGGCAGTTTAACAAAAAATACTACTATAAATACAAACAGCAATAGTTTGAATTTTATAAACTCTGCAAATAAAAATATGTTACAGATAAATGATAATACACAAATCACGGCTAATTCTTATAATAATTTGGGTATGAATTTTAATACCTATCCGTCAACTACCACAGGAAATAGCGATGGAGTTATTTTCAATTCATACGGAAACAATGCTGATCATGAAACCGGAATTACTTCTACCGTGCAACAACAATTTGGTCCCCCTCAATACCCAAGTACATTTGTTGGTTTTGATGCAAAAACATTTAATAGCGTAGGAACAAATATAGGATTTAGAGCTAATTCCTTTTCAGGAGGTAATTTTGGTGGTAATTATGGGTTTCAGACAAATATGACTGCCCCTTCTCTTAACAATTATGGTTATTGGTCTTCTATTACTGCTGGTCAAAATGCTTATGGTGTTTTTGCCTCAGCATCTTCATCTTTCGGTTCAAATTTTGGTGTTTATGCAACTGCTACCGGTGGTTTAAGCAGTTATGCAGGTTATTTTAACGGCGATGTTTATGTAAACGGTGGTACAAATTCAGGTACAGGTTATTTGGTAGCATCAGACCAAATGTTTAAAACCAATATAGATACCATTTCAAACCCACTTGCCATTGTTAAGCAATTAAAACCAAAAACCTTCTATTTTGATACTACTAATGGTTATAAAGTTCATTTAAGCAACAAAAAGCAATATGGTTTCATTGCACAGGATGTGCAAACTGTACTGCCCGAATTGGTAGGAAATGTTACCAAGCCCGCAGACCGTGATAGTGCAGGTAATAAAATAGGAGATGATGTTACCTACAAAAACCTAAACTATAATGCTTTTATTGCCTTATTAACTTCTGCTATGCAAAAACAACAAACAACTATTGATAGTTTAACTGCTAAATACAACCAACTTGCTTCATTAATTAATTCCTGCTGCTCTAACACTTCAAGAACCACACAGGCAGGCGGTTTAAATACAGGTGCTGTTGAGCAAGCGGCAACAACCAACATACAAATTACCACCCTAAGCGATGCCAACATTGTGGTGCTAAACCAAAACCAACCAAACCCCTTTGCCGAGCAAACCATTATTACCTACAACATACCACAAAGCGCCAACGCTGCGCAATTGTTGTTTTATGATGTAAACGGCAAACAAATACAAAACGTAAACATTACCACCAAAGGCAAAGGGCAGTTAAACGTGTATGCTAATGATTTAACCAACGGCGTTTACAGCTATACCCTTATTGTAGATGGCAAGATTATTGATACCAAAAAGATGGTGAAACAACAATAATTAAATACTGATTTAAACAAATTAAAACGGGGCATTCGCCCCGTTTTTTTATATTAAATTTCGTTAAGCACTCGTCGGAGGCATAGTTCCCGTAGTAGTTCCCCCACCAGTAGTGTTATGTTGGTTTTAGATTTATATATAATTAGCTCCCGATAATCTGTTATTAATCCCTGATGACATAAAATCAATCCCTGATGATGTAAAATCAACTCCTGATGATGTAAAATCAATCCCTGATGACATAAAATCAATTCCTGATGATGTAAAATCAATCCCTGATGACGTAAAATCAACTCCTGATGACGTATAATCAATCCCTGATGACGTAAAATCAATCCCTGATGACGTAAAATCAATCCCTGATGATGTACAATCAACTCCTGATGAGGTAAAATCAATCCCTGATGACGTAAAATCAACTCCTGATGACGTAAAACCAATCCCTGATGATGTAAAATCAATCCCTGATGACGTAAAATCAACTCCTGATGACAAATTCACAACTCCCGATGGCAAAAACGACATACCCGATGATAAAAACACCAAGCCAAACTGCAAAAACGTCAGTCCAAACATCATATATTTATAGGCTATTTTGTTCATCTATACCAAAAATAAAAAATTAGCCTGTCACTTTTATATAAACTTTTTAAACGGTAGCATTTTTTCGATAAGCGGTCAGTTTTTGGCAAAAAACAACCAAAAACATATAAAATGGTGTAGCCAAATAAAATGGTTTTTATCTGTCTTTTATCTTATTGATAGAAAATGAGTATTATTGTTTAAGAAATTTTTATGCAGGCAAATAAATTATACAAAGCATTATCTGTTATAGCCCTTCTGTTTATTTCCTTTTCATTTTCTGCCGATGATGGCTTTAAACCCCTTTTTACCATAAAGGCCAAAGCCGATTCTTTTACTACCGATAACCTTGGAAATACCTATCTTATAAGAGGAGATGAAATAAAAAAGTATAGCCAAACTGGCGATTTAATTAAAGCATTTAGCAACAATACCACAGGCAAAATAGCCTCGGTAGATGCTACCAACCCATTGCGCCTGCTGGTGTTTTATAAAGATTTTGCCACCATCCTGATTTTGGATGATTTACTTAGCCAGAATGGCGACCCTATGAATTTATTGGATTATGGTTTAGAGCAAAGCGATTTGATTTGCAATTCGTTTAATAACGGTATCTGGTTCTTTAACCGACAGAATATGGAACTTATCCGTTTGGATGAAACTTTTAAGCCGGTTGTAAATACAGGTAATTTAAATCGCCTGTTGCGTACCGATTTAAAACCTAATTTTATGATAGAGCACAACGGCTACATTTATTTAAACAACCCCGATGAAGGTATTTTGGCTTTTGATATTTACGGCACCTACTTTAAAACCATTCCGGTTAAGGGTTTGCAGCACTTTCAGGTAAAAGACAATGTGTTGTTTTATTACAGCAATGGTATTTTAAAATCATACAACATGAAGGATTTAAGCCAAAAAGAACTGGCCTTTAAAGATGTATTGGATGTGCGTATAGAAAAAGAAAACTACTTCCTGCTCTATTCCGATTCGGTAGTGGTTAAAACAATCAACAATTAATTTATCACAATAACCTTGCCACTTACAACCTGTTTGGCATCAGTACTGTTTACGCTATAATAGTAACAACCTTTGGCCAGCCCCTGAGTAGATACTTTGGTAACAATACCACTTGCTTTATAACTTGCCACCAACAAGCCGCTAACATCAAATAAGTTTATGATAGATACATCGGGGCTTTTTGTACAAATAAACAAATCGCCATTGGTAGGGTTAGGATACACACTTATCTCATTACTTATATCGGTTACCGGTTTTATTCCGGCAAAAGTTCTTACAAGCCCATCGCGATAGAAGGCCTTATTCGGAGCAAAGTTCCCTCCCGTATAAGTTCCATCAATCTCCAACATGGGTATTTTCTCGTAGATAGATACCCACTTATAACTACGTTGCACATTAGGGTTAGCAAATCCAAAACCACTATAATTTATACTGTCTTTACCATAGGTGGTAGAAACTATACGCAAACAAGCAGCACTGTCATAAGGTGTTTTTATAACACCCCAGCCATCCACATCAGTAATACGGTAGCCAAACTGAGAATAAGAAACGGTGCTTGTAAGAGCAACCGTAACTTTATAAGGAGTGCTATCGTGGTTTAAATAGTTTAAGGGAAAAACATATATTTTATCTACCGGATTATAGGTAGCCGCTAAAGGAAATCCGCTATATGTAAAACCTATTCCTTTGGTTTCAAAAGCAGCGGCGGTGTTTTTATAAAAATCATATACATTATAAAATTTATAGGTAGCAAAACCAATAGAATCAGCTATTTTAAGTCCATAATCGCCTCCTGTAAAGTAGAAAAAATAAGGTGTTGAAGTAGCGGGTGTATAATCATATATACCCTGACTCTGAGGCACTAAGGTATCGTAATCCCAAAAGATATTGGCACCTGTAAAGCTGTAGTTTATAGAAGATGGCCTGCAATTTGAATACCTGATGGTATCGCCCGAAGCAGGCATATTGGCATTAGTAACGGTTATTTGCGCATTTGTTTTATGAACTAAAAACAAAGAGAATAAGATTGATAATTGTAGTATTTTTTTCATGTCTTAAAATTTGGAAGATAAAGGTATAATTATTTTCTAAATGACAAGACATATTTTTAATAAATCTCTTTTTAGTACCTTTGCCCCATGCTTGTAAAACCTTATTGCACCAGCCTTACAGCCTATAGCCGATTTGTAACGCGGGAAGTAAAAGTAGGCGCATTGGGTATTGGGGGAACCAACCCTATTCGTCTGCAATCTATGACGACTACCGATACCATGGATACAGAAGCAACCGTTGCTCAAAGTATAAGAATGATTGAAGCCGGTTGCGAATTGGTTCGGATTACCGCACCAAGTATAAACGAAGCTAAGAATTTAGAAGAAATAAAGAAGCAGCTGGTCGCAAAAGGTTATCACACACCTATTTGCGCCGATATACATTTTACTCCTAATGCAGCTGAGTTTGCAGCCCGTGTTATTGAGAAGGTTCGTGTAAACCCCGGTAATTATGCCGATAAGAAGAAATTTGAAGAGATTGATTATACCGATAGTGCCTACGAAGCAGAACTGGAGCGCATTCGTAAACGTTTTACTCCGCTTGTAAAAATTTGCAAAGAGTATGGCACTGCCATGCGTATAGGTACCAACCATGGTTCCCTAAGCGATAGGATTCTTTCTCGTTATGGAGATACGCCGCTTGGTATGGTAGAAAGTGCTTTGGAATTTCTACGCATTTGTGAAGAGAATAACTACTACGATATTATTCTAAGCATGAAAGCCAGTAACACCCATGTAATGGTTCAGGCATACAGGCTTTTGGTTCAAAAAATGATTGAAACCAATCAAAACTATCCTTTGCATTTAGGTGTTACCGAAGCCGGAGATGGAGAGGACGGACGTATTAAATCTGCAGTAGGCATAGGTACTTTGCTGGAAGATGGTTTAGGAGATACCATTCGTGTTTCATTAACCGAAGAGCCTGAGTTTGAAATTCCGGTGGCAAAGTCTTTAGCGGATAGGTATAATCATATTCAAAATTCAACTATCAAAATTCAAAATTGGGAGCTGCCTTATAACCCCTATGAATATGAGCGCCATCATACGCATGAGGTCTTAAACATAGGTGCAAAAAATGTTCCCCGCGTTATAGCAGATTTTAGCACTAAAGAAAAAATTACTGCGGCAAGCTTATTTGCTTGCGGGTATAATTACTCTGTCCCCCTTGATAAATGGAACTTAACCGAACAGGCTGCTGATTTTATTTATGCAGGAAATAACCTTATTGATTTTGAGCTGCCCGGAACACTGGGTGTTATTTATAATTCGGAAGTATGGGCAAATCATTCCAATCAGAACCAATGTTATCCTCTGTTTAATGCCGATGAATACCTTAAAGCCGAAAAGAAATCAAATACTTTAAATTTTGTTATTGTTGATACAAATAGTTTAACTCAATCCTTAATACAGCATTCAGATAAAACTGTTGTTCTGGTTTTTGATAGTTTAAAAGAGCTTGCCATGAGCGAACTCCGCAGTATGTTTGTTTATTTGCAGGAAAAGAAATGCGACATTCCCGCTATTATTAAAAGAAATTTTAAAGACATCAGCGAACAGGATTTTCAACTTTTTTCTTCCACTGATATTGGCGCTTTATTGATAGATGGTTTTGGCGATGGGGTTTGGATAAAGCAACAAAATTGTGCATCTCCGCAGGTTTGTAACTCAACTGCCTTTGGTGTTTTGCAGGCTGCACGCACACGTATTTCTAAAACAGAATATATCTCTTGTCCAAGTTGTGGGCGCACTTTATTTGATTTGCAGGAAACTACAGCTAAAATCCGTATCGTTACCGACCATCTTAAAGGAGTAAAAATTGGCATTATGGGCTGTATTGTTAATGGTCCAGGAGAGATGGCAGACGCAGATTATGGTTATGTAGGCACCGGTGTAGGTAAAATTTCTTTATATAAAGGAAAAGAGGTTATTAAGAAAAATGTTCCCTCAGAAAATGCCGTCCAAGAATTAGTAAGCCTCATCAAAGAAGGGGGAGATTGGGTAGAACGCGCATAAAAACGCCTCGCCTAACTTTAAATAAATTTCTAATTTAAGTTAACCATCTCATTTTAAGTAGTTTAAAATTTTCAAATAATTTTTGATACGTTGATTTTTTTTATTGCTTTGCAGCAAAATTAGAGTATATGAATTTACTCTCATTTATTAAAAGCGAAAATTATTTATTTAGAAAACATATAATATGTATTGGACACTGGAATTAGCCTCATGGCTTGAAGATGCACCTTGGCCCGCCACAAAAGACGAATTGATTGATTTTGCTATGCGATCTGGTGCGCCTATGGAAGTTATTGAGAATCTGCAGGAGATTGAAGACGAAGGAGAATCGTATGAAACCATTGAAGAGATTTGGCCCGATTACCCCTCTAAGGATGATTTCTTCTTTAATGAGGATGAATTTTAGGGAAGTAATTTTTTATGTTTGAATTTAAAAGGAAGCAAATTAAATGCTTCCTTTTTTATTTGGTAGCTGCCCGTTGTAACCTGTCGTTTATGGCTTTTCCTAAAAATGTTTCGGGAAACTTTTCGGCAACAATTATTTCCGCATCACTTGCATCCAATTCTCTGATGGCAGCAAATAAATTATGCGCCGCTTCCTTTAAATCAGATGAAAGAGAAAGTATTTTAAGGTACTTCTTATCTATTGAGTAGCTTGTATTAAAACTAATTACACCTATCTTTTTTGTTGGATTATTTTTAATAAAGGTATTTATATCATCTATAAACAAAGGTTTCAGAGGAGCATAATGACTCTTTAACATACCGGGTGCCTGCGGGTTAGAAGACTGATTGATATTTACTTCTAATTTACCGACTACCTTTTCAATATCTTCAATAGCTATACCGCCCAAGCGGTAAACAGTAATTTTATCATTTTCAAAACCTACAATAGTAGATTCTATACCCACCTCACAAGTACCGCCATCTAAAATATAATCTACTTTGTTTTGTAATTGGGCTGCCACATGTGCTGCCGTAGTAGGGCTAACATAGCCAAATGGATTTGCGCTTGGTGCAGCCAAAGGAAAATCAAGATTGCTTAGCAACTGCAAAGTAAGCGGGTGATTAGGGATACGAACCGCTACCTGAGGTAAGCCTGAGGTAACCAAATCGGGTACGGTATTTTTTTTAGGAAGCAATAAAGTAAGTGCACCCGGCCAAAAGGCATTGGCTAATTGCTCTGCCCATACAGGGAAACTGCTTACATGCTTTTTTACATTTTCAATGGAATTGGTATGAATAATAAGCGGGTCGAAATGGGGGCGGTTTTTGGCTTCAAATATTTTAAGTACGGCTGTTTCATCTAAAGCATTTGCTGCCAGACCGTAAACCGTTTCGGTAGGAATGGCAACCAAACCACCCTCATGCAAGATTTGTTTGGCTTTCTCAATATCTATACCGATTTTCGACATGTAAATACTTTAGGAATGATTTGTTTTCCAAACGCAAAGATAAACCTTGGCTTGAATATTACTGAAAAACGTTCTGACGGCTTTCATAATATTGAAACGGTTTTTTATCTGGTTAATTGGTACGATGCTCTGGAAGTTATTGAAAATAAAAACTATCAAGCAGGGCAAGAAAAATTAGATTTAACCATTACAGGGATTTCTATTGATGGAAATGCAACTGATAACATCATCAATAAAGCATACAACCTGATTGATGAAAAATATAAGTTACCTCCTGTAAAAGCACATTTGCATAAAGTAATACCTATGGGTGCCGGACTGGGTGGAGGTTCTGCTGATGGTGCTTTTTGTATTAAGCTGTTGAATGAGAAGTTCAATCTTGATTTATCTATCGAAGAGCAAGCAAGTTTTGCCAAACAGCTTGGCAGCGATTGCGCTTTTTTTATTGAGAATAAAGCTGTTTTTGCAAGTGGAAAAGGAGATGTATTTACACCTATTACAATTGATTTAAGCAAGTATTATATTGTGCTTATTTATCCTGCTATACATAGTAATACTGCCTTAGCTTATAAAGGAATTACTCCTGCAAAACCTGAAAAGGGCATTAAAGATATTATCCTCCAGCCGATAGTTACTTGGAAGAATGCCCTGACTAATGATTTTGAAAGAAACCTGTTTGCACAATTCCCTGAACTTGAAGGTATAAAGAATAAACTTTATAACTCAGGTGCTTTATATGCGTCCATGAGTGGCAGTGGAAGCGCTATGTATGCCATCTTTGAAAAAGATTTGGATTTAAAGAAGTTTGATTTCCCTGCTGATTATTTAATAAAGAAAAGCAAGTAATTCTATTTTCTTTTTCCTTGACGAAAAAGAAACAAAAAGTCAAGACAAAACGATCTGCCACACACAAAGCTAGACTGCTCCGCGTTTTGTCGGGCAACGCGCTGTTTCGATTTAAGATTAATCTAATCATATAGATTCGCTGAGTGCGACTGACGTTCATGAAAGGTGCGAACCGAAAGTTTTCTGGGCAAAGCAGGGCAGTTTGTGCGCCAAGAAAAGCTTTAGGTTGGCTTTCGTGGTGCATTTTCTTTGCTTCGTTTCTTTGGGCAAGCAAAGAAATGAAGGTATTAACGTTTACTTAAGTACCTATCTACCCTAAGCTTCACATTCTCGCGGATGTTTACATAAAACAAACTATAATCCAGTATGTGATAGTTTTTAACGGCAGGGTATCCCAATTTATTTGGTTTATGTGTCCATAAGGCTCCTTCTGAAGTACACCACGCAGCAGAAAATCCAGCATCAATTCTATTAAAAGTATAAGGCACTGCCCCTTTGTTTAAAGAAGCGTCAGGCACGGATGGGTCTCTGTTCCATGTTAAAGGGTTTGTACATTCATAGTTCAGGAAGTTATCATAACCAGCAGTTTTTTTACGTGCGGCTGAAGGATTAGAAGGATGTTTACCCCAAGCCATCGTATGCCAGGCAACATAACAGTTTGTTTGCGCTGCAGAATCGCAGGCAGAAATGGTTGTAAACCCATTCTTAGCCACCGGACCGCCAATTAAATACGCAGCAATTAATTGTTGACGCAGTTGCGCATCCTTCTCAATAAAATCTTTAAACAAACGTATGGCATGCCAGGTACCCTGACTATGCGAGGCTATAATAAAAGGCCGGCCATTATTATAATTTTTCAGGTAATACATAAATGCCGCCTTCACATCCTCATAAGCCAAATCAAGCGCCTTGCGCCCGTTAGCCTTCTTATCTATAAAAGCATATAAAGTAGCCTGCCTGTAGCGTGGTGCATATACCTTGCAACTTCCGTTAAAAACACTTGCCATTTCACGTATCGGATATTTATCTGTCTTTCTATTCACGTGCCTGTCATCAACATCTGCATTCCAACTACTGCCACTATAATACGTAGTAGGGTAAACAAAAAACACGTCGACCATAGCTGTTGCTTGTTCGTCTTTTAAGGTAGAGTAATAAGGAACCGCATCTGCACTATCTTTTTTTGTAGGTAAGCTTGCCCAGTTACTTTCTTTCGAGTAATCAGGTGGGGTAGGTGGGGCATATCTTTCAAAATCTTTAAACGGGGCAATGCAAGATGTAAGCAGGGAACAAGTAAATGAAAGTAAACAACCTATTGTTTTTATACGATTCATATTAAAGCAAATATATGTATTAAAATTAGTGCCCGATTCTGAAAATAATTAAGAAATTTAGCCCATGAGTTTACTGGATTCTAAACTATATATTGAAAATTTACGTAAGCATATAGAGCAACACAACTATAACTATTACGTACTAGATAATCCAACTATCAGTGATTTTGAATTTGATATGTTGTTGGAAGAGCTTATAAATCTTGAAAAGAAACATCCAGAGTTTTATGACCCCAATTCACCTTCACAACGTGTGGGAGGGCAAGTTACCAAAGAGTTTAAAGCCGTTAAACATAAATACGCTATGCTGAGTCTTGCCAACAGCTATAGCAAAGATGAGTTGACAGATTTTGATGAGCGTGTAAAGAAAGGATTGGGCATTGCAGGGAACGATTTATTTAGCAGTGGAGTTGAGTATGTGTGTGAGTTGAAGTTTGACGGGCTTTCTATAAGCTTAACCTATGAGCACGGGAAACTAACGCAAGGAGTAACCCGTGGAGATGGTGTGCAGGGCGATGATGTAACTACCAATGTGAGAACCATACGCAGTATTCCGCTTAGTATAAAAGGAGATTACCCCGCCTTGTTTGAAATACGCGGAGAGATATTTTTACCCCTCAAGGTATTTCGTGCCATTAATAAGGAGCGCGAAGAGATAGGTGACTTGCCTTTGGCAAATCCGCGTAACGCAGCTTCGGGTACAATGAAGATGCAGGACTCATCGGTTGTTGCCAAACGCAAGCTAGATTGCTTTGTGTATTATATGATGGGAGAGCATCTTCCGGCAAATAGTCAGTATGAGAGTTTAGAGATGGCTAAGGCATGGGGCTTTAAAATTTCGCCATATACCAAACTGTGCAATAGCATGGAGGAGGTTTTTGAATTCATAAACCATTGGGATAAAAAAAGAGAGGAACTGCCTTTTGATATTGATGGCATTGTTATAAAAGTAAACAGCTTTAAACAACAACAGCAACTGGGTTTTACGGCTAAATCGCCACGCTGGGCCATTGCCTATAAGTTTAAAGCAGAGCAGGTATCAACCGTGTTGGAAAGCATTTCTTATCAGGTGGGGCGTACAGGGGCTATAACTCCGGTAGCCAATTTAAAACCTGTGTTACTTGCCGGAACAACCGTAAAACGGGCTTCTTTGCATAATGCGGATATTATTGAAAAGTTAGATGTACGCATTGGTGACCATGTGTTTGTAGAAAAAGGCGGAGAAATAATTCCCAAGATTGTTGGGGTGGATTTAGCTAAACGTAATCCATACTCACATCATGTAAAGTATATTACACATTGTCCGGAATGCGGTGCTGAACTTGTGAGGAGAGAAGAAGAAGCCAATCATTATTGCCCGAATGAGAATGGTTGTCCGCCACAGATAAAAGGAAAGATAGAACATTTTGTGAGCCGAAAAGCCATGAACATAGATAGTTTAGGCGGAGAAACTATTGAGCAATTATATAATGCAGGCTTAATAAAAAACATAGCCGATATATATGATTTAAAGAAAGAACAATTGCTTCCTCTAGAGAGAATGGCAGAAAAATCGGCAAACAATCTATTGGAAGGAATAGAAGCTTCTAAGAAAATTCCTTTTGAACGCGTGTTATATGCTATTGGTATCAGGCATGTGGGAGAAACCACTGCCAAAAAAATTGCCAGAAAAGTAAAGAACATGCATGCTTTAGAAAACGCAACAGAGGAAGAGCTTTTGCATATTGATGAAGTAGGAGAAATAATTGCCAAGAGTATTACCGCTTATTTTGCCGATCCAGAAAACAGGAAAATTATAAGCCACTTAAAACATTGCGGACTGCAATTTGAATTGAGTGAAGAGCAGATGCAAAGCACTACCGATAAATTAGGTGCAAAAACATTTGTTATTTCGGGCGTGTTTCAAAAGCACAGCCGAGATGAGTTGAAAGACCTGATTGAAAAGAACGGGGGAAAAAACACAGGCTCTATATCGGGTAAAACAAATTACTTATTGGCAGGAGATAATATGGGTCCCGAGAAGTTAAAGAAAGCCGAGAAGCTGGGAGTGGCCATTATTAGCGAAGATGATTTTTTAAAGATGATTGAATAGATGAATCCTATTATAAAGTATATAGCCGAGTATCAAATAAAGAATTTGTGTGCTTTGCCACGCAACAAACAGTTTGTTAAACTGGCAGATGCAAAAACCATTGGTGTTGTGTTTGAGGTAACAGATAGCAACACCTTTGAAGTAGTTAAGAAATTCATTCAGCAATTAAAGGAATATACAAAAAATGTACATGCCATTGGTTATGTGGATGAAAAACTGACGCCCAATTATTCTTACATCAAAACAGACATTGATTTATTTAATAGAAAAGAGTTAAAAGGGTTTTACCGCCCACAAAGCGCTTACATAAAAACCTTTATGGAGGATGAAAAAGATTTGCTCATTGACTTAAACATCCATCAAAAGATTCCTTTACGTTATATTGCAGCAGCCTCTAAAGCAAAATGCAAGGTTGCGATGCACTTACCAGAAAATGAAGCTTTGCATGATTTACTAATTGCTATAACTCCTCAGCAGGGACTTGAGTTTTATCTGCTACAAACCATAAAATACCTGGAGACTGTTTAAACAGGTTTATCCTTCAACAAAATATTGTTGAAAATATTAAAAGTATTTTCCACCCTTATTGGCTTATTAAAAATAGCTTTATCAAAAATTACACTATGGCAAAAAAGGCAAGCAGTTCTGCATCAGGTAAAGTAAAAAAGATATTTGTTTTAGACACTTCGGTAATTATATACGACCACACAGCCATCAGAAACTTTAAAGAACATGATGTTGTTATTCCCATCACAGTTTTAGAAGAGTTAGACCAGTTTAAAAAAGGAAATGATACGAAGAACTTTGCCGCTCGTGAGTTCTCTCGCTATTTAGATAAGCTTTCAGGCAACCACTCTTTGCAAGAATGGACTCCGATTAATGGCAAAACACATGGTAATTTTAAAATAGAGTTTGCCCAAAAAGCAAAAGCTTTGGATGCCGAGTTTGTATTCGGAGAACGAAAAGCTGACCATAAGATACTTAACTGCGCTATGAAAGTAGCCGAAGAATATCCCGATAAAAAGGTTGTTCTAATCAGTAAGGATATAAACCTTCGCCTTAAAGCCAAAGCACTTAACATGGCTGCTGAGGATTATGAAACCGGAAAAATAAAGCACGTTGATGAGCTTTATACCGGTATTACTACTATTGAGAAAGCCCCCATACACGCTATAGATGAGTTATACCAAAAGAATGAAGTGGATGTTTCTTCTACACACAAAAAGCATGCACCTATGGCAAACCATTTTTTTGTTTTAAAGAACGGGCAAAAATCGGTACTAGCAGCTTATGAGCAGGAGAATAAAACCCTTCGTCGAGTAAATAAAACAGTAGCTTTTAATGTAGTTCCTAAAAATGCCGAACAGGCTTTTGCCATTGATGCTATCCTGAATCCTAATATTAAATTAGTATCTATACAAGGTGTGGCGGGTACGGGTAAAACTTTATTATCTATTGCCGGTGCTTTAGAACAACGCCGCAACTTCCATCAAATATATATTGCACGTCCTATTGTTCCGTTAAGTAATAAAGACATTGGTTATTTGCCGGGCGATATTAAATCCAAACTAAACCCATACATGGAGCCGCTTTGGGATAACCTGAAGTTTATTAAGAGTTTGTTTGGCGAAAAAGAAAAAGAGTACAAACAAATTGAGGAGATGGTAGAGAAGGAAAAGATTATTGTTTGTCCGCTTGCCTATATTCGCGGGCGCAGTTTAAGTAATGTGTTCTTTATTGTAGATGAAGCACAGAACTTAACCCCTCACGAAGTAAAAACCATTATTACCCGAGCAGGAGAAAACACCAAGATAATTTTTACAGGAGATATCTATCAGATAGATACACCATACTTGGATGCCCAAAGTAACGGACTGTCTTATATTATAGATAAGATTAAAGATAATAAGCTATATGCGCATGTAACTCTACAAAAAGGAGAGCGTAGTGAGTTGGCTAATTTGGCAAACGAGTTGCTTTAGATAACGGTATTTATTTTCTTTTAATTCCTAAAACCCTTATGTATTCTCCTACACGGCTTTGCACTATTTCTTTACCGTCAGAATCCCATTCACCCCGCTTAATCAGAATGTATGAAAAAGTTATGGTATTTCCCACATATTTATCCAGAGTATCTGTCATTACTTTTCCTTCTCTTACTTTAATAAAGTAATTATCCTTACCTGTTTCAAAAAAGAAGTCATTAATATATGAACTTGGTTTACCGCCTTTGGTAATCATAGGCTTCTTTATAAGCTTGCCTGTTGCTATCAAAGTATCCTGTGCAACGGTTGTTTTTGTTTGAGCAGTTATTCTGAAACTAAATATCAGTAATAGAAAACCAAGTATAAGGTTATGTTTCATGTGTATAAATTATTTTAATTCTTCAATCCACCCGTTTATATAGGTGGCAACCTCTTTCCAGTTTGGTTGACCACAGATGTAATGTGTTCTACCCGGAAATTCTTTAAAGTCTTTTTTGCTGTTCTTATCGGTATAAGCATCAAAGTTCTTTTTGTTTAAAGAAGAAGGAATGATGTTATCCTTCTCGCCTGCTATAAACAATAACGGACTATGCGGCTTTTTAAAATCAATCTTCCCATCATTTTTGGTACTGCTTCGGGGTATATTTCTGCTTTCTGGCACAACAAATTTATTGTATTCTGTTTTGGTTTGTTCCATCGTCATGGTATTGCAAAAGGCATATTGAAACCACTCAACCGTTGGCAAACAAACCGAGTTACCCTTTAGCGGATTGATGGTTGGCAAATTAGCTTTAAGAAAACTCCACTTGGTACTGAATATGCCTTTGGGTGGGGCGGTATCAATACAAACTCCAGCAACGCCTTTGTTCAGTTCAATTAGTTTTTGCACAGCAAGCCCGCCCATAGAATGCCCAATAAGTATAGACTTTTCGGGTAGTTTGTTTATGAAGGTAGATAAACTTTCTATTACCTCGCTAAAAGTAAGTGTGCTCAATGCCGTATTAATGTTATTTCGCAAATCTGCCGGATTACCTTCATGAAAAGGATAGGCAGGCGCATAACAGGTATAACCTTTTGCTTCATAAAACTGTTTCCAGCTTTGCCAACCCAAAGGGTTCATAAAAAGCCCGTGTATAAATACGATTGTTTTGCTGATTGGGGTTTTGTTCATTTTTTATAATTAGGCAACTAATATCCGCATCCAAATTACAAATAATAGGCTTTAAGAGACCTTATTTTACCCAAAACGTAGTTAGGTTTGCTTTAAACGTAGTCTCCTTTACTTTAAACATCGTTTCCTTTATCTTAAAGGTAGTTACCCTTATCTTAAACACCGCTTCCTTTGCTTTAAACGTAGTCTCCTTTACTTTAAACATCGCTTCCTTTATCTTAAAGGTAGCTCCCTTGGCTTTAAACATCCCTTCCTTTACTTTAAAGGTAGTTACCCTTATCTTAAACACCGCTTCCTTTGCTTTAAAGGTAGTCTCCTTTATCATAAAGGTAATTACCTTTGTTACAAACGTAATTACGTTTACTCCCTAATTTGTTAAAATTGCTTGAAAAACAGGCTTAAAAGGTTCAGGAATTGTTAAAAGCGGGTTAAAACCCTTTAATTGGTCTTTCTCGGCACTACATCCCAGCTGCTTTCAGAGAAGTTAAGCCGGGAACTGAACAAACCAAAAACGGTAAAGGCTGAATTAAAAATAAGTAAATGAAAAACACAGGCCATACGGTATAGACTAAAATAACCCGCCTTGGCATCGGTAGTAAGCAAATGATTGGGCATTACTAAAGATTCGGTTAAGGTAAATAAAAACAGACAAGCAAAAAGACTCTCAAAATTGCGTATGGCAAAGAACTTAGCGCTTCGCCATTTACTAAGCGGTTTACCCCAGCTATGCAACAAATAATAATTGCCGTACAGGGTTTGCACAAAAAGCATGGCAGCCTCATCACTTTGAGGGGATGCAAAAAAATCTTTAGTGCTTACTATCTTAAAATGTTTCAAATCTTTGCGGTAAGCAGTGTTTAGGGCTTTTATTTTAAGAATAGCATCATAAGGTATTTCACCACTATAACTTTGCGATGATAAAAAGCGCAGACGCAGTTTCTTACATATGTTTTTTATTTGTGCTGGGGTAAATGTTTTTTGTTTCTCTATTTCATCATCATCTAAAAATTCGAAAGAAGAATTATAGAACTTTAAATTATCTAATATGTTTTTATCTGATAAACGACTTCTAAATAAAATACGTTGTGCTTCTTCCAACAAAGCTTCCTGTTGTGATAGTTCCTTTCGCTCCTTTTCTAAGGCTTGTTGTAGGGTTTTATCTGCCATTAATTTAAGATGAGTAAAATTAAATAAAATCTGTTACAAAAACTATATTTGCTGCTATGCGGGTAGTTATACAAAGGGTACAAAGTGCAAGTGTAAGCATAAGTAACAACGTTTTCTCTGCTATTGAAAAAGGTTTACTTATTTTAGTGGGTATAGAAGAATCTGATAACGCAGAAGACATAGAGTGGCTCTGCAAAAAGATTATCTACCTGCGCATATTTGCCGACGATGCCGGAAAGATGAATCTAAGCGTTAAAGAAGTTAATGGAGATATTTTAGTCATTAGTCAGTTTACTTTGCATGCCTCCACAAAAAAGGGTAACCGTCCTTCTTATCTAAAAGCAGCCAGACCCGAAGTTGCTATTCCTTTATATGAAAGTTTTATTGCGGTTTTATCTACCCTCTTTCAAAAGCCTTTAAAGACAGGTGTTTTTGGTGCCGATATGCAAATTGCTTTAATAAATGATGGGCCTGTTACCATTTGCATAGACTCTAAACACAAGGAATAAAGAGCCCCTCCGCTCATTATCCAATGTTAAGTTATTGTTATCATTTGCCTTTCAGTGCATCATATTCAAAAAAACCTTTATATTTGCACCCACATGATAATCAATAAGCAAATTATTTTTATTCCCAATTGGCACATTCGTTGCCAACGCTTTATGCAGTATTACTGCTAAGAGCTACTAGCTTATTGTTCTTTTTTTAATCACAAACATTTAATCAAAATTATCATGAACGCCATAGGTGAAGCCATACTTCAAAATTTAAACACACTCATAGTAGTTATAGACCCCAAAGGGGAGGTTAGCTACACAAGCCCTTCCGTACAAAGATTACTGGGCTTTAATACTACCGAACTTTTAGGAAATGGCTGGTGGAATTTGCCGCGTGCATCTGCCGAAGAAGGCTTGTTAGTTAAGAAGCAGATATTATCTGTAATAGAAAAGTCTGACAAAATAAGAATACCGGTATTTGAACGTGAAGTATTTACTGCCAAAGGCGAGAAGAAAGTAATTGTTTGGAATAGTAACCTTGCCGAAGATGGTAGCTTGGTGGGTATAGGTTATGATATAACCGAACGTAAGTATACCGAAGGCCTGTTGGATAAAAAGATAAAAGAGCTTCAGGTAAAAAACTCCGAGATGTTGGAGAGCATAGCCTATGCACAACGCATTCAAAAAAGTATTCTGGCAAACCCAGATGGTTTATCAGAATATGTGAGCGATTCTTTTATATACTACCAGCCCAAAGACATTGTGAGCGGCGATTTGTACTGGTACTATAAAAAAGAAAACAAGCTGTATGTGGCTGCTATAGATTGTACCGGACACGGAGTACCCGGCGCCTTAATGTCGGTTATAGCAAATGGTTTGCTGCGTACTACTATTGTAAAACGTAATCTGGAAAACCCGGCTGAAATACTTTTTGCCTTAGATGAAGAATTGCAATCGGCTTTGCTTACCGAAGGTGCTGCTGATGGCATGGATATAGCTTTGGTTGAGATAGATTTAGATACTAAAAAAATAAAATTCTCGGGCGCTTTTCGTCCTTTGGTTTTAATAAGAGATGGTAAAATCATAGAATATAAAGCCAGCAAGTATCCGATAGGTTTGTATGCGGGAGTTGAAAAAAAGTTTGATTTGCATGAGTTTGATTTGCAAACTAACGATACACTTTACATGTTTTCTGATGGTTATTCTGATCAGTTTGGCGGAGAGCGTAGCAAGAAATTTAATAGAAAAAATTTCTACGAAATGTTGTTAAGCATACAAGACATGAACATGAGCGAACAAGGTTCTTTTTTAGAATATGCCCACAATAATTGGAAACAAGATGAGCCTCAAACCGACGATTTATTAGTAATAGGTTTAAAAATATAGTTTGTGTTTGTCATTTCGACCAGAGGGAGAAATCTTTATTTGGGCACATGTAAAATCCCTTTCTCTTATAAAAACCTGCCCGTTTTTGGGCAGGTTTAACAAGTTATTTTCAATCGTATTTTTGTTATTTTTGTAGGATGTAATTTTTACAAAATGGCGAAAACAGCAGAGAAAATAGATAAGAAGTTAAAGTTTACAAAAGAAGATTATTTAACCTGGTACGAAAGCATGTTGCTTATGCGTCGCTTTGAAGAGCGCACAGGGCAGCTTTATACCATGCAAAAAATAAAAGGTTTTTGTCATTTATATAACGGCCAAGAAGCCATTGTTGCAGGTACCGTTAGTGCTACCAAAAAAGGCGATAAACACATTACAGCCTACCGCGACCACGTACATCCTATTGCACTTGGGCTTCACCCAAAATATGTAATGGCTGAGTTATATGCAAAAATCACCGGTTGCTCAAAAGGCAAAGGTGGGTCGATGCACATTTTTAGTAAAGAACATGGTTTTGTTGGTGGGCACGGTATCGTTGGTGGGCAAGTTCCACTGGGTGCAGGTCTTGCTTTTGCCGAAAAATATTTAGGAACAGATAACCTATGCGTTTGCTCAATGGGCGATGGCGCTGTTCGTCAGGGTGCTTTGCACGAAGCCTTTAACATGGCTATGAATTGGAAACTGCCTGTAATTTTTATTATAGAAAACAACCACTACGCAATGGGTACTTCGGTTGAACGTACCAGTAACGTAACCGAGTTATGGAAACTTGGTTTAGCATACGATATGCCTGCAAAACCTGTTGATGGTATGACGGTTGAAGCTGTACACGAAGCAATGGAAGAAGCTGCTGCGCGCGCACGTCGTGGTGATGGACCAACCTTGTTAGAAATGAAAACCTACCGCTACCGCGGACATAGTATGAGCGATCCTCAAACTTACCGTACTAAAGACGAGGTTGAAGATTATAAACACCAAGACCCAATTGATAAAGTTTTAGAAACTTTGAAAAAAAATAAATGGATTGATGACAAGGGGGTAGAAACAATGGAAGCAAAAATAAAAACCATTGTTGAAGAGTCGATTGCCTTTGCAGAAGAATCTCCATATCCTGCGGTAGAAGAATTGTATCATGATGTGTATGTTCAAACAGATTATCCTTTCATTAAAGAATAAAGAAATTTAACTATGGCTGAAATTATTAAAATGCCCAAACTAAGCGATACTATGACCGAGGGTGTAGTAGCTAAGTGGCATAAAAAGGTGGGTGATAAAGTTAAGAACGGCGAAATTATTGCCGATATCGAAACAGATAAAGCCACGATGGAGTTTGAATCTTTTTACGATGGTACTTTACTTTACATTGGTGCCGAAGCAGGAAAACCTGTTGCTATTGATGCACTAATTGCTGTTATTGGTAAAGAAGGTGAAGATATTTCTAAAATTATTAGTGGAGCTGGTACACCTGCACCCGCAGCTGCCGATGCTAAAAAAGCAGAACCTGTAGCTGCTGCAACAAACGGAGCAGTTAAAGAAGCAGCTAAACCTGCGGCTGAGGTAAAAAAAGTTGAAATTCCTGCTACTATAAATATTGTACGTATGCCTAAACTAAGCGATACCATGACGCAAGGCGTGGTAGCTAAATGGCATAAAAAAGTAGGCGANNAAAGCGGTTGAGATTAATTCACTATTAGCCATCATAGGCAAAGGCGATGAAGACATCAAAGCAATTGTAGAGCAAGAAAAAGCGCAAGGTGCTACTGCTGCACCTCTGACAGAACCTGCTAAACAAGAAGTTGCTGCAAAGGAAACAGCAACAACTACAACATCAGCTCAACCTGCTGCAACATCAGCAACTGTTGTAAAGCACGCTGCCAGTAACGGAAGAATTATTGCATCGCCCCTGGCTAAAAAAATTGCGAAGGATAAAGGCATTGATATTGCTGTGATACACGGTAGTGGCGATGGCGGACGCATTATTAAAAAAGATGTTGAAACTTACACACCTTTTGGTGGAGCTGCATCTACTTTTGTAGGTACCGAAAGTTATACCGAAGTGCCTGTTTCGCAAATGCGCAAAACAATTGCACGTCGTTTAGTTGAAAGCAAAAATGGCGCACCACATTTCTACTTAACAGTTGAGTGTGATATGGAAAATGCAATCAGTGCGCGCGAGGCTATTAATAAAGCTGCCGAAAAAAATGGCGAAGCAAAAATATCTTATAACGATATTGTTATTAAAGCTTGTGCATCTGCTTTGCGTAAACATCCAAAAGTAAATTCAAGTTGGTTAGGCGATAAAATTCGTTACAACAACCACATACATATTGGTATGGCTGTAGCGGTTGAAGATGGTTTATTAGTTCCTGTTATTCGTTTTACGGATGGAAAAAGTCTATCACAAATTTCTGCCGAAGCAAAAGAATTCGGTAAAAAAGCAAAAGAGAAAAAATTACAACCAGCCGATTGGGAAGGAAACACATTTACAGTTTCTAACCTCGGCATGTTTGGTATCGATGAGTTTACATCTATCATCAACAGTCCTGAGTCTTGTATTTTAGCGGTGGGTGGTATCCGTCAGGTACCTGTAGTAAAAAATAATATGCTGGTGCCTGGCAACACCATGAAAATTACATTAAGCTGCGACCACCGTACAGTTGATGGTGCAACAGGTGCAGCTTTTATGCAAACCTTAAAAGGCTTTTTAGAAAACCCAATTATGATGTTTGTTTAAGCAAAAAATAATTTCACAAAAAAAGGCGATTCATTTGAGTCGCCTTTTTTATTTATTAAAGTTAAAATTTATTTATGATTTTTTAAAGGCAAGCAAACTCAGATTTTTAACACTTTAAATTAATTAAATTCTGTATTATATCTAATATACTAAATATAGGAGGTATATTTGAGAGGCTTGTTTAAACAATTAAAACATAACCCATTGTTTGGTGTAGCAGGCAGGTGTTCAACATGTTTAAAAATATAATTCTAGCTCTTTTATGTTCTTTTTTATCCTTGTGTTGTTTTTCGCAGAGCACATGGACTATTAAAAAAGAAGAAGACGGGATAGCCTTATATACAAGAACAGCAGCTAAATCAAGTTTAAAAGAAATGAAGGCTGTTTTTTATGTAAAAACCTCGCTCAGTAGTATAATTGCCTTAATTGATGATATAGAAAACTATTCTCAATGGGTTTATAAATGCGGAAAATCGGCTATTTTAAAAAAAATAAGCGAAACCAATCAAGTGCATTATCAAACCGTAATAGTTCCTTGGCCTTTAGATAATCGCGATTTTGTAATTACCACCTCATTATCGCAAGATGAAACTACTAAAGTAATTACCATTAAATCCTCAGAAATCCCTAATTTCATTCCAAATGTTAAGGGTTTTGTACGAATTCAGTTATTAGAAGCTTCATGGATTTTAACCCCTTTAAAAGATGGCATAGTCGAGATTGAATATCGCTTACTGGTAAATCCAAGTGGTGCTATCCCTGCCTGGGTGGCAAACTTGGTGGTAACCGATGGGCCTTTTAATACTATGGTGAATTTTAAAGAATGGGTAATGAAACCAAAATACCAGGCAGCAAAGGTTTCATTTATTAAGGAGTTGGAATAGTATATTTATTCTGACAACAATCGCTAATAAAGTTTTATTTTTGCCGCATGAACGTTTTAATCTTAGGCAATGGCGGTAGAGAGCATGCTTTTGCATACAAAATATCTCAAAGTAAAAAATTAGAAAACTTATACATTGCCCCGGGCAATGCAGGTACGAGTCTTTGTGGCACTAACGTAGATATTTCTGCTTCTGATTTTGAAGGCATTAAAAATTTNNTTGGTAAAAGGCATTTACGATTTTTTTAAGAACGATGAGGTGCTTAAGGATATAGCCATCATAGGCCCATCAAAAGCAGGAGCACAGTTAGAGGGTAGTAAAGATTTTTCAAAAGAGTTTA
>PLYA01000074.1:27337-27484 GCA_003153315.1 Bacteroidota bacterium
TGCTTGCCAATGCAAAATTTGGTAACGCTTCGGCAAAGGTGGTGATAGAAGAATTTTTAAAAGGCATCGAGCTTTCTGTTTTTGTATTAACCGATGGAAAAAATTATAAAATCCTACCTGCTGCAAAAGATTATAAACGCATTGGCG
>PLYA01000086.1 GCA_003153315.1 Bacteroidota bacterium
TTACTGCCGGAGCAGGCACCAATTCTATCACTGTAAATTGGGGAGCAACAGGAGGAACAATTACTTGTACAGAAACAAATCCATGCGGAACAGGAACTCCTGTTACAACAAATGTTACCATTAGTACAACACCTGTTACATCAGCCATTAGCGGCACAACGACTGTTTGCCCGAATCAAACAAGTACAACTTATTCAGTAGTAAACACAACGGGCTCTACGTATAATTGGACAGTTCCTGCGGGAGCAACCATTGTATCGGGACAAGGAACAAATAGTATTGTAGTTAATTGGGGAGCAACAGGAGGAACAGTTGGTGTAACTGAAACCAGTACTTGCGGAACAGGAACACCTGTAACAACAAATGTGGTAATGGGCAACACACCTGTTACATCTGCTATTGCAGGTACATCACCTATATGCCCTAATGCAACCAACACAACATACTCGGTAACAAATAATGCAGTTTATACGTGGACAGTTACAGGTGGTGGTACAATTTCTTTCGGACAAGGATCAAATTCTATTTTTGCTAACTGGGGCACAACTGGAGGAACCGTGAGCGTTTCGCAAACAAATGCTTGTGGAACAGGTACTGCAGTTAGCACAACGGTTATGATTGTTAGTCCACCTGTTACTTCAACTATTAATGGCCCAACGCCTTTATGTCCTAATGCAACTAACACAACTTATTCTGTAACAAAAACAATTGGTTCTACTTATAATTGGAGTGTGCCTGCAACAGCAACTATTACAGCAGGACAAACAACAAACTCCATTAATGTAAATTGGGCATCTGCAGGTGGAATAATTACATGTACTGAAACAAATGCCTGCGGAAACGGAACACCTGTTACATACACTGTGATTATGAATGCTGCACCGGCAACAGGCAACATAAGTGGCACAACACCAGTTTGTCCTCATCAAACAAATGTGATTTACACGGTAAATAATACAGCGGGTTCAACTTACACATGGACAGTGCCAGCAGGTACAAACATTACATTTGGGCAAAATACAAATAGTATTATAGTAACCTGGGGAACAGTTGCAGGTAACGTAAGTGTGATTGAAAGTAATTCTTGTGGAACAGGAACAGCTGTGGTTTATCCAGTTGCAGTTTCAACGCTTGCAGTTACATCGCCCATTACAGGGGGTAATCCATCTTGTGCAAATACAAACGGAGTTACTTATTCTGTTACAGCTAGTGGCACATCTTATACATGGACCGTTAATGGAGGTGGAACCATCGCAAGTGGACAAGGGACAAACTCCATTAATATAAACTGGGGTGCAACAGGTGGTAATGTAACTTGCACAGCATATAATCAATGTGGTGCGGGCAACACCGTTATGGATTCAGTTACTTTTTTAAGCATTCCTATTACAACAAACATAACAGGTATAAGTCCTGTTTGTCCAAACCAAAATGGAACTGCTTATAGTGTTGCAACACATTCAACATCTACTTACAGTTGGACTGTAAATGGTGGAGGAACAATTGCATCGGGTCAAAATACAAATTCTATACTAGCAAATTGGGGAGCAAGTGGCGGTGTTGTTACTTGTACAGAAAGCAACATATGCGGAAGCGGTGCACCTGCAAGTTTTACAGTTAACATGAACTCATTACCAGTAACAGGGTTAATTGCCGGACCTTCGCCTGTTTGCGGAAATGCAACAAATACAAGTTACTTTGTTAGTAATACAACAGGCGATACATATAACTGGACAGTACCGTTAGGCGCAATTATTATATCAGGGCAAGGAACCGATTCAATTGCCGTAGACTGGGTTGGGAGTACAGGCGGAAACATAAGTGTTGTTGAAACAAATGCTTGCGGCCATGGAGTCGCTGTTACTTTACCTATAACAGTTAATGCCGCACCTGTGGTACAAATTTCTGCAAATCCTCAACAGGGTTGTAGTCCTTTATCGGTAAATTTTACTGATAACACGGTTCTTGGCAATGGAGTAACAATAACATCTTGGTCATGGTTGTTTGGAGATGGAAATATATCTTCAATCAAAAATCCTTCAAATGTTTATTTTAATCCGGGAGGATATAATGTTTCCCTTACCATTACAACAAACTCAGGTTGCACATCTACATTCTCGGATATCAATTATATAAATGTATATCCAAATCCAGTTGCAAGTTTTACAACTACAGAATCTGTAATTTATATTGGCGACCCTATTGTACATTTTATAGATGAATCAAAAGTAACTATTTCAACATGGAGTTGGAATTTTGGAGATACTAAAACATCTACCTTACAAAATCCAATTCATAATTATAATGATGCCGGTTTATTTGATGTAATGCTTGCTGTTACTAATCAATACGGATGCGTAGATACGGTTAGAAAATCAATTACTATAAGAGAAGAATTTGCTTTTTATGTACCTAATGCTTTCACACCAAACGGAGATGGAAAAAACGAAACCTTTAACGGAGTTGGTACCGATATAGGTGACTATGAGATGCTTATTTTTGATCGCTGGGGAGAACTTATATATAAAACCAACGATTATAATCAACCATGGGATGGAAGGATGAAACATAAAGGCGATATACTTTTAGAAGATGTGTATGTTTATAAAATTAGTTTATCTGAACAGGATAATAAAAAACAACATACGTACCAAGGGCATGTAACTTTAGTAAAATAAAGCACATCTTACTTATATAGCATTTTGTATTCGTATGCTTTCTATATGAACAGCCTCTATATATGTTTTCATAAACTCTTCGCTAAGCTCAACTTGTTTCGCTTTTTGCAAAGCTCTTTCTACTATTTCATCATAACGCGACGATTGCAAAATAGTTACTTTACTTTCCTTTTTAATATTCCCTATCTCTTTTGCAATTTTCATGCGATTAGAGATTAAAGAAATAAGTTCTTCATCCAAGTAATTAATTTGTTCCCGTAACCTTTCAAGTTTATTTACAAAATTGCTTTCACTTGAATATGATTTCTTCCATTCAAGTCTATCTAGCAGTGTACCTAATTCATCTGGGGTTATTTGCTGGTTTTTATCTGTCAATGCCGATTCAGGGTCAACATGCGATTCTATCATTAAACCATCATAATCTAAGTCGGCACTTTTTTGAGCAATAGTGTTTAAACCCATTCTGTTCCCACAAATATGAGAAGGGTCGCAGATAAGTGGTAAATCCGAAAACAAGCGTTTCATCTCAATAGGAATTTGCCACATAGGCACATTGCGGTATTCTGTATTTCCATAAGATGTAAAGCCTCTGTGAATTAATCCAATATTTGTTATGCCCACTTTTTGCAAACGCTCTACGGCTCCAATCCATAATTTAATATCGGGGTTTACAGGGTTTTTTATAAGAACAGTTTGCTTGGTTTCTTTTAATGCATCAGCAATTTGCTGAACACTGAAAGGGTTGACCGTAGTACGAGCACCTATCCATAAAATATCTATATCAAAGCTCAAAGCATCTTCAACGTGTTTGGCAGTAGCTACTTCAACGGCAGTTTTTAATCCGGTAAGTTGCTTTGCTTTAAGTAACCAGGCTAAGCCTTTGGTGCCAACACCTTCAAAGCAGCCCGGGTTTGTCCGTGGCTTCCATATACCCGCACGTAGTATATCAACTTTTCTTTGTGCAGCTAACTCAATAGCCGTCTGTAATAATTGTTGCTCGCTTTCGGCACTGCATGGCCCGGCAATAATTAACCCTTTTTTATAGATTATATTTTCCGGATTATTTCTACTTGTTGTTTCCATCATCTAATTTTTATGAATGTTATCATCATTAATTTCTATTGATTTATAAGACCCTCCTTTATAAATTCCTAAAGTTTTCAAACTTATTGTTTCTGCCTCAAGAGCTTTTATAGCCCTTTCAAATAGAGTCTTATCATCAAACTCAATATCTAAGTGAAATGAATAAGAGTTTTGGTTGTTAGGAATTGGAACACTTTGAATTTTGGTTAAATTCAATCCATGTTCCTTAATAATTGCTAACGCATCACTTAACTTGCCCGATATATTTTTTGTTTGCAGTGTAATAGATGCTTTATTAGCTCCTTCCTCATAATCAGCTTCTTTACTTAGGATATAAAACCGGGTAAAATTTTGTTTTACGTCGCCAACATTATCATTCAACACTTCCAGATTATAAGTTTTTGCAATTACCGGGCCCGCAATAACAGCCAAGGTTCCTGAAACATCTTCTGCAACTAGTTTAGCACAAGAAGATGTGTCTTTATATTCAGTTATTGTTACACCCTCATTTCCTGCCAAAAATATTTGACTCTGACCCAAAGCCATTGGATGCGAAATTATTTCTCTGATATCTGCTAATTTAATTCCCGGTTTACCAAGTAGCTGAAGCTCTATAGGTAAATAAATCTCCCCAATTATTTTTAAATCATAACTCTCAATTAACTGGTAGTTTAATAAAATACTGCCAGCAACTTTATTTTCGATGGCAATTATCCCATAGTCAGCCTTATTGTTTGCTATTTTATCGCATACTTCTTTAAATGAGCCGCAAGACAATACAGATACTTCTTGACCAAAATATTTTTTCGCTGCTAAATCGTGAAATGATGCTACGGAACCTTGTATGGCAATTAAGTGATTTCTCATATTATAAAATGTTAATGTTTAGTTCTTTTAATTCTGCACTTAAACCATCGGGCCAAATGCTACTTTGAACTTCGGCAATGTGCTTTTTCTGAAGTAACAACATGGCCAAGCGAGATTGACCAATTCCTCCTCCAATCGTATAAGGCAATTCGCCTTTCAATAATTTTGTATGCCAGTCAAGTTTTTCTCGCTCTGTATTACCGGTTAACAGTAACTGTTTACGTAATGACTCAGGACTAACACGAATGCCCATCGAAGAAATTTCGAAAGCTCTTTTTAAAACGGGGTTCCACACAACTATATCTCCGTTCAAACCTTTTTTACCTGTGCCGGTTTCTGTAATCCAATCATCATAATCAGGGGCGCGGCCATCGTGTTTTTTTCCGTCGGCTAGTTCGGCACCTATGCCAATAATAAATACAGCACCTTTTTGTTTACTAATTTCGTTTTCTCTTTCTTTTGATGTTAAACCAGGGTATAGTTGCTGTAATTCCTCAGAGTGAATGAATGCAATTTCTTTCGGAAGAAATTTTTTCAATTCTGGATAGGATGCGGTAATGTATTTTTCAGTATCAACTATTGCTTGATAAATATCAGTAACGATTTTTTTAAGATAAGGCAATTGCCGGTTGCTTTCAAGAATTACTTTTTCCCAGTCCCACTGGTCAACATATACACTGTGCACGTCTGATAAATCTTCATCAGGGCGAAGTGCTTTCATATCCGTATACAAACCCTCTCCTGCTTTAGCTTTTAATCGTGCAAGTTTTAGCCTTTTCCATTTTGCTAATGAATGAACTATTTCCACTTGAGTAGATGGCAAATCTTTTGCCTTAACGGTAACCGGGCTCTCAAAGCCATTGAGATCATCGTTAATGCCGTTTCCTTTTGCTACGAGCAGAGGGGCCTCTACTTTAATTAAATTTAATTTCTCACTTAAGCGTAATGAGAATTGTGCTTTCAAACTTGCGATAGCACTTTCGGTTTGGCACTCGGTTAAAACCGATTGGTACGTTTTTGTTTTTTTTGCAATTGTTTCCATATGATTTATTTTTTTTGGTTTTTAAAATGAAAAAAGCCCTGGGGATTAGGCAGGGCTTTGTTTTATATAAATAAAATGCCGTGCCTCAGGGAGGGTAGTTATAAAAATTATAATTAAAATTATTTGTTCTCATTATTGTTCTTTTACCATTTTAATTCAAAAAAAAAGCCTTCGTTTCGGAAGGCTCTTTTGTATAGTTATTGTACAATAGTCTTCCTGCTTCAATCTTTATAATTGAAGAAACAGAAGTTGTTATTGTTTATTTTTTGCATTTTATTACTTATTGTGGTTGCAAATGTAATGCAATTTAATTTTAAGTTCCAAATATATTTTTCTTTACTACTAATTTAATAGGATTTTAGATTTGTTAAAACATTTAAAAATTTCAATGTTTAAAAGGGTTTCACCCAGTTGTCTTCCGCCCCCAAAAAAACGAAAAAATATTTTTTTCAGTGATTAAATAAAAAAATTAGTTGCGTTTAAAATTAATTCATTAGTTTTGTATCCGATTAAAACATGAAAACACAAATTAACTTACATCATCATTTTCATACTGGCCTTCAGGCGAGGTGGAAATAATTTGTAAAAAAATTAAAATATTTCAAAACCCGTCTGAGTAAAACAGACGGGTTTTTTGTTTTTATACTCCCCGCAATTACTCAGACACAACAAAAAAGTAAATGAGTAAATTAAAAATTGCAATACAAAAAAGTGGGAGGTTAAGTGAAAAATCATTAGAGCTTCTTAAAGAGTGCGGCATTAAACTATCAAATGGTGAAAGGAAACTCAAAGCAGAATCGAGTAACTTCCCAATTGAGGTTTTGTTTTTGCGTGATGACGATATTCCGCAATATGTTGAACAAGGTGTAGCCGATATTGGCATTGTTGGGGAGAACGAAGTATGGGAGAAAAATAAAAATGTAAACGAAGTTGAAAAACTAGGGTTTGCCGGTTGCAAACTTTCATTAGCTGTTCCTAAAGATGAAAACTATACAGGATTAAGTTATTTTAATCAAAAAAAAGTAGCTACCAGTTATCCTAAAATCTTACAAAAATACTTTGATGAAAAAAACATCAATGTAGAAATAGAAGAGATTGGCGGTAGTGTAGAAATTGCACCCGGCATTGGTTTGGCAAACGCCATATTTGATATTGTTAGTACTGGTAGTACACTACTTATGAACGGATTAAAAGAAGTTGAAGTAGTTATAAGAAGCGAAGCTGTTTTAATTGCTGATAAAAACATGAATAAAGAAAAGCAAGCCATTTTAGAGAAATTACTTTTCAGAATTAAAGGCGTAAGAAATGCAAAAGAAAACAAATACATTTTGCTTAATGCACCTAATGAAACCATTCCACAAATAGCCTCTATTTTACCCGGAATGAAATCGCCTACCGTTTTGCCCTTGGTAAAAGATGGATGGAGCAGTCANNATAGGTGCACAAGGAATTTTGGTTGTTCCTATTGAAAAAATGATTTTATAAATACAAAATGAAAATGAAAATAATACTATATCCGGATGGAAAAGACTGGCTTAAGCTTACACAAAGGCCAAGTATTCAAGTGAAAGAATTAAATGCTTTGGTTAATGAAGTGTTTGAAAAAGTAAAGAAAGAAGGTGATAAAGCTGTATTAAACTATACTAGGCAGTTTGATAAAGTAAATTTAAAATCTTTAGAAGTAAATGATGAAACTATTAAAAGTGCTTCACAAGCTATTTCATCAGAACTAAAACAAGCTATAAAACTTGCTAAAAGAAATATTGAAAAGTTTCACAAGGCACAAGCCGAGTCTTCCAAAAAAATAGAAACCACTAAAGGATATATTTGCTGGCGCGAAAGCAGGGCAATTGAAAGTGTTGGCATTTATATTCCGGGAGGCACAGCACCTTTATTTTCTACTGTATTGATGTTGGGTATTCCGGCAAAATTAGCCGGATGCAAAGAAATTATTTTGTGTACACCACCAAATAAACTTGGAGAAATATCGCCTGCTATACTTTATACAGCCAGTTTAATAGGGGTTACAAAAATATTTAGCGCTGGCGGTATACAGGCTATAGCTGCTATGACTTTTGGTACAGAAAGTATAGCTAAGGTTGATAAGATTTTCGGGCCAGGTAACCAATATGTAACTGCAGCTAAACAAACTTCACAAAATTTTGGAGTAGCTATAGATTTACCAGCAGGCCCTAGCGAAGTTTTAATTATTGCTAACAAAACCTGTGAACCAGCTTTCGTTGCAGCCGATTTACTTTCGCAAGCAGAACACGGAATAGACAGTCAGGTTATTTTGCTTTCAAATAGTGAAGTAATTATTAAGAGAGTCTTAGCTGAACTGAACGCACAGCTTAAAAAACTACCCCGTAAAGAAATTGCAGCAATGGCATTAAAAAACAGTAAGGCAATTGTTTTACAAACAATAACTGATTGTATAGAGTTTAGTAATCTATACGCACCTGAGCATTTGATTTTGGCAATAGAAGATTCCCAAAGGCTAATCTCTAAAATAAGTAATGCTAGTTCCGTTTTTCTTGGTAATTATAGCTGCGAAAGTGCAGGCGATTATGCCAGTGGCACAAACCACACGCTACCGACAAATGGATACGCTCGCAATTATAGCGGGGTTTCGTTAGATAGTTTTGTAAAGAAAATTACTTTTCAAAACCTCAGTAAACAAGGCATTAAAAACATAGGTCCGGCTATAGAAATTATGGCAGAAACAGAGCAGTTGTTTGCTCACAAAAATGCAGTTACACTGCGACTTAAAAATTTATAACATGTTTGATTTAACTAAAATAGTACGCAAGAATATTCTCAACTTAAAACCCTATTCAAGTGCCAGAGATGAGTTCTCTGGTAAGGATGGCGTGTTTTTAGATGCGAATGAAAACCCATATGGTAAATTAAACCGTTACCCCGACCCTTATCAGAAAGATTTAAAGAAGAAATTGTCTCATTTAAAATCAGTTAAGCCAGAAAATATATTTATAGGAAATGGAAGTGATGAAGTAATTGATTTGTGTTATAGAATATTTTGTGCTCCAGGTAAAGATAAAGCGCTTACTTTTTCTCCAACCTACGGCATGTACGAGGTTTCGGCAAATATCAATGAGGTTGATTTGATAAACTTGCCTTTAAATAATTCCTTCCAAATTAATTTAGAGGCTTTAGAGAATGTTTTAATTAATGAGAGTATAAAGCTAATTTTTGTTTGCTCACCTAATAACCCTACAGGCAATGCAATCAATAATATTGATATAGTACTAGATAAGTTTAAGGGAATTGTAGTTGTTGATGAAGCTTATATTGATTTTAGTGATACTAATTCATTCATTGAAAAAATTAATAAGTATCCTAATTTAATTGTGGCACAAACTTTTAGCAAAGCATGGGGTTTAGCTTCAGCGCGTGTAGGTGTAGCTTATGCAAATGAAAAAATAATATCAATTTTAAATAAAGTAAAATCTCCTTACAATGTTAGCATGCTTAATCAAAAAGCAGCAATAAATGTATTAGATAATTCCAGTGAGTATAAAAACCAAAAAGAGATTATTTTAAAACAAAAAAAGGTCATTAAAAAAGCGTTGGCAAGCATTTTTATCGTAAAAAAAATATATCCATCTGATGCAAATTTTATTTTAGTTGAAGTTGAAGATGCAAACAAGGTGTATAATGAATTGGTAAGTAAAAGGCTGATAACAAGAAACAGAAATAGTTTGGTAAACAATTGTATTAGAATTACCATTGGAAAACCTACAGAAAACAAAAAATTAATAAAAGCTTTAAAAGAAATAAACCTATGAAAAAAGTATTATTTATTGACAGAGACGGGACATTGGTTATAGAGCCGTCTATAGATTTTCAAGTGGATAATTTGGAAAAACTGGAGTTTTACCCCATGGTATTTCAGTACTTATCAAAAATTGTAAAAGAACTTGATTATGAGTTGGTAATGGTAAGCAATCAGGATGGATTAGGCACCGCTTCGTTTCCCGAAGAGAATTTTTTGTTGGTACAAATTAAAATTCTTCAAGCATTAAAAAACGAGGGGGTTGAATTTGCAGAGATTTTGATAGATAAATCTTTCCCTCACGAAAATTTACCGACCCGTAAACCTGGTATTGGAATGCTAGCGCAATACATTAAAGGAAATTATGATTTGCAAAATTCTTTCGTAATTGGAGATACAGCAACCGATGTGCAGTTAGCTAAAAATTTGGGAAGCAAATCCATTTATATGGGTGATGAAATAATTGCTGACGCTTCCTTATCCACAAAAAACTGGGCTGATATTTACCAATACTTGAAAGCAGAACTAAGAAAAACCAAAGTTGTTCGCAAAACATCCGAAACAGAAATTTTTATAGAATTGAATTTGGATGGGAGTGGCAAAAGTTCTATCTCAACCGGATTAGGATTTTTTGACCACATGCTTGAACAAATTGCGAAACACGGGAGTTTAGATTTACAAATTACGGTTAAGGGGGATCTGCAGATTGACGAACACCACACCATAGAAGATGTTGCCATAGTTTTAGGCGATGCATTTTATCAAGCTTTAGGAAGTAAAAAAGGAATTGAAAGATATGGCTTTTTATTGCCTATGGATGATTGTTTGGCTCAGGTAGCCATTGATTTTGGTGGCAGACCTTGGTTAGTGTGGGATGCAACATTTAAACGCGAAAAAATTGGTGAAATGCCCACCGAAATGTTTATGCACTTTTTTAAATCGTTTAGCGACAATGCAAAATGTAATTTAAATATAAAAGCCGAAGGAGAAAACGAACACCATAAAATTGAAGCCATATTTAAAGCTTTTGCAAAAGCTATAAAAATGGCAGTAAGTAAAACAACAAATTATTCGATACCAAGTACAAAAGGAAGTTTATGATTGCAATACTAAAATATAATGCCGGAAATGTAACCTCGGTAAAAAATGCCGTTGAGCGTTTGGGATATGATTGTATTATTTCGGATGTAGAAGATGAAATTTTACAGTCAGATAAAGTTATTTTTCCTGGTGTGGGAGAAGCAAGTACCGCTATGAAATATTTAAAGGATAAGAATTTAGACGTTTTACTTAAAAATTTGAGGCAACTCGTTTTAGGAATTTGTCTTGGACAGCAACTTATGTGCAAATACTCTGAGGAAGGTAACACAACTTGTTTAGGCATATTTAATACTGCAGTAAAAAAATTTCCACCTAAAGACTTGGTGCCCCATATGGGTTGGAATAATTTAATTGAAACAAAAAGCGAATTATTTAAAGACATAAGCACTAAAGACGATGTTTACTTTGTACATAGTTATTATGCCGAGATATGTGAGCAAACCGTTGCAACTTGCGATTATATATTGCCATTCAGTGCTGCCATGCAAAGCAATAATTTTTATGCAACACAATTTCACCCTGAAAAATCAGGAGATTTAGGAAATAAAATTTTAAAAAACTTTTTAAGCTTATGAGAATAATTCCGGCAATAGATATTATAAATGGTAAATGTGTTAGGCTTACCAAAGGCGACTATACAACCCAAATAATTTATAACGAAAATCCTTTGGAAGTAGCGAAAGCTTTTGAAGCTAGCGGTATAAAATATATTCACATAGTAGATTTAGATGGGGCAAAATCAAAACACATCGTTAATTACAATCTTTTGTATCAGATTGCGTCTAAGACAAAATTAAAAATTGATTTTGGTGGGGGTTTAAAAACTAATGAAGACCTTAAGGTAGCCTTTGAGAATGGCGCTTCGCAAATTACAGGAGGCAGCGTAGCTGTTGATAAGCCCGATTTGTTTTTGCAATGGCTATCGATATATGGTGGGAATAAAATTATACTAGGAGCTGATTGCTATAACCGTAAAATAGCCACACAGGGTTGGCTAGAAAAGTCGGAATTAGATGTGGTAGATTTTATTTCAGATTATGCAAGCAAAGGTGTTAAATCCGTTATCTGTACTGACATTAATAAAGATGGCATGCTACAAGGCGCGGCTAATGAATTGTATTCTGAAATACTTAAAAGAAGTAAAGTAAACCTTATAGCCAGCGGAGGAGTTTCTTCAATAAAAGATTTAGAAAAGTTAAAAGAGCTTGGTTGTGAAGGTGCTATAATTGGAAAAGCAATTTATGAAGGAAAAATTACATTAATCGAATTAGGAAAACTATGCTAAAAAAGAGAATAATCTCATGCTTAGATATTAAGGATGGAAGAACTGTAAAAGGTGTAAACTTTATTGACATTCGTGATGCCGGAGACCCTGTTGAATTGGCTAAACGATATATGCAAGAGGGAGCTGACGAATTAGTTTTTTTAGACATTACTGCTACAACAGAAAAAAGAAAAACATTAGTAGAGTTGGTGAAAAAATTAGCTAAAGAAATTAATATACCTTTTACAGTTGGCGGGGGCATTAACTCGGTAGAGGACGCCAAACTGGTTATTGAAGCTGGTGCAGATAAGGTTAGTATTAATTCATCGGCTGTTAAAAGGCCCGCCTTAATAACTGAAATTGCTGCACAATTTGGCAACCAGTGTGTTGTAGTAGCCATTGATACAAAGTTCGATAATAATCAATGGATGGTTTATGTAAATGGAGGTAAAACACCTACTCAGTTTAAAACAATAGAATGGGTTAAAGAAGCAGAAAAGTTAGGTGCAGGTGAATTACTCTTAACCTCTATGAATAACGATGGTACCAAAAATGGTTTTGCTTTAGATATAACTAAAGAAGTAAGTACATCTGTTAACATTCCGGTTATTGCATCCGGCGGAGCCGGAGAAAAAGCACATTTTAAAGATGTCTTTTTACAAACAAAAGCAAGTGCCGCTTTAGCTGCCAGCATTTTCCATTTTAACGAAATAACTATCTCAAAACTAAAGAGCTATTTAAAAACAGAAAATATATCAGTACGATGAATATAGATTTTAATAAAACCAACGGATTAGTTCCGGCTATAATTCAAGATGAAACCACATTACAGGTGTTAATGTTAGGCTATATGAATGAAGAAGCTTTTTTAAAAACGCAAAAAGAAGCTAAGGTCACTTTTTTTAGCAGAAGTAAAAACAGGTTATGGACTAAAGGTGAAACCTCTGGTAATTTTTTGTGGGTAAAGGATATAAAATTAGACTGTGATAATGATAGCCTGTTAATAAAAGTAAATCCGCAAGGCCCAACTTGCCATACAGGTACAAATAATTGTTTTAAAGATGAAACTCCTAAAGGCTTTCTATATTCTTTAGAACAAACAATTACCGAACGCATTAATGAAAATAACGAAGACTCCTATACCAATAAACTTTTTAAACGAGGCATTAACAAAATAGCCCAAAAAGTTGGGGAGGAAGCAGTGGAGTTAGTTATTGAAGCCAAAGACGATAACGATGAACTCTTTAAAAACGAGGCGGCTGATTTATTGTTTCACTTTTTAATTCTTTTGAAGGCTAAAGGAATAAGTATGCGGGATGTGGAGGGGGAGTTAAAAAAAAGATCTAAACTTTAAATAGGGAATGATAATATTCTACTATATTAGTAGAATATAATAATAACATGTTACCAAAAAAATCGAAGTACGCTATAAAAGCATTAGTGTTTTTAGCTAAAAAATACAAGCAAAACAAACCTGTACGCATTAACGAAATTTCAGAAGCTGAAAAAATACCACGAAAATTTTTGGAGGCCATTTTACTTGAACTCAGAAAAAATGGATTGCTTGGAAGTAAGATGGGTGTCAGTGGTGGCTACTATTTGCTTAAACATCCTGAAGAAATTATATTAAGTAATGTTATACGAATTACAGGTGGTCCCATTGCTTTACTACCTTGTGTAAGTTTAAATTTTTATGAACCTTGCGTAGAATGTTTACACGAAGATACTTGCGGTTTGCGCGATGTTATTTTACAAGTTCGTGAGGCAAGCATTAAAATACTATCAAAAACAAGCATCGAAGATATAATTTTACGAGAAAAAAAATTAGAAAAGAAAACCACAAATCCCTCTACCATCAAGCGTA
>PLYA01000080.1 GCA_003153315.1 Bacteroidota bacterium
CCCTTGGTTTAATCTGTTTATATTTTTAAGTATTTGTTTTATACTGCAATGGTTTAATACCAATACAAAAAAAATAAATTTAAATGCATTATATGCTGGGCTTTTTGCAGGACTTGCAGTACTTACCAAAGGCCCGGTTGCTATACTTATTATAGGACTTACATTCCTTGTAAGTTGGATTAGATTTCGATTTAATCCTTTCAGTAATTTAAAGAATGTGCTATTATTTATCGTTGTTTTTTTAGGAAGCGGGTTAAGTTGGTTCATATTTGAAATTACTACCGGTAATTTCGAAATTGTAAAAGAGTTTATACTTTATCAAGGGCGTTTGTTCAGCACACATGATTCTGACCATGAAGGTTTTTTGTTATATCATTTTCTAATTCTCCTAGTTGGTTGTTTTCCTGCCTCCGTTTTTTTTATTCCTTCGCATACTAAAAACCAAAGCGATACACCTTTTCAAGTATATACTAAAAAATGGATGTTGAATTTATTTTGGGTAGTACTCATATTATTTACCATTGTACAAACTAAAATAGTTCATTATTCCAGCATGTGTTATTTTCCACTTACTTACCTGGCCGCATATACACTTTATAAAATTATTTATTCAGGAAAAGTATTGTCTAAGATAGTTCTAATTATTGGCCTATTCCTTATCGTTTTCTTAGGAATAACTTTTACAGTCATTGGATTAATCAATTACTTTATACCTACCATTATAAAAAGCAATATAATTGATGATAAATTTGCCATTGCTTGTTTACAAACACCTGTAAAATGGAGTGGTTTTGAATGGATTATTGGTATTTTGTTTTTATCATTTTCAATTTACTTCTTTATTAACATCCGTAAGAATAAAAGAAATGTATTTGGTTTATTTATTACTTCTTTAGTAAGTATATGGATGGTAACTTTATTCATCGTACCGAAGATTGAACCTTATACACAAGGGCCGGCTATTGAGTTTTATGAGTCCTTAAAAGGAAAAGACTGTTATGTAGAAACTATTGGGTTTAAAAGTTACGCCTATCTGTTTTATACCAACCGGCAACCAGAGCATAATTCAGCAGCGATGCTTAGTTATATCAAATCTAAAGAGCAGCAAATGATTAAAGACGGAAGTTCGTTCAGTTTAATGAGTTTAAATTGGATGCTTGATGAGAATGTTGATAAACCAGCTTTCTTTGCCGCTAAAGTAACTGATGTGGAAGAAATTCAAAAAAATCATCCTGATTTAATTGAATTATATAAAAAAGGGGGATTTGTTTTTTATCAGCGATTACCAAAACAATAAGTAATTTAGCATCATTAATAGTATTAAATTAAAACAAGAAAATTATGAAAAAGAAAATTGCAGTAATACTTTTATCAGTTTGTATCTATGTTACACAAGCCCAGTCTTTATTGAAAAATGAATTTAAAAAAGTTGAATCTGAAGTAACTGGTAAATCAGGAAGTAGCGCACTTAGTAATGAGGATATTATAGCCGGATTAAAAGAAGCCTTAAATAAAGGTACCAGTAACTCAACAGCTTCTGCGTCAAAGATAGATGGCTATTTGAAAAATGCGGATATATTTATTCCTTTTCCACCAGAAGCACAAAAAATGAAAACCGAGCTTATTAAGCTTGGTTTTAAAAGCAAGGTTGATGAGTTTGAAACCTCAATTAACCGTGCGGCAGAACAAGCTGCACAGAGTGCCGCCCCTATTTTTTTAGATGCTGTTAAAAATATGACAGTTACCGATGGACTTGGTATTTTAAAAGGATCTGATACTGCCGCCACACATTACCTAAAACAAAATACTTCTCAAGCTTTAACCGTGAAATACCAACCTATAGTGAAGGATGCTATTAATAAAAACCAGGTTACCGAGCATTGGAAGGGTCTTGTAACTGAGTATAATAAAATACCTTTTGTAAAAAAACAAAACCCTGATTTAGATGCTTATGTACTTGCACGTGCGCTAAACGGTTTGTTTGTTTTAGTAGGGCAGGAAGAAACTAAAATACGTAAAGACCCTGCAGCCCGTGTTACTGATTTACTTAAAAAAGTATTTGGTTCTAATTAATTGCAATTTTTAAAAGAAGGCTCGCACTTGTGCCCCGCCAATATTTACTAATTTATAATCGGGGGTTTTACGTCCTTCGTAAGTAATACTTATTTGTATATTCCCCGATACATTTTGTTGGAAACTGGCATTCCAGGTAATATTTTGTCCTACATGCAAAGAGCTTAGCATTTCAAAAGCAACAGGGGTATTCTGTGCATCATTATAACTTATATTAATATAATCTGCTTTAAAAGTAAGGCTACCTTTAGATAGTTTATTAAATTTAAATTCAGCCCCGATATCATTTATAATAGCTTTTTGAAAACCACTTTCAATTACATTATGTTTTTGAGAGTATTGGTAAATAAGGCTGATTCTAAAAGCAGTACTTGGTTGATAACTTAGCTTAGGTTGCGATGCGATAGTTTGTATTTCATAATTTCTGTTATCAAAATATTGAGAGGTACTAAATTTATTCCCATACGTATTGGTAAGAAAAATTCCCCAGGCACGGGTTAAATTCCAACGTAGATTTAATTGATTGTTTTGCAGGCGATGAGATTCGAAACCATTAACAAGAAGTTGTTTTGTTCTGTTATCTTCATAAGTATAATCAAAGCCATAAATAGGGCTTGTTTGATTAAAGAATATAGATTGCCTGATTGAGTAATTTGATGAAAGTAAAGAAGAGTCTTTAATATTAGAATGGAAAGGGTTAAAAGCAAAACCTGTATTTGAATTTGCCAAACTTTTTTGATCTACCTTATAGGTTGTTTGCGAAACAAATTTTGAAGCAAACTTCATCAGTTTATTACTTCCTTCTTTTAAAAATACTTTCGGACGTAAATACACATTTAAGCTAAACTGATCCCTTACAGATTTTATATAGGTATTGGTAGGTGTAAAAATCTTTATATACAAAGCCTGATCTGGATATTGAGCAATTTCAAACTCATTTAATTGTTTGATACCATCTTTATTATAATCAACCCATGCATATTGTCCCTGACCTGCAGCTACCTGCACATAAGAGTATTGTTGTTTTTGTTCCAAGCCATAGCCAATTTCATAAAAGGTATTGGCCTGAAAGAACCCTTTTATCAGCTTAGGGGCATATTCTATACGGCTTAATAAATTGTTATCAGGTTTTACTTTAATAAGGTTTGTATCAATAATATCAAGCTTTCTATAGGTTATTGTTGTTTTAATAACATGGTTTTTAATAGAAGATATGTTTGTTGAAAGCCCAATATTTTTAGCATCTGCTGATTTTTTTAAATAATTATCGTATCCAAATTTATCAATACGCTCTCTGTAAAAGACTTTAAATCTGTTTTTAGTTGTATCCGCATTTGAAATATTTGTTTCATAGTCCCAAAACTGATAACTCTTTCCAAGCAAAGAATCTCTAAGAGTATTTTTAAATTGATTGTTTTCAAATTCATCCTGGTAACCAACCACTAACTTTTTACTGACACGATGAGTTACTTTTGATTTATGTCTGTAAAATTTTGTTTTCAACGGATCAGTCTCTTGGCTTGCACCTGTATTAGTAAAGAGATAAGAACCTGCATAAGAAACCTGCGTATTACCAATATTTAATGAATTATTTATACTCTGTTTGATTCCGGTATATCGGTTGCTTTCCACAAAACTGCTTGCTGTATATTGAGAAGAAAATAATCTACCTTTTGAAATACCTGCTGTTGCATTAGCAATGTGCTGGTCACCAAAAATAGTATCACTGGTACGGTTCCAATCTCTTGAAAACTCTACACTTCTAAAACGCTCTATCTGTTTAAAATTCTTTTGTGCATATTCATAATTACTACCATAGTTTAATAACCACTGCTTTTTACCAGTAGTATCATCTTCTCCTAATTTTTTTTTGTCATTATAGTATACCTTAGCTCCCTGAGCATTATCTGAACTCTTATCATAAGGAGATAATGTATTTACATCATAATTTGTAAAAGCCCCCTCTATACCTAGCAAACCGGTTTGAGATGTCTTATATTCTGAAATAAGCGTTAGCATTTGTTTTTTTGTAGGAGCAACCAAGGGAATAACGGGCTCAAAACTCCCTTGCTTTACTCCATTAACAGGCTCTACCCATTCATATACTGAACCGTTTGCAGGGCTCTGAATTTGAACATAGTTACCGTTATTTTGTCCAACATTACCAAAAGCAACATGATATGCCGAATCATTTTTATAGGGAGAAATGGTATAAACAAAAATGTTACGGAAGGTTACTCTTTCATATACAAATTGCAATGGGTTAATTTGTTTTTTGATAACAATATTCGTGTCAATCAATTTATAAAAAACATCCGTGCTATTAAAAGGAACTAAAGAGTATCCTTTGGTATAAGCTTTGCTTAGTGTATCGCCAATGTTATGCAAAATCACCTTATCCGTATCAGTAAGTGTTTGCTGAAGTGGTTTGTTTTTGTTGTCTTGTTCATCATAATAATTTAAAGCAAAACGTAACTTTTTAGTCTGGTATTCTTCTCCCACAAAATAAACTGCCCTGGAATAACTCTTTACCGAATACTGAAACTCTACCTCAATACGCTTATCTTTTGTAATAAGTTGTTTTGCGGTAAATGTAATTTGCCCCGTGTTATAATCAATTACGTAATCGTTATCCAAGCCGCGTTTTAGTTGCACACCGCTTATATACACACGCTCTGTACCTGATAGTACCACGATATACAATTCATTATTGGCACCGGATAACCTATAAGGCCCTTGGTTACTTTCAATACCCTGAATTACATTTCGCGCAAACTGCCCACCTACTATAGCCCCTGATACCGTTGTTTTTAAAACAGCTCCCTTCGCAATATCATAATCATTGCTAAACATAAGTCCTTGAGAGCGTTTATAGAAATTCATAAAGTAACCATTGGGCTTTTGCATTTGGTAATTACCTATCACAAGCTTTGATTTTTTATCTTTTAGCTGAATAAATACATTGTCAAACTCCGACAATTGCTGTGTGTTTCCTTCCGGTTGCAAAGGAATACTATTATCGGTTGCTGCCATAGAAAGCTCTATATCTTTAGTAAGCTTACCTGAAATCTGCAGGTTAAGAGCAGAGTTAACCACCATGTCCTGATTGTTACCAAAACTAATACCACGAGATATACTTCCGTTCTTTGTCAAGCCATCCGAGGCAAAAAAGTTCTGCGCATCTTTATCATCATTGTATTTTATATTATAAGCTCTATGTGCAAAAGCTAAATCCTGACGTACATCTTTAATATCCTTATGATAAGCTTCTTTATTAAAATCTAATGGGAATACCTGATACACCGCACGTATCGTATCCATCATCATATGTTTTGACGTCATTAACTTACGGTTAAAAACCACGGATTTTTTTTCAGGAATAATAGTATATAAGCTGCTATCAAGCAAGGTTTCCTTACTATATAGTTTCACACTCTTTGGAACCAAACTAAACGTATCAAGTGAAATGGTATCAGTAGTAAGCGCAAGATTTTTTGTACGATTAAGGCTTTGTTGCCCCATCATAGTAATAGAAGTAAATAATAATATAAATGTTATAAATCTATAAACCCGCACAATATAATATAACGAAAAATAAATGTACAAATTGTTTAACAAAGCAATTTGTTTGGGGCAATTGTATTACTAATTTGTTAATAGAAACAACTATTATTCAGGTATTTATCAGCCTCCTGCCTTTTTAGCCCTGTAACCCGCTTTTAACAGTATTGGCAACACTTTATCTCTATGGTCACCCTGTATCAATATCTCTCCGTTTTTTATACCCCCTCCTACTCCACACTTTTGTTTTAATTCTTTGCCAAGTGCATTAATTTCTTCCTCGCTGCCAACAAAGCCAACAATTCTTGTAATCAACTTACCGCCTCCTAATCTATCCAAATGTACGCGCAGATTTTGCTCATCTGCAGATAAGGACTCTTCTGCATCCTCATCTAAATTGTTAAATGATAAATTACTGTTGGTTGAATAAACCAAACCATCGTCAGTACCTTTTTTATTTTTCTTATTCATAATGTCAAATAAAACAAAGATAAAAACTAATTTTTATTTAAAAACAAAGGGCATTCTATCGATTAGATTCTAATTCAAACACTCCTTTATCATTGCTTACTATAAGTTCGCGCAAAAAAAAGATGAGGAGGTCTGCAAATACTTTCATAAGGTGGTATTAGACTTGTTATCTTATAAGAGTAATATTCCCTTTCTTAAAGGATTTCTTTCCATCGTTGCAGGTAAATGTAACGTAATAGCCAAACACATCAGGATTACAAGGTTTCCCGTTAAAAATACCATCCCAACCTTTGTTTATATCATTGGTAGCAAAAACCTGCTCACCCCATCGGTCGTAAACGGTAAAATACATATCTGTAACAAAAGCACTGCGAGCATACAACACATCGTTTCTTCCATCATTATTGGGTGTAAATGTATTGGGTACAAATACCGTGTTTTCATTACAAGCTGCATCAAGCACATAAATAGTTACACTATTTAACCTAAACACGCAACCATTAGGGTCTATATAAACCGCATTATACGTAGTAGTATGATGCGGACTTGCCGTGGGGGTTAAACTACTATCATTACTCAGGTTATAATCGGGAGTCCAAACAATATAACCGCTGCTTAAAGATGTACTTAGCTGAGATGAGTTTCCATCAATAATGGTATCCGGGCTTGCATAAACCATAAGTGCAGAAGATGAATAGACTGGTACGGTAATATTGGCATGCAATATAGAAGGTCCGCAGGTAACCCCTAAACTGTTGGTTTGAGTAATATATAAAGTATAATGCGTAGTTGCTGTGGGTGTTGCAATAGGGTCGTGAACATAGGCACTATCCAAGTTATAAGGAGGAGTCCATGTATAAGAAATGCCTCCTGTAGCATTTAGATGAATAGATTTTCCACCACAAATAATTGCACTTTTTGAAATACTAATTGGGTTAAACCCTGAGAGAGGGAATGAGTGCTTTATACTATCAGGGCAATTATATTGATTGTTTACAACCAGAGTGACGGTATATATACCAGGTTTTGTATAAGAATGTACCGGATTTTGAATACTATCAGTTAACGTATCGCCAAAGTTCCAATGCCATGAAGTTACGTTAGTGTAAGAAGAATCTTTAAACGTAACCGTATTACCACAAGCATTTATAGAATAGGTAAATGCTGCTGTTACCTGAGGATAAAGTTTTATGCTATCGGTAAGGATATAATTACAGGTTCTTCCGCCACCATCTATTTCAGAGATGGTAACTGTATAAATAGTATTTGCCGTTGGTGTTGCTATAGGATTTGCAATACTTGCATTACTCAACGTAGAACTTGGCTGCCAGGTATAAGTTACGCCTCCGCTGGCATATAGTTGCACACTTTTTCCAAAACAAAAGGCAGTATCTGGATGTGTTTGAGCAGTATCTATAGTAAAATGAAGAGGTTTATTTAGCGTATCATTACATCCGTTACTACCCATAGCTATAAGTGATGCTGTATAAGTGCCTGTTGCATAATTAATAGTGCCCGGATTTATAACAGTACTTGTTTGTCCGTTACCGTAGTTCCAACTGTAAGTTAAAGTGCCACTACTAAATAGAGATGTATTTTGAAAAACAGCACTGTTTACACAGGAATCGTAAATAACTGTAAAAGATGCGTGTGGAGTGGGAAGAACAGTTATGGTAATCATAACCGTATCTACACCGCTACAGGTAGCATTATAAGCTATAAGCGAAGCAGTATATGTGCCTGCTGCTGTATATGTTTGTGTAGGGTTTGCAGCAGTGCTGGTTTGTCCTCCACCAAAATTCCAAAAAACAGAAGTAGCGTTTACGCTGGTATTGGTAAAATGCACCGTTAGGGGTGCGCAACCATTATTATTGGCTGTGTAATTTGCAGTTACTAAAGGATGACTAAAATCAATTTTAAAGGTGGCATTATTACAACCGTTAACAGCATAAGCGCCATTTACAGAATCCTGAACAGAAGTTGGCCAAGCTCCGGGAGTCACGGGAAAATCACTATGCCCTCCGCAACCGGTGCAAAGAGATTGATAGACTATTCCCTTCTTATCATATCGACTAGTACCTCCATGACAATGTTCAGAACTATATTTCCCACCATAATAGGTAGCATATAAGAGTGCATTGCAGTTTTGAGATAATTGCATCAAATAAAAATTATACCCATCCGGATTACTACTTTGTATGGTAGGAGAAGTTAATGGCATACTAAATGTTTTTAACCCTGTTTTGAAATTCCCTCCCCAACCTGATATATAAACATTCTCGCAACTATCAATTAAAAAAGCAGTTGGAGAAATATTTATCTGACTATTTCCATTACCCAATACAGTAGAATAGATAATGTTTGAAAGGCTATCATTAAGTTTTGCTACAAATTGTTTACTATTTGGGTTGCTGTATAACGAACTTATTACAGGCATGTTCCCTAAAGATTGCCCATATACATAAACATTATTGCTATTATCCAATTGAATAAAAAAGGATTGGTCGTAATTATTTGTGCCGATATAAGTAGCCGCCAATAAGCTATCTCCATTTTGACTTATTTTTGTAATATACCCATCGCACATACCACCATTATAAGTGGGTTGATAAGCACCGGATTTAGTTGGAAAATTATTACTTCTGGTGCCACCAGTTGTATAAACATGATTTTTATTATCTATTATAAGTCCATATCCTCCATCATTATCACTTCCCCCAATAAATGTACTCCATTGTAATAGAGATAAATTAGGATTAAATTTAAAAAGAACAGCATCCTGTTTTCCTCCTAAAGTAGAGTCAAATCCATTTTTAATGGGAAAATCAGAAGAGCGAGAACAACTGCTAATAACCGGATTACCAACATTATCTAATTGTATTTCTCCGCGATATTGGTCACCATAGTTATATTCTAGTGTATCAGGTTTATATTCTCCACCTGTTGTTGTTGATGTATCTGCTAGATTATAAGGAGCATTATTTGTATTAAGCCCATCATTAGAAGTTCCTCCAATAAAAGTGCTTGCCAATAACTGATTACCACCAGCACTTAGTTCTGCAACATATAAATCTGTTCCTGAATAAAAGAAAGTGCCACTTCCTGCAAAAAAAATGCTGTCACCCCCATTAAATGAATTGTCGTAAGCTTGAGCAGTTATTGGAAAATCAGTTGAACCGGTTACACCATGCATGTATAAATTATTGTTAGCATCCACAATCAAACTGGTAACCGTTTCGCTATTAGAACCACCTATATAAGTTGAATAATGTAAAAAAGTGCCTGAAGCATCATATTTTGTAATCACAACGTTAGGACAATTATTAAGATAAGCATACCCATAAATGCCATTGTAATTATTGTAAGTATTCCCATTATAAATACTATCATATGGATTTTTAACTGGGTAATTAATATCAAAGGCAATGCCGCCACTATATAAGTTACCTTGTGGATCATACGTTGCACAAAACCCAAAATTAGTAGCTGTAGAGCCAGAAGATGCAGCAAATACTAGCACAGGATCAATTACCAGTTCATAATTTTTATCATATCCCTTAGGAAAAGAAAAAGAAACTGTATTCTTTTTTAACTTAAAATCACAAGGTACTTCAACTTTAGTCCCATTAATAACTTGATAGGCATAAGGCTCATGCTCTACCATTTCATTTAAAATTGTTTTTATAATAAGTTGCCCTTTATGTAAAGATATGTTTGGAGTATTATCGTAGTGTAATTGAATATTAGAAATATCCCCGCCAGGTTTTACATAAAAATTATATTTAACGCTATTATCCTGCCCAAGCATTTCAAGATTTATATTATTCCATAAATCTTTGTATAGCAGTTTTTGATAATTCTTCGCATTGCCAGCCCATTTACTTTTATCATTTCCTATAAAATAATTATTGTAATCTTTTGAAGGATTATATGATTCGATAAGTGGATTTGCATTACTATTTAAAAAAGAAACTTTAAAATAGGTTGTTTTTATTGCTCTAACAGATTTTGCCTTGGGGTTATCATGTGCACTACGGAAAGTTTCCTTATCATAAAAACCATATGTAAGGCAATTTGATTCTACATACAAAGCACCTCCGTCAAGCTGTGCTCTATAATGAATAAAATCCTCCCACTGATTCTTGTTTTCAGTAAAACGTATTAATGAGCGGGGAGATTGAGAAAATAGGGAAAGGTATAAGGTTACTAAGAGAGAAAAGAAAATATATCTATTATGCGACAACATGTTTAGTTTAATTACATAAAGATAGAATATTTTATTGTATATTTAATTTACCGGCTTTAAGTGCTTTAATAAATTGTGCCCATGCTAATGGATTTAACAAATTGTTGGGCGGAAATTGTCCCGAATAATACATTTTATTGTATTGCTGCTGCATGGCATAACGGTAATTGCCATATGCATCCATACTTACCCCTTTTACCAACTCGCGCATCTGTTCGGCTGCCATGTTTTGTCTGGCACGGTCTAAATCGGTATTAGCCACATTGCGTTTTAAAAAAGCGGCTTTAAAATCTTCTTTGTTGGGCCATGGGTACACGGCAATTTCTTTTAAAGTAAAGGTATCTCTGCGTATGATTTGAACAATAGAAAAATGGGTTGCTTTAAGCGTGTCGGGTATTATGTACTGAGCATCTTTGTAGCCTAAATTTACAAATTCAATTACATCTCCCGCTTTGGCTATTAAAGTAAAAAAACCATCGTAATCTGTAACCGCGCCGTGATTGGTTTTTCCTACCACAATAGATGTGAAAGGAACACCTTTCAGGCTATCTCCCTCAACTACCACACCGGATAGCTGAATAAGTTTTTCCTCGGTTTTTGTAGGTTGCGTTTGTGCAAAAGACTGAAAACACAATAAGATTGCGGCTAAAAAAAACGGCACAAACTTAATGCTTGTGCCGTGTCTATTATCTATTTGTTTATTAATCAATCTGAACTTTAGTTTTTGCTACCTCACTACCCGATTTTACTTCTACCAAATACATGCCTTGCTCTAAACCTGCGGTGTTAACATTTATTTGGTTGTTAACAGCACTTTCGGCAGTAATTGATTTCACTTTTTGACCTAAGAAATTATATACTGTTACCTCAACTTGGTTACCTAGTTGAAAGTTTTTTAAAGCTATAGAAAAACTACCATGACTTGGATTAGGAAATACAGATAAGCTTGCAGTACTTGGTGCATTAGCAAATATACCCGTAAGAACATCAGCTACTTGAAAATCATCGATATCTAAGTACCAATCACTTGTTGCACTTGTAGCACCAGCTACATCCATTCTTATTTTCATAGAAGATATACCAAAAGTACTTATAAGGACGCCACAACTTGTACAATTATAAGTATAAGTAGTATATGCACTTGTTGCCGTAGGATTAGTAGAAGCATTGATTGTTGCGACATTTGTCCACGCAGTTCCAAGTTGAGCATCAATATTAATTTGATCTCCAGGGCTACCAGTAGTAAGTTGGTAACCCGTGCTTGGATAAAGAGCCTTATTTACAAAACGATAAGAAAGACCTATTTTAGTATTAGCTGTAATGCCTACGCTAGGTGTAATAAGCGTATCAGCAGTGTGTGTGCTATTCATTTCAACTGTACAAGCGTTAGATGGTGATTGTCCATGAGGAGCAAAATTTTCCATTCCATAAACCATAAAAGCGCTATTAGCACCTGTTGTCCAGCCTGTTGGTGTTAAAGCACCAGTAGCAGGGGAGCCACTTGTTGTTACACCATCAAAATTTTGACTATAGGGGTAAGGTGCTTGTGCACTTAATAAACCACTTATAAAAAGTGATGATAAAAGTAAAAGTTTTTTCATGAGCTTATTTTTTTGAATTAATATGATTGCAATTTACGCAATTTTTGTTTAAAACGCTCTTTAGGTAAAAAATTAACTTCTAAATCGGCATTCATAGGTACCGGAGTATCTAAACTTCCTTCACGCATAACAGGAGCATCTAAATACTCGAAACAATTTTCCGTAATTAAAGAGGCAATCTCTCCTCCTATTCCACCTGTTAATGTATCTTCATGCAACACAATTACTCTGCCCGTTTTTTTAACAGATGCATAAATAGTTTCTGTATCAAGAGGCGCTAAGGTTCTTAAATCAATTAGGTCAGCTGATATATCCACATTTTCTGCTAAAGCTTCTAAAGCCCAATGCACTCCTAAACCATAACTTACGATTGTTAAATCGGTTCCTTCTTTTACTAAACGAGCTTGCCCAAAAGGGATGGTATAATAATCATCTGATATATCTTCTGTAATGCTTCTGTAAAGCCCTTTATGCTCAAAAAACATTACAGGGTTAGGATCTTCAAAAGCTGTAAGTAATAATCCTTTTGCATCACTTGGAAAAGCTGGATATACAATTTTTAAACCAGGTGTTTTAAAAAACCAAGCTTCGTTACTTTGTGAGTGAAAAGGCCCTGCGGCAACACCTGCACCTGTAGGCATGCGAACAACTACATCTGCACTTTGCGACCAACGATAATGAGATTTTGCCAGATTATTTACAATCTGTGTCATGCCCTCAGTCACAAAATCTGCAAACTGCATTTCTA
>PLYA01000047.1 GCA_003153315.1 Bacteroidota bacterium
TTTTCTACTGTTTGTCTTGAGTTTTCGTCGAGTATATTGAAGTCTTTTGCAAATACTTCTGTTAAAGCCAAATTATTTATTTCTTTTATTTTTTGTGGAATTTCGCCAAAAGCAAGTTCTATGGTGCGTTCTCTTAATATATCAGCAAACTCCATCGTTTTTTCGGCAATAATTTCTTCGCAAATTTTAATTTCTTTTTTACGTAAAGAAACATTTTGCTTGGCCTGCTTTTTAATATCGGTAATAGAAATATAATCTATATTATGCTTTTTTAACACTTGTGGATGAACATCAACAGGAACTGCCAAATCGATAATTATTTTTTTATCAGTATCTCCCTGCACAAGCTGCTTGTAAACATCGCTTGTAATTAAATTATCACTAGAACCAGTACAGGTTATAAGCACATCAAAACCTTTGGTGTAATTTTTTAATTGGGTTAAGTTAAATGCTTCTCCACCAAGCTCTATAGCCAACTGAGTTGCTTTTGACAAGGAGCGATTAAATACAGTGAAAGTAGAAAAATGGTGCTTTTTAAGATACTTTGCCATAGTGGCATTGGTTTGTCCGGCGCCTATAAACACACAACGCGCGTTATCTTTTATGTTTTTTTCTTTTAATAAACGGTAAGCTAAAGACATAACTGATACCGGGTTTTTTGCAATATCGGTTTCAGTAAAAATTTGTTTGGCAGTTTCTATAGTATGTCTTGAAAGTAGTCGCATAACATCGCCTGTTAAGCCAAATTCCTTGCATTTATCATATGCCTGTCTAAATTGTGTAATAATTTCGCGTTCGCCAACTACTAACGAATCTAAAGAAGAAGCTACACAAAGGATATGATTAACTGCTTCACCTCCGGTATAAACTTTAGCGTAAGTAACTAGTTTTTTTATCTCTGTCTTTTTAAAACCAGCATTTAGTAAAGAAAATAAATTGGTTATAAATGCTTTGTTTACAGGTTTTTGAGTGGTAAATAAAAACTCTACCCTATTACAAGTAGAAAGATAAACCAATTCTTTTAAGTGAAGATTGACTTTTATTTTATTTAGGGTATCCTTTACAACAGAATCATCAGCATGAAGCTTACCAATTTCAGTCAGTGAAAATTTTTTGTGTGTAACTGCTATTGTGTAAAAGTACTCCTGCTTCATACGCTTGTCCAAATATCATACATAAAGGCAAGCTAATTGTCATTAGAATGTCATACGACATCACTTTTTTGAAGCAATTTTTTGAAGAGTTTCTTTCTCGTATTTACTTAGACTTTCGTAGCCACTTTTATTTATTTTGTCTAAAATTTCATCCAATGTTTTTTCGTCCGCATCTACTTTAATGGAATGAATCACTTTTAAGTTTTTGCTTTTTGCCTTTGGTTTTCTTTTAAAGAATTCCATTAGGTCATTCCCCTTTTTCAATTGCATTCCGTATAGCAGGCCAAAAAATGCCCCGCCAAGATGCGCTATTTTTCCACCTGTGTTGTCAGCAAGATCAATAATGGTTGACAACAAAAATAAAACAAGTACAACCCATTTTAAAGGGAATGAGCCTATAAAAAAAACACTTACAGGCATATTAGGGGCATATATTGCAGCTACTATAGACACTGCTATTACAGAGGCAGAAGCTCCTAATAAAGTATATTGCCCGTGCGCAAAAAAACTAAAAAAGAGTAAGAAAAAAATTGCTCCAACGAGCCCTCCTACAATATATACAAACCATAAACGTTTTTCGCCTACAATAGATGAAAAAATTTCGCCCATAAAATAAAAGTACATCATATTAAAAAAAATATGCCCGATACTTTGATGTGTAAACATGTATGTAAGTGGTGTATAAAACTTAATTGCCAACTGATGCCAATCGGCAGGCATCATAAAATAGGATATAAAATCAACTCTAGCCAAGTTAGCTATTACATTGCATAATAGAAAAATAACTCCATTAATAAGCAGTATTTGCGTTACCACCGAAAATGCACGAAACCTACTTAACCTATCACCTAAACTTGTGTTGCTCATTTTTAAAGACATGGCAAATCTATTATTTTAACGTGTTGCTACTGTACTTAACATCAAATAAATTTTACCTTTGATGGCTGTTCTAAATTTAATCATTATGTGCCAAAAAATAAAATTTGTTTTAACCTGTACATTTGTATTATTTATACAGATTTTTTCGGCTCAGGTTACAATTACTATTCCGGCGGGCAATCCTCCTACTAATACAGTAAGTGTTACAAATGTTGAGCATCGTAAACCCTTAGGCACCTATTTTGGATACGAACGTACCGCCATTATATATAGACACAGTGAGCTTGGTATGTATGGTCAAATTAGCGCCATTGCAGTTTATTGTGATTCTGTTAACCATCCGGGCAATGTGCCCTTAAATATTTATGTAAAAGAAACCACCGATTCTGCTTTTACAGCCGTATCAACCGTTGCTAATGAGGAATTAGGAGCTACTTTAGTATATTCAGGAACTATTACCTCAACTTCTTTTGTTAAAGGCCAGTGGGTAAACATAAATTTTAACACTCTATTTACACATGCCACATCTAAACCAGTAGAATTTATTTTTGAAACCAATGCTACAGGAACAGGTGATGAAGGCGTTGCAGGGAAATTTTTCTCTCATTACCCGACTGGATTAGGTTATTATACAGCACAATATTGGAATGCAGATAATGTAGCGCCAACAAGTTATGGTATAGCTTCAGTTTACAGACCCAATGCACAAATTACTATAGCCCCGATTCCTGTTTGCAGCGGGTTACCTAATGCGGGAGTTATAATGTCTTCAAGCGATACACTTTGTTTAAATGAAACATTTGTACTGTCTTTACAAGGAAATACTGCTGCAACCGGAATACACTATCAATGGCAAAAATCTGCCGATGGTTCAACTTTTGCAAATATTCCGCAAACCGATTCAACTACTTTGTTGCAAACTATGAACGATACTGTTTGGTATAGATGTGCAGTAACATGTTCCGGGCAAACTGCTTATTCAACCGTTAAGCAAATTATACTTCGCGATTTTATGAAATGCTATTGTACAAATTTAGGTGGCGGTTGTTCAAGCAATACCGCTATTGATTCAGTTGCTATAGAAAACACAACACTTGCTAACGGTTTGACTGGTTGCTCTGCTAACAATTATAAACTTTATCCTACCAGTGGAAACACTACAGCAATATTAAACAGAGGCTCATCTTATACGTTAGATACTCGTTTTAACGGAGATGTGGCGGCATCTTTTTGGATTGATTATAACCGAAATGGTGTGTTAGAAATTGCAGAATGGACGCAAATTTGTACGCAATCTCCCTCTATTAACGATACTGCTACCATTGGTGGTGTTTTAACAACAAGGGTCGACAGTCTTTTTAAAACCTCTTTTGTCGTTCCTACAAATGCACAAATAGGTTATACTTTGTTGCGTGTTAGAAGCAGAGCTAGTGGAAACCCAAATGATTCCTCTACCGTATGTTTAGCTTTTGGTAGTGGCGAAACCGAAGATTATTATGTTTACATTAATTATCCTCTTGGCATACAGCAAGTAGAAAATAGTGGGGGACAAATATCAATTTATCCAAATCCCGCAACTAATCAAATTAGTGTAGCTGCAAATTTTGTTCACAACGAAAACATTACAACAAGTATATATGCCATTAATGGGAACTTAGTTTCGCAAGCAGAAATAAAATATACAGGTGAGTCTTTAACATTGGATATTTCAGATCTCGATGCGGGGGTTTATTTCCTCAAAATTTCTACAAAAGAATATACAACAACTAAAAAATTTATTATTTCTAAATAACATGGCTAAGCAAAAACCAGAGAAAGATTATCTGTATTTAGCTTACAAGGGCAAAGAATATTTATGGCTTGGTTTCACTATTTTATCCGTGCTTATATCTGCTTTTTGTCTTATAAAAAGTGATAGAGAACAGGCATTATATTTTATTGCACTTACTTTTTTGGCTGGACTGCTTTATTCTTTTAATCGTAGTCGTCGTAAAAAAATGGAAACCAGAGCTAAAGAAAAACAAGAAAAATTAGACGTTAAATCCTAAAACAATAATAAAATGAAATACACAGCAAAAGCACATTGGCAAGGCACTTTAAAAGAAGGTAAAGGTGCACTTACTACTCCAAGTGGAGTTTTAAATAACACAAACTATAGTTTTAAAACTCGTTTTGAAGGAGAAAAAGGCACTAACCCGGAAGAATTACTAGCTGCATCTCATGCAGGCTGTTTTACCATGGCAGTAGGTGCCGCTTTAACTCGTAAAGAATTAAACCCAACAAGTTTAGATACTGAGGTAACTTTAACGATGGAAAACTTGACTATCACCGCCATTCATCTTTCTATCACCGGAAAAGTTGCAGGCATTACAGCAGATGAATTTGCTGCTGTGGCAAAAGATGCAGAAAAAAATTGCATTATATCAAAAGCATTAAGCGTACCTATTACATCTGAAGCACATTTTTTAGCTTAGCATAATTTTTATTGAAATGATTTTTGAACTTAGATAATCTCTTTGTTCAAAAATCATTTTTTATTTTCAGTACTCCTCAAGTACATTTACAAAAAACATTTTATGACCGACACACAGCTTTTTTTAAAAGTTTCAGATAAATTAGACATAGATACCAAACAAGTAGTTGCTACTATCCGCTTATTAGATGAAGGCGGCACTATTCCTTTTATAGCTCGTTACCGTAAAGAAGCTACAGGCAGTTTAGATGAAGTTGCCATTATGCAAATACGTGATGAGATAGAGCGCTTGCGTCAATTAGAACAACGCCGCGAAGCGATTTTAAAATCAATTGAAGGTCAGGGTAAGTTAAGTGATGAATTAAAAGAAAAAATATTGGATGCTGAAACCATCAGCAAATTAGAAGATTTATACTTGCCTTATAAACCTAAACGCAGAACTAAGGCTACTATAGCTCGCGAAAAAGGTTTAGAGCCGTTAGCTCAATTTATTTTAGCACAAGGCAATTCATCATTAGATGATGAAGCCGTTAAATTTATAAGTACAGAAAAAGAAGTTATTTCTATTGAAGATGCTTTGCATGGTGCGCGCGATATTATTGCAGAAATTATTACCGAAGATGTAAATGCACGCGAACAGACAAGAAATTTATTTAAGCAAAAAGCAACTATAAAAAGTAAAGTTGTAAGAGGTAAAGAAGAAGAAGGTGCTAAGTTTGAAGATTATTTTGATTGGGAAGAACCGCTTGCTCAATGTCCTTCGCACCGTTTACTGGCTATGCGTCGTGGAGAAAAAGAGGACTTTTTGTTTTTAGACATTAAACCTCCAGTTGATGACGCTATTGATATTTTAAACCGTATATTCATTAAATCAAAAAATGCTTGTGCTGAACAACTAAAATTAGCCATTGAAGATGGATACAGTCGTTTATTACAACCCTCTATAGAAGCTGAAACTCGTTCGGTTACTAAAGAGTTGGCAGATGATAAAGCCATTGATGTGTTTGCACAAAATATTCGCGAACTTTTACTTTCATCTCCATTAGGACAAAAAGCCATTCTTGCTATAGACCCGGGTATTAGAACCGGCTGCAAAGTTGTTGCACTTGATAAACAAGGGAAATTATTAGCTGATACGGTAATTTATCCGCAGCAAAAAAAATCGGAGGCAGAAAATATTGTACTTGCTTTTTGTGCTAAACACCTTATTGAGGCTATTGCTATTGGTAATGGTACCGCAGGGCGTGAAACTGAAACATTTATTAGAGGCATAGACATTCTACCAAAAGAAATTCCGGTTATAATGGTAAACGAAAGTGGCGCTTCTATTTATTCGGCTTCTGATGTGGCTCGTGAAGAATTTCCTGATAAAGACATAACAGTGCGGGGAGCTGTTTCTATTGGAAGAAGATTAGCCGACCCATTNNAATCTATTGGAGTTGGGCAATATCAACATGATGTTGATCAAACCAAACTAAAAAATAAATTAGATGAAATAGTTAGTAGTTGCGTAAATGCGGTAGGTGTTGAGTTAAATACAGCCAGTAAAGAATTACTTACTTATGTATCAGGATTAAATAGTCGCTTGGCACAAAACATTGTTGAATATAGAAATGAAAACGGTGCCTTTAAAAGCCGTTTTCAATTAAAGGAAATTTCCGGTTTAGGAGAAAAAACCTTTGAGCAATGTGCCGGGTTTTTACGCATCAGCAAAGCCGAAAATATTTTAGATAAAAGTGCTGTTCACCCAGAGAGTTATGAGGTTGTAGAAAAAATGGCAAAAGATGTAAACTGCTCAGTTGCTGATTTGCTGACTGATAAAGAATTGCGCAAGCAAA
>PLYA01000016.1 GCA_003153315.1 Bacteroidota bacterium
ACTAAGTAATTTAAATTTTAAATTTAAAAAAGCCTTGTTACCTTTGGTGACAAGGCTTTTTTGTTTTACATATGATTAGAAATATTATAATTTGCTTAATGTTGATTGGCAACCTGTATGCTCAATCAGATTCGTTATATGATAGAGACTGGCTTTCAGCCTCTTTTCATAAAGTAAGAAGAGATTCGCTTAGAGCAAAAATGGCTCCAAAATCGGTAACGGTTGTTTTTGCCAATGCAGAAAGAAACCGTAGTAATGATGTAGATTTTCAATATAGTCAGGATCCTAATTTTTATTATTTAAGCGGTTTAACAGAACCGAACGCTGTTTTACTTGTTTTTAAAGAGCCGCAAACCATTGATAGCATTACTACTAACGAACTTATCTATGTACAACCCCGCAGTCCCCGCGACGAAAGTTGGACAGGTAAACGCTTAGGGATTGATGGAGTTAAACAAAAATTAGGTTTTGAGCATTCATACATCAATACAGACTTTGCCGATTTGAATTTAGATTTCAAGAAATTTGATAAAATATATCATTCGCCTTTTAATAATGATGTACGTGATGATAAAAACGATGCCGGAGATTTATATAGTTTGATTAAAAACTTTAACGATAAAACGAAAGATCTTCAAACTAAAGATTATTATAATTTTTATTCCTTTATGTCGGATTTACGAGAAATTAAAACTCCCGAAGAGCTTGTTCAGCTTAGAAAGGCAATTGATATAACTTGTGCATCCCATTTAGAATTAATGAAAAAATTGGAAAGCAACATGACTGAATATCAAGCACAGGCAATTGTTGAATATGGTTTTAAATACAATGGCTCGGAGTATGTGGGTTATCCTTCTATTGTGGGTGCAGGAGAAAACTCCTGCATATTACATTATATAACTAATCGTAAAAAATTAACTCCAACAGACATCATGGTTGTTGATGCGGGTGCAGAATATCATGGTTATACAGCCGATGTAACACGCTCTTTACCTGTTTCAGGTAAGTTTAGTGAAGAACAAAAAAAGATTTATAATTTGGTATTGCAAGCCCAGTTGGCAGGTATTGAAGCATGCAAAGAGGGTAACTTGTTTCGTGCACCGCATAATGCTGCTGCTGATGTTATAAAGAAAGGATTGATGGACTTAGGGATTATATCTTCTCCAAATGATTTTGTAAAATACTTCTTTCATGGCACTTCGCATTACCTAGGGTTAGATGTGCATGATGTAGGTAATTATGGCAGATTTAAAGCAGGGCAGGTAATAACTGTTGAGCCTGGTATTTATATTCCTGAAAACTCTCCCTGTGATAAAAAATGGTGGAACATTGGTGTTCGCATAGAAGACGATATTTTAATAACCACAGGTACACCTGATGTGCTTAGCGGTAAATTAGCCAAAACAGTTGAAGATATTGAAAAGCTAATGGAAAAGAAAAAGTAATTACTCTTTTCCTAAGGATAAAAACGTATCCCTTTCATATTTACAATTCTTATATATCTTTAAGCCATGAAGTTGGCATTTAATAGTAAGGTAGTTAATGTCCTTTTATTCTGCTTTACACTATTTAATCATAGTGGATTCTCTCAAGTTAAAGATAAAGACTGGCTTTTGGTTGATGGAATAGATTATGCTCGTTTGCATGCTTCAGAAAAAGTTTTATTGGATTCTATACTTCCTCTTTATCATAAAGCAACGCATGATTCTGTAAGATTAAGACTATTGAACTATTTTGTTGAAAGTTGTATTGATGAAACAATCTGGCCTAAGTATAATGACTATATGCTTTATATGGCTCAAAATGGAGATGGTAGTAAATTTTACCTTATCTATCAGGCAGCAGCTTTAAACAATATAGGATATGATGCCCATAACAAAGGGAATGTTATTAAAGCTATAGANNAAAGCACTTAAACTAAGGGAGCAAGCAGGAGATAAGCAAGGTATAGCTGAATCAATAAATAATTTAGGAACCTTGTATAGTTATCAGAATGATTTGAAAGCATCCATTGCCTATTATGCAAGAGCGGTAAAGTTATATGAAGAAGCCGGAGATATGAAAGGAGCCTCTCAATCTCTTAATAATCTAGGGAGCACTTATATTAATACAAAAGAACCTAAGAAATCAATAGAGTATAACACAAAAGCCTTACATATTCAAGAGAAGAATAATGATGAATTAGGTATGTCTAATTCTTTTGTTAACCTCGGAAATGCGTATGAAGCATTGGGAGAAACAAACAAGGCAATTGAGTATTATACCAAATCATTACAGATTAGAGAACAACTGGGTAGTAAATCGGGTATAGCCGAATCATTATATAATTTAGGAAATATTTATTTTGCTAATAAAGATCTAAAAAATGCTAAACAATGTCTTGACAGATCTTTGCAGTTGGCAAAAGAATTGGGGTTTCCCGGTGATATAGAAAATGCTTCTCATGTATTATATAAAATATATCAGAGCCAAAACAATGCAAAAGAAGCTTTAGAAATGTTTGAGCTTTTTACCAAAATGCGCGACAGCACAAATGGTATAGAACAAGTTAGAGAGGCTACTTCGTCAAAATATAAATGGGAAGAAGAGCAGGTAAAGCTGGAACACGAAAAAGAAACTGCTATTGCTATAGCTGAAAGCAAGAAACAACGCCTGTTTTTATTACTCATAGCGTTTATTGCAATTGCCATTGGCGTTATAGCGATTATAGTTTTTAAAAATCTACAACGTTATAAAAAAGCAAAAAGAATTATAGAAAAACAAAAAGAATTGGTTGAAGAAAAACAAAAAGAAATACTCGATAGCATACGCTATGCTAAACGTATACAAGATGCGGTACTTAAGGAGCAAGAGCATATCTCCACTCATTTACCCTCACATTTTGTGCTGTTCCAACCAAAAGACATTGTTAGCGGCGACTTTTACTGGAGTATAGAGAAGGATACTTATTGGTATGTAGCAGCTGCAGATTGTACTGGACATGGAGTTCCCGGGGCATTTCTTACTATATTAGGAACATCTTTTTTGAATGAGTTAAATGCTACTGAAACTATTCTTACTCCTGCTGAAATATTAGATAAACTTAGATATCGTATAATAGCCGAACTATCTATTACTAATAAGGAAACTAATGAAACAAGAGATGGAATGGATATTTCATTAGCTCGTTTGAATCTAAAAACAAATGAGTTAATGTGGGCAGGAGCCAATAATCCTTTATGGATTTTAAATAAGGACAAAAATGAGCTTAGGGAGATTTCTTCTCACAAGCAACCTATTGGGTTTTATCCTACGTTAACACCATATCCCAATCATATTTTCCAACTCAATAAAGGAGATACTTTTTATTTATTTACAGATGGGTATGCTGACCAGTTTGGCGGTGATAAAGGAAAAAAATTTAAGTACAAAAGATTACAAGATTTATTGCTAAACATAAAAGAAGAAGTATTGGAAAAGCAAAAAGAGATTTTATTTAAAACATTTATAGATTGGAAAGGCTTTTTTGAGCAAACTGACGATATTTGTATCATCGGAATTAAAGTATAACAAAATGAAATTACTTACGAAAAGGGGAATATTTGTAAAATTATTTAGTACTTTAATTATCTCGTTTTTAGCTATTCAAGTGAAAAGTCAGAATGTAATAGCTTATACAGATAACCGAGGATATTTCAATATATTTGATAACGGAGTTACTACAGTTGCTGATTATCAGGCTCCCCAATCATTTCAGATAGGTGGAAATTGTGTGGCATTTGTGGATTTTAACAACAGCTTAAAAGTATACTATAAAGGAGAAATTTCTACGCTTTATGATGGTATTCCTACCAAATACCAAGTGACACATAATTTAGTTGTTTTTAATGTAGGTGGAATAATAAAAGTATTTGATAAAGGTAATATAACTACTCTTTCCGGTTATGCAGCTTCTTATCAGGTGGGTGATAGTTTGGTTGCTTTTATTGATATGGGTAAAGGTGCCTTTCAGGTTTACTATAATGGAAAAATACAAACCATGGAAGATTTTCATGTAACACAGAATATATTGGGCTATAATACCAGCAACAATACTATGGCATATCTTACCTATTTGAGTGAGTTTAAAGTATTTTGGCAGGGAAACAGTTATAACATCTTTAAACTGGCTAATGCTTCCTATAAGGTAGACTACCAAACAGGTAGTAATATTGTAAGTTTTACTACCAATGGATTTGGCCTAAATGCTTTCTATAAGGGAAATACCTATCCATTATCAAACAAACAAATTACTGATTATCAAACCGGAGATGATATGGTAGCCTATAATGATGCAGGTGGTTTTCATGCATTTTATGCGGGAAAGAACTATGATTTAAATGGTTTTGCACCCGATTTCTATTTGGTAGCTGATAGTATGCTGATTTATTACACTCCCGGATTTTTCTATTGCTTTAATAAAGGTAAAAAAGAAGTGCTTGAAAACTTTATGCCCACCGAATATGCTATTGACAATAACACCCTTACTTATGTTGATTTGCAGGGAGGTTTAAAAGCGTATTATAATGATGATACCTATCAACTTTCTACTTTTGATAAACTTATTGGTTTTAAATTAGTAGGAAATGCAGTTTGGTACAGCACTGCCACAGTTTATAATCAGATATTCTTAAAAGGAAAAACGTATTAGCTATGTTGTCGTTTACAGAAGAGAATTATTTAAAAGTACTGTTTAAGCTTACGCAGGAAAACCCTAATGAAGAAGCCGGAACGAATGAGCTGGCAACCAATTTGGGTGTAAAACCTGCTACAGCAAATGATATGCTTAAAAAGCTGAAAGAAAAGAAACTGATTGATTATGAAAAGTACGGCAAGATTACACTTACCAATGCAGGAAAGAAAAATGCCATAAAGGTTATACGCAAACACCGTTTATGGGAAACCTTTTTATATGAGAAGTTAGATTTTAGTTGGGATGAAGTGCATGAAGTTGCCGAACAAATGGAGCATATACAAAGTGAAAAACTGTTAGAGCAACTAGATAAGTTTTTGGGTTACCCGAAGTTTGACCCGCATGGCGACCCAATACCCGATACCAACGGAAAGATGTCAACTTTAAAGGCAATGCTTTTATCAGAAGGTGTGATTAATAAGAAATATAAACTAGTGGGAGTTTGCAATCACTCTTCTGCATTTTTGCAATTTTTAAAAAAAACAGGAGTTACCATCAATAACAGTATTGAAGTAAAAGAGATACAAGAGTTTGACAAATCTATGCATGTGGTGATAAATAATAAAACTCAAACCATATTAAGTAATGAGGTAACCCAGAACTTATTAGTAATGTAATAGAGCAGCTTACTTAGTCGTTTGGAAAAAGAAACTAGCCAAGTCACTAAGGCTTTCAAAGCAATAGTCAATCTTATCATCGGTAATCTTTTCAGGATGAATAAATACGGTAATCATGCCTGCTTTTCTTCCAAATTCCATATCACTCATAGAATCACCTACGATGATAGACTTATTGAAATCAATATCTTTAAAATCTTCTTTAGCTTGCAAAGCCATACCAATGTTAGGTTTCCGCCAATGGTGGTTGTCTGCTGCAAGGTGAGGAGAGAAGTATACTTTATCTATCTTACCTCCGTGCTTCTCAATCTCATCTACCATATAATGGTGAATGATGCTTAACTCATTAGCCGTATAAACACCTTTGCCTATGCCCTGTTGGTTGGTTACCACAATTATCTTCCCGAATGTATCGGTAAACAATTTCATGGCTTCGGGTACGCCCTCTATAAACTCAAATTCAGGAAGTGTTTTTACGTAATCATCTTCCAGTTTTTTATTTATTACTCCATCGCGGTCTAAGAACAAAGACCAGGATTTATCAATACTTAAGTGTTTTAAAGTCATGCTGTGCTTGTTTATAATCTTCAGGGATACCGATGTCTATAAAGTAACCATCATAGGTAAATCCGTGCAGATTTATTTTATCTACTTTCTTTTCAAAAAAATCTTTTTCAATAGAGAAATTCTTTCCCGAAGGAGTTTCTTCTATAAACGTATCATGATTAAGTAAATAGATTCCTGCGTTAATCATGCCGGGTTTGGGGTGAGAACTCTTTTCTTTAAAGGCACTTATTCTGGCAAATTCACTCAGGGTAATTGTGCCGTAGCGAGATGCATTTGGAACCTCGCGGAGTGCTAAAGAAGCATCGGCAATATAATCTGAATGTTTATTGGCAAAAGAAACCAAATCAATTTTAAAAAAAGAATCTCCGTTCAAAACCAATACATCATAGCTTTGGCATTGCTGCATAGCCAGCCTGATGCCACCACCCGTACCCAAAGGTTCCTCTTCTACCGAATAGGCAATTTCCATTCCTTCAAAACTATTGCCATAGTGCATAATTACTTTATCGGATAAATAACCTACCGATAGCACCACCCGTTTAATACCATAATGTGCAAGGTACTTTAGCAGATAATCTAAAAAAGGAATATTGTTGATGGGCGCCATGGGTTTGGGCACATCTTTAATTACCTCCTGAAGGCGGGTGCCAAAGCCACCGGCAAGTATAATAGCTTCTTTAATCATTTATTCGCCTTTCAATAGGTTTCTTTTTGTGCTCATGTATTCGCTTCGTTGCACTTCGCTCGGCTACTTTTGCGGAAATAAAGCAGCTTCTACCAACTCGCACATAGTATGCCCAATCAGCATGTGGCACTCTTGTATGCGGGGGGTATCTTTTGATGGGATGTTTACCAGGTATTTGCAGGCATCTTTCATTTTTCCGCCTGTTTCGCCGGTAAAGGCAACCGTTACCATACCAATTTCATTGGCTACGTTTAAAGCTTTTATTACGTTGGCCGAGTTTCCGCTGGTAGATAATCCTATAAGCACATCGCCTTTGCGACCCATTGCGCGAACCAAACGGGCATAAATCTCATCATACGAATAATCATTAGCAACGGCAGTAATATAACTGGTATTTACATGAAGAGCCTCACTAAACAAAGGAGGGCGGTCGTAGTAATACCGACCGCTTAGTTCGGCAGCCAAATGTTGCGCATCAGCAGCAGAACCGCCATTGCCACACCAAAGCACCTTGCCATCGTGTTTATAACAGGCTACTATTTCTTGGGTTATCTTTTCTATGGTACCTAAAATCTCTTTACTGCTAAGCAAAGTTGTTTTTAGGTTTATAGATGTTTGCAGTTTAGATTTTATCTGTTCTATCATATAACGTTTAAGGACATCAAATATACAGCAATTCTTTATTTGCAGCGATGTTTGTATTAAACCACGAAGTGAAGTGATTGTTTGAGGTACTGAACTGGTAACCGGATATCCCGAAACGTTTCGGCGAGCTCCTGCTGTTGTTGCCCGATGTCCTGAAATGATAACAGGACGTCCTGAAGTGATTGTCCAATGTCCTGAGATGGTAACCATATGTTCTGATATGATTGTCTGATGTACTGAGATGGTAATAGGAACTCCTGATATGATTGTCCGACGTACTGAGATGGTAATAGGAGCTCCTGATATGATTGTCCGATGTCCTGAGATTGTAACAGAACATACTGAGGTGGTAACAGGAGGTTGGGTAACACTAACGGAACCTCGGGCAGTAATAACAGGACATTGGCGGATGCAAAAAAAAACTCCAGAGATGGTTGCCCAAGCCCCGGAGGTGGTATTCGTTCATCAAACAATTACCGCTTAAGGAACTACAACGTAAATAACATCACTGTAATGCAGAAACGGAGTTCCGTAAACATAGGTAACCTTACCTGCTTTATTTACCGAAAGAGAATTAGTAGGTCTGATACGCCCTGTGGCAGGTGGGGTAATAGTAGAAGCGCCTGTTGTGCCACCTCCTTTTTTATGAGTAGGCACTACCACTTCTGCATAATGAATAGCTACAATAGAACCGCTTGGCGCATTGGTTACTATAAGTTCGGTAACGGGTATTGGCAGCATATCCTGCCAGGTTGTTGGTAAAACATCTTTAGCAGTAGTAATGCCTAACTGAAACACATATACCGCATGTTTGCCCGCGCCCGCTGATGGAGCAATAATAATAAAACTACCTGCGCCATTGGGCTTAGCTTCAAATATGCGAACATGCTTTGCATTGGCACCTTTGGGGTTAAAACCAATCCTACGACAAATGGTTTCAAACATGGCGCGGTTGCCCGGTGTGTGGGCATTGGCTACCTGTTCTACATAATACATTACCGCTATAAGCGCACGGCACAGCGCATCCACATCTATCTGCTGCGCGGCAGTAAGCGTGGGGTTGGGCGCGGTTATGCGTGTTCCTAAATCGGTCTGTACTTTGTTGGCCAGGGTTTGCAGTTGTGCCTGTGTATAAGGCGGTGCAACGGCATCAGCGTCGCCCGTAAGTTTAATGCCTAATACAAAACTAATCAACTCGGCAAGGGTCATTTTATCTAAACCCAGCACTATATGGAAATAACTAACTAACTTTTTCATGGCTTCTGTTTTTTTAATTGTTTTTTACTGATTGATTTTACCTGTTGCGGTTCTGCATTGGTGAAGTAAGAGAGCCGCCAAGAGAAGACTTGTATTAAACTGCCGCCGTGCGGGCAATTTATACAGGATAGGTGGTGCGGGGGTGGGTGGCTTGCATTAGGCACATTACCGTGCTGCTATGCTGTTGTTGTTTGTGCAGCGTGCCGTTAGCCTTGCCTTAGTTTTATAATCATGCGATACTCCTTTCGTTGTAATTTTTGTTTAAAACGCAGCCTGTTTTATTTTATTGTATGTGTGATGTAAAATATTTACTTTTAACTAAAATTAAGAATGATGAAGAAACTATGTACCCTTTTGGCCTTAGTATTTTGTTTCAATGGGAAGGCGCAAACCTGGCAATGGGCTAAGAGTGGGGTAAGTTCAACAACCACTGCTACAAGTGAAGGTTATAGTGTGGCAACAGATAAGTTAGGAAATGTTTATGCAACAGGGTTTTTTAGCTCGCCTTCTATAACTTTCGGAACGTATACCCTTACCAACATGGGGACTAATAACGGAGATGTTTTTCTTACAAAATATGATGCGAATGGAAATGTACTATGGGCAAAGAGTGGCGGAGGAATAGATGCTGATTTTGGTCACTGTGTAACAACAGATGCTTCGGATAATGTTTATGTAATGGGTTATTTTTTTTCTCCTACTCTTGTGTTCGGCACTTATACCCTCACCAATACTGGAAATAGTAGTATCTTCCTTGTTAAATATAGCCCAACCGGTACAGTATTATGGGCTAAAAACTCATTTGGAACAGGAGGGTGTGAAGGTTATGGGGCAGCGACAGATGATTTTGGTAATATCTATATTACAGGAGATTTTGGTACTTCCCCCATCACTTTTGGTACATATACCATTAGCCCTTCAGGTACTTTGAATCTCTTTCTTGCTAAATATGATTCTTCTGGTAATGCACTTTGGGCTAAAAGTGCTACAGGTTCAACTTATACTTGGGGTAATAGTGTTGCAACAGATGCTTCTGGTAACATTTATATAACAGGTAGATTTAATTCACCCTCTCTTACTTTTGGAACGTATACAGTTACTAACGCTGGAACGGAAAGTATCTTTCTTACGAAGTATGACGCATCTGGTAATACGCTTTGGGCTAAAGGTGCATTAGGTGCGGGTACCATTATTGGTAATGGTTTAACTACAGATGCTTTAAGTAATATTTATTTAACAGGAGGGTTTAACTCATCTTCCTTTACTATTGATACATATACTCTTACAAATACTGGAAGTAATGATGCTTTTATTGCCAAATATGATGTTTCAGGGAATTTGCTTTGGGCTAAAAGTGGAGTTGGTGCAGGTTATGACGCTGGTTATAATATAGCAACAGATACATTAGGTAATGTATATATGGCGGGTAGTTTTTCCTATGGGAGTGTAAATTCAATTACGTTTGGCACAACTACCTTACCCTTTCCTTCTGGTGGTACTGACCCAATGTTTGTTGTTAAATACACTTCATCAGGTAATCCAATTTGTGCTTTAGGGTTAGGAAGTGGTGGAGATGATGCCTGCGGAGTTGCAACTGATGTTTCAGGTAATGTCTTCGCTGGTGGCGACTTTATGATGAATCCTTTTATTGTTGGTACTACTACATTATCTCTAAGTGGGCAAGAAGATGTTTTTGTAGCAAAAGCAAACTTTAATTGTCAACAAACTGGCATTGAAGAATTAAATAATAACGAGATAGTAAATATTTACCCCAACCCCAACAATGGCAGTTTTGTATTAGAGCCAAGTAGCGCAACCAAACAAACCATGCAGGTTTATGATGTAAATGGTAAACTTGTTTTAAGCCAAACTATAAACGGCACAACAAGTGTTGATGCAAATGCTTTAAATGAGGGGGTATATAATATAAGTCTGCAAAGCAATGAGGGTGTGGTAAATAAGCGAATAGTAATAGTTAAGTAACCAATAAAACAAACAGAATGAAAAAACTATGTACCCTTTTAGCCTTTACTTTTTGTACAAACATCCACGCACAGACCATTATAAAAGCCTTTGCAGGTAATGGTACAGGTGGATTTAACGGAGATGGTGGCCAGGCCACAGCTGCTGAATTTTACGAACCAACAGGCATAGCGGCAGATATGCAAGGCAATGTATATATTGCAGATTGGGGAAATAATAGAATACGTGTAGTAAATACCAATGGAATCATTAACACCTTTGCTGGAAACTCTTCAGGTGGTTTTAGTGGGGATGGTGGACCGGCTGTAGCAGCTGAATTGTATTATCCGTCAGGTGTTGCCACAGATGCCATGGGCAATGTATATATTGCCGATGCAGCTAATAACAGAATACGTATGGTAACTACTGCTGGCATTATAAGCACCATAGCAGGCAGTGGCCCCATAGGGAATGGGGCCGGGGCGTATAATGGAGATGGCGGGCCTGCTACTTCAGCTCAGCTTAATTTTCCTATAGGCGTAGCTATAGATACAGTAGGAAATATATACATTGCAGATTGTCATAACGGTGCAGTACGAAAGGTAAATACAGCTGGCATAATCAGTACCGTAGCTACTAGTTTGGACAGTTACGGTACTATTGTTAGTATAGCTACAGATGCATTAGGTAATGTTTATTTTAATGATTGTACTACTACACAATATTTGATACGTAAGATAAACACCTCGGGTAGTATCAATATCGTAGCCTATGGAAATACTGGTTACAGTGGAGATGGAGGGCCTGCTACTGCAGCTAATTTGAATTATCCGCAGGGTTTAACAACAGATGCTCAAGGTAATTTGTATATTGCGGATAAGGGAAACTACAGGATACGTGTAGTAGACACGGCGGGCATCATAAACACTTTTGCCGGAAATGGAACATTTGGCAATAATGGAGACGGCGGCCCTGCAACAGCAGCAGAATTATATGAACCATATGGTTTAGGTACTGATGCATTAGGGCATATTTATATGACGGATTATTACGTTAGCCGTATACGGATCTTAACCCCTCCATGCCCAACCGTTACCTTAAGTATTACAGGTAATGACACGATATGTGCAGGAACAACCACTACTCTTACTGCAAACGGAGCAACAAGCTATACCTGGAGCAATGGCACTACAACTGCCTCTATTGCCATAAACCCAAGTGCAGATACGGTGTACTTTGTGAAGGCTTCAAGTGGAGGAGGATGTATTAATTATGATACGGTTTCTGTTACCGTAATTCCTACAAGTTTAACTCCATTTACAAATTCTTATACGTTATGTTCCGGTGGTTTTGATACACTGGGTGTAAATGGTGCCAGTACATATACCTGGGTACCCTCAACTAACTTAAGCAACGCCAATAGTGCAACGCCAATAGCTAACCCTACTGCCACTACCATATATACAGTAACCGGCACCAATGCTTGTGGTAATAGCTCGCCTTTAACCATTATGGTAAATATAAACCCTACGCCAACCTTAAGCATACTATCTATAACTGGAGATAGTATCTCTTGTGGTGATACTGTAATACTTTATGTAATGGGGGCAAATACCTATACTTGGGCGGCTGCAAATGCCATAACCAGTCCAAATAGTGTGAACCTAATAGCAACCCCAACTACAACAACTATTTATACCGTTACCGGTACTAATATATGCGGTATGAGCTCAATGGCAACTTACACAGTTACATTTAGCAATGGAATATTACCTAAAGATAGTTTTTACATACTGCCTGATTCTATTCCTCACTTTTGGGATTTATATGTGTATTACTCAGCTAACGTAGTTAATGCACGTTGGTATTGGGGAGATGGTACTGATACCTTAGCTCTTTATCCTAATCATAACTACAACACACCGGGTAATTATAATATATGTGTTACAGTTTATAATGGTTGTGGCGACTCTTCAAGTTTTTGCCAAAACGATACGGTTTACCGTGCTTCTAATAGTACAATGGTTTATATAAATGTAGATAGCAGCAGTGCACATACAACAGGCATAAAGCAAATAAATAGCATCAATGAGAAGCTAAACATTTACCCCAACCCCAACAACGGCAGTTTTGTTATAGAGCTACAAAATACATTGTACAATGTACGTTGTACCGTGTACGATGTGAATGGTAAAATGGTATTAAGTCAAACCATAAACGGTAAAACAACTATAGATGCCGGCAGTTTATATGAGGGTGTGTATAATATAAGCCTGCAAAGCAATGAGGGTGTGGCAAATAAGAGAATGGTTATAGTGCGTTAGGGCGCATATCTTTCGTTAAGCCTCCCCATAGCAATAGTAAATTATACTACATTTGCTTATATTTGTTTAAACACAACAACAAGCAGATGAAGAGTAAGTTAGGGTTTATAAATTATAAAGCTGTGTTGCTTTTATTTACCCTTTATTATGTAACATGCAACATTTCCAGTGCCCAAACCTACGTTACCATTCCTGACCCTAACTTTGCGGCTTATTTAAAATCCATAGTGCCCTATGCCATGAACAATGGGCAATTAAACACCGGTAGCCCTGCCGTTACTACTCTAACTAACATGACGGTCAATAATAAGAATATTACAAATCTGTCTGGCATACAATACTTCACTTCACTTACCTGGCTTAGTTGTTATGGCAATCAGTTAACAGGCCTGCCCATACTACCGCCACTCCTTACCCACTTGTGGTGTGGCAATAATGCCTTAACAAGCTTAGATGGTTTGCCCAATACGCTTAACTATTTGCAATGTAGTTTTAATAAGATAAACAGTTTTACTGATTTGCCCGATTCGTTGGTATACTTTAGTTGTAGCAATAATATGCTGGGTAGTCTTCCGTCATTTCCAAAATCGCTTGAGTCGTTAGAGTGCAGTAATAATTCGATTTCAACCTTGCCTGAGTTGCCTGCTTCGTTAAAAAAATTGTTGTGCGATTATAATCAGTTAACTGTACTGCCTGCTTTGCCTAAAGGACTCAGGTATTTGTTTTGTAATAACAACAAACTAAAGAATATAGATAAACTACCCGATTCATTAACCACGTTATATTGCAGCAGTAATAATTTAAAGAGACTACCCGCTTTGCCTAAAGCCATGCTGGTTTTAACCTGCAATAAAAATAGTTTAATAAGTCTGCCTCATTTGCCCGATTCATTACAGGTATTGTATTGTGCAGGTAATATTATAACTGATTTGCCCTATTTGCCTTCTAATCTTTCTTTTATAGATGTATCAGGTAACCCGTTTAAATGCCTGCCAAATTATATCAGAGCATTGGGAGAAGACACCACAAAGTACCCCCGTTGCCAAATAAACGAACGAGAGTATTCTCCCATTAATAGGGATAAGAAGTAAGAGAAAAAGAAAACCCCTAATGTTTCCACTAAGGGTTTCCGTTATGCATCTAAATTGTTTTATTCAGCGCTTGTACCTTCAGGTGCTTCTGGAGTTGGAGTAACATCGGTATCCTCTGTGGTATCTTCAATTACTTCATCTTCATGGTCAACTTTGGTTACCGCTGCAATAGCATCAGTTTCATCAATATTAATTAAACGTACGCCTTGTGTAGCTCTGCCCATCACGCGCAATGTACTTACCGCCATACGAATGGTAATACCTTCTTTGGTAATAATCATTAAGTCGTTGGCATCAGTAACAGATTTAATGGCTACCAAGTTTCCGGTCTTCTCGGTAACATTAATGGTCTTAACACCTTTTCCTCCGCGGTTGGTAATACGGTATTCATCAATATCGCTGCGTTTACCATAACCTTTTTCAGAAACAACCAGCACGTTTGCACTCATATCGTTAATGCAAATCATACCTATTACTTCGTTCTTTTCTCCTTCGTCATCGTTCAAATCAATACCAATCACACCCGAAGCATTTCTTCCCATAGGGCGTACTTTCTCTTCGTTAAAGCGGCAAACTTTACCCAACTTGGTAGCTATCATAATCTCGTTAGTACCGTTTGTTAAGGCAGCTTCCAATAACTGGTCGCCTTCGCGGATAGTGATAGCATTAATACCGTTGGAACGTGGGTTAGAATAAGCTTCTACTTTGGTCTTTTTAATGATACCATTTTTAGTACAAAGTATAATGTGGTTGTTATTAATAAACTCCTCATCCTCTAACGATTTAATATTGATATAAGCTTTTACTTTATCATCTGCCGGAATGTTCAGTAGGTTCTGAATAGCTCTTCCTTTGGATGTTTTATTGCCTTCGGGTATCTCATAAACTTTTAGCCAGAAACAACGCCCTTGCTCGGTAAACAGCAATAAATAGTTATGGGTTGAAGCCATAAACATGTGCTCAATAAAATCTTCATCGCGGGTAGATGAACCTCGGGAACCACGTCCGCCACGGCGTTGAGATTTATATTCATCCAACGTAGTACGTTTGATATAACCCATGTGAGAGATAGTAATAATCACACTCTCATCGGCAATCATATCTTCCATACGGATATCATCTCCGCTATATACTATTTCTGTTTTGCGGGCATCTCCGTATTTCTCTTTTATTTCAAGCAATTCGTCTTTAATGATTTTCATACGAAGCACTTCATCCGCTAAAATGTTTTTAAGGAAATCAATATGCTTCATTAGCTCTGCAAACTCTTCTCTTAACTTACCAATTTCAAGTCCAGTAAGTGCACGTAAACGCATATCTAATATAGCACGAGACTGCACTTCAGATAAACTGAATTTGCTCATCAATTCTTCACGAGCAATATCAGGGCTTTCGCTTTCGCGAATAATTTTAATTACGGCATCAATATTATTGATGGCAATAATTAAACCTTCTAAAATGTGTGCACGCTTCTCTGCTTGTGCTAAATCGTATTTAGTACGGCGAACAACTACTTCATGCCTGAATTCCACAAAATGATGAATCTGATCTCTTAGGTTCAACATCATTGGGCGTCCACCCACTAAAGCAATATTATTTACCGAGAAGGAAGTTTGTAGCGGAGAATATTTATAAAGGTTGTTAAGTACAACGTTGGAAATGGCATCGCGTTTTAGGTCATACACAATACGCATACCATCACGGTCGCTTTCATCACGTATGCCGGAAATACCTTCTATTTTCTTTTCTTCGCAAAGCTCCCACTGACGTTTAATCATTTCAGCTTTGTTCAGCTGGTAAGGGATTTCATTCACAACAATACGTTCACGGTCTTTGGCAGTTTCTATTACTGCTTTAGCACGCAATACTATACGTCCACGACCTGTTTCAAGGGCATCTTTTACACCTGCATAACCATATATAATGCCACCCGTAGGGAAATCAGGAGCTTTTACAAAAGCCATTAAGCCTTTTACGTCAATATTCTTATCATCAATATAAGCACAGCAGGCATCAATAATTTCTGAAAGATTGTGCGGAGCCATATTGGTAGCCATACCAACGGCAATACCCGAAGCTCCGTTAACCAACAGGTTAGGTATTTTAGAAGGAAGTACAGTTGGTTCAGTTAAAGAATCATCAAAATTAGGACGGAAGTCAACAGTATCTTTTTCAATATCATTCAGCATTTCTTCTGCTATCTTGCGAAGACGAGCTTCTGTATAACGCATAGCAGCCGGTGGATCTCCATCAACCGAACCGTAGTTACCCTGCCCATCAACCAAAGGGTAACGTAAGCTCCAGTCTTGAGCCATACGTACCATAGTATCATAAACCGAGCTATCTCCATGAGGATGATATTTACCTAAAACCTCACCTACAATACGTGCTGACTTCTTATAAGGGCGATTGTGCATAACCCCAAGTTCCAGCATACCATATAATACACGGCGATGCACAGGTTTTAAACCATCTCTTACATCAGGTAACGCACGCGATACAATAACCGACATCGAATAATCGATGTAGGCTGTTTTCATTTCATCTTCAATGTTAATAGGGATAATTTTTTCTCCGTCTGCCATAGTTAATTATAGATTTATTTTCTTGTTTAGTTGCAGAATGTCATGTTTGTAGGTTGTTTTGTCATGTTTAAGAATAAGCCTATAAATCAGTAATTCTGCCACTCAATAAATATTTAATGGGGAAGTGAAGATACTGATAAATAAGGGAATATACCTATATACTTATCAACATTTGTCTTGTTGAAAAATACTCAGGAAATAAGCCGGATTACCCGTTTTGAGGTTTACTTTTGAAATTGGCATAATATCTGTAACTTAGCAGTAACTAAAAATAAATTTATGGAAGCAAAATTTTCGCCCCGTGTAAAAGAAGTGATTAATCACAGCAGGGAAGAAGCATTACGTTTGGGGCATGATTATATAGGCTTAGAGCATTTAATGCTTGGCATGATTAGGGAAGGAGAGGGTCTTGGTTTAAAGCTACTGAAGAACATGAATGTTAACATGACAGAGCTACGCAAGAACATAGAGCAATCTATTTCGGTACCGACTCGTAAAGTAAATAATCTGGCTAATATTCCTTTGTTGAAACAAGCAGAGCGTGCTTTAAAGCTTACTTATTTAGAGGCTAAGATATTTAAGGCATCTGAAATAGGCACAGAGCATTTGTTGCTTTGTATATTAAAGGACAATGATAATGTAGCTACCAAAGCATTATTAAAATTTGGTGTGGATTATGATGCCTGCAAGGCAGAGTTAGATGAGTACTTAAAGAACCCTACTAAAATGGAAGGACCAACCCCATCTGATGATGATGATGATGCAGATGCAGCCGGAATAAGTGGCAGTGGTGGAAGTGGAGCACAAAAGAAACCCGGAGAAAGCAAAAGTAAAACACCTGTGTTGGATAATTTCGGGAGAGATTTAACCAAGATGGCTGAAGACGGGAAACTTGATCCTATTGTTGGAAGAGAAAAAGAAATAGAACGCGTATCGCAAATATTATCCCGTCGTAAAAAGAATAATCCCATCTTAATAGGTGAACCAGGTGTTGGTAAATCTGCCATTGCAGAAGGTTTAGCATTACGTATTGTACAACGTAAAGTATCCCGCGTATTATTTAATAAACGGGTAGTTACTTTAGATTTAGCTTCTTTGGTTGCAGGAACTAAATACCGCGGACAGTTTGAAGAGCGTATGAAAGCGGTGATGAATGAGCTTGAGAAATCGCCTGATGTTATTTTATTTATTGATGAGATACATACTATCATAGGTGCAGGTGGTGCAAGCGGTTCGTTAGATGCTAGCAACATGTTTAAACCGGCATTAGCTCGCGGAGAAATACAATGTATTGGTGCTACTACTTTAGATGAATATCGTCAGTATATAGAAAAGGATGGGGCTTTAGAGCGTCGTTTTCAAAAGGTACTAATTGAGCCTGCTACTATTGATGAAACTATACAGATACTTCAAAATATTAAGTCTAAGTATGAAGAGCACCATAATGTAACCTATACTCCCGAAGCTATTAAAGCGTGTGTATTATTAACCCAGCGTTATATTACCGACAGGCATTTACCTGATAAAGCTATCGATGCGTTGGATGAAGCAGGTTCTCGTGTTCATATAACTAATATAAACGTTCCTAAAAATGTATTGGAAATTGAGCAAAAAATTGAAGATATAAAAGAACAGAAGAATCAGGTTGTTCGTAATCAAAAATATGAGGAAGCTGCAAAATTACGCGATGTGGAAAAGCAATTATTAGCTCAATTAGATGTAGCTAAAAAAGCGTGGGAAGAAGAAACCAAAAATAACCGTGTAACTGTAACAGAAGATAATGTTGCCGAAGTGGTTGCTATGATGACCGGTGTTCCAGTACAGCGTGTTTCTCAAAACGAGAATGCTAAGCTGGTAAATATGGGGACAGAGCTGAAAGGTAAAGTTATTGGGCAGGATGAAGCAGTTGCTAAAGTGGTAAAGGCTATTCAACGTAACCGTGCCGGATTGAAAGACCCTAATAAGCCAATTGGTTCTTTTATTTTCTTGGGACCTACAGGGGTTGGTAAAACACAGTTAGCCAAAGTTCTTTCTAAGTACTTATTTGATAATGATGATGCGCTAATACGTATTGACATGAGCGAGTATATGGAGAAGTTTGCTGTAACTCGTTTGATTGGAGCCCCTCCGGGATATGTTGGTTATGAAGAAGGCGGGCAACTAACAGAGAAAGTTCGTCGCCGTCCATATGCTGTTGTGTTGTTGGATGAAATTGAAAAAGCGCACCCTGATGTATTTAATATGTTGTTGCAAGTGCTTGATGATGGTTTGTTAACTGACAGTCTTGGTCGTAAGATTGATTTTAAGAATACTATTATTATTATGACCTCTAACATTGGTGCTCGTCAGTTAAAAGATTTCGGACAAGGAGTTGGTTTTGGCACTCAAGCTAAAGCAGACAGCGTGGAAGACCATACCAAAGGTGTTATTGAAAATGCTTTAAAGAAAGCTTTTGCGCCTGAGTTCTTAAACCGTATTGATGATGTGGTGATATTTAATCCGCTTGATAAAGACGGTATCCATAAAATTATTGATATTGAACTAAAAAGCCTTTACGGACGTATCAATAATCTTGGTTATCAGGTTAAATTAACCGATGCAGCTAAAGATTATATAGAAGAGAAAGGTTATGACCCTCAGTATGGTGCCCGTCCGCTAAAACGTGCTATACAAAAATATGTGGAAGACCCATTGGCAGAAGAGATGATTAAGAACCCCATTTCTGAAGGAGATATTATCGAAATAGACTTTGATAAAACTAAAAAAGAGATAGTGGTTAATATCAGCAAACCAAAAGAGGTAAAGACCAAAAAGAAAAAAGACGAACCTAAAGATGAACAATAAAAAATAAGTAAAGGGGGCGAAAGTCCCCTTTTTTATATACACTATGTCAAAAGAAAAACTACAACTAATAGAATGCCCGCGCGATGCTATGCAGGGCATTAAAGAGTTTATTCCTACCGAAACGAAAACAGCTTATATCAATACACTTCTTAAAGTGGGGTTTGATACCATTGATTTCGGAAGTTTTGTTTCACCTAAAGCTATACCCCAATTACAAGATACCGCAAAGGTTTTAGAAGGATTGGATTTATCAACTACTAGAACAAAATTACTGGCTATTATAGCCAATACAAGAGGTGCACAAGACGCTTGTGCTTTTAATCAAATCAGTTATTTGGGTTTTCCTTTCTCTATTTCAGAAACCTTTCAGCAACGCAATACCAATTCGAGCATTGAGCAATCTTTAAAAACAGTAGAAGAAATTCAGAACCTGTGTGCCAAACATAATAAGCAATTGGTGGTTTATTTATCTATGGCATTTGGCAACCCTTATAGTGATGTCTGGAACAGTGAAATTTGCATTAACTGGGCTAAGAAACTGCATGGTATGGGTATTCGTATCATAGCTCCAAGTGATACCGTAGGTAGTTCTAGGCCCGAAACTATTAAATACCTCTTTACACATTTAATACCTGAGTTTACTGATGTTGAATTTGGCGCACACCTCCATTCAACTCCTGAAAAGATTATTGAGAAAATAGAAGCTGCTTATGCAAGTGGTTGCAGACGTTTTGATAGTGCGGTACTTGGCTTCGGCGGTTGCCCTATGGCAGCAGATAGCCTTACGGGTAATATTGCCACCGAGATAATGGTAAACTACTTTACCTCTAAAAATATAGCTACCGGCTTAAACTTAGATTTACTAAACAGAGATGTGATGCAACAAAGCACTACGCTGTTTAATAGGTATCATTAATGCACTCATGTTACAGATTTTTAAATAAAGCATAAAAAAAGCCCTTCATTTCTGAAAGGCTTTTATAAAAATTAGTAAATTAATTACTTAGCTAAAGATAAAGTAAGGTTTCCACCATTACCAGATTGAGGAGCTTCAATAACTAACTTAGTTTCTGTTAACTCAACTACTTTATTTATATCCGATTTTCCGCCTTCGGTAAGAGTAAGTTCGGTACCACCATCATTAAGTTTCCAGGTACCTGCGCCGGCTTGTCCGCCAAGGTTATAATTATAAGTACCATCTTCTTTATAATTAAAAGAAGAAGATGCTTTCATACTTTCTACTTGTTTCTTAAGGGCTTCTTCGTACTGTCCTTTTAAAGAATCAGGCATGTTAGGAGGCATTGGCGCAGACATATCTGCAATTTTCCAGTCTCCTACAACCAGTTTAGATTTTTTGCTTCCGCCACAAGCAACAAGTAATACAGCAACAAGGGCAACTATAGATAGTTTTTTCATAAAGTTTTCTTATTTCTTTTTAGAATAACGTGTACGGAATTTATCTACACGTCCTGCGGTATCAACCAACATGTGTTTACCTGTATAAAATGGATGCGACATATTAGAAATCTCTAATTTAACCAATGGGTACTCATTACCATCTTCCCATTTAATAGTATCTTTAGTTTCGGTACAAGAACGGGTTAAAAAGGTGTGTTCGTTACTCATGTCTTTAAAAACACATAATCTGTAACCTGCTGGATGAATATCTTTTTTCATGATTTAATAAAATTAAGGGTGCAAATATACTGCTTTTTTAATTAATTCAAAATTAATAGCACAAATACACAACAAGGAAAGTTTTTTCCAATATGAAGCATTTCAATCTTTTTAAACCAATTTCTCATTCAAAGCTTCCCATTCTTTTAATAGGCTCTCTAATTTTGCTTTGCTTTGGTTGTAGTTCTCAAAAAACACTTTGTCGTTTATTAGTTTTTGGTAGGTTTCGGGGTTAGAAAGCTGTTCATCCAGCTTTTTAAGGTCGGTTTCCAGCGTTTCAATATCCTTTTCGCACTTAGAAACCTGGTTTTTTATCTGCTTTAGCTCTTTTTCCTTCTCGGTATTTTCATTTTTATCAGCTTTAACCTCTGCTTTCTTAGGTTTAGCTTCCGCAGGTTGTATCTGAACCGATTTAAGTTCCATCAGTTTCTCCAGTTTACGCTTTTGCATAAACTCATTAATATCACAAAGATGTTCTTTTACGGCACCTTCTCTAAATTCAAACAAACGATTGGTAAGACCATCCAAAAAATCACGATCATGAGACACTAAAATAACCGTACCCTCATAATCTAGTAAAGCTTTCTTTAAAATTTCTTTACTGCGTATATCCAAGTGATTGGTAGGCTCATCTAAAAGAAGTAAATTATAAGGTTCTAACAGCAATTTACAAAGCGCCAGTCTGCCTCGCTCTCCACCACTAAGCACACGCACCTTTTTATCAATATCATCTCCGCCAAATAAAAACGAACCCAATATATTACGCACCTGCTTACGCACATCTCCCACGGCAAGCTCATCAATAGTTTCAAAAACCGTTTTGTTTTGGTCAAGTTTTTCTTCCTGATCTTGCTCAAACACACCTGCTAATACATTATGCCCTATTTGTACAGTGCCATCATAATTGGTTTTCTTGCCAATCATTTTCATCATTGTAGATTTACCCTCACCGTTACGCCCCACCAGTGCAACTTTCTCGCCTTTGGTAATGATGAAGTTAGCATCTTTAAAAATCAACTTATCTCCGTATGTTTTAGCAGCATCTTCAACCGTTAAAGCAATCTTACCCGAAAGAGCAGGTTTAGGAAAACGCATGTGCATAACCGTATTATCGCCTTCTTCCACTTCAATGCGCTCCATACGGTCCAGTTTTTTAATAAGCGATTGTGCAAAGGATGCCTTATTGGCTTTGGCACGGTACTTATCAATTAGCTCCTGTGTATGGTCTATTAATTTTTGCTGGTTCTTAACAGCACTTTCTTGTTGCTCCTGCCTTTCCTGACGAAGAACTAAGTATTTACTGTAATTGGCTTTATAATCGTAAGTCTTTTTATTTACAATCTCAATAGTCCGGTTGGTAACATTATCTAAAAACTGCTTATCGTGTGATATGAGCACCAGCGAGCCATAATAGGTTTCCATGAACTCTTCCAGCCATTGTATTGCCTCAATATCTAAGTGGTTGGTAGGCTCATCCAGTAATAGCGCATCAGGTTTTTGTAACAAAAGCTTGGCTAATTCAATACGCATACGCCAGCCTCCGCTAAACTCATTAGTAAGGCGGTTAAAATCTTTGCGTTCAAAACCCAAGCCTTTTAAAATCTTTTCTATTTCTTCATCACGATTGGCAGCACCAATAATATCCAGTCTGGCAGAAATATCGGTAATGTCTGTAATTAGCTTAGAGTAACTATCTGTTTCATAATCTGTGCGTACCTCCAGCTCTTTGTTTATCTCATCCAAACGCTTCTGTAAGTTTGTAATTTCTTCATAAGCAGAAGCAGTCTCTTCAAACACGGTACGTCCATGCTGATGTATCATATCTTGTGGAAGATAACCCAGCTTAAAATCTTTGGGTTTAGAAATCTCTCCTTTGGTGGGCGATTGATGCCCGGCAATGAGTTTAAGCATGGTAGATTTGCCCGCACCATTCTTGCCTGCAAGCCCCACACGGTCTTTCCCGCTTATTAAAAAGCTAACGTTTTCAAACAAAACGCTGCCTCCAAAAGCAACTGTAACTGAATTTACTGATATCATAAGGGCGCAAAGATACAGAGTATTAGCCTATTTGAAAATTAGGTAATTTGATAATTTTAAATTAATACTTTTGAAATTGGTATCATGGCTTTAAACAATCAAATAGTTTCTGAATTCCATTTCCAAACCTCGCGTAGTGGTGGTAAGGGCGGACAACACGTAAATACTACCGAAAGTAAGGTAGAATTGGCTTTTCATGTGGCTTCCTCTGCCTTTTTAAGCGATGAACAAAAGCACTTAATTAGTCAAAAACTAAAGAATAAAATAAACAGCGAAGGTTTTTTGCATCTATACGAAAGTACCGACCGCTCTCAGCATGCTAATAAAGATACCCTCATAAAAAAAGCGCTAAAACTAATTGCAGCTGCACTTATTAAACCCAAAAAGCGTGTACCAACCAAGCTAAGCAAAGCCGCCAAGCGCAAGCGGGTTGACGATAAAAAATATAAAAGCAAGATAAAGAGTACGCGTAACAAGAATATTGATTTTTAGTTGAAAATTAACAATTAATTAACCTGTTTTCTGATTCAAAAATCCACTATTTGCCTTACATTTGCTCCTTGAAAATTAACATTAACTAAATCATAAAAAAACATAAAAACATGACATCATTAGTAGGAAAAAAAGCCCCTGTATTTAAAGCCTCGGCGGTAATAGGCGGCGGAGAAATAGTAACCAACTTTTCGTTAGAGCAGTACGTTGGTAAAAAAGATGTGATATTCTTCTTTTACCCAAAAGACTTTACGTTTGTTTGCCCAACTGAGTTACACGCTTTTCAGGAGAAATTAGCAGAGTTTGAAAGCCGTAATTGCGCAGTAGTTGCCTGCAGCACAGATACGGAACAAAGCCACTGGGGTTGGTTGCAAATGGAAAAGAAACATGGCGGTATTAAAGGCGTTACCTATCCGGTAGTAGCCGATACCACTAAAACCATTTCGGCAAACTATGGTGTATTGTTTGGAGATTATGAAGTGAATGAACATGATGAATTGGTTGCAACCGGGCCCATGATTGCTTTTCGCGGATTGTTTTTAATTGATAAAAAAGGTACTGTGCGCCATATGCTGATTAACGATTTGCCTTTGGGTAGAAACGTTGAAGAAGCTTTACGTATGGTAGATGCTTTGCAGTTTAACGAAGCAAACGGTGAGGTTTGTCCTGCCAACTGGGTTAAAGGTAAGGAAGCCATGAAGGGCAGTCACGAAGGTGTGGCTAACTACTTAGCTAAGCACTAATAACTGATAACTTAAAATAGAAACGCCTCTTTTAATAAGGGGCGTTTTTGTTTTTAGTACATTTAAAGAAAAATTATGAATAGCCAGAACGTTGTTACTAAAAAAATTCTTGCCTATAACGCTAAACGAAACAAGAACTTTGTACACCTTAAATACAAGGCGATAAGCGAAGGACCGCATAGATTTTTTAGAGGGACTAACCATCTTTTTGTTGCTCATATTGCCAACGAAGCTGTTTTAAAGAATGTACCTTTTACCTATGTATGCGGAGATTTGCATTTAGAGAACTTTGGCAGCTATAAAGGCAACAGCGGCTTGGTTTATTTTGATGTTAATGATTTTGATGAGGCTGCCATTGCACCCTGTACCTTTGATTTGGTTAAGCTTTGCGTAAGCGTTTTCTTAATGGGAGAAGAACTAAAGTTCTCAGAAGAAGAGAGTTTGAGTATTTGTAATTCATTTCTTGATTCTTATAAGCAGGTTATTTTAACAGGGCATCCTTCGCGGCTTGAGAATGCAACTGCCAAAGGACTTATAAAAACTTTTTTTAATAAAGTAGAAGAAAGAAAAACCAAGAAGTTTCTTAAAGACAGGATATATGAGCAGAATAAAAAGCTTTATATAAAGACTGATTTCAGAAGGTATTACCCGCTTGCAAAATCTGAAAAGCAACTGCTGGAGAAAACACTTTATAATTGGGTTGAAGAAAACAAGCGCGATAAAGATTTATACACATTTATTGATGCGGCCTTTCGTATTGCAGGCACAGGCAGTTTAGGCCTTAACCGCTATTGTATTTTAGTAAAAGATAATAAGAGTGGTGATTATATATTGTTAGACATCAAACAATCAGAGAGCATAGCTTTAGAAAAGCTATTTCCTACTAAACAAATAAAACATAAAAGCGAGGCGCATAGAGTTGTACATATACAAAAGCGAATGAATGATACAGCGCCTGCAGCTTTTACAACCATACAGGTAGGCAAAGAACATTACATCTTTAAGAAACACCGTCCGCAGGAAGATAAGTTTACTTTACTGGCATTTAAAGAAGAAAAAGCAGACTTTAGAAAGTTAGTAAAAGAATTGGGTAGCCTTGTTGCCTGGGCGCAGCTTCGTAGTTCAGGACTTGATGGTACTGCAACCGGAGATGATTTGATAAAATTTGTTGGGACAAATAAACTGAACCAGGTTATTCCTACCGCTAAGAGAATATATAAACAAGTATTAGCTGACTATACCAGTTATATGCAGGATTATAAGGTAAAGAAGTAAAATTATTTGTGTTTTACCAGATTCTTGCAACAGCTTACCTCCTACCCTTCTTGGCTACAAACTTATTAAAAGGCTTTTTCTTGGTTTTATCTAAAGGATTGTATTCAGGTTGCGCACCTAATCTTTCGGGCACAGGTAGTTTATTAACCGCATAACCAATCAGATCTTCTATCTTTTTAAATTTATGCTGGTCATGGTCGTTAATAAAGGTAACCGCCTTGCCGGTAGTTTCTGCACGGGCAGTACGCCCTACCCTGTGTATATAATCTTCCGCATCACCCGGCACATCATAGTTTATCACCATACTGATAGAATCTATATCAATTCCGCGCGATAAAATATCCGTAGCTACCAGCACCTGCAAGTTCTTGTTTTTAAAATTACGCAGCACATCATTTCTTTCGTTCTGTTCCAAATCAGAGTGGATAGATGCCACATTAAACTTTGCTCTGCTTAGCTCCCTCTCCAGTTCTTTTACTTTATCTTTCTTAGAAGAAAAAATAATCACACTGCTCATTTCCTTTTCACGAAGAATCTCTTTTAGCAACTCCATTTTCTGCGCATCATATACCACATAAGCTGCCTGTGTAACACCCTCTGCCGGTTTAGACAAAGAAATATTTATCTCCGCAGGGTTTTGCAATATCTTCTTTGCCAGTACCCTAATCTTTTGTGGCATGGTGGCAGAAAACATGAGTGTTTGTCTCGTAGCAGGCAAGTAGTTTATAATCTTCTGCAAATCATCGCTAAAGCCCATATCAAGCATACGGTCGGCCTCATCTAAAATTAAATGCTTCAACCCATCTATCTTCACATAACCCATACTGAGGTGAGATATTAATCTGCCCGGTGTAGCTATAATAATATTAGTGCCTGTAGTTAAAGCCCTTTTCTCCTGATCGAAAGCCGTGCCGTTGTTACCACCAAATATGGCCATTGAACTTACCGGAGCAAAATATGAGAAGCCCTGCAACGATTCGTCAATTTGTATGGCAAGCTCTCTGGTAGGTACAATTATCAGCGTGTTGATATAATCTCCGGGAGCTTGTATAATCTTATTAATTACCGGCAACAGGTAAGCCGCAGTCTTACCGGTACCCGTTTGTGCACAGGCAATCAGGTCACGGTTATCTAATATAAGCGGAATAGCTTGCTCCTGTATAGGTGTGGCTTTATCAAAGCCCATGTATTGCAGCCCTTCGGTAAGCTCGGGTTGGAAGTTAAAATCGTTGAATGTCATAATTAAAAGGCGTAAAGATAGTATTTAACAGGTTGTACCCTCATATTAGTAGTTATTTGCAAAGAAATTGCTCTTATCTGAGAGCCAAAACAAAATAACTTTCTTGTTGCTTTAAAGTTTATAAACTATGGGCTCTAACTCGCTATAAATCGTTATTTTTGTGCCTCAAATTTTAATTATGGAAACGCTTATAGCTAAAAGTACAATTGATATTTCGAAGACATTGCAGGTATTGGGTATTAAGCAGCACAACATGGGTTGCAGTACGGGTGTTAACTTTTTTGCTTCGGGCGAAGAAATGGATTCTTACAGTCCGGCTGATGGAAAGTTAATTGCTACGGTAAAAACAGCTACGCAGGCAGATTATGATTTAGCCATGAAAGCCGCCACGGAAGCGTTTCTTTTTTGGCGCACGGTACCTTCTCCTAAACGTGGAGAGGTGGTTAGGCGCTTTGGCGATAAACTACGTAAGTATAAAAACGATTTGGGTAAACTGGTTTCTTATGAGATGGGTAAATCCCTGCAGGAAGGTTTAGGCGAGGTGCAGGAGATGATTGATATATGCGATTTGGCTGTTGGTTTATCCCGTCAGTTAAATGGTTTGACCATGCACAGCGAGCGCCCTATGCACCGTATGTATGAGCAATATCATCCATTGGGAGTAGTGGGTATTATTTCTGCCTTTAATTTTCCTGTGGCTGTATGGAGCTGGAACACAGCTTTGGCTTGGGTTTGCGGAGATGTTTGTATATGGAAACCATCAGAAAAAACCCCTTTGTGTTCTATTGCCTGTCAGAATATATGGGCAGAAGTAGCCAAAGAAAATAAATTGCCCGAAGGTATTTCCTGTCTTGTAAACGGAGATTATAAAGTAGGCGAATTCATGACTACCGATAAACGTGTGCCTCTTGTATCGGCAACAGGTTCTACCCGTATGGGCAAGCAAATTGGCGTTAAGGTTGCCGAGCGTTTTGGTAAGACTTTACTGGAGTTAGGCGGTAATAACGCTATTATTATTTCCGAAACAGCAGATTTGAATATGTGTATTCCGGGTGCTGTGTTTGGCGCTGTGGGTACTGCCGGGCAACGTTGTACAACTACACGTCGTTTAATCATTCATGAAAGCATTTATAACGACGTAAAACAAAAACTGATTAACGCATACAAGCAACTGCGCATTGGCAATCCGTTGGATGAAAATAACCATGTAGGTCCGCTTATTGATAAAGATGCTGTAAAAAGTTATTTAGCCTCTATTGAACGTGTGATAGCAGAAGGAGGAAAAGTATTGGTTGCAGGCGGTGTGCTTGATGGCAAAGGCTTTGAACACGGAACCTACGTAAAGCCTTGCATTGTAGAAGCTGAAAATAATATGAGTATTGTGCAGCATGAAACTTTCGCACCTATACTTTATATTATGAAGTATAAAACCATTGAAGAGGCTATTGCCATGCAAAATGACGTTCCGCAAGGTTTGTCAAGTGCTATAATGACCAGAAGCCTGCACGAGGCAGAGAAGTTCTTAGCTGTATCAGGCTCTGATTGCGGTATTGCTAATGTAAATATTGGTACTTCGGGTGCTGAAATTGGAGGTGCTTTTGGAGGTGAGAAAGAAACGGGCGGTGGCAGAGAAAGTGGTTCTGATGCATGGAAAATATACATGCGCAGACAAACCAATACCATTAATTATGGTAATACTTTACCCTTGGCGCAAGGCATTAAATTTGAATTATAATTAACCATGTATTTTGTACTTTTTACACTATACAGCATACAAACCAAAACATAAAACCAGCAAGCATGAAGATTGAACAAAACAAGGTAGTATCTGTAAACTACCATTTAACAGGAAAATTAGAAGAACAACCCGAAGAACTTATTGAACAAACGTCCACTGAGAAACCTTTTGTGTTTTTATATGGCGGCGGTGGAGTGCTTGATGAATTTGAAAAAAACTTAAACGGTAAAAAAGCCGGTGATGCTTTTGATTTTCATATAAAAGCTACTTCAGCCTACGGGGAACATAACCAGGATTATATAGCAGATATACCTAAACAGGCTTTTCATGTAGAAGGTAAGTTTGATGCAGAGCGCGTAAAAGAAGGTGAAGAACTACCCATGCTTGATAGCGAAGGGCATCAGATGCATGGCTTGGTAGTAGAAGTGGGCGATGAGCACGTGGTAATGGATTTTAACCATCCTTTGGCCGGATACGATTTACATTTTGTAGGAAGCGTGTTAGACGTGCGTGAGGCTACTAAGGAAGAATTAGAACACGGACATGTGCATGGTCCGCACGGGCATCATCATTAATTTAATTAGGTTATTGCTAGCGAAGTCGAGAGAAATCTAAGACGAATTAATAATTACTTAGTAACCATTACCTTTTTATGCACAGGTGCTGCTGAACCATTTTGATATACCAGCATATAAACCCCGCCATATTCAGGAGCAGGAATTAAAAACTGGTTATCTCCCTCACTAAACTGGTTAATAGACGCATAAACCTCGCGCCCTGTAATATCATATAAACTAAAGTTAATTTGTGAAGGAGTATCCAACTTAAATTTATTAATAATTGTATAATTATCAGCATTATAATACACCTTAATTAAAGAAGTTCCTGAAGTGTTTGCTAACGATATAATTTTACTGAATTTAAAATTACCATTGTTGTCAACCTGCTTTAGACGAAAATACGGTATTTTGCTTACAATTTCATTAGTAAAAATGCAACTATATTTTTTTATTTCTGTACTGTTACCTGCTGCCTTTACTTCTTTATAAGAGATAAAATTTTCTCCATCTATAGAATATTCCATTCCAAAATAATCGCTGTTTGTTTCGGCGGCTGTTTCCCAACTTATCAATATATTTTCTTCACTTCTATTCGCAATAAAATTTAAAATACTGGTAGGTAAAACAACAGGAGGGGTGCAATTGCATGAAGTATAAGCTTTAGGAATGGCAGCTGTTCCTGTAGTAAGATTACTACCAATAGCTTCGTCATAAGTAACACCTGCCCCATCAGTTGCACCACAGTTTGCTTCTAAACTTATATCATATTTATAATATTGGGTTGGCGCACCGGCAACTAATGAACTCATATCAATCTCTATACCCTTAAAAGCTGCTGCACCATTATTAGTATAGTTACCCGATGCGTCCCATTGCCCGGTAGTTCCACCACCACAGGGATTAGAATTATTAGTAGAAACCCCAAAATAAATAACATAAATAGGGCTTGTTGTTGCATTACCGCACAGCGCAGTATAATCTGTAGTTCCAACACAATAATAGTCGGCAACCATTATAAACGTCGCGCCGGCAGGTATACCTGTTGTCCACGCATCCTGAAAACAAGCACCACAAGAACCGCCTCCGCAACCCGTTGAATTTAAAGTAGTGGTAACTGCCGCATTATTCATAGAAATTCCTGAAAAGTATTGTAGTACAGTCCAAATAGTAGTATACAAATTAATAACACCTGTCGTCATAGCTTGCACCTTTGCAGGTGTAATAGCCGTTGTGCCAGCCCTAAAAAAGGCAACCTCACTTCTACCCTCAGAACAATTACCTGCCGTACTCCCATTTAAAGTTGCGCAACTTGGTGTAGAAGCATCCGTATTACAAGCGTCTAATATAACACCTGTTAGTACAGGATAGGCTGGGCTTTGCGCCAGAATGTATGAAGCAAACAAAAGAAAAAATCCTATGTATAGTGTTTTCATGCAAGTATGTTTTTACACAAGTGGTTTTTTAAAGTTGAGACTTTAAAATAGGAAATTCACTTGCCCAACAAACATATATTAAACTATTTATATTTAATGTTATCAAATTGTTAAGTTTTTGGCTATAACTTAGCATACAAACAAAAAAATCTCCCCGCATTGCGCAATGAGATTTTTACTTGTTTAAACCAAGGCCTAAACACAAACTTATGCCTGTTTTCAAAGAACGAACTTATATTTAGGTTAAGCAGTTGCTGGTGTTGTGCCGGTCTGATAAAGCTGTTTAATACCGCTACTATAGCATTAAACGTATTCAGCTTGATGATTTGTTTTATATCCATTGTTTTTTTGTTTTTTAATTACTGTATACCTTACAGCGAGGCTTTATTTATTTATGTTTTTATTAGGTTTATTACTTGTCAGATTGGTTTCCACTCCATCCGGTTTGGTTTTCACTCCATTCGGTTTGGTTTTCACTCCAGTCAGATTGGTTTTCACTCCATCCGGTTTGGGTTTCACTCCATCCGAATTGGATTTCACAATAATCTGATTGGATTTCAAACCGGCAGAATTGGTTTTCACCCATACCATATAGGTTTTACTGGCTTTTCTTATTAGAAACGGCAAAGCGTTTCCGGGTTTCAACTTATGCTTTCATCATATTAAATGGTTTAGCATAGCTTTCACCTCACCTGTGGCTCATAACTAAATGCTTAGACGTAGATTTTGAAAAAAAGTTTCATTTTTATTTGTTATTAACAATAACAATTAATCTGTTAATAACTGAGAGGGATTTTAATTCATATAAACAAAAACGCATCTAATCAGGACCTATCATGAAACCCAAAAAGATGCGTTTTACCCAATATAAATAACTATTGCAAAAATAAGAAGTTAATAAATTGCCAATGTTATCAAATTGTTAAGTTTTATTGGGGGCAACAAAAACTTCAACGAAGCTAATGCCCACTTTGTCTAAAATAACAATTTCTTAAGATTGCAATAACATTCTGTTAGCATTGCATAAGTAGATTTGTAAATATCTTTTATTTAATTTAGTGTAGTATGGTTAATTTAGAAATGGACATAGAAATGGAAGAGGAAATAGAATACAAAGAGTTACATGCTGAGTATCACAAACTTTATAAAGACAATAAAGGACTGATAGATAGCATGCACTACGCAGCCTTTGTGCAACAAGGTATATTGCCTCAACAAAGACATTTTGAAAGGTTATTTATTAATTACTTTGTAATGTATAAACCTCAAAGCATTATTGGCGGAGATTTATATTGGGTAGGGCAAAAAGGAAACTTAAAAATATTTGCCGTAGGTGATTGCACCGGACATGGAATCAGTGGGGCAATGCTTTCGGTATTAGCGCTAAGTTTTTTAAACTATATAGTATTAGGAAAAAAAATTGATGACATTGGTGAAGTACTAAATGAAATGGATAAAAAATGGATAGAAACATTTCAGCAGGGCATCGAACTTGGTTATAATAACGATTGGTTAGAGATAGGCATTGGTGCTTTTAATGAGGAAACCAGAGAATTACAATATGCAGGCGCCTTTAATAAACTTACTTACTTTATTAACGATGAAATGCATGAAATTATAGGTAATAAATATCCTATTGGCGGTTGGCAATTGGAAAAAGATAGAACTTTTAATACACATAAAATTATATTACCACAAAATACTACCCTATACCTTTCTTCTGATGGTTTTAAAGACCAGTTTGGTTCTTTAACAGGCAAACGCTATGGTAGCCGACGCGTAAAGAAATTTTTATCGCGTTTAGTAAAGTTCCCTTTAGCAGAACAAAAAGCGAAACTGGAAGAAGAGTTTGGCTATTGGAAAGATGAAGAAGAACAAACAGATGATGTTTGTATAATGGGCATTAAGCTTTAGAAAATAAACAGATTATTATATTAAAGTGGGATTTCCCTTATATGAAATTAACTCTATAATTGTAAAGAAAGTATCTTAATACAAAAAAGGTGGTTCTATAACAAAGAGAGCTTATACCCTACTCCCTTTATAGTTTGTATGATATTTCCACCTAACTCCTTTCTTATATTATAAATATATACATCTATGGTATGCTCTTTATAAAACCAATCTTTACGACTTACCGCATCGGTTATTTCTTTTCTTGTAAATATTTTTTCCGGTGCAGAATAAAGCAGGCTTAGTATATTAAATTCCTTTGGTGGCAAGTTAATTTCTTTGGTATCCAAATACACCAGGTACTTTTCTTCATCAATAGTCAACCTCTTTGGAAGATTATGTAAAGATAAACTCAATACAGATTTTCTGTTTATTAATGACTTAATTCTTGCTATAAGCACCTCTATTTTAAATGGCTTTAGTATGAAATCATCAGCGCCTGCATCAAGTGCCATAGTTTGAACATAATCTTCCTGTCTGTCACTAAGCACTATAATATAAGGTTGTTGTATGTTTTTTGTTTCTCTTACTTCTTTACTAATATCCACGGCATCCGCATCTTCAATTTGCATATCTACAATCAGTATGTCAGCCTTATGCTCTGTAAGTAGTTTTACTATTTTATTTTTAGTCTTAGCTTCTAACACCTCATTACCATTAAGAATAAGTTTTTCTTTCATTCGTAAGGCCTCTATTTCTCTTGTTAGCGCAAGCAATATCAAAGTTTTTTCTTTCATGTTTTTTTGTTGTAATCTAAAAGCTTACTCCGCATGCGGTTTCAGACAGTTTGTCTATTAATGGAGATAGATAAACTCTGTTTAGGATATTCACTTGCTAAAGCAAAATTAGCAGTTAGAAGAATAGATGTATATTAAGAAATAGTTAAGTTTTTACTCGGATACTATTTATGGGCAGGGATGACCTCGTACTTTTCTAAAAAAGCATCTAAAAAGAAATCAGGTTTAGTAGTATCATTCTTTTGTTTTCTTACAAAGAAAACAGCCACATCCCATTTATCATCCTTCTTTTTGTATGCCGTTATACGGCTCACCTTTTTAATTTTGCCCTTTTTAGCGTGTTTTACTTCCTTCCCTATTACGCCAAAGTATAAAGTAGCCTTATTAATAGCTTTCTCTAAAGTCATTTGTATTTCTGATAATTTAATTAAACATCCCTTACTTTATCTATACGCGGTTAGGAGGGAATCCTCCATAGGATATTCACCAATAGAATTGAATTACAAAAATAAATTTAATTCTTTAATTCTAATGTTAAATTTTTCAAAAAAATAATACTTAGATTATTTCAGCAACAGTAAAGGTACTACCGCCCACAAATACCAGTTCTTTCTCTTTAGCAGCCTTTTTAGCCGCTTTTAACGCTTCTTTAACCGATGAAAATACTTCTCCCTTAAATCCTTGTGTAAGGGCAACTTTATGCAAAACAGGTACTTCCATACCTCTGGGTATGTTGGGTTTGCAGAAATAATAGGTAGCTGAAGCAAAGTGTTTATTAGTCTTTAGTAAAGCAAATATCTCAGAAACATCTTTATCACTCACGGCACCAAAAACAACATGCATTTTGCCTTTTACCCACTTAGAGGCATATTCTCTGTTAACTGACCTCATTACTTGCTTTATACCATCCTTGTTATGCCCTGTATCACAAATAATACGAGGGTTCTTTTTAGATAGAATTTCCCAGCGCCCACGTAGTCCGGTTAACTTTTTTACTTCTACTAAAGCGTCTTCAATATGATGCTCTTTTATCTTAAAATCCTTTTTTAGTAGAGTTAAAGCTGTAAGTACTCCTGCCAGATTATATTTTTGGTAGGTACCAAGTAAATCTATTAAAACAATTGGTTCTTCTCCCCCACTCTTATATAGATGAGAAGTTATACCAATTTTTGGCATATACGCTTCTTTTATATGAACAAACAGTTTATCAGCAAAAAATAGCTGGCTTTTATTTTCTTTAGCCTTTTTTATAAATACCTGCTTTATTTTATCCTGTGTTTCACTCACTATCACTGGTATTTTTGGCTTAATTATTCCGGCTTTTTCCGTTGCTATTTTTTCTAAGGTATTACCCAATAAATTAGTGTGGTCATAACTGATATTTGTAATTAAAGAAAGTATAGGTTTTATAACGTTAGTAGAATCAAGCCTTCCGCCAAGGCCTACCTCTATAATGGCAATATCCACTTCTTCATCGGCAAAGTACTTAAATGCCAAACCAACCGTCCATTCAAAAAAAGAAGGTTCTATCTTTTCCAATTTATTTTTATACTTATCTACAAAATTTACAATGTATTTTTTAGGAATTTCTCTTCCATTAATTTTAATCCGCTCTCTAAAGTCTTTTAAATGCGGGGATGTATATAATCCTGTTTTATATCCTGCCTGTTGAAAAACAGCAGCCAGCATATGAGAGGTAGAACCCTTTCCATTGGTTCCGGCAATATGAATGCTTTTAAATTTTCTCTCCGGATTTTTAAGAAGCTTACAAATAGCTATGGTATTATTCAAATCAGCTTTATACGCTACGGCTCCAATGCGCTGATACATAGGCAAACGTGCATATAAATAATCTAGAGTTTGTTTATAGTTCATTCCGTTCTTCTAACAAGCTTTTTATTGGAATAAAAAGAGCTTGGTTTTTAAAATAATTTATAAGATAATTTAATTTAGTCAACATCTTATCCGGATTTGTATTCATGTAAGCAGGCAAAGAAAAATCAGATACATCTGTAAATTCCCAGGGATGGAGATAAATATTTACATATCCATATTTATCTAAACATTTGCCTACCTGCCTGCAATACCATTCAATTGAAGAGTTTTTAAACGTAAGCCAAAATAAAGGTATTCTAAGAGATGGTGTAACACTTGCTGGAACAATTAACAAATCGTTCTCTCTAAAAATAGTTTTGTGCTTATTAAAATGATTGTATCTGCCGGGAATAAAGGTTGGGTTAAGTGATGAATCATACAAATAGCCTGCCTCTTTTATATCCTTGTAATTAACCCTTGCCATACGTGGCATTCTAAACCCTACTATTTCTGTTCCAGAAATTGTTTGCAGAACCTCTTTAGATTTTTTTAAATCGGCTTTATCAAAGGAGGAATGATAATAACTGTGCGAGGCTATTTCATGTGAAAGGGAAAGCTCTTTTATTAAAGTAGGTTTTTTTTCGGCATAATGTGCCGTGGTAAAAAACGTACAGGAGATATCTTTTAGCATAGGCTTTAAAGCCTCCATACCTTTAGTAGCAATCTCTATTTGTCTTTCTTCACTAATTTCCTGTTTAAATTCAAGTGGTAAATCAAACTCCTCCAGGTCAAATGTCAGGCAAACGGTAGGTTGCTTTGTCATAATTATGATTTCAATTTTCCGAAATAAGAGCGTATTAAAATAGAGGTAAAATTTATAGTCTCTGTTAAGATAGTTTTTAAACTCATACCCGTAAACTTCACTCCTTCCCTCAACTCCACGTCTATCGTAGAAACAATTGTATTCCTGCTTTGGTATGCCCTGCAAACAAACTCCGTGTCGAACAAAAACTGGTTTGTAGTGGTACTTAACATCAGCTCTTTCCCTTTAGCTGAAAAGCCTTTAAGGCCTGACTGAGTATCGGTATGAGGTATTTTTAAGAATACTTTATTTAAAAAATTACAGGCCTTAGAAACAAGCTTTCTTTTATAACCTAAATGATTATAATATTCCTTATTACGAATGCCCACCACTACATCGCTACCAGCCTTTAATTGCTGATATGCATTATATAAACAATGCATCTGATAAGGAAAATCATAATCGGTATATAATACCAAAGTAGCCTGGGTTTTTAATACACCTTGCCTAACGGCGTATCCTTTTCCCTTGTTTTTAGGATAAGAAACAATGTGCAGATGCTCTATTTTTTCTTGCAAAAGTCGAATAGTTTGTTCATCGAAATTTTGCGTAGAGCCATCATTTACAAAAACAATACGCAAGTTTATGCCCGCAAACAATGACTTAAGTTCATGATAGCGTGATAAATATTTTTCTACCCAATTATCTCGCGGGTTATATACCGGTTGCACTATTTCCAGTTCAAATACCACTGATAGCAGGTTCTTTTGGTTTATAAACAAGTAAATCGTAAAACAGTTTTATCCAAATTAATACACAAGGTATAATCCTTATCTTAAAAGGAATTAAATATTCTTTTCTGATAAAAGCAGGGTATATATCGGTTGGAACTATAATACAGGCAAAAATAAGTAATATAAGTAACCCAATATTTAGTTTGCTTTTAGCTGATACGACAAACCAAATAGCGGCTCCGGTAGTTGCAATAATATAGGTGGGGGATTCGGTAGCGTGGTTAAAAATTACCACAAAAAGCATCAAAAATGCAAGGTACAGCAATATAAAAACCTTATCTGACTGATGCTTTACAATTTTATATAAAGGAATAAACACCAATACCAAACCTGCTAATTGAATATAAAAATGATTAAATGGTTTAGCCAGCCAGGTATAATTAATACCAATTAAAGACGGAGAGTTAGCAATGAATTTATCACTGGCATCTTCAGTAATTGTTTTAATCCAATCTTGTAAACAAGAGAAATAGTAGTCTTTTGGCAAAACTATTATAGGTATAAAAAACAGTAGCAATGTAAATACGGTGCACCAAACTAAAAACTTTACCTTATTTGGATAAAACAAAAACAAGAGTGCAGCCGCTGCCGGATATATTTTTATACTTAAACAAATTGCTACACAAAGTGCTGCTAAAACATATTTATGATGATGAAGAAAAATAAATATAAATAGCATAAGTCCAGTATTAACAGCATTGGTTTGCAGGTTTTGAAAAGAATTTATTAAATCTGATAAAGCAATAAAAAAAATAATGGTTTTGCTCATATTGCTTACCGGAAGCATTTGCAAAGCCACATAAAAAAGCCCTGCTCCCAATGCAATCCATAAAAAAACAGCCAGATTGATGGGCAAAATAGTAAATACATAAAAAAAGAAAGCAAATGGAGGGGCATAAAAAAACTTATCCCAGATGATTTTATATTGAATAAACGCATAGATATTTTGTTGATGAAAAAGTTTTTGGGAGGCAATTTTAAAAATAAACAGGTTGGCTATCTCGTCATTATAAATAGTTTGTATACCAACCGCCAAACAAAGTCCCAACAGTATGGCAAGCCTAAAGTATTTGGAAAGAATAAGATTAAATATACGGGCAGTTAAGGTCATGTTTGACAGGCTCCCAAAAATACTATAATAATTTAATTTATGTAGGTTTGCAGTGCATGCAAAAACAACGATTCGTAAGATATATGGTAACATCAGCCCTTATTTGCCTGCTGCTGTTTATTTTATTTATGAGCGGAAAAAAAATAAAACAACACTGGATTATTGAAACAACCCTACAATCAGACCATTGGCAAAAACGCGCCAAAGAAATAGAAAATGCACCCCAGGGTAAATATAAAACCATTTTCTTGGGAAATAGTCTAACCGAAATGTGGGATGTGAACTATTATTTTAACGACAGTACCATCCTAAACTGTGGTATTACAGGCGATTTTAGTGAAGGGCTTTTAAAAAGATGTGGTGCCATTACCAAACTGAAACCCGAAAAGCTTTTTATTGAAATTGGCATTAATGATATGATAGAAAAAATTCCATTAGAGGATATTTGCAGCAACTACGAGCAACTGATTACCTGCATACAACAAGAAAGTCCGCAAACCAAAATTTATATACAAAGTAATTTGCCCCTTATTATTAATCGTCCTTCTTTACTTACAGATAATGAGGATGTAAATAATTTGGTTATTAAACAAAATGAAAATCTCAAACAACTGGCAAAAAAATACAACTGCGTATATGTGGACGTGTATTCGGAGATGATAAAAGAAAAAGACAGAGCCTCGCTGTTTATTTGGGATGGTTTACACTTAACATCCAAAGCTTATAAAATATGGAAGGATATCGTCAAAAATTATTTATCGGCTGTTAAATAGTCATATATCATACTATAGCTTTCAATACCCTTTTTTAAAGAAAAATTAGTTAATGCAATATTTCTGTAATATTGTTTACCAGTATTTAAGGTTTGTATTTTATCCATAGCATCCTTATACTCTTCTTTATTAAAAGATGATACTAAAATTCCACAGTTTGTTCTTAATATCAATTCATCCACATCGCCAACTCCGGTATTTGTAATAATAGGTATTCCGCCTGCCAGTAATTCTGCCAGTTTAGTAGGTGAAGATCCTTTTTTGGAATATAGCGGTTTAATAAAAAACAAACCTATATCTAAACACGAAATATAATTTGGCACATCTTCTCTTTTAGCAGACTTGACAATTATACATTCAGGTAAAATTCCTTTTGATTCTGCAACATTTCGTATATCTTGTTCTTTATCATTAGTAATAAAAAAGAAAATACTATTTGTTTTTTTTTCATGCAATTCTTTAAAAAAATCAAACATTTCATCCAGCATATACCAGGTACCTAAAGAACCTAAATACCCAACCACATAAGAGTTTTGAACTATATCTAGCTTGTTTCTATTATTTATTTTATCTTCATTATTCTTCAAAACAAAATGATTTAGATCCACACAACAGGGGATAACCTTAATTTTCGGCATAGGTTTCAATTTCCATAATTCAATTTCTCTTTTTGCATTATTAGTAAGTGTAACAACATAATCAGCCTTTTCAATTAATTCAATTTCTTTACGTTTAAAATAATTATACAAAATTTTATGTAAAGGATTTCTCAAATGCCAAATATTGCCATCAATACGTTCATCTGCCCAAAAACCTCGCATATCAAATATAAACTTATTGGCATGTTTTCTTTTCAATTGTAAACCTATAAGAGCAGGTAAATAACTGCGGCAATGCAATATGGTCGTGTTATCCTTTACAATTCTATCAACAGTTCTTTTAAGATTCAAATAGTTTTGGATTTGCGATACAAAAGGTATTTTGGTTTGATAGAAGCAATAACTCCATGTAATGCTATGTTTAGAAACTATAGAGTTAATAATATCTTTATGTCTTTTTAAGTTTATTTCTTTCTCGCAACTTGCAATATTTATCTTATACCCTTTTTCAGAAAGCCCAATCAAATATGGTAACACCTGCGATTGCCCCAAAGGATCTGTCATTCCATCGATAGATATAAATAAAATTTTATTGGGCATTAAATGCAAAGGTAAATGTTTAATTTTACACATTAAGTAATACATGAGACAAACGCATAAAAAATGCCTTATTTGCAGTTCAACTAATTTAAAAGAGTTGCCACTTTACGCGAATGCAGGATTAGTACAATGTGTAGCTTGTAAGTTTATTTTTAGCAAAAATATTCCTTCATAAAAAGAGCTAAATAATCACTATGATACATATCCGCGTACCAATTTGATAAGCCCAATTACAATTAAAAGATACAATGAATTATTAGATACCTTTGAAAAATACAGACTCACTAACAATATCCTTGATGTAGGGTGTGGTGATGGTCATTTTTTAGAAGTTGCTAAACAAAGGGGCTGGAATATATACGGGACAGAATTTACTGATAAAGCAATTGAACTTTGTTTAAAAAAGGGAATTAATATCAAAAAAGGCATTTTAAATAGAACAGACTTTAAAGAATTAACATTCGACATTATTACTTCATTTGAAGTAATTGAACATATTAATAATCCAATGGAAGAACTTAATAAGTTTAATATTCTATTACGAAAAAATGGTTTGCTTTATATTACTACTCCCAACTTTAATTCACTCTCTCGTTATTATTTAAAACAAAATTGGAACGTTATTGAATATCCAGAACATCTTTGTTATTATACTAAAAAAACATTAGTAAAATTAGCTGAATTAAATAGCTTTTCAGAACTTGCTTTTTATACTACCGGGTTTTCATTTTCACGTTTTCAAAATAGCATGTCTGATAAAAAAACCAATAATACGGTTAATAAAGATGATGTTATTAGGATTAAGTCTGAAACAAATTGGCACTATAAATTAGTTAAAAAGTTAACTAATTATATACTAACAATCTTTAAAAAAGGAGATTCAATTAAAGTGTATTTTTTAAAAAATTAATATAGTATGAATTACTTTTAATCCGTAATGTTAGACCAGAATCTTTCTATATTTGATTTATTAATTGCACCGTTATATATTTTTATTGCTTGGGTAATAGCAAATTTCATACAGAAAAAATATTTATACAGCCATGCTGAATACAAATATTTTACCTATGGCTTAACAGCAAAAATTGCAGGTGCGGTTGGTCTTGGGTTAGTTTATTTTTATTATTATAAAGGTGAAGGCGATACCGTTGCCTATTTTGAGAGCGCTAAAGCTTACGTTAATCTATTTTTTAAAAATAAAGATGATTTTTTTGAAGGTTGGTTAGGTAGCGCCAAAGGAATTGATTATTATTTTTTTGATGAAAGTACAGGTTATCCGATATATAGCCATAGAGATTTAAATACATTTTTTGTAGTTAGACTTTTAATCCCTATCGTAGCATTAAGTTTTAAATCCTATTTTGCATCAGCTGTTTTAACCGCTTGCATAACCTATACCGGTTTATGGAAATTATACCAAACTTTTTTACAGGAATTTCCTACCCTCAAAAGGGAATTGGCTATTGCCATTTTATTTTTACCCTCATGTGTTTTCTGGGGTTCCGGTTTAGCTAAAGACTCTTTTACTTTATCTGCTGTTGGTTGGTTTACATACTCTTTTTATCATTTTTTTATAAAAAAAAAAATTAAAAGCATTTATGTAATAGAACTTCTTGTTTCAGCTTTTATTATTCTTGCCATCAAACCCTATATACTATTTGCCTTACTTCCTGGTGCAATTTTGTGGTTAAGTAACCAGCAAATCACTAAAATAAAAAATTCAACTTTACAACTCTTTGCTACACCCCTCTTAATATTAATTGGCGCAGGTTTGGCTTATTATGCTTTAACAAAGATGGGGGATTCATTAGGCAATTATAAAATAGATAAAGTAATGGACAGGGCTGTTTTAGTGCAGCAAGACATGAAAGCCGAATATTATGGAGGCAAAAGTTTTGATATAGGGAATTTTGATGCCAGTATTGCAGGAGTTGTCTCAAAAGCACCCATTGCTATATTCTCAGGCATTTTTAGACCCGCTATATGGGATGTAAGAAACATTGTTATGTTGATATCTTCTATCGAGAATACTTATTTACTTATTCTAACTATTTTCCTTTTAATACGTTTAAAAGTATTCGGATTCTTTATTCTGATAAGGAAGAATCCTTTACTTTTATTTTCTATGCTTTTTTCATTGTTTTTTGCTTTTTCTGTAGGGTTAACTGTTGCTAATTTTGGTTCTTTAGTAAGATTACGAATACCAGAATTACCATTTTTTGTATCTGGATTATTTATAATGAGACATCTTTATGAAAAACAAAGTGGAACTAAAGTACGTTTTTAATAATCCATTTGTGCAAATTNNCTGAACATATTTATAATCAATTATACCTACTTTCTTAACAATTACTTCATTCAAATAATCATCAAGTAAAAAATACATTTCTTTATGTAACCAAAATTTTAATGGGATAGAAAACCCCTGTTTAGGTCTGTCAAAATACTTTTTAGGGATATGCTGATATAAAATTTCTTTTAAAATATATTTTGGGTTAGGGCTGTTTTTAAAAACTGAACTTATATTAATAGACTCTTCTACTAGGCGATGGTCTAAATAAGGTACTCGGGTTTCTAAAGAGTAATGCATACTTGCCCTATCTATCTTAACCAATAAATCATCTGGTAAATAAAACTTTAAATCATACAGGGCCTGTTTTTCCTGCGCATACAACTTTCTATTACCTTTTTTATCATTAATTGCATTATTAAAAGTAGTATCTGTATATTTTAATAATTCATCCAATAAAATGGGAGATAAATAAGGGCTAATTAAGCTTTTTTTAATTTCATTTATGGAAAAGAAATATTGTTCCTGTGAAAATATGTGAGAATAATTTCTCTCTTCATCATCAAACGTAAACATTTCTGATACTCTCTTATTTCTTGCTGAAGAGCTTTTTCTTAATATAGATGCGATTAAGCTTCGATTATGCTTTAAAAAAAAGTTATCTAATCGTTGCGCCCATTTGTAGGAACCGTAACCATGAAACAACTCATCTCCCCCCTCACCTGAAAGAGCAACTGTTACATACTTTTTTGCTAATTTAGAAACCAATAAAGTGGGAATGCCGGATGAATCGGCAAAAGGTTCGCCGTAAGCATCCATATAATCTTCAAGAGTATCTATAGCATCAGTAATTGTTACCGTAAATTCATGATGGTTTGTCCCTAGATAATTGGCAATTTGTTTTGCATAAATAGCCTCGTTAAATTTTTGGTTTTCAAAGCCAATTGAAAAGGTGTTAATCTTTGTTCCAGATAATTTTACAGCATTCGCCGCAACCAAACTGGAATCTATACCTCCGCTTAAAAATACTCCATAAGGCACATCACTTTTTAATTGATATTGCACCGAACTAATTAATAAATCAGATATCAGAACAGTTGCCTGGTTCTCATTTTTAATAACGTTATCTGAGATAGCAGATTCAATACTCCAATATTTTTTTTTCTCAAAATTGTTTTTTGATACTTTTATATAATGCCCTGGCTCTAGTTTATAGCAGTTTTGATAAATGCTAAAAGGTGCAGGAATATATCCTAAATTCAAGTATTGTGGAATAACACTATAATTTATTCGTAAATTAAGCTTGCTTAATTTTTTTATTGCTTTAATTTCAGATGCGAAAACGAAATTTTCTCCATCCCAATAATAATAAACGGGTTTAATACCCATTCTATCTCTAAATAGATAAAGTTCTTCTTCTTGTTTATCATAAATGGCAAAAGCAAACATGCCGTTAAAATGTTTAACTGCCTCTAGTCCGTATCCTGCAAAAGCTTCTAAAACAACCTCAGTATCAGTACCTGAACGAAAATGAAAATTAGGATCAAAATTAAATTTTAATTCTGCGGCAACTTCCGTGTAATTATAAACTTCTCCGTTATAAACTATTACATATCGCTTTTTAAAAGAATGCATAGGCTGAGCCCCTCTTTCCGATAAATCAATAATGCTTAAACGATTGTGTCCCAATCCTACCTTATTATGCAAATAAGTTCCATTGCTATCCGGGCCACGATGATTTTGTGAAGCAACCATTATAGTAAGATCTTCTTCGGTAAAGAAATTATTTGGGGTAAAATATCCACTTATGCCACACATAGCAATTTATGTTATAGTTTTAAAATCTATTTTTTATTTAAAGCATATTAAGTTACTAAAGTAATTTTAATTTTTAATATATTAGATTTTTTGCATTCTGCTATTAACCAAGTATTTTTTTTCTAACCTCCAAAAAAGGCTCTTCAATAAATATAGTGGCAATGACAGCTATTATAAAAGATAAAATCAAGTATATTGTTAGGCCAATAATGCCATTACCTATATAGTAACTAATTAAAACAACAAAAATAGGATGCCATAAATACCAATTATAANNTCTATAAAATAAAATCCTAAAAGAATCAGAAAAAAAGAAAAAGGAATTATCGAATGAAAGTATACTTTTTCATATAAACCATTATCAAATTTTATAGAAAAGTATAAAGCCAACCAAAACACAATAATTCCAACAAATGATATGATGTAGGAGAATTTAAATGATTTTATTTTTTTTCCAAAAAAAGTAATAATAAAATTTAATAAAACTCCCCATGCTAAGGCATCAATTCTATTATAAGTTGCAGAGTAGGTATCTTTACTTTTAGTATAAGTATAAGCCAAATATTTAAAAAAAATACCTGCAATTATAGTTAATACTATCATTACAAAAAGTGCTTTGATTTTATGTTTTTCAGGTATACATTTTTGTAAAAATAAAAACATAATCGGCAGTAAAACATAAAAATGCTCCTCAACACACAATGACCATATATGGTCAAAAACCCAATGAAAAGGTGGCCCCGTAAAATTTTGATAAAAAAACAAATACCTTTTAAAGTCCCATAATGGGATTATCTGATCTGCTTTAATAATTCGAAATAAAAAAAAAGCTAAAATATTTCCTAATAAAAGAAAAGCATAATAAGATGGCCAAATTTTAAAACCTCTTTGCAGAAAAAATTTAAAATAATTAATATCATTTCCTATTTTAAATTCATTTGTTAGCAGTCCACCTACTAACAATCCGGATATTAAAAAGAATAAATCAACACCCAAAAAACCATAAGGTAGCCAATGAAAATGATGTAATACCACAGCTAAAATGGCAATACTTCTAAAGACATCAACGCTCGATATTCTTTTTGTTTCCAGTAATACTTTAAAGGCTTTTAGTTGATACATTTCTAAAAAAAATAATGTTTATATAAAATAATTAGAATTTGAGCCTTAATTTATAAAAAGTCAAAATTAAGCACGCAATTATTTCACACTTAAT
>PLYA01000104.1 GCA_003153315.1 Bacteroidota bacterium
TGAGTTGTACGATTATCAGCAACAATTAATTACCGCTACTCAAACAAACGGCGATGGACAAGTGTTTATAACCCCCACACGCAAACCTTATTTTATTATTGCCAAAAATAAAGACCACCGTGCCTATATAAAATTAGATGATGGTGCAACCTTATCACTTAGCATGTATGATGTGGCGGGCGATGCCGTACAAAAAGGCTTAAAAGGATTTATTTATGGCGAGCGCGGTGTATGGCGCCCGGGAGACACCATGTTTCTTACATTTATTTTAGAAGATAAATTAAAATCATTACCAACTAATCACCCCGTTATGTTTGAGTTATATAACCCGCAAGGGCAATTATACCGTAAACAACTGGCCACAAAAAGTGTAGAAGGTTTTTACAATTTCACAACCGTAACCGATAAAAATGCACCAACCGGAAACTGGAATGCGCAGGTAAAAGTGGGCTCGGTTATGTTTAACAAAAACATACGTATAGAAACCATTATGCCCAATCGTTTAAAAATAAATGTAAGCGTGGGCGATAATCAATTAATAAAAGGAGATGAAAACATTTCGTTACACACGGCATGGCTTACCGGTGCAGTGGCACATAACTTGCAGGCTAATGTAGCAGTGGCTCTTTCGGCAACCGGTACACAATTTGCCAAGTATAAAGATTACAATTTTGATGACCCTACCATTCGTTTCGAATCAGAGAGCATAAATTTATTCGATGGAAAAGTTGATGATAACGGCGATGCCAACTTTCCTTGCAAACTGCAAACAAAAACAAATGCACCCGGTATGCTTAAAGCAAATTTTGCCACACGTGTGTATGAACAAGGTGGTGCATTTAGTGTAGATAGATTTTCTATTACTTACTCTCCGTACGATTATTACGCAGGCATTCGTTTACCCGATGGTGAAGCCAACACAGGCATTTTATATACAAACAGAGATAACACCATAAACGTTGCAACGGTTGATTACAAGGGCAATCCGGTATCTCGCTCGCGCATGCGTATGGAACTTTATAAATTAGAGTGGCGTTGGTGGTGGGAGCAGTATCAAGATGAGTTAGCAAATTATAGCATGGATGATTATCACAAACCGGTTAAGGTTGAAGAGTTTTCTACCAGTGGTGGCACAGCAAAAATTAAACTAAACATTAAAGAAGAAGATTGGGGACGTTATTTAATTCGCATTGTAGATGTGGATGGCGGGCACTCAACTTCGGCAACCACTTATTTTGATTGGTCTAACTGGATGGAACGTCAGGGTGGTGATAACAAAGTAATTGCCAGCATGCTGCATTTTACAACCGATAAACTTTCATACAAAACAGAAGAAGAAGTTAGCGTTACCATTCCTTCTCCGCAAGGCGGACGAGCTTTGGTAACTATAGAAACAGGCAGCCGTGTTTTACAGGCGCATTGGTTAGAAACCGCTAAAGGCAACACCATGTTTAAATTTAAAGTAACGCCCGATATGGCTCCTAATATTTATGTGCATGTATCTTTAATTCAACCACACGCGCAAACAAAAAACGATTTGCCCATTCGTTTATATGGCGTTGTGCCTGTAATTATTGATGACCCTGAAACACATTTACGCCCAACCATAACAATGCCCGCAACACTTATACCCGAAGGTTTAGCAAGCATTACCGTTGGCGAAGAAAATAATAAAGAAATGGTTTATACACTTGCCGTTGTAGATGAAGGCTTGTTAGACATTACACGTTTTAAAACCCCAGACCCTTGGAATTATTTTTATGCGCGCGAAGCATTGGGTGTAAAAACATGGGATGTGTATGATTATGTAATTGGTGCCTACGGCGGCGAATTGGAAAGAATTTTAAGCATTGGTGGAGATGGCAGCGAGCTTAGTAAAGATGGCGCCAAAGCAAATCGTTTTAAACCAATGGTTAGGTTTTTTGGGCCTTATCACATTAAAAAAGGAGAAAAGAAAACTACCACGTTTAAAATGCCAATGTATGTGGGTTCGGTGCGCACTATGGTAATTGCTGGTTACAACGCAGCTTATGGCTCAGTAGAAAAAACCACACCGGTTAAAAGTCTGTTAATGATTTTAGGAACATTGCCTCGTGTGTTAAGCACGGATGAAGAAGTAAAACTTCCGGTATCTGTTTTTGGCGGAGATAAAAACATAGGCAACGTAACCGTAAAAGTTGAAGTTAATGGTTATGTGCAAGTGGTTGGCGAAACATCAAAAATAGTTTCGGTTGATAAGAACGACGAAAAATTAGTGAGCTTCGATTTAAAAGTAAAACGCCAGTTAGGCATTGCCAAAGTAAAAATACTAGCCTCGGGTGGTGGTGTGCAAACATCCTACGAAATGGAATTGGATGTGCGAAATCCAAACCCATATCAAACCGATGGAAAAGATTTTTATGTGGATGCAGGTAAAGAATTAAAAAATAATTACACCGCCATAGGCATAACGGGTTCTAATAGCGGAGTTATAGAATTATCAACTATTCCGCCTGTTAATTTAGATGAACGTTTACAGTATTTAATTACGTATCCGCATGGTTGTGTAGAGCAAACAACATCAGCAGCTTTTGCACAATTATATTTGGATGAAATTATTTCGCTTACGGACAGTAAAAAAGCAGCTACAGAAAATAATATTAAAGCAGGCATTAGCATGCTGCGTAAGTTTCAGCTAAATAATGGTGCCTTATCTTATTGGCCCGGTGAAAATTACGCGAGCGATTGGGGAACAAACTATGCCGGTCATTTTATGATGGCAGCAGAGAAAAAAGGATATACGCTCCCCGCAGGCTTTAAACAACAATGGGTTAAGTATCAGCAAAACGCCGCCTTTAATTGGGAGCCCGCAAAGGCTAGCTATTTTAATGATGACATTATACAAGCATATCGATTATATACATTGGCTTTGGCTAACCAACCCGCTATGAGTGCTATGAATCGTTTGCGCGAGTTTAAAAATTTATCGCTACAGGCGCGTTGGCGCTTAGCGGCAGCTTATGCCATAGCCGGACAAGAAGATGAAGCTGAAAAATTAATTAATGCCGCAAGCTATCAAATAGCTCCCTATCAAATAAACTACTACACCTTTGGATCGGCCGAACGTGATGAAGCCATGATTTTAGAAACAGTTTGTTTGTTAAACAAAAAACAAATTGCGTACAACTCTATTAAACAAGTGGCAAGTGCTTTATCTTCAAAATCATGGATGAGTACACAATCTACAGCTTACTCATTCGTGGCGGTTTCTGCCTTCATAAAAAAATACGGAAGCTCATCTGCCATGCAGGCGGAATGTTTTGTTAACGGAACAAAAGTCGACATAAAAGGCAACAGTGCGCTTACGCAAATTCCTTTAGATTATAAATCTTCTTCCGGAAATTATTCTATCAAAAATAATGGTAAGGGCGTTTTATATGTTAGAGTTACTAATAGAGGAAAGCCCGCTGCGGGAACTGAAACCGAGGCTTCGCAAAATTTAACTTCAACAGTTACATACAGAGATATGGCAGGGCAGGAAATTGACCCAAGCGAATTGCAACAAGGCACTGATTTTAAGATGGAAGTAGTTGTGAAAAATCCGGGCATGCAGGGAAATTATAAAAACATGGCTTTGATAAGTTACATTCCATCAGGTTGGGAAATTCATAACACCCGCTTGGATGACAATGAGGCTACGTTAAAAAATTCAGCCTATACATATCAGGATATCAGAGATGACAGAGTGTTTACATATTTTGATTTGAATGCTAACGAAAGTAAAAAGTTTACTATTTTACTTAACTCAAGCTATGCGGGTAAATATTATTTACCGGGTGTAAACATTGAGGCTATGTATGATAACAGCATTTACTCGCGCAAAAAAGGACAATGGATAAAAGTGGTAAAACAAACACAACAAGGTGTTGCAACAAAATAAATTTATTGCTTTTATAAAGCGAAGAAAATATTTTTTGTTGATTTTTTTGGGTTTACTGGTTTTATATATAAGCTGGTTGCCAAAAAATTTATTTGCCGACCCATATAGTACTATTATATATGATGAGCATAATGAACTGTTAGGCGCACACATTGCAAAAGATGGGCAATGGCGATTTCCTTATAGTGATAGTGTACCTGATAAATTTAAAACCTGCATTACTTTTTTTGAAGACGAATATTTTTATCGTCACCTGGGTGTAAACCCCATTTCGCTTTCAAAGGCATTTGTAAAAAACAGCAAATCGGGTAAAATAAAAAGTGGTGGCAGTACTATAACCATGCAGGTTGCCCGCTTAATGCGAAAAAACAAAAGCCGCACTTATTGGGAAAAATTTGTAGAAATTCTTTTAGCCTTCCGTATAGAATTATCGTATAAAAAAAATTCTATCTTAAATACATATGCTTGTCATGCGCCATTTGGTAGTAATGTAGTTGGTTTACATGCTGCATCATGGCGTTACTTTGGCCGTAGCCCAGATAAATTATCGTGGGCAGAATATGCTTTGTTAGCGGTGTTACCAAATGCACCTTCGTTAATTTATCCGGGTAAAAATCACAAGGCATTATTAAATAAACGAAACAGGCTACTCAAAAAATTATATGATAACAAAGTAATTGATGAATCAACGTATCATTTATCGTTAGAAGAAAGCATTCCCGAAAAAGCATTTGCCATTCCGCAATATAGTCCGCATTTATTAGCAAGAGCAGCCAGTGAAAATGGTGCGGGGAAAATTTATTTTTCTACTCTCAACAAAAACTTACAGCAACAAATAAATGCGGCTTTAAATAATCATGTGCAAACACTATCATCTAACGGTATTTATAATGCGGGTGCACTTGTTATAGAAACCCAAACAGGTAAAGTAATTGCTTATGTAGGCAATAGTTTTTCGGCCACAAATGAGCACGATAATTATGTAGATGTTGTTGAAGCCCCACGCAGTACGGGCAGTATACTTAAACCTTTTTTATACGCCAGTATGCTAAACGATTCTAAAATTTTACCGAATATGTTACTAGAAGATATCCCCATGCAAATGGGTTCTTATGCACCTAAAAACTTTAATCTTACTTACGATGGTTTGGTGCCTGCAAGCATGGCTTTGGCCCGTTCACTTAATGTACCTGCTGTAAAAATGTTGCAGGAGTTTGGAGTATCTCGTTTTCAATATCAGTTGCAAAAATTAGGTTTTAAAAATTTTACAAAGCCTGCATCGCATTATGGTTTATCATTAATATTAGGCGGAGGCGAAGCTACCTTGTGGGATGTAGCCTCGGCTTATGCATCTATGGGAAGAACTTTATCGCACGTCATAATGTTACCGCAATACCAGATTAGTTATTTTGGATTGTGAAAAAACTAGTCTTCTTAATCAGTTTTATATTTTCTCTTACAGTTGGGCTTGTGGCTAATAACGACCCAAATGGCGCTAAATTAGTATCAGGCACAATTATAGACAAGCAAACAGGTGAGGCGCTTACAGGTGTTAAAGTACAAGTAAAAGGAACTGATACTTATTGCTACTCTGATATGGATGGTCGTTTTGTTTTATCAGTAAATACAAGCAAGACAACAGAAGTAACTATAAATATGGTGGGCTACGAACAAACCACTTTAAAAACTAAAGAACTATCTATTAGTTCTGATATTGTTTTAAATCCTCTTTAGCTTTTTATTTATTGCAAAACCATTTACGACTTATGGAGTAAAATCAAATGTAAAGTAATTGTAAAGTATTTCTTGATTTAATGTTACCAAATTTAAATTTTTGAATATAAAATATCGTAACTTTACGTAAGAACAATTTAAAGCTTTATGTTATGAAAAAAGTAGGCTTGATTTTGGGTTTCATATTGTTAACCATATTTGTTAACGCCCAAGTAAAACAAAACGCTGATGGTTTATATACTAATAGTGATGGTTCACTTTACACGGGTACTCTTGAAACAAAAGAAAACGGATTTAAAAAATCTGAAATTGAAATAAAAAATGGTTTACCCGCGGGCGAAGCAAATTATTATTACGCCTCAGGTAAATTAATGGAAACAGGAACATTTGACAATGGACAAAAAGATGGTAAATGGTTACGTTATAACGAAGCCGGTATAACCATTGGATTGGCTGTTTACAATATGGGTAAGAAAAACGGCACTTGGATTGTTTGGGATGACGCAGGTAAAAAACGTTTTGAAATGCATTACCATATGAACGAAAAAACCGGAATTTGGTATAGCTGGGATGAAAAAGGAGAAGTAATAAGCACTAAAGATTATACTACAGTAAACTAACAAAATATATAAAAGCAAAAAAATCCTTACCCTAGTTGCCTTAACTACGCAAGTCTCTGTTAAGGTAAAAAAGAGGCAAAAAACAAAAGGAGTTCCAATCGGAACTCCTTTTTAATTTACTGATTACCAGTGAATTTAGTGTTAAAATTACTAAAGAGAGTATTGATATAAGTAATACCTTCTGTATATGTTGGATTACTTGTACCATGCATTGATTTATAAACAGTATCAGCAGAAGCAAAGCTGTTTTTTGCTTCTTCAGCATATTTATTATTTACGGGTTTGGTATTTTCATACTTATTGGAATAAGCAAGACCTGCAGCAAATCGTAGCCTATGACTCAATTCGGTATATGGTTCACCCGGTTTTTCAATAAGTTCAGTGATTCTTTTTAAAGCTTCATCATTATGCCCCAACTTTAATAATTCTGTAACAGTTTCCATGCATGCTATATTTTAATGTTATTTACCGATATAAAAATAACGATATTATTTTTGCTCGCCTGTAATTCTTTCTTTAAAAGAAAAACTCATTTCATGAACCTCTCCTATTTTTTTTTCATTAGAAGAAAAATCTATATAATATTCTTTATAAGTGGAGTATTTTTTAAAATAGCTTTCATCCACTAACAGAGGATAAAATGGAAATGAAGCAACTTTACCTTCTAACCCTTTATCCTTTTCTCCAAAAGGCAAACACATTTGGTAGATATAATTTGAAAAATGTACTATAACATATTTTTGCACTACTAATTCATTTTTATGCGCTTCTTTTTTATTAAATAATGTAACCATAGGTGGTGAATGAGTAATCTATAATGTTTTTTATTTAGTAATTGAGATGTAAGATTTTCGTGAAAGTTGTAGTTTTTTAAATTAAAAAAAGTACATACTATTGTTAGACCTAAAAAGTATGATAACAATCTTTAAATATGGTCAAATCCAAGGTAAACTGCCAAATGAATTGGTAAACATAATTAGTAATAAAAAAAAATACAGTTTAACAAGAATGGAGGTTAAGGATATTCTTAATACGAATGTTTTTACCAAATCAATTACAAATATTAGTTATAACGATATTTTTTTACGAGGTATTTACATTTTCTTTGACCAAAATAATGCAGTAAGATATGTGGGCAAATCAAAAAATGGTTTTTATGGAAGATTAATGAGTCAAATGGATACTACCCATAGGCCATTTNNTAGGGGGTTGGAATGCGCTATTACGTAAAATGGGCGGTGAAAGAACAGGTAAGCTTCATGATGAATTAACAAATAATGACCACAAAAAAGACTACGAAAAACTTTTGCAATATAAAATAGTACTCATAGAAGCTACTGTAGCTGAAATTAATGATGAAGAGCTGGGTTGGTTGGAGAAGATAATAATGAAGGCTTTTAAGGATTTACCAAATGAAAATTTATTAAATACAAGAACAGGTCGGTTGAGAAATGAAGATTATAAAAAAACAATTCATAATCTTGTTAAGTATTAATTTTTTCTTATGAATAAAAGAACTATTCCATTTCCCTATATAGAAGGTCATAACGTAATTCACTTCTCAAAACCTGGAGGTGATTTAACTTATGATAATACCTATTTTGAAATCACGTGGGGTATGGATAATCATCCCTCTATAAAAGGTGATATAAAATTGTTTATGGCTGAAAAGAAAACAGGCCAAAAGGATTGTTTTGAAATACCCATACCTAAAGGAAAAAAATCTGCAAAAATTTTGCTGATTGCCCGTGAAGAGGATTATGATTTAAACACATTAGATATAGGACCTTATAATAGATAATACCATGTCAATTGTAAAAGATATAAACGAAGTTGTAAAAGATATATCCGAGCTTCATTTGCATTATCGGTCTGTAATTATTTGTTATATAATGGTTATGCCTTTTTGGTATTTTGATATTTATTATGTGGGGCATGATTTCTTCAAAGAAAGTCCAGTATATATTCCAATTGTCTTAGCATTTTGTTTAACTACCCTCACTCTTGGATTCCAATTTTATTATTCACTTATGCGCCATCATACTTTGTACAAAAGGGTTTCAGAAACAGATATTGATACGTATAAGAATAACGCAGCGTTAAAAGAAGTTTTTATTTATACATCTGTTCATTCTGTATTAGCTTTATCAGTTTTTAATCTTTTTACTCGATTTCATGGTGACACGAGTCTAACATGGTTTATCTGCTTTTTCTTTTTTGTACTACTTTGCTTACAGGTGTTTGCTTATTCATCCTATCGGAGAATGTTGTATAAAGCAAAAAAAGAAAACAGTTTAACATCAGAAAAGTGAAAATATGGAGCGAATATTATTATACTATCCGTCAATTAATATACCAGATGGCGACTGGTTACGAAATTCTTTACTTTATACAGATAAAGTAGCTAGTATTTTTCCTTTTGATAATATTGAAGATAGTAGAGTTGATTCTGATACAAGAACCCTTTTTGATGCAGGTCAATATCAACCTATTTCCGTGTTTAACGAGTTAAATCATCACCCTCTACCACAATATTTTGAACAAAATTTCATTAATACCCTTGAATCAGAAGAGTTTAGAAAAATACGAGGAAATATTCAGTCATTTAATAGAGCTGAAAATAGAGGGTTAGATGACTATGATATGTATATAAATAAGCTTTCAAATAATCTTAGAGATTATTTGAAAAATAATCAGCTTATGGAGTATAAAAATTATGATGAAGTAACAGTAGAGAAAAACTCGGCCATAATATATATGTCTATGCTTGCAGATTATCTTGCATCAGTTAATAAAGATTTAGTCACACCGTCAACGGATGAATTGGAATTTGAAAAACTAGCATTTCAATTAGGTGATGAAAAAATATTAACGCATAGAATTCAACTTGATAAATGTTTACCCACACCTTCTCCTGATATGTCGATAGCAGACATAATAAAATTTAAAGAAAATAGAAAGCAAGAACTCTTGCAGTTTAGAGTAGAATTGGATAAACTAGAGGATGATATACATTCTGCATATGACCAAGAAGATATGAAAAGAAAAATGGTTCAGTTTCAAGAAAAAATTGAAAAAGAATTACTTGAAATAAAAAAGCTTTTAGGCGACTCAAAACTTAAATATGTATTAAATGGGTTTAGTTCGCTATTAGATTTTAAACAAGCGGAAATTGTTGGAACAATTGCAGGGTTGGGGGTTGCAGGAGTAGGAACACTTGCTGCCTTACCGTTTGTTGGACTTGGTGCTGGAGCTCTCCTATTATCTGGGACATTAGTATCGTCTTATAGAAAAATTAATCGAAAAGTAGAAGCTAAAAGTTCAAGTTATATTTACTATGCCCAAAAAGCAGGTTTATTACAATAATATATTTATCTGAAATTTAAATGAAACTATATATTCTGATAGAAAACAGAACAAATGTTCGTGATTTAGTAGGTTGGTATTTTACGAAGGAAGAGGCTGAAGAAAAAGAAGCAGAAATAAAATCAAAAATTTCTTCAATAATAGAAGAAATTGTTTATCCTGATAAAGTTAAAGATGACACTATATATATAGGCTGTTCCCACAACTCAGAATGGGAGCTTTTAAATTACGAGGATATTTTTTATTCTGTCAAAGAAGCGGAAAGAAGATGCGGAAAAGGAGGGCAAGTTTATTCAATAAAATTAGATGGACTCTTTGTTACTCTTACGGATGGAGACTTTGAGGAAATTAAACTATTTGTAAAAGAAGGTAATCTTAATGTTATAGCTTTTTTTCTTTTGGAAAAAATCTCTGAATATTTTCAATTTTCTGAAGAAGAAAAGAAAGAAAAACGAGATAATTTTATAAGTGAAATAACCGTAAGACAGGTTGTAGATTATACTAACCTACTTAATTTTCCTAATGGGGAATTAAGGGAAGAACTACAAAAAAGACTGAATGGTTTTATTCTTTTTATGCGAGCGGTTC
>PLYA01000039.1:0-128 GCA_003153315.1 Bacteroidota bacterium
ATAATTACTGCTTGTTACATCAAGCTCAAAACCTGGGTCGCGGTAATGTTTAGCCCCATTTACAGAGTTAGAGTAGGTATAAACAATAGTGCCACTTCTGGTTCGGCCATCTAAGCAAGGGGTGGTGC
>PLYA01000039.1:139-4938 GCA_003153315.1 Bacteroidota bacterium
CGGTGCGGTAACTACTAAGGCTTGTTGATGAATTATCTTCTGAAGCTTGAGCTCCCATAGAAACGATGTCATTTGAAGTGCTTTCTGCCAAATGATTGTCGCTTGCTCCTGATGCATCAGTATCTTTAGTTACTGTTGGTTCAGTAGTATCTTTCTTTTTGCAAGAAGATATGGTTACGGCACTTGCAAGCATCAATCCGGCAAGGGCTAAGGTTAGTTTATTCGTTTTCATAGCGTTTAGTTTTTGGTTATTTATATCTATGATGCTTAATTTTATAAAAGGTTTAATGGGGTATAAAAATAATTTTTGCAAGCCCCTATTTTTTATCTTTGGCTAATCAATTTTAATCTTTAATTTTCAATTCTCAATAAACAAATAATGAACATATTACATAACTACGCTTGCGGTCAGTGGGTTGCCGGAGCTGATAAAGGACAAGAATTATTTAATGCCATTACAGGTGATATTGTAGCAACAACCAGCAGCAAAGGATTAGATTTTGCTAAAATGTGCGAGTATGCTCGGACTGTGGGTGGACCAAAACTCCGTAAAATGACTTTTCAGGAGCGTGGCATGATGTTAAAAGCGCTTGCTATACATTTACAAAACAAAAAAGAAGATTTTTATAAAGTTAGCTGGGCTACGGGTGCTACACGTGCTGATAGCTGGGTAGATATTGAGGGCGGTATAGGTAATTTATTTGCTTATGCATCTTTACGCCGCCAGTTTCCTAACGAAACTTATTGTTATGATGGCGATGTAGCTAGGCTAAGCAAAAACAACACTTTTATAGGTCACCACATTTGTGTGCCTAAAGAAGGGGTTGCTATACACATTAATGCATTTAACTTCCCGGTTTGGGGTATGTTGGAGAAAGTAGCCGTTAACTGGCTTGCCGGTGTACCTGCTATTGTTAAGCCCGCAACAGTTACATCGTTTTTAACCGAAGCGGTTGTGAAGGAAATTATAGCTTCTAAAATTTTACCCGAAGGTGCCTTGCAATTAATTTGTGGCAGTGCTAACGGTATTTTAGATCATGTTATGAATCAGGATGTGGTAACCTTTACGGGTTCAGCATCAACCGGTAAAATGCTAAAAGCGCATCCACGTTTGTTAGAAGAGTCTGTTCACTTTAATATGGAGGCTGATTCGCTTAACTGTTGTGTGTTAGGAAGTGATGTTACAACGGCTATGCCTGAGTTTGATATTTTTATAAAAGAAGTTGCCCGAGAAATTACTACCAAAGCCGGGCAAAAATGTACAGCTGTTCGCAGAATTATTGTCCCTGAAAAAATGGTAGAAGATGTACACATTGCTTTAGGAAAAAGATTAGCATCTAACATTATTGGTGACCCAAATGTGGAAGGTGTTCGTATGGGCTCGCTTGCGGGTAAAGCACAATTATTAGAAGTAAGAGAAAAAGTAGAGTTACTAAGTAAAACGCAGAAAATAATTATTGGCGATTTTGAAAAATTTGAAGTTAAAGGAGCTGATAAAAATAAAGGGGCATTTATGCCGCCAATTATTTTCTTAAACGATAGTCCGTTTAAAAATACCGATTGCCATAGCGTAGAAGCTTTTGGCCCGGTAAGTACATTAATGCCTTATAAAGATTTGGATGAAGCCATAAAGCTTTCTAAAATGGGTAAGGGTTCATTGGTTAGTTCTATTATTACTGCCGATGATAAAATTGCACGTATGTATGTTATTGGCGCAGCCTGCATGCATGGCCGTATTTTAGTGTTGAATGCAGAGTGTGCTAAAGAAAGTACCGGGCATGGTTCACCAATGCCAATGTTGGTGCATGGTGGCCCGGGTAGGGCAGGTGGTGGCGAAGAAATGGGTGGTAAACGCGGTGTGTTTCATTACTTGCAACGTACAGCCATTCAAGGTTCGCCAACAACCATTACAGCTGTTTTAAATAACTACCAACAAGGTGGTAAACAAATAATAAAAGATGTACATCCGTTTCGCCAGTACTTTGAAGATTTAGAAGTAAGCGAAACATTAATTACACATACACATAAAGTAGTCGAAAGTGATTTAGTAAACTTTGCAGAATTAAGTGGCGATAAATTTTATGCGCATCTTCAACCAGATTCTTTAGACGGAACTATTTTTAAACGTACCGTGGCACATGGTTACTTTGTGTTGTCTCGTGCGGCAGGTTTATTTGTTGACCCACCTAAAGGACCTGTATTATTAAACTATGGTATAGATGAATGTCGTTTTACCAAACCAATTTACCCGGGTATGACTATTGGCGTACGCTTTACTTGTAAAGAGAAATTAGAAAATGATAAACCTTTAGCAGCTGCCAATGGTGAAGAAGTAAAAGTTGGTATAGTAAAATGGTTGGTTGATATTTATGATGCCAGCGAACAATCAGTACGCGATGGATTAGGCGTTGAAGGTGCTACAGGAGACACGGTTGGTATAGCTACCATTTTAACCATGGTGAAGAAAAAGAACCAGAATTAATATAAAAATACTTTTGCTATCTTTAATTAGATGGATTATCAGGTTCTTATACGAATTTAAATATAATGTTTAAAAAAATAGTAAATCTTGGCGTTTCTAATAGTTATGATGAAAACCTAAACAGAAAAATAAGGCTTAGTAATCTTATTGCTATTATTACTATAATAACCATGCTGGGGTTTATCCCTGTATCTATTTACTTTGATGTGTTGGGTATACAAATTTTAAACTTCTTGTTTCTTGGTACGTTTCTTCTACATTTCTATTTACATTATCTAAAGCATCATAACGCTGCTTTTTATATTTCTTGCACATATGGGGTAATTTATTTTACCTGTGGCACTGTATTTTATGGCTTAGCATCTAACCTTCAATTTTTTCAATTGGTAATGTGTCTTATAGCTATTGTGTTATTTGATAAAATGGCTGTATTAAAAACATATTTATCATTGTCTGTTTTATCTTTTTTTATTCTGGTTTTTTATATGAAAGACAGGCCTGGGTTGATAGTGTTGACTGATGAAATGAAAAAAGCACAAGAGATAATTAGTATAGTAAACTTCTCCATTTTCTTTTTTATTACTATTGTATTTTTTATTTTCTTTAAGCAAGATAATCTTAATTTTCAGAAAGCAATTCTGCATCAAAAAGAAATTATTGAAGAACAGAAAAAGGAAATGGTTGATAGCATTAATTATGCTAAACGCATACAATATGCTTTTATGGCTCACGAAAAATTATTGCAACGCAATTTACCTGAGCATTTTATTTTATTTAAACCCAAAGACATAGTAAGCGGCGATTTTTATTGGGCAACTAAAAAAAATAATGCTTTTTATTTGGCAGTGTGCGATAGTACTGGGCATGGTGTTCCGGGTGCTTTTATGTGTTTAGTTAACATGAGTTTTTTAAACGAGGCTATTAGTGAAAGAAGTATATCGGCCCCAAATGAAATTTTAAACCATGTGCGTAAGCAATTAGTAGAAAATTTAGGCGGTGGCAATGATGGAATGGATGCCATACTAATGAAATTAGAAAATAGTGATAAGGGACTTAAAATAGAATATGCTGCCGCTAATAATGAGCCTGTTTTAATTAGAGATAATAAAATAACGGTGTTGCCTAAAGATAAAATGCCTGTTGGTAAAGGGGAAAAAACGGAATCGTTTACACTACACACTATTGATGTGCAAAAAGGAGATACTTTATATCTGTTAACTGATGGTATAGCTGATCAGTTTGGCGATCCCAAAGGCAAAAAATTTAGGTTTAAACAACTGGAAGAAATTTTATTGGCAAATCATAGATTATCGCTTGAGCAGCAAAAAAATATGCTCGAAAAATCTTTTAATGATTGGAAAGGTGAATTAGAACAGGTAGATGATATATTGCTTGTAGGAATTAAAATATAATTAACTTTATAGTATGGGTGATGTAGTACGTGAGATAAGCATTTTAAATCCTGAAAAGTGGATTGATAGTTATGCTGACTATTTGTATTCCTTTGCCTATAACCGTGTAAGTGATGAAGAAACAGCTAAAGACTTGGTGCAAGAAACNNAAGGCAAGAGATGGTTTTAAAGGTGAGGCATCCGAAAAAACATGGTTGGTTTCCATATTAAAGAGAAAAATAATTGATTTATACAGAAAGAATGCTGCACATCCACAACAATCGTTTGAAGAGAGTGAGCAATATAAAGTAGCTTATAGCCATTACTTTACCGAATCGGGTTTTATTAAAGGCGAGTGGAATAAAACTACGGCACCTAAACCCTGGAATGTTTCAGAAAAAAATTCGATAGAACAAAAGGAGTTTAAGTACATATTGGCACAATGCCTTGGCAAGCTTCCAAAAGTTTGGTCATCAGTTTTTGCTTTAAAATATTTAGAAGAAGAAGAAAGCGAAAATATTTGTAAGGAATTAGATATAACTTCGTCTAACTACTGGGTAATTATACATAGGGCAAAATTGCAAATGCGTGAGTGCCTCGAAAAGAATTGGATAAAAGCATGACCTCTGAAGAAAAAAATATAGCTTATTTTTCTAAAAGCTTTGGCTGGAACCTCTGTTGCAAGCAGGCTACCTATCTTTTGTTAAAAAAGGAAGAGAAGCCCTTGTCTTTAAAAGAAGAATATGCTTTAAAATTTCATATGAGCTTTTGTAAGTTGTGTAAAGCCTTTAAAAAGCAATCAGAAATGATGAATGAAGCAATTAACAAAAACTTGCAACAAATGATTTTAATGCCTCAGGTAGAAAAAGATAATTTAAAAGCATTGATAAACAGCAACTTAGATAATATATAACTATTTTTTAATT
>PLYA01000027.1 GCA_003153315.1 Bacteroidota bacterium
TCTCGGTACTTCAGGTAAGCATCTCCGTACTTCAGGTAAGCATCTCGGTATCGTGGATTAGCATCTCTATGGTCTGGATTAGAATCTCGGTGGTGCGGGTAAGCATCTCGGTGCTCTGGATTAGCATCTTGGTGGTGTGGATTAACATCTCAATGCTGTAGATTGGTATTTCTACCCTCCGGATAAGCAACTTTGCACCCTAAAAAGTACTTTTTTCTTNNATTATTGGTAGATTTAGGGGGAGAATAACCACCAAGAATGAAATTACAGAACAAATTACTATTACTATACGGACTTCCTGTAATAATATTCATTATTACTCTTTATTCATTGTGGTCAATTGAATTTATTCGTGTAATAACTTATGATAGTAAATTCCCTCAAGTTTTTAGAGACCTACATTCTCTTGGATTGCCGTTTAAATTTTTTCAGCATATAATTCTTATTACATTTCTATTATCTCCTTGTTTTTTCTTTATAGGACTTTTTCCATTTCTTTATTTCAAATTCAAGAAGAAAGTAAAATTTAATAAAATAATTACTGTAATTGTCATTGCTTGTTATCTGTTATATTTTATTCTTATATTTTATGAAAGAAGTACTAATTTTTTTACCACTAATCCTTTAACAGCGCTACTTTGGTTTTTTGATTAATTTTTCGTGAATCTATAGCTTACCCAACGTGGTCTGCCACATTAATAACAGAAGAACTGGCGGTTTTCTGTACGGTGTTTTGGCTAAAGAGCACATCTACCCTGCCCAGCCAAATGCCTGCCCAACCAACCTGCGTTACATAAACGGGTTTGTTTGCCGCATTGGTTTTAAGTTTTGGTTCCTCTAAAAAAGTATGGGTATGCCCGCCAATAATTAAATCAATATCCTGCGTTTGGGTAGATAGCACAGTATCGCTTACCTTATTTTCTTTATAATCATAGCCTAAATGAGAGAGGCAAATAACATAATCGCACTTTTTATCGTGCTTTAAAATGGCGGCAGTCTTTTTGGCTGCTTCTATGGGGTCGGTATATTTTATATCCCCGTAGTTCTTTTTCTCTACCAAGCCCTGCAAATCTATTCCCAAGCCAAACACACCAATTTTTAAACCGCCTTTCTCAATAATCTTGTATTGCTTTATTCTTCCTGCCAACGGACTGTCTTTAAACTCGTAGTTAGCGTTTACAAACTCAAAACTTGCATTTGGCATTTGCTTAACCAGGTTATCTACTCCCAAATCAAAATCATGATTACCCAGGGTAGAAAGCTCATAGCCCATCTGACTCATTAATTTAAACTCCAGTTCGCCGGCATAAAAGTTAAAGTAAGGTGTACCCTGAAAGATATCTCCGGCATCCAACAGCAATACATTCTTTTCTTCGTTGCGAATTTTCTTAATAATAGCCGCACGTTTGGCTATTCCTCCCTGATTAGCAAACTTTGGGTCATTATCAGGAAAGGGTTCAATGCGACTATGCACATCGTTGGTATAAAGTATGGTTAGCTTGCTGATGCCTTTTTCAGCAAATAAGGGATTAGCCATTATTTTTGATGCTCCGCCATATACGGCAGCTGCGCCAAGCATATAGCGTAAAAATTCTCGTCTATTGTGCGTATTGTATTCTGCCATCTAAAGTTGCGGTTACGGGTTTATTTTGGTTAGTGAGGTTTTTGCAATAATCAATTAAAATGTCGCGCAGTAAATGGTCGGTTGCAAGCATATCTTTATTTTCTCCGGCGCTAAAAAACTTATCTCCGCCGCCTGCCAGGTAATCACTGGTGGCAACGTAGTAATTTTTAACCGCATCAAAAGGTTTTCCGTTTATAAATATGTCGGTAGCTTTTTTATCCTTAATTACAAAACGAATTCCTGCAACAGGTGCGCCATCCTTTTCGGCCACATAGTCAAGTAACTGATGCAATCTTTCTGAAGTTAACTTAATAATCACCAGTTTGTTTTCAAAAGGCATCAGCTCGAACATACCGCCTACCATAATGTTTCCTTGCGGAACAGAAGTGCGTAAACCGCCATTATTAAACATAGCAAACATATTTGTGGTATCTATATTAGCTATGGTTTTTGCTTTTTGAAAAACGGCTTCTGCAAAGAAATTACCCAAATTGCTTTCAGGAGTTTTCTTGGTTAATGCTACGGGAGCATTGCCAATTACTTCATGCATCTTGCCATCTATGGTTTGCTTATATGGTTGAATGGTTTTAACAACAGAAGAATCTACTGTGTTATCTGTTATGGCATAATGCTTTGTTTGGGTGTCTTGAACGGCTAAATGTTTGGGGCTTGAGCAGGATGCAAGAGCAAATGCTATGGCAACAACACCGTACTTAATTTGGGATAAGATATTTTTATTCATCTTTGCAAAGATAACTATGAGTTATACTTTTTAAAACATTTAATGTTACCATTATGTTAATTTCTGAAACCAAGATACGGGTCCGTTATGGCGAAACCGACCAGATGGGATATGTGTATTATGGTAATTATGCCCAGTATTATGAAGTAGCACGTGTAGAAGCGTTGCGTAAAATTGGTTTTAGTTATAAAGAAATAGAAGCAAAGGGTATTCATTTGCCGGTACTTGATTATTCTATTCACTACAATAAGCCTGCTTATTATGATGATGAGCTTACCATTGTAACCACCATTAAAGAATTGCCGGGCGTTAGAATTACCTTTCATTACGAATGCTTTAATGAAAAGAAAGAATTACTGAATACAGGTAAAGTTACCCTTGTATTTATTGATAAAGAGAGAAACAAGCCTTGCATTCCGCCTGACTGGTTTATGGATGAAGTGGAGAAGCATTTTGATAATTAGACCTAAGATACTAGACATTAAGATATGAGAAAACTTTTTTACATATTACTTATTACTCATATCTCATGTTTCAATTCTCATATCTGTTTAGCTCAAGGCAAAGGTTCTTATAGTTTTAATGTGGATAATTTTCCGGATGTATATGGCGGTAAGGAAGAAATGAAACGCTTTTTACACGATCATTTAGTTTATCCTGTGAAAGATTTAAAAAGCAAAAAAGAAGGAACCGTTAAACTTAATTTTATAGTTACTAAAGAAGGAAAAACTGAGCATATAAAAGTAGCAGAATCTATTAGCCCTGATATAGATGAAGAAGCTATTCGTTTATTAAAACTGATTGATTGGATACCTTCCCATAAAGATGGGGTTGCGGTTAATGTTGATTACAGCCTTGATATTACTTTCTCTCTTTCCAAATATAAAAAGTATGTAAAAGAGCGTGGTTTTAATACTCCTTTATATACCGATATACCTGTGGATACTTCTTTAAATATTTATGAAACTGCCGAACGTTCTCCTATGTTTAATATTACCGATAAAACCTTTACAGAGTTTGTGTATGCTAATCTTGAATATCCCGAAGCAGCATCCAGACAAGGTATTGAGGGGAATGTGAAACTTAGTTTTGTAGTTGAACCCGACGGACAGCTTTCAAACATAAAAATACTGAACGAAGGGGTTGCGGCAGGATGTAATAATGAGGCTATACGAGTTATAGGACTTACCAAATGGAAACCGGCTATAAGAGATGGAAAATATGTTCGTTATCGCATGAGTTTTACTATGAACTTTTCTTTAAAGAACAGTTTTAAAGACAATAGCAACGGCAGTCAGCGTACCTGGGGACAATAACAGGTAGCAGGTACTCTACAATAAAACCGCATATTTTTCGTTATTTTGCAAACGTTTGTTTAAAAATATCATCATACAAAACATTTTTAAGAGCATACCTAAGAGATTGGCTGTGCTTGTATTTGGTACTTTCTTAAGCATAGCTGTATTTGCCCAACCAACTACCGAAAAGGGTATGAACTTACCTCATTTTTATGCCCGCAGGTTGCATTTTGGCTTTAGTATAGGTTATAATCAAACTGATTTTAGAGTACATACTATTGCCAACTCTAAATTGTACCATAATTTAAGAGATACCGTCCGTTATCCCAGTGATACTTTAAATCTTAAGTCGATTAGCACTAAGGCAGATGCAGGCTTTAATCTGGGTATTATTTGCGATTTTAAGATTCATAAATATGTAAGGCTGCGTTTTTTACCGGGTATTTCGTTTGCATCCCGAAGTTTGTTATACTATTTTGTAGGCTCTAATAATTGGAGTGGCTCTCCCTCTTTTACTGCTATTCGCGCAACGCAATCGGCTTTTATTCTTTTGCCGCTTAACGTAAAACTTCAATCAAAGCGCATACGCAACTTTGGAGTATATGTTATTGGTGGAGGCTGTTATAGTATTGATTTGGCATCGGGTAAAAAAGATGCGGCAAACTCTGATGTGGTGCGGTTAAAAGCAAATGATTTTCTTTATCAGGGAGGTGGCGGTGTTGATTTTTATTTTCCTTATTTTAAATTTTCTATAGAGGCTAAGATGAGTCAGGGAATTAGAAATATACTGATAAGAGATAATACCGAATTTACTACGCCTATTAATTCCCTGCACTCGCATGTGTTTTTGCTTAGCATAAGCTTTGAAGGATGATTAGCAGCCTTACTCTCTCGTTGGCTCCTTCGGAGGCATTTTCTGAAATTAACCTGAAACATAAAGTAAGAGAAGAATTAGGCCTTAAAGAGACAGATGAATTGCATATCCTTCTGCAAAAACGCTCCATAGATTCCAGGCAAAGGAGTATTAAAGTTAATGTAACCTTACAGGCTTTTGTGAATGAACCCTTAAAGGAAGAGCCTATTGCTATTAGCTACCAAAATGTAGCTGAAAAGAAGAAAGAGGTAGTTATTATAGGTGCCGGTCCGGCAGGATTGTTTGCGGCTTTGCGTTGTTTGGAGTTGGGCTTAAAGCCTATTATTTTTGAAAGGGGTAAGGACGTAAAAACCCGCCGAAGAGATTTAGCCAAACTGAATAAAGAGCAACTGGTAAACCCCGAAAGCAATTACTGCTTTGGCGAGGGTGGGGCAGGAACGTATAGTGATGGGAAGCTTTATACCCGTTCTTCCAAGCGGGGAGATGTGGTTAAGATATTAAAGAGCCTGGTGCATCATGGGGCTGATAAAACCATTTTGGTTGATGCGCATCCGCATATAGGAACCAATAAACTTCCTAAAATTATAGAAAACATACGGCAAACCATTTTAGATTTTGGCGGAGAGATTCATTTTGATAGTAAACTTGTTGATGTTGTCGTATCGAAAGAGAAGATTAAAGCCATACAGATTTTAAACCTACATACTGTACAATGTACAATGTATGATGTACAACACTTAATATTGGCAACCGGGCATAGTGCAAGGGATATTTACCAATTACTGAACGATAAAAACATTGCCATAGAGGCTAAGCCCTTTGCTATGGGGGTGCGCATAGAACATCCGCAGGAGATTATAGACAGCATCCAATACCATTGCAATATAAAACAGTTGGGGGAGGTGAGGGAGTTCCTGCCTGCTGCCTCCTATAGTTTGGTGCAACAGGTAAACGGCAAGGGAGTGTACTCTTTTTGCATGTGTCCGGGTGGAATAATAGCGCCTTGTGCCACTGCTCAGGAAGAAGTGGTTACCAATGGCTGGAGTCCGAGTAAACGAAATAACCCTTATGCCAATTCAGGTATAGTGGTGGGTTTGGATGCTACGGATTGGAGTGCTTTCTCTTCTCATAAGCATTTAGCGGCCTTAGAACTGCAAAAACAACTGGAACACAAAGCCTGGATTGCCGGAGGTAAAACACAAACCGCCCCTGCCCAACGTCTAATAGATTTTATAGAGAATAAAACCAGTGCCAATTTACCTGCTTGTTCTTACCAACCGGGTATAAGCCCTGCTAATATGGAAGCCTTATTGGGTAACACCATGGGAAAAGCACTGAAAGAAGGCTTTAAAAGCTTTGGAGCAAAAATGAAGGGTTATTTAACCAACGAAGCGGTGATAGTGGGTGTAGAATCGCGCACATCTACACCGGTAAGGATACCGAGAGATAAGGAAACCTGCCAGCACATACAGATAAAAGGTTTATACCCCTGCGGAGAAGGAGCGGGATATGCCGGAGGTATTGTTTCTGCCGCTATGGACGGAGAGCGTTGTGTGGATGAGATTTTTAAGGTGGTTGTTGCCTGATACATTATTGCATGTCTTTGTAATTAGCTTGTTTCATCCTGGTTTTGCCAATAATTAATTTTACCGTGTGTAGTGATAGTTTGTATTTTTTCAGTGTATCTTCCATAGACATACCCTTTACAAAATCTTTTCTTAACGCATTATCACGCTCGCGGTGCAATGCGTTATATTCTTCTCGCAGGCCTTCTTTTATGGCAATCTGATACATAATTAAGTAGCAAACTTTTTGTGTTTTACCAATATATAACAAGCTTTTTCCTGCTTTTATATTCTCGGCAATTTGTTTACGGCGCCGGGCAACTACATCGGGCCTGATACTTAGCTTTACCTTAACATAGCCAAGCTCGATTAATAATTCTCTTACATAATATTTATGGTACGGTACTGACTCTGCTATTTTTTCATAGCTATGGCCTGCTAAAAAACTTTTAACGATGAACTGCTTAATTTTTTGTTTTTGTTTTTTGTAATCCGGAACAAAGTCTTTAATCTCGGTTTTTAATATATCATAAACAGCTTGGTGGCTTAGGTTATACTTTGCTTCTAATTGTACCTGGGTTAAACCATTTTTATAATCGGCACAAATGCTGATGTTTCTTTCTGTAGTTTCGCTTATTCTTTTTATATGTATTCCATATCTTTTAAGAATTTGCCTCGCCCGTTCGCGGGTAATATTAAACCGTTTTCCAATTTCAGCAAGCGTATGTTTATTTTTTATTGCCAATGCAACTATCCGGGCATTTCGACTGGCTCCTGCAGGTAAGGGGTTGTGTTTTAGTATAGCCGCTATTTCTGCTTTACGGGCGGCTATTTCAGCAGCCTCTATGGCTTTTTTTTGGGCGGCAGTGGCATGCTTTGCTTCCTTCCGTGCTTTTAGTCTTTTCCGTTCTAATTCTTTTTTTAGTTTTTTGTAAAATAAGGGCTCATATTTTCTTAAAATGGCTCTTATGCCTTCTTCATCTATAGCATAGCAGAGAGCAATATTCTGTATGCTTTCGCCGTTTTTTATAGCTGCTACTATTTCAGCGTTTCGTTGGGGTTTAATGCCCATGATGCCATTTTCTTTTCTGTAGCCCACGCGCGAAAACCCCATTCGTTTAAAAGCAGCACTTACCGCCCCTACGCTTATTTTATATTTAATTGCTAACTGGGCAGGAGTTTGTCCATTCTTAGCATCGGCAAGCAGGAGAGCATCGCGTTCAGGTTTTTTCTGAGAAAGGGCCATTTTAGGTGTTTTCTTTTAATTGGTTTAACAAATATAAAGGAAATATAAGTAAAATACTTTCCATTATTTAGATTTCTAAATCGCTCCTCTATTACTTTCTTTTTCTTTGACGAAAAAGAAACAAAAAGTCAAGNNCGCACAGGCTAAACTGCTCCGCGTTCGGTCGGGCAGCGCGCTGTGTTAAAAGAAGATTAATTACATTTGTATAAATGAAACGCACCATTATACTTTTATTGTTTAGTTGTGCTTTGTGGGGCCAAACAAATGATTATTTCATTTCAGACACATCAAAAGTGAGAATGTTTAAGAATTTTCCTGATACAACTGACATCTCCTATTATTTGAGAATACCTGATGAAGAAATGGAAAACAAGAGATTTAGAATATATTATGATTACGGAAGATTGTATTCTGAATTTAATTGCGATAGCAAAGGGTTAATTGATACATCTCGTGAATGGTACATTGATGGGACTCTCAAAAAGGTATATTATAGTAAAAAGAATGGTAACCATGCTTTATGGGAAGGTACTGAATTTTATAAAAACAAAAAGCTAAAACAAAGCCGTAGCTGTTCAAATGATACTTGTATAACACTAATGTATTACGATAATGGTAAGTTAGAAGGAAAACTTTATGAAAAAGAATTTATATTGTTTTATTTAGAAAAGTACTATAAGAATGGGCAAAAGATGTGTGAACCGAATAGCTACTATAGTACTAAGAGAAAGACTCATGAAGTTCTTTATTATGAAAGTGGAAAAATCTCACAGGATAGGTTTTTTTTAAGTGGTTATTTGGTGGATGAGTATAAAGAATATTATGAAAATGGTACTTTAAAAATTAACGGGCAATATGAGCCTGAAGCTCAATACCTTTCTGGAAATAAACTTTTATTCCCCCTCTCGCGTGGTTCTTTTAAAATTGGTAAATGGTCTTATTATAGCAGTTCAGGCGATCTTGAAAAAGAAGAGTTTTATGAAAAGGATGTTATAACTAAGACTATTAAGTATTAACAAATGTTGCGTTAGGGATTGCAGTGGAAAGCCTTTTAGTAATCTAAAAGCTTGCAACGTAAAGCCCGACGGCGCACTTCGACAGGCTCAGTGTGCCAGCACGCCGGAACACCCTACTTCAACAACTCATTGGTATAGTTATAGCCTATAGTAAAGATGTCGCTTGCTTTATGTAAGTCAAATAAGCCAAATTTATTTAGTTCAGTAGGTTCAATATGCAGGTAGCAGCCGGCAGAGGAGCTATCAACTAGTTTCCGGAAGCTGAGGTGTATGGCTCTATCCATCGTTTCTGCCATACTACCTTTGGGGTTAAAGGGTTTGGTGGGGTCAACATAAACAGCGATAACCTCGCTCTTTCTATCGGCAAAGGGCTCAACGGGCAGGTTGTTAGAAACTGCCCCATCTACATAAGGAATACCATCTATAAGAAAAGCAGGAAATACAACGGGAATAGAACTGGAGGCAATAACCGCATCAATGATATTACCTGTATTGAAGATGGTTTGAGCGCCGTTGTTAAAATTGGTAGCGGTAACGTAGAAAGGTATAGGGAGTTCTTCAAACTTTGTAATGCGCAGGTTTTTCTGCAGGAACTCGCGAATGGTTTTCATGGAGAGTAAGCCCAGCTTAAAACTGGCCAGAGCAAAGGAGCTAAGTTTGAATTTACTATTGAAAAGCTCCATCACTTCATCGGGTGTAAAGCCATTAGCTATAAAAGCGCCTGCTATGGCACCTGCACTGGTTCCGCAAATAGCGGAAGGATGGATATTATGCTCCTGCAAAGCCTTAATTACCCCTAAATGGGCAAAACCACGACAGCCACCACCCGACAATACCAAGCATTTCTTAATCATAGCCCGAAAATAGAGGTTTTAAATTCAATTATTGGCCAAAACACACAAAAAAGCTTCCAAATTACTCTAGCAAGCGAGATGTGTAACAAAGCAAAGCCGATGCACATGTTAGCAAACGTGTTGGATAACCAAATAAACGTATCGGTTAACCAAGCAAATGACTTGGAAAGTGAATCGAACATGTTGAAATGTAAATCAAACGACTTGGAAAATAAATCGAACGTGTTGGAATGTGAATCAAACGACTTGGAAAGTGAATCGAACGTGTTGGAATGTAAATCAAACGACTTGGAAAGTAAATCGAACGTGTTGGAATGTGAATCAAACGACTTGGAAAGTGAATCGAACGTGTTGGAATGTAAATCAAACGACTTGGAAAGTAAATCGAACGTGTAGGAAACCTAAACAGAGCAATGGAAAAGCTAAGCAAGGAGGAGTGATTGTATCTAAATTTATTAAAGAAATGAAAAAATGAAAGCGTAAAAAGAATTAATCAACCCAGTTAATGCCTTTTTTTAGTAGGGAAAGAGTTTTTTCTTCGGGGCTATTGGCTTTAGGCATATAGTTATAATGCCAGGCGGCAAGGGGTGGCAAACTCATTAAGATAGATTCTATTCTACCATTGGTTTCCAAACCAAATTTAGTGCCTTTATCATAAACCAAGTTAAACTCGGCATAGCGGCTGCGCCTGATAAGTTGCCATTCGGTTTCAGTTTCGGTAAAAGCGTTGTTTTTGTTGCGGTTAATCAGTTCGGTATAAATGGGGGCAAAAGCCATGCCTACATCTTTCCAAAAGATAAGGTTTTTATCAAAGCTCATTTCAGAGCTTGCATTTAACCTATCAAAAAATATACCGCCAATACCTCTGGTTTCGTTTCGGTGTTTGATGAAAAAATAATCGTCTGCCCACTTTTTATAATCTGTATAATAGTTTGGGTTATGCTTATCGCATACTTGTTTTAAGGTTTGATGGAAAAACTTAGCATCTGTCTCGTTTACATAATGCGGAGTTAAGTCTATGCCACCGCCCAACCAATGAACGCCGTTACTCATTTCAAAATAACGTATATTCATGTGTATAATAGGTACCATAGGGCTTTTTGGGTGCAATACAATAGATACACCCGTTGCATAAAAGGTAAGATTGTTTGCGGTTTCTTTTTGGGTAGAGTGTTCTTTCTCGGTAAACAAAAAGGAAGGAGCTGCGCCATGCACAGCAGAGAAGTTAACGCCGCCCTTTTCCAATACATTTCCGTTTTGTATCACACGACTAATACCCCCACCGCCTTCGGGGCGTTGCCATTCTTCGCTGGTAAATAAAGCTTCGCCATCTGCTTTTTCCAACTCGCTGCAAATGTGTTTTTGCAGTTCTTTAAGCCATTTTGCAATCTCTTCTCTATTTGGCATACAGTATCTTTTTCAGCTTATAATCGTTGTAGCGTATAATTTGTACCGCCTGATTCTCGAAGCCGGTACTGTTATTAGGATGCGTAAAACTAAAGTTAATGCAGGTTCCCTTCTTAGGCATATCATCCATAACCACAGCAAATGTACCTCCCATGTTTTTTAAAAGATCAAAATAATACAATCCTGCATCGGCAGCCACATAATAATAATCATCAGCCGTAGTAGTATATTTTTGCTGATATGCCGTTTTTAGCTTTTGTATGTAAGGATTTTCTTCATCAATATAATAAGGCACGGCGCAGGTAAAGCTAAAGTTGTTGAAGTATTCCAAATCCAGGTTATCATAATTCATCCACTTGCGTAAACCAATTACACGCAGGTTTTCTTTTTTATCCGAAAAGAGATTAAGCTGGGTTAAAAAATCAGAAATAAAGGATTCGTTTTCGGTAAGCACCACATAATAATTTGTTTTATCAGCTTTATAAGCGGCTTTGGCACCGGCAACCCCTTTAGCTTCTGTTAACGTATCTTTAGTTTTTTGGTTATAATAGCTTTTAAATGTTTTTATGGTTTGAATATCTTTCACACTTCCGTTATTAAGCAATACGATGTTTTGCCCTTTCAGAGAATCCAGGCAATAATCTGCCAGACCTTGTAATAAGGTATTGTTTGAAGGGATTAATTTGCTGGTAAATACATTATTGAATAACACTTTGTTTTGCTGTGTAAGCGGAGAAACACAAGGTATCTGGTTCTTTTTAGCTTCGGCAGAAATTATTTTGAAAGGAGAGTTATAAAGTGGGCCTATTATCAAATCAAGGTTTTTAAACTCATTGGTTTTGGTAAGTTTTATAGTGGTTAAAGAATCTATATCACCTGAATCATAGAGTTTAAAAACTATTTCGAAATCACTTGTCTTTAAAGAATCAGCGGCCTGCTGTAAACCTTCATATATATCCAATGACATTTGCTGCGATGCAGGGAAATCCTGTTTACTCATCACCAACTCATCTACATTTAATTCATTCAAATCATCAAAATGAAAGGGAAGAAACAAACCCACATTGTATTTATTCTTTTTAGGTTTATTAACTACTTCAACAGGTGTGGTATCCTTTTCTGTTTTAGAAATAATGGCTGGTTCTATAGTTTCTTTTTCTTTTATACTTGCAGGAGTTTCTTTAACTTCAGTTTTTACAGAAGTAGTATGGGTAGTTACCGCCGGAGCTTTATTGGCATCTTTTTCTTTAACCCTTAAAACCATATTTTCTTTCAAACCCTTTTTTACATCAGGGTTTAAATCATTCAATTGTTGTTCGGTAATATTATAGTCTTTGCAAATACGATAAACGGTTTCTCCTTTGCTTACTTTATGCGTAACGTATTTCTCATAATCTTTAAGCGTAGGCATACTTTGTTCTTTAGACTTCTCTGCAGGAATTTTTAGTTCTTGTCCGGCTTTAATACCATCAATTGTTTCAGGGTTCTCAACTATTAAAGCATTCAAATCCACATCATAAATTTTTGCAATACCATAAAGACTTTGTCCTTTAGCCACCTTATGGATATAATATTTCTTTCCATTAATAAGCTTTGTATTTGTACTGATAGCAGGGTTTTGTGCCTGCGCACAGGTAATAAAAGTAATACAAAAAGTAAGTAGTACTAAATGGAGGAATCTTGTCATAGAAAATTACTTGCTCATTTTTTCTGCCATCAGAATGGCATTATAAAGATTTACAACACCACCTGTAATAGATAAATCACTGAATTTTACTTCTTTTTTATCCGCTCCGGGTTGCTTTACTTTTTGATCTTTGTAGTCTTTATCAACTGATTTTTCTATAATCTTCTTTACTTGTTTGGCCGTAAGGTTTGGATAGTAAGAACGGATAACAGCTGCCACACCTGCCGTAACAGGGCTTGCCATACTGGTACCGCTTTCATCCAAATAACCGCCACCGTTCTTAGTAGAGTGAATATCTACACCGGGTGCAAAAACATCAACAGTTTTCTTTCCATAATTAGAAAAGCTTGCAGGAAGGTCTGAGCCCATTCTCCAATTTAAAGCACCTATTTCAATCCAGTTATTTGCTTTTTTTCCATTAACAAATTTCTTACATGGGTAAAAGATATTCTTGTCTATATCCAGGCCATCATTACCTGCAGCGTGCACTAATAAAACATCTTTACTTTCCGCATATTTTACTGCTTTATCAACGGCTACTTTATCATGAGGATATGTTTTCCCGAAACTCATATTAATAACTTTAGCCCCATTATCTACTGCATAAATAATGGCATTTGCCACATCTTTATCGCGCTCATCACCATCAGGTATAGCACGCACTGACATAATGCGCACATTATCTGCCACACCTTTCACACCAATATTATTCGTACGAATTGCTGCTATAATACCTGCCACATGTGTTCCATGCAAACTGCTTGGCCCATTACAATCATTATTGCCATAGTATTTTTCATATGAGTTTTTATAATCATCACCCACAATACCTCGTGGGTCATAATCTACATTGTAATTATATTTAACCTGAGATTCAAAATGATCTTGCGCTTCATCTAATTGTTTTAAAAGATAGTCAATTGTAAGTGTAGTATCTTGAGATAGTATTAATTGAGCATAAGCTAATAAACTCTCTTGTTTTTTATCTTTTGCTTTAAATTGTTTTAACTGTGTAGCTCTTACACTATCTATACTCAGTTGGTCTTTAATCTCTAAGTTTAGGTTAATAAACATTTCATTTACAAAATTTACCTGAGTAAGTTGTCTTTGAGCCTCATCCAGTTTTTGTTCATAATTGGTTTTAATATCAAGGTATTGTTTATATTCCTTTTTATCGGCGGAAGCAATAGTTTTTTCATCTTTACCATCATACTTCTTTTTATAATCTCTGTAAAGACGGGTAAGTTCCACTGTTTCATGCTCTATATTTTTACCGTCTTTCCCACCTATAAAATTCCAACCGTGTATATCATCAATGTATCCGTTTTTATCATCATCTATTCCATTTCCGGCAATTTCTTTCGGGTTAGTCCACATAACATCTTTTAAGTCCTCGTGGTTAAAATCCACACCGCTATCAATAACTCCTACAATAAGTGTAGTGCTTTTTTTACCTTTAAGCAACTCATTGTAGGTACGTTCAGTACTAACGCCATTTATTTTGTTGGTATAAGGGTCTAAATTAAACCAGTTTTCAGGAGCTTTGGTAGTATCGGTATAAACCTGTGCAAAACCAAGAGAAGAGAAAACAATTGAAACTGCTATAAAGTGTATGCGCATAAAATTAAATTTAAACATCAAAAGTATGAGAAATTGCTAAATATGAACTCAAAATAATTGGTATTATCTTAGTAATTTAATTTTGTATCTTTCGCATCGTTTTATGCAATTAAAGAGATTACTATTTTTATTATTAGTGATTGTTGTATCTGTATGCAACTCTTTTTCCCAAACTAAACCTAAGGGAAAGTGGGAGCCTGAAGATGCCGACGAACATTTTAAGAATGAGAACTTTATGATGGCTTTGCCCATGTATAAGGAGCTTGTGAAACGAGAACCCGAGGATGTAGAATATAACTACAGGTTAGCTTTTTGCTATTTACACACTAACCTTGATAAAACTGCCGGTATTCCTTTTTTAGAGAAAGCAACTAAAAACCCCAAATGCAAACCTGATGGTTGGTATTGGCTGGGTAAATCATATCACCTGGCTAATAAATTTCCAGATGCCATTAAAGCTTATACCAAATATAAAGAATTGATGGTTAAGAATAAACAAGAAGCTGATATAGCCGACCATTGTATTGAGCAGTGTGGCAATGCACAGGCACTTATTAAGCATCCTATAAATATTACATTTACCAATGCCGGGCCGGAAGTAAATACAGAATTCCCCGATTATTATCCCTGGATAACTTCCGATGAGCAGGCTTTATTTTTTACTTCTCGTCGTAAAGGCGGACATACCACACAGGTTGAAGCAGATGGTTATTACTCGTCCGATTGTTTTGTTTGTAATGTACTGGATGGCAAATGGGATAAGGCAAAAAACTTAGGTAATTTTATAAACACCAATTTAGACGAGCAAGTTGTGGGTATAAACCCCGATGGAAGCGAGTTGGTTGTATATATTGACCATATAGACCAGGTAGAAGACTTATACAGCACACACAAAAAAAATGGCAACTATACCAAACTTGAAAAGTTGAGTGATAATGTAAATAACGCGAAAGAATTTTCAGGTTCTATTTTTAATACGGATGAGGGTCCTATGTTGTATTTTGTCAGAGAAGATAAAAACTCTTTAGGTGGAACCGATATTTATACCGCAAAAATGTTACCCACAGGCCAATGGGGTTTACCTGTTAATATAGGCAGCAAAATAAACACAAAATACAGAGAAGATTTCCCCTGGTTATCTTTAGATGGAAAAACGCTTTATTTCTCATCAGAAGGGCATAGCAGCATGGGCGGGTTTGATTTGTTTAAATGCGTTTGGGATGAAATGGATAAAGAATGGAGTAGCCCTATTAATATGGGATATCCCCTAAACACAAGTGATGATGAGCGACAAATATCTATATTGCCTGATAACCGTGCGGGTTATGTTAGTGCTTTGCGCCCGGGTGGTTTTGGCGATTTAGATATTTACCGTATTAAATTTGAAGAAAACGAACAGCGATTTAGTCTATACCGCGGTAAGGTATTGCGCAGCGATTCTACCAATAAGAAAGATTTTGACGTTAACATTAGTGCTATAAATAAAAAGACTAATGACGAAATAACCTTTGTACCCAACAAAACAAGCGGGCGTTATGTAATGGCACTATTGCCAGGTACCTACAAAGTAACCATAAGCAGCGATGGTTATACCGATTATACCGAAAACTTAGTAGTGTTTGAGTTTGGCGTTTCCAAACCCGAAACTATTAAGAATTACATGCTGATGAAGAAGTAACCAGCTATTTGTAAACCTTAATTACATCGATTAAAAAATTAACGCACAACATTCAACATTTTATTACATTTACATCTAAATTAAAAAAAGCAATGAACAAAATATTCATTAAAATATCGGCTCTATCTATCTCATTATCATTAATGATATTAGCTGCTTCATGCACAAAAACAGGTGCTACCGGGCCTAATGGTGCAGCAGGTTCAAATGGCGCTCCGGGACCCACTTTAACCGGAAATATACAGGGATTAGTTTCTTTATACGATGTTTCGGGTGTAAAAATATTATCTCCAACAGATTCCTTGTCGGGTGATAGCGTTATACTTACCAATGTGGGTTCAGGTGCTGTTATGAAAACAGTTACAGGCAGTAACGGAATGTATACTTTTACGAATGTTAGTACCGGAACATACAGTATGGTTGTTAACAGACAAGGCTATGGAAGGGTATTGGTTTATGGATCTCAATTCGTAGGAGGTGGAACTATTGATAAAAACTTTGCTTTATCAAAAATTCCTACTACCAATATTCTTGCAGCGGTGGCTAAGGATACAACTTTTGCCGTGGTAGGAGCGGGAAATGTGCCCGAAAAATATATACGGGTAAGAGGCTCTGTTCCTGTTTCTGGAGCAGTAACTACTGTAATTATATATGTTTCTCAGGCTGCTGCTACTTTTGTAGATAGTATTCCACCCAATTTTAGTACCTATTATACAACTACTGTATCACCGGGTGTTTCTAAATTTAATTTTTACATTCCTACAAACAACTTTTATGATTTAGGTTTTCCTTCGGGTGGCATTAGCCACGCTTATTTTGCAGCATATATTCTTGCCGGAAATACGAATGCATCTACTTATACAGATTGGAGTACTCAGCAAACTGTTTTCACGGCGCTTAGCAGCACACCTATATACGTTAACGCTCCTGTGCAGTAAAAAACAATTAGAGTTAATTAACTTAAGAAGCCTTGTAGAATTTACAGGACTTTTTTGTTGAATTATAAATTCAACAAATCATTCATGGTATAAATACCCTTTTTGTTATGCAGAAACTCAGCAGCTAAAACTGCGCCCAAAGCAAAACCTTTGCGGTTATAGGCCTTATGAGTAAGTGAAATTTCATCTATATCCGATTTATAAAATACAGTATGTGTACCGGGCACTTCATCTTCTCTAACCACATCAATAAACAAATCGGTATCGCTTTTTTTATCAATACTCCAGTTGCTTTTTTTAGTTTGATTGGCAAGTATTTTTTCCGCAGTAGTAATAGCAGTCCCACTTGGTTTATCAAGCTTATGGATATGATGAATTTCCTGCATAGTTACTTCGTAGCCTGGAAAGTTTTTCATCATACGGGCTATCTCTTCATTCATCTTAAAGAATAAATTAACTCCAAGACTAAAATTGGTAGCATAAAAAAGTGATTGCTTATCTTCAATACAAATTAATTTGATTTCTTCGAACTTATTATACCAACCCGTAGCACCCACTACAATAGGGAGTTGAGCTTCGAAACATTTGTAAATATTATCAATAACTGTATGGGGTGTACTAAATTCAATAGCTACGTCAGCTTGTTTTAATTGTTCTTTTGCCAGACTATTACTATTCTCTTTATCTATTTTAAAAACAATAGTATGGTTTCTTTGTAGGGCAATCTGTTCTATTTCTTTACCCATTTTACCATATCCAAAAAGTGCTATTTTCATTTTCTATTTAAAAGTAAGTGCAAAACTCAAACCCATACCTATGCCATACGTACTTTGTGCGCAGTAAAATGCTTTAGGTTTTATGTTTAACGTAAGATTATCACTTACATCAAAAGTTTTTAAATGCCCATCAATGCTGGCGTCAATAATATTTAGAACGTAAACAAGTCCAATGCCTATAACTGTCATATCAAAATGCTTTTTATACAATAGTTTTTGTGTATTCAAATCACTAGTAGAGTATATTGCTAATTTAGTGTCAGGGTTATGCAGGGTATATACAGAAACAGAATCTCCGTATTTATAACGAAGCACTAATTCTTTATGATATTCCTGATACAAACTGTTTGTATGATATACTAAATACCCCATACCAGCTAAAGCTGCATATATAATAGGCATTTTCCAATACTTCTTATTATAAGCCTGTCCTAAACCCGGTAAAATAGTTGACATAATAGCTGCTTTATGCGCTTCTTTATTTGCCATTTTTTTCAGGGCTTTATCTGAAGCTGTAGTATCTTTTTTAACAGGGGTGCTTGTGTATGTAGTAACAGAAGAATAACTAGGCGGTGAAACAAGCAAGAGAATAAAAAGGCAGCTAACTATCTTTAGGATTCTATTCATTAGTTATTAAACAATCTTTTTACACAGATAAATCATTTCGCCTTTTGGCAAACGGTATCTATCAACCAGTTCGGCAGAAAAACTATTAGCATAATCATCGGCAACAACGGTAAACCCTGCTTCTTCCAAACGGTTTTTATAATCTAATCCATATAAACGCACATGGTCTTTTTGCCAGAAATGTTCTTCGCGTGCTTCCGGTGTAGTAATGCTTTTGTCTTCGTAAGTAGTTTGTCGGGTAATATCCATAGGCACCTGAAATATACCCCAGCCACCCGACATCATAATGCGGTATAACTCGCGCATACATTGCCTGTCGTCATCTACATGCTCTAATACATGATTACAAAATATCACATCAAAGGTGTTGTCTTTAAAAGGCGCATGATGCAAATCCATTTTTACATCGGCAATGGGGGAGTTTAAATCCGCTGTGGTGTAAGTTATATTCTTCATTGCCTTAAACAGTTTATAAAAACATTGTTCTGGGGCAATGTGCAGCATATTATGAGGTGCTGTAAAGAAATCAGTTTTGTTCTTCAGGTAAAGCCATAACAGCCTGTGCCGCTCTAAAGAAAGGCTTCCCGGACATAATACATTTTTTCTTTTAGCCCTGCCAGAGTATCCATAAGGTAAAAACTTACGATAAGTTTTTCCACTGATGGGGTCTTCATATTTATTTCCGGCATAAACAATAGGGGCAATTTTGCTAAATAATAAACTTACCTGAATTAAAATAGGACGCGGTATGTTGCGCAATAACCAATGAAACATTTAAATCAATTTTGAAATAATATCCTCAACATTCATGCCATCTGCTTCGGCTTTGTAGTTGCGCACAATACGGTGCCTCAATACATGATGGGCAACGGCTCTTACATCTTCAATATCCGGAGAGTACTTTCCGTTTAATGCTGCATGGCATTTGGCGCCTAATACCAGATACTGCGATGCCCTTGGGCCTGCACCCCATGATAGATATTGTTGCGCCAGTTTATTATCAACCGAATTGTTTGGACGGGTTTTAACGGCAAGTTTCACGGCATATTCTACTACATTATCAGCTACAGGAATTTTGCGCACTAATTGCTGGAAGTATATAATCTCTTCGGCAGATATAATTTTATTTAAGGTAACATGCCTGTCAACCGTAGTTTGCTTTACCACTTCAAACTCTTCCTCTAAGGTTGGATAATCTAACCAAAGGTTAAACATAAATCGGTCTAACTGAGCCTCGGGTAGGGGGTAGGTACCTTCCTGTTCTATAGGGTTTTGGGTAGCCAGTACAAAGAAGGGGTCGGGTAATTTGTATCTCTTTCCGGCAACGGTAACAATACGTTCCTGCATCGCCTCCAATAAAGCAGCCTGTGTTTTGGGCGGTGTACGGTTAATCTCATCTGCCAAGACAATATTGGCAAATAAAGGTCCCTGCATAAATTTAAAATTTCGGGCTTCGTCCAGTATCTCCGAGCCTGTAATATCACTGGGCATTAAATCGGGAGTAAATTGTATGCGGTTAAATGTTAAACCCAATACATCGGCAATGGTATTTACCAATAAGGTCTTTGCCAAGCCTGGTACACCCACTAATAAACAATGCCCCCTGCAAAAAACAGATATTAGGGTATTATTAATAACCTCATGTTGGCCTACAATCACCTTGCCTATTTCGGCAGCCAGTTTTTTGTTGGTAGCATGCAAAGCATCTAAAGCTTCAACATCCGATTTAAATTGCATTATTCGTTTATTTAAGTTTTTATTTTTGCACTCATGTATTCGCTACGCTCGGCTGTAACTTTTTAGAGGAAGCGAAGTTAGTATAACATAGCCGCATACCCAAATAAAAAAGTCCTGCATTGCTGCAGGACTTTAATCTTGTTATAGTATTAATGTAAGTTATTTTACAATAACTAACTTCTTGTTTACAGCACCTTCGTTGCTTATAATATTCAGGTTATAAACACCTTCGTTTAGGTTGCTTGCATCAACAATAGTTTTGCCATTTATGGCTTGGTTTAATACTAATTTGCCATTTACATCATAAATGGTACAATGTACGTTAAGCATCGTATTTGTAGTTTCTACTACAAAGCTGCCATTGTTAGGATTAGGGTAAATATTGGCATCTATACTGTTAGATTTTATTTCATTTATACCCGCAGAAAATGGCGTACCATATTTTGCCACATACATATCATTAGCACCGCCATTGGTTAAGGTATAAGTTCCGAAAGCAAGAGTAGTGCTGGTATAATATCCGGCTATATAAGAACTTCCGTCAACATCTACGGCAATAGCATTCCCTTGTTCATTGCCACTTCCGCTAGCACTTTCAGCTCCAAGTGCATTTCCTGAAGCATCATACTGTGCAATAAAAATATCATTGGTACCAGAGCTACCGGCAGCACCGCCGGCGTTTGTTAATGTTGTGCTTCCAAAAGCAATAGTAGGACTCGAAAAATAACCTGTTATATGTGAATTTCCACTAGCATCCACACATATAGCATTACCAATATCATTACCTGACCCGCCGGCATTTTTAGCCCAAAGTACGTTACCTGATGAATCGTATTTTATAATAAAAATATCATCATACCCATGAACTGATAGAGCTGTAGTGCTAAAAGTAAGTGTTGCGCTATTAAAAGTGCCAACTATAATAGGGTTACTATTAGCATCCACTTTCAAGCCATTACCTCCTTCATTAGAAGCTCCGGAAGCAGTTTTAGCCCATACTACTGTGCCTGATGAATTATATTTTACAGTAAAATAATCAAGGCCACCGCCGTTAGTAAAAGTAGTACTACCAAATGTAATGCTAGAACTGGTATAGTTTCCGGTTACATAAACATTTCCACTGCCATCTGCAGCTATACCCAGGCCTATTTCATTAGAACTTCCTCCTGCACTTTTGGCCCAAAGCGGGTTTCCAGAGGCATCGTATTTAGCAACAAAAAAATCATTGGTTCCTCCACTACCTGAGCCTCCGCTTGTGTTTGTTAACGTAGTGCTTCCAAAAGCAATGCTGCTGCTTGCAAAATAGCCTGTTATATAAGTATTTCCACTGTTATCTACTGCTATATTTTCTCCTATATCATTGCCCGCTCCACCGGCATCTTTAGCCCAAAGTGCATTACCAGAAGCATCAAATTTTACAATGAAAATATCATCATAGCCATGGAGTGCTATGGCGGTTGTACCAAAAGTAAGCGAAGAACTGTTGAAGGTACCTACTACATACACATTTCCGCTTGCATCAAGCGTTATATTATTTCCTCCTTCATTAGAAGTACCTGTAGCTCCTTTAGCCCAAAGTACATTTCCGGAAGGGTCGTATTTTACCAGATAAAAATCTATACCACCATGATTTGTAAGAGTTGTACTCCCAAAAGTAATTGAAGAACTTGAAAATCCTCCGGTTACGTATGTATTTCCGCTGGCATCAACAGCTATGCCATTAGCATAATCATTGGCAGTTCCGCCTGCACCTTTGGCCCATTGCCATGATTGTGCGTTAACATGTATGCCCATAAGAGCAAATCCGATTGCTAATGTTGTAATTGTTTTTTTCATATTCTGTTTTTTTTCAAAGGTATATCAAATAAACAGACAAGAAGCTGCAGATTTAGCCAACGGTATGTTTGGGGTGCTTAACTGTATGTTTGGTTGAGCGAACGGTAAAAACAACAATTATTAATTAATAAAAAAAGCCGCTCTTAATGGAGCGGCTTCTTAAATTTTAAGTATCCCATATTTATCTCACAATAACCAACCTTTTATTTGTTACACCCTCACTGCTTATAATACTAAGGTTATAAACACCTTCATTTAAAGCGCTTGCATCTATAGTAGTTTTGCCGTTTACAGTTTGACTTAAAACAAGCTTACCGTTTACATCATACAATTGCATGGTTTGTTTTGTATCCCCGTTTGTTTCTATAACAAAACTGCCATTATTGGGGTTGGGATAAATATTTGCTCTGTTGTTTTCGTTATATTGCTCTATGCCTGCGGTTGAAACAGCACAACCATTGGTATTGCCTGCTGCACAAAGCGGAGTGTTTGTATAAGAATTCATGGCAGGCAGCACGTAATTGGGTAAACAGTTATAAGGGTTTCCTGAACCTATAACTACGGTAGTAAGAGAATTTGGAAAAGTTGGAAAGCAACTTATATGATTACTGTCGCAGACTAAAATTTTTAATGAAGCGGGTAAAGTTGGAAGACTTGTTAAGTTACACCCCTCGCAATATAGCTCTGTAAGCGAAGCCGGTAAGGTGGGAAGAGTTGTTAAAAAATTACCTGTGCAATTTAAATAAGTAAGCGAAGCCGGCAATGCAGGAGGCGGGGCTTTGTGATTTGTTCTTTTAAAATATTATCCGCCGGCAGGGGGTGTAACGGGTGTGGCCGTACCACCCGTTGCGGGCGTTGTACCCGTTTGTCCGTTCACGGTAATGCTTACCACATCGCTAAACTCGCCGGCAACGGCATCTTTGTATAAATAAATCAGTTTATATTTCCATACGGCTGCTGCATTAGCTGCGGGCAGTGCGCTGGGGTCTATATAAGTGGTTTGGGTTATGCGTTCCAGTTTTAGAAAACCCGCACCCGTATCTTTCCAAATTTCTACTCCTTCAAAACTTCCTTTGGTATAGTTTAGTTTGGGGTGCCCGCCTGCACTATGCGCTATGGTAAATTTGGGTTTGCCTGTAGCAGGGTCAAAATTAGATGCAGGGCCCGCAATGCCCAAATCTTCGCCAATGTTTTGGGTATATACCTTGTTGGGGTTGTGTATAAGGCTTTGTATAAGGGTTCTAAAACGCCCTTTAATATCGGCAGGCACGGCAGCAGGTGCGGCCGGCAAAACCGGCAGCGTTGGAAAGCCGCCCAGGTTGGTAATATTGGCATGCAGCAGCTGGGTTTTGTATTCGGTATAATTATGCGCAAAGGTTTGCATAATCTGGGCGCAGCTAAGCGCATAATCAAAAGCCAGGCTATCGGCTTTTACGGCATTTATTTGTGCCGTGCTAAGGCCAAACAAGGTGGCATAGCCGGGTATTTTGCTTACAAAGGTTTTTAATTGCAGGTTAAAACCCGCGTCTGATGTTTCAATGTGCGTGGTCATGGTTTTTATGGTTTAGGTTTATAATTAAGCTGTCTGTTATCTTGTTTTTAAAACGCCCAACAACCCTGTGGCCGGTTCCAACAACCTTTTCAGAACCCCCGGCAACCCTGTGGGTACTCCCTGCAACCTTGCCAGAACTTCCGGCAACCTTTTCAGAACCTCCCGCAACCCTGTGGCAAGTTCCTGCAACCTTGCCAGAACTTCCTTCAACCCTGTGGGTACCCCCTGCAACCTTGCCGGAACTTCCGGCAACTCTGTTGCAACTCCCCACAACCCTGCAGGAAGTTTCAAAATTTGGGACTAAGGGTTTTTTATAGGCTAAAAAGGGCATTAGAGCTAAATTATCAGGTTTATCTGCTACAAATATAGTTAAAAAATAATAAGTAATCAAAATTGATTACTTACTTGCCGATTATAAATTGATAATTAGCGGGATGAAGGAGAAGGACTATCTAAAAAAAGTAGCCGCTAACATTAAAAAAATACGACAGGAAAAGAAACTAACCCAGGCCGATCTGGCCTACCTCTGTGGCTTTGAAAAGCAAAACATGCAGCGCATAGAAGCCGCCAAAACCAGCCCCACCCTAAAAACCTTACTAAAAATATCCAGCGCCCTAAAAATTGATATGAAAGAACTGGTGGTGTCTAATAGGGGGTGAGGGTATCAAATACCCGAAACAAGTTTTTGCATTGTCTTTTCAAATATTTTTTTGTTTTTCAATTTACAGTCCCAAATTATAATAACCTTCCATCCTAATTTTTTGAGTTCTGCATTTACCTTTTTATCACGGTCAATATTCTTTTGAATTTTGGAATTCCAAAATTCAGTGTTTGTTGTCGGCATTGTTGCTTTACTGCAATTAATATGCCCATGCCAAAAACAACCATGTATAAGTATAATCGTTTTTAATTTTGGTAAAACAATATCTGGTGTGCCGGGTAATGACTTTACATTCTTACGAAAACGAAAACCTTGTTTGAATAAATATTTTCTTACTAAAATTTCAGGCTTAGTTTCTTTACCTGAAATTTTTGACATTATATCGCTACGTTTTTCTTTAGAAAAAATATCAGGCATATTGAATTAAGGTTTTTCCGCATCTTCTAATCGCTTAAAGAGATGTGACAGTAAACTTAAAAAATCAAGACAATCCCTTTCGGAAAACAATTTAGACTCTCTTAAATCAACTATTTCTTCATGTGCAACGGGGTTTCTTGCCCCCGCCAAAATCCCCATAGATAAAAATTTCTGTCCTTCTTCAATATTTTCTAATGTCGAAGTGCTAAAATCATTACCATCTGGTTTTTTATATTTTTTTGAAGTTATTAAAGATTTACCTCTACCGAAAACTTCGCCCATCATACCACTATCAGTTGTATTTGAGCTATTTGATTTTTTTCTAGTAGCACTAATATATCTTTTCATCGCCTCTTCAAAGGCTCTATAGTAATCTTGGCTTTGATAATCTTTATTTGATGCTCCCTGAATTTCAGAATGCAGATGTCTCCAATGTAAATTAGGATATTCAGGGATTAATTCATGAATTATTCGAATTGATTTTTGTTGTGTTTCTTCTGATAATTCTGGAGTATCGTCAAGCATAGTAACAATACTTTCCACATTTTGTTGAACACCATCAGGTAATGTCTTTAGCCATTCCTTCACATTTACATTTGTTTTTTTGCTTATGGAATCTGTTTTCTTTTCCCTTCTTCTTTCTCTCCAACTTCTTTCTATGATCGCTAAACAAGAAGCCAAATATTTTCTTAGCTCTGCAGTTTTTTCGTTTTCCCAATCTATTGATTGGCGATTAGTAGAAATTACATCTTCATCCCAATTGTCTATAAAATCAATATTTAACCACCCAGTAGCATAAGAATAAAAATGGCTCGATTCGGAAGGACCAAAAAATTCAGCTGAATTAACCATTCTTCCATTTGCAAAAAGAGTTACCCCCCTTAAATTAGCTTTTAATGGTTTCTCTGTAGTAATAATTGAACCCTGTATATTACCTTTTTCTTCATAGTTTTCATCATTATCGCCTACCGCTTGTTGAATATCCCATGAAAATTCAGGAGTAATATTTTCATATTTTAATTTATTATCAATTTTAATTGGCTTGCCATTATTTAAAGACAAATAAACTACAAAGTCATCTTTGAAATTAAATAGTTTTGCAATACTTTCTGCATACTCTTCTATTGGAAATCCTGTTTTTCTTTTTAAATTAGTTAAAGTGATAGTTGTACCTTTTTTACATTTTCCTTTAGGTATAAGATTAAATTTTGGAGCATAATCCTTTCCCTTCCAGTTTAGTATTTCAGCCCAATCTAGTGTAAACTGAACCCCTTCTTTACCTTGACACGTTGTTATATTTATGATATCACCTATTCCAAATAAAGCTAGTTTGCCAAGCCCTTTTTTACCTGTAGGTATTCTTCCACATTCAGATTCTTGATTTTCATCGCGTCTGTTTCGCCCTATTCTTAAAAAGTAATCATTGACTTGTTTAAAAGACATTCCTGTTCCGTTATCTTCTACAATAACTTTTTTATTATGATCATCATATAACTTCACATGAACTTCTGTAGCGCAAGCATCATAAGCATTAGCTATCAATTCGGCAAGAGCAGGAGGCATAGTAGAATACATTTTAACACCTAAATGCTTAATGGTATTAGCCTCAAAGGTCATTACTAGTTTATCGCTCATAACTATTTATTTAGAATTTATAATTGCTTGCCCGATTCTTTTTGCATATTCGGGTGGCACGGCATTGCCAATTAATCGAGCTATTGACGATGTACTTGTCCCAAAAAATTTATATGATTTTGGGAATGATTGCAAAAGAGCTCCTTCACGTAAGGATAAAGCTCTGTCTTCTTCAGGATGAACAAATCTACCGTTTGAAACACTATAGAATTTAGTAGTTATTGTCGGAGCAGGTTTATCCCACCATAAACGCCCGAATGTATCTTTAAAAGAATTATCTCTATCAACAAAGCAATCTAACTGCAAATGTTTGATTTTAGCAAAACCTAAACGATTACCTCCGTCTTTTTTTACATGCTTTAATCTTTCAAGATTTAATTCATTTAAATTAGATACTGAATGTAGAAACCCAGTACTATCTTTATGTCCTGCTTTTATTTTTTTGAAACCGTTTTTTTCTCCCAAGACATCTCGTACTGTTACTTTTTCACCTTTCTTTTTTAAAGGGGTAATTTCTTTATCGGCTACTCTATTGGCAATTAAAGTAAAACGCTTCCTATTTTGAGGAACTCCATATTCATTTACATTATGAACATCAAAATGAACTTTATATTTGTGTTTATCTAACCATTCGATAAAAGGTTGTAATCCGCTTTCTTCCTTTTTTCTTAAAACACCTGGTACATTCTCAACAACTATATAACCGGGTTTAAAATATTCTACAAAACGTCTGAACTCAACAAGAAGGTTCTTTGATTTTTCAGACTTGTTTTTATCGGTGTTTATTATGCTCCAAAACTGGCAAGGGCTGCAACCGATTAATATAAGCTCATCATCATTTTTTTTTAATCCAAGTTGTTTTTCAAGTTCCTGTGCCGTTAAATTGAAAACATCTGCCAAAATAAATTGTGCTTCGACATTTGCTTCATAAGTTTCTTTGCAATTAGGTTCATAATCAATTCCTGCAAGAATATTAATACCTGCCTTCTTCATTCCGTAGCTCATGCCCCCTCCGCCACAAAAGAAATCCACTGCTTTTAAATTATTGTCCGTAATTGTTTTTTCTTTACTCATTATAACTTGTAAAACTATAAAACACTATTCTATATATAATGGATTAAACTCTTTATTTTTTTCTTTAAGTTCCAAAAGTATAACAAAAAAATGACACAAAAACTACATAATTCGCCAAAACCTTACATATGTAAGTTTTAATAAAAAAAATAAACCCAACCTTTTATAAAAGCAATACGTATGGGTAAACGGAGAAAACTGTATGGAAAAGAACACACGCATAGAATATACCGACGGGAAGGTGGAAGAGTTTTATTCTGCCAACGAAAGCACCAAAGTTATTGAGGGCTTTATTGTTTTTTATGAAGATAAAGAATGCAAAGAAGCCTTTATGATGGTTAATCTGGCGCAGATAAAATCCATCAAAACCTTTTAGCGGCTATCTTATCAGCTGCACAAAACCCTTGTAGGTATTGCCGTTTACCTTTACTATAAAAAAGTAAGTGCCATCGGGCGCATCGGCTCCTTTGGTTGTTTTGCCATCCCAGGCCCGGTTTCTTTCGGTAGCCGTAAATTGCAAAGAGCCCCAACGGTCGTAAACCACCAAAGAGTAATTTTCTTCAGGACAAAGTCCTGGTATATAAAAGCCATCGTTCTTATTATCGCCATTGGGCGTAAAAATATTGGGTACGCGTTTTTTATCTATGCAGGGGGTAGATAGTATCAATAACGTAGCCGTTCCCTGACAGCCGTTTATATCGGTGGCGGTAAGGGTATATAGCAGGGTATCTCCCGTTCCGGTAACAAGTATATTGGGGCAGGTGTGGCAACTGATATTGCTATCAGGCAACCAGCTATAGGTATAAGGCCCGTGCCCGTTGCTGGCAATACCCATTACGCTGCCCATACTGTCTTCGCCAAGTGCCAGCATACCCGGTGTTACCGATACATTCACTCCGTTAATAATGCTAATGGCTCCGCTTAACGGAGTGGCAGGCAATTGGCAAATTCCACTGGACGAAGTATTACTTAAAAGCAATATGGGGTTAAATACCCCAGCCTGGTTATAGGTATGCGTAATACTGTCTCCCCCTGTTATAACGGTTCCATCGCCAAAAACCCAGGTATAGCTTTGCGTATTAGCGCTATTTCCTGCAAAATGTACGGTTAGCGGATTACAACCCGATAGCGGAGAGTAACTAAAACTACCCACAGGCCCCGGAACCACAATAATACCTGTTTTAATAAGGGTATCGCTGCACCCTCCGGCGTTGGTTACTATCAGGGTTACGTTATAAGACCCCGGTTGGGTATAATCATACGTAGGGTTGCTTAATACCGAGCTTGCCCCGTTGCCAAAGTTCCATTGCCATGCACTGGCATAACCACCCGATGAATCGAGGAAGTTAACTTTCATCGTTCCACATCCGGTAGAAACTATGCTATAACCAAAGTTAGCTTTGGGTTTTAATATCAGCACCGTATCGCTATAAGAAGCTGTGCAATGATTGGTATCTGTTACCGTAAGTGTAACATGGTATAAATTATCAGTTGTATAAGAATGGGTAGTTATAGGATTGTAACTTGCAGGGCTTGAGCTGCCGTCGCCAAAATTCCAACTATATTGTGGTCCAACAGCATTGGTAGTGCTTGCATTAAAGGTAAGCACATTTCCTTTGCAGGAGAATGGTAAAGGTAACACACTGTAATTAGGCACAGGAAAAGTTGGGTTTATATAAGCTATCTTAACCAAAGAATCTTTACAACCGTTCTTATCGGTTACTACTAAAGTAACGTTATAATTTCCCGGATTAAGATATGTTTCGGTAGGAGGGAAGTGAGGCGCAACCGTATACGATAAACTGTTTCCGTTGCCAAAGCTCCAATTCCATTGCACTAGGGTAGAATCGCTGAAGGTGCTGTCTTTAAAGCTTACTAAAAGCGGTGCGCAGCCTTTTAGCGGAGAGGCGCTGAAATAAGGCACAGGCCCCATGGTTACTAATTTCTTGGTGATGGAATCTTTACAACCGTTCACATCGGTAATAAGCAATTTCACAAAATCTTTTCCGGGATTGTTATACGTGTAAGATGGATTGGCAATAACAGCAGTATCTGCAAGGGTGCTTACATCGCCAAAATTCCAGAAATAGGTATTGGCATCCTGAGAAGTACTGGTAAACGCAGGTGCAAACGGATAACAACCGCTGTTTGCACTGGTAGTAAAATTAGCAATGGGTTGCGCAATAGTAAAAGATATTGTGGCCTGATTATTACAACCCGAAGCATAATTATAAGCGGTAAGTATGCAGGTTACTGCGCCTGTTGTAGAATAGGTATGTATAGGGTTTACAACATTAGCTGTATTTTGTGTGCCATCGCCAAAATTCCATACCAACGAATCTGCCCCTTCGGATGCGCTGCTAAAATGAACAGTAAAATAAGAAGTACAACTTAATGAGTAAGAGAGAATAGCTTTAGGTGCCAAAACTACCACAGGTGTAATTAAAGAAGTGTCGGTACAACCGTTATTATACGCAACCAGTTTTATCTGGTACTTACCCGTATCACCATATACATGCGTGGCATTTTGCGCATTCATAGTTTGTCCGTCGCCAAACAGCCACTGCCATCCGGTAGCCCCCGTAGATGTATTGGTAAAGTTTACAGGCAAGCCATAACAAACCGGGTTGGGCGAAATGGTAAAACTTGCCACGGGCGCAATGCCTGCTTTGATGCAATTAGTACAAACAAACGTATTGGTGCAACCCCTGCCTGTTTGCACTGTTAATGTTGGAGAAAATATTCCTGATACTGTGTATGTATTAGTAGCATTACCAACTGCAGTTGCAGCCGAATTACCATCGCCATAAGACCAGGTATAAGATGTAATAGGGTCAAGTAAACTGGTACTATTACTGGTAAAGTTTACAGGCAAAGGTATACAACCGCTATCGGGTATAGCTGTATAAGCTGCTATCGGCAGAGAAATAACAATCAAACTGTTTTTCACGATAGAATCCGAACAGGTTCCTGTATTATTTGTTGCTGCAAGCGTTACCGTATAGGTACCCGGTGCTGTGTATGTATTAACAGGGCTTGTAGTTACAGATGTATTACCGTCTCCAAAATTCCAGTGATAGGTAGAAGCGCCAGTAGTGCTATTTGAAAAAGTTACTGCAAAAGGAACCGAACAGGATATCATGGTATCAGCCGTAAAAGCCATAACAGGCGATTGATTTACCGTCACAACCGAAGTAGCATTACCCGAACATCCGCCGGCACCGGTTGCAGAAAGAGAAACCGTATAGGTTCCGGCAGCCGTATAGGTATAAACAGGATTAATAGTGGTAGAAGTACCTCCGTCTCCAAAAATCCAGTTGGCACTTACTGCTGTTGGTACAGAAGTATTGCTAAAAGTAATAGATTGTCCTGTACAAACCACACTGGGTGTAGCTGTAAACCCCGCATTCATATTCTGAATGTTGATGTAATTAGGCATCATAACAGAATCTATACAACCATGCTGGTTTACAATCAATGTAACATTATAAGATCCATTAGCCGCGTAGGTATGAGTAGGATTCGTTTGATTGGAAGTACCCCCGTCTCCAAAATGCCAGCTATAGGTAGTTGCTCCTGATGAAACAGAGGTATTGGTAAACGTTACGCTAAGCGGAGCCGAACAACCCGAAACCGGATTTGCCGTAAACGCCGGAGTAGGAGGGGGGACAATAACCACGGTTTCTGTTGTTGCATTTGTACAACCATTCAAATCAGTTACAATTAAACTGATAGGGTAACTGCCCGGGGTACTGTAACTATGCGATACGGTTGTTGTAGTAACTGTTTGTGCATTACCGTCTCCAAAATCCCAGGCCCAGGTACTTATAGCTGCACCACCCGAACCGATTATGGTTGCATTGGTATATTTAACCGTTTGTCCCACACAGGCTGTATAGGTATTTAATGTAAAGCCAGCGGTTGGGTTGGCATAAACCGTAATGTAATTTGTTTGTACAATTGTATTGGAAGAGCTTCCGTTAGAAACGGTTAAAGTAACCGTATATACACCCGAATTGGTATAAACAGCCCCGGGGTTTTGCAACACAGAAGTTTGTCCGTTGCCAAAATTCCAGTTCCATGAAGTAGGCCCGCCTGTTGAATGATCGGTAAAACTAACTACCAAGGGGGCGCATCCTTTAAAAGGTGTTGCAGAAAAACTAGCGCCTACCTGTGCTTTAAAGGTAAAAGAAAGGCATATAAGTATGACTGATAAACTGCTTACATAATTAGAAAGAAAAAACTTAGGCAGTAATGATTTAATCATTCTTTTGAATTGAACAACCAAACTTAGTAAAAAACAAGCACCTGCACAATAGCCTTGCTTACTTCTTAATGTAATGATAACATTGAATTAATGTAACCATCTCAGGCTTTTGTCAGTAAAAGGTTAACTGAAAATATTTATAAACAATTCTATTAACGTCTTCTAAGCAGGTTTAGCGGCTTTGTCCAGGAGTTCTCTTATCAGTTTCTGCTTCTTTTTCAACTCATCAATTTTAGCTTTTTCGGCAGCAATCTTATTTTCCAAATCAATCATCATCTGGTTCTTTGTTTTAGCATTCTTAAAGAAACCCATGTTGTTTTCGTAAACATTAACCTGCTGTTGTATCTCGTTCACTTGCTTTCTAATAAAGTCGTTTTCTTTTACCAGAAGCTCATGCCCGTTCTCAGAAGCTTCCAGTCTTTCCAGTTTTAATTTGAATTTAATTAAGCCTTTTTCGGTTTCATCACCGGCAATGGCTCCGTAAAATTCTTCCAGTTTATTGTAAAAGGCATCATGTAAACGTTTGCGTTCACCGGCAGGCACCTGTCCGCTTTCCTGCCATTGTTTGGTAAACTCTTTAAGGGCATTAATATCATCCTGTGGATTTCCGCTTGGTGCAAAGCCATGCAGGTTTTGTATAATGGTTTCTTTATGTTGTATATTGTTTTCCAGTTCGGCATTTTGTTGCGCAAACTGTACGCGCTTAGCTTCAAAGAAATGATTGCATTCAGCACGGAACCTCTCAAACAATTTATGTTCATCTTTAGGGTGTGTGCTTGGCATTCTCTTCCATTGCTGTTGCAGGTTCATTATTTTTTCACCTGTCTTTTGCCAATCAGTACTGTCTTTTAAAGCAACAGCTTCTTCAATAAGTTTTAGTTTCTTCTGTTTGGCGTCTGCATAGCGTTCTTTAGCATGCTCATAAAACTCCTTCTTCTTCTCAAAGAAACCATCACATACTTCTCTAAACAACTTCCAAACTTCATCTCCTGCTTTTTGTTCGGTATGCCCTGATTCTTTATATTCGTTTTGTATTTCAATTAAAGTTTTTGTTTTATTCTCCCACTCTCTTTCATTACGGGGAGTTTCAGCGGCAATTAAAGCTTTTGCCTTTTCAATCAGTTGTTTTTTTGCTTCAAGGTTCTGACTAAGTTGTTCTTTCTTCTCTCCGTAAAAATCCTGTATCTTTTTATTTACCTGTTCGTTTGCAGCCCTAAACTCTTCGCGCATAGAAAGCCATTTATCTTGCGGAACAGCCCCTAATTCTTCCCACTCATTACGGAATACTTTGATGTTGCGTTCAACATCCTTCATGTTCTCAAGCGTAAGCAGGTTCTTAATCTTTTCAAGCAACAGGGTTTTAGCTTCAAAGTTCTTTTTTAAATCAACTTCCTGAGACTCTTTATATAAGTTTAATCCAAAATAAAAGGTATCAACTACCCTGTTATATTCAGTAAGGATATCTTTATGTTTAGCTGCGGGCACATTACCTGTTTCTTTATACTTTGCCTGAAGTTCGTGCAGTTTTTTAATGGCTCCGCTTATGTTAACTTCCAGTTTAGATAAATCACTTATATCGCGAATAATGCCGGTTTTAATTTCTAAATTCTTTTCCTGCTCGCTTTGCAATTTATCGCTCTGTTGCTTTTTTTGTTTGCGGAATTTATCAAACAGCTCTACAATCTTTTCGTCTTCTTTAGACTTTGTATATATAAAATCGCGAGACCTGCCGCCATCGTTGGTAAAGTCTTCCTTAGCTTTTTCTATTTCCTTAGAGAAAGCTTCTTCATATTCACGCTGAATGGTTTTAATTTGGGCAGATACCGTATTAATATCTTCGTGTTCTAAAAGATTTTCGAGTTTGGTAATAATATCTTGTTTCATTGTATGTAATCAGGAGGGAAAATTAGTAAAATTTGGAATATGATTTTGTTTTTTCTTAAGTCAGAGATTGCATAGCCATCTAACAATAGCTAATCTCTTATTTTATAATACCTTCATTGCTTATCAGGCCATATCATAAACTTTCTCATTTAATCTGCTTTCGTTTATAGTAATCTTGCCCTATAAAATGCTCAACCTATATTAAATTCATGTTAATTCTTTAATGGAAACTTAAAAACAAATAAAAGTTTCCTTAGATTTGCCACGCTTAATAAAAATGCGGGATAATAATCAAGGAATCTATGCTACTCTTTACCTTACCTACCTGCATGGTAAATCAACCTAAAAATTCTTGTTTACGGATGCTTCCTCACTTTATTTTGCCGCACATTTAAAGATATTGGTTTATGAGAAAATTACACATTATAAACGTCATTGCGAGTGCAACGAAGCAATCTCTTTTGATGAAGAGATTGCTTCGCCTTCGGTTCGCAATGATGCTCTTAGTTATTTGTTCATTAGCAACTGCGCAACAGCGTTCGGTTAGCGGCTATGTTAAAGACGCTAAGAATGGAGAGGTGCTTATTGGCGTAAGTGTATATGAAAAGGGCACTACTAATGGAGTAAGTACCAATGCCTATGGCTTCTACTCGCTTTTGTTGCCGACAGGCAAACATACCATTATGGTATCTTATTTGGGTTATGCTACGCAAAGTATGGAGATAGATTTAAGCGATAAAGGCATAACACAAAACTTTGAACTTAAAGATGAAGCTAATTCTTTAAACGAAGTGGTTATCTCATCAGAGCGGGAAGACCATAACGTAAAAGCGGTTGAAATGAGTGTGGCTAAACTAGACATTAAACAAATTAACCGCATACCTGCTTTATTGGGCGAGGTTGATATAATACGTGCCATACAGCTATTGCCGGGAGTTACTACCATGGGCGAGGGTTCATCGGGGGTTAACGTGAGAGGTGGTAACATAGACCAAAATCTTATTCTGTTGGACGAGGCTCCTGTGTATAACGCATCGCATTTGTTTGGCTTCTTCTCTATTTTCAATCCCGATGCAGTAAAGGATGTTAAACTTATTAAAGGAGGTATTCCTTCTCAGTATGGAGGCAGACTTTCTGCCATATTAGACATAAGAATGAAAGAGGGTAACAGCAAAAACCTGCAAATAACGGGGGGTATCGGTACTATATTTTCTCGCTTCTCTATTGAAGGACCATTGATTAAAAACAAGATGTCCTTTATTATAGCCGCTCGCCGTAGTTATATAGATGTATTAGCTAAACCCATCTTAAAATGGAAAGAGCCCCAGTTAGGCAATCTGGTATTTTACTTTTATGATTTAACGGCAAAATTAAATTACCGTGTAAACGAAAAGAATAATCTGTTTTTAAGCGGCTACATGGGGCAAGATAAATTTGGTGCCGGCTTTAGCTTTAAATATGGTAATGCTACAACCAGTTTACGTTGGAATCATTTATTTAATGATAAACTGTTTTTAAACACCACTGCTTATTATAGCAATTACAATTACGGTTTGGGTTTTACAAATGGGGGCACTAACCAGAGTTTTAACTGGACATCCAACATTATTAACTACAGCATAAAACCAGATTTTACCTATTATCTGAATAACAAGAATACTATGCATTTTGGCGGACAAAGTATTATGCTTCAGTTTGAGCCGGGGCAGGCAACCGTTACTGCTTCAGATGGTACCAGTACTAATATCAGCGTGCCTAATAAATATGGTTTGGAAAGTGCCCTATATATAGATGATGAGTTTAAATTAAATTCCCGTATGAGTATTCAGGCTGGTATTCGCTATTCCTTGTTTGATTATATGGGCCCCGGCAACCGATATAATTACTACGATACCATACCCAATAATGGCAAGCGTTTAAAAGATACCATAGCCTATGGAAACGGTAAAAGCATTGCGCATTATGGCAACTGGGAGCCCCGCTTTTCTTATAAAGTAGATATAACCGACAATAGCTCTATAAAAGCCAGTTATAACCGTACGGCACAATACCTGATGTTGGTATCTAACACGGCAGCATCTACTCCGCTTGATATTTGGACACCCGTTACTAACAACATTAAACCCCAATTGGCAGATCAGGTGGCTTTGGGTTACTTTAAAAACCTGCATGAAAATATGTTTGAAAGCTCGGTAGAGGTATATTACAAGAACCTGCAAAATCAGTTAGATTACATTGATAATGCAAACCTGCTTTTAAATAAATACTACGAAGGGCAATTACTTCAGGGCAAAGGAAAAGCTTATGGAGCAGAGTTTTATTTTAAAAAGACAAAAGGTAAGCTTAACGGATGGGTTAGCTATACATACTCCCGCACTTTACGTCAGATAAACGGATTGAGTAACAATGAATGGTATTCCAGTAAATATGACAGGCCACATAATCTGGCAGTTGTGTTGAATTATGATTTTAATAAACGCTGGAATGTATCCTGCAACTTTGTTTATATAAGCGGCACGCCTAACACCTTTCCAGATTCTAAAATAGAAATACAGGGTTATACGGTAAACTATAATACTTCCAATATGCGAAACAACTTTCGTAACCCTTCTTACAATCGTTTAGATTTTTCGGCTACTTATAACTTTAAAAAGAATGAAAAGCGACGTTGGCAAAGCAGCATCGTGTTTAGTGTATATAATGCTTATGACCGAAAGAATGCTTTTGCGGTTTACTTTCAGGCAACGCCAAATCAGGCTTCGCAAACACAAGCTATTAAATACTCGGTTGTAGGAACTGTTATTCCTGCTATAACCTATAACTTCAAATTTTAAATTATGAAGATTAAGATTATAGTTTGCTTAGCAATACTAATGGTTATTACTTCCTGTACATCGGTTATTCAAGTGAGTGTGCCAACCGGCTCTCAACTTATAGTGGTAGATGCATTTTTAGATAATTCTTCTAATCCGCAAACTGTGAGATTAACCTTTAATGCAAACTATTTCAGCAATGTTTCTACGCCTCCTGTGCTAGGTGCAACTGTTAGTCTGAATGATTTAACCAATGCTAAAACCTATAGTTTTACTCCTGATGGTTATGGGAATTATGTATACACCCCGAGTATAAATGATAGTATGGCGCAGTTGCATCATAAGTATCAATTAAATATATCTTATAATGGTAATATGTATAATGCTGTATCTATTGTAAACAGAACTATGGCTGTTGACAATATTACATTTAGAATTTCACCCCAAGATTATATAGGTAATTATCCTCTTTCTGATACGACTAAACCCCGTAAGTACTATCCCTATGTTCATGCAAAAGATAGTACTGGAGTTATACGTGATTTTTATTGGCTTAAAGTTTTTAAAAATGATATGATTTATAATCAACCTGCGCAGTTAGATATCATTCAGGATGGTGGTTATGCAGGTGATAACGGTGATTCTTTAATTACACCCTTTGCTTTCCAGAATTTAACAAATGATAATAACCCTTTACTCCGAAATGATGTCTGTATGGTAGAGATTTATTCAATAGATAATAATACATTTGAGTTTCTTACGCAACTAAAAGCACAAATGACTAATGCACAAAGCGGATTATTTGCGGTTACTCCTCAAAATGTAAAAACTAACATTCAACAAACAAACGGCGCACAACAAGCAATTGGTTGGTTTAATATGGGTTTGGTTTCCAGTAAAAGTGTTATTGCTAAATAAAACATGAAGAAAATAAAGAAACATATTATTCTTTATTTAATAATACTCACAAGTATAAATGCTTGTACAACAATAATTCAGGTAAGTGTGCCAAACGGCACAACCCAATTAGTTATAGATGCCTTTTTGGATAATTCTACCAAGCCACAAACAGTGCGTATTACTACTTCGGCAAACTATTTTAGTGAAGTATCCTGTCCCGCTGTTTTAGGTGCAACAGTTGGGTTAACGGATTTAACTAACTCTAAAACCTTTACGTTTACTCCCGATGGTAAAGGAAATTACATTTATACACCCTTGGCAAATGATACGATGGGTTATGTAAATCACAAATACCAGTTAAATGTATCTTATAACGGAAATGTTTATAATGCGGTATCTACTTTATTTCCTACCATTCCTGTAGATACAATTGAGTTTAGATTTAGTGCTTTTGATCCAACGGATTCTATTCCTAGTGCTAATAAAACCTCATACTATCCGTTTTTAAAAGCAAAAGATATTAAAGGGGTAGGGAATTTTTATTGGATTAAAGTATATAAAAATGAGCTGCTTTATAACCAACCCGATCAAATGGACTTTTTGGAAGATGCCAATTCATTTACTAAAGATGGCACTGATATTGGTGCCCCTAATAGTTTTGGGCAGATAATAGATAATAAAAATCCTTATCACAGAGGCGATACCTGCTTGATAGAAATATATTCCATTAATGCTAATACCAGTGATTTCTTGGGTCAGTTGCAAACCCAAATGACCAATGCAGAGGCAGGTTTATTTGCCGTTACTCCTCAAAATGTAAAAACTAATATACAACAAACAAGCGGAAATCAACCGGCTATTGGTTGGTTTAATATGGCAGCGGTTAAGAGTAAAAATGTAGTTGCGAGGTACTAGATTCTTCTTGCGTCGTCGAAACGGCGATAAGTTATTTATAAGTGTAATGCTTCTTTTTTTGCTAAAAGCTGCTCATCTGTTTCTTTGTGGGCTTCATCAGGTACACAGCAATCAACAGGGCAAACAGCAGCACATTGTGGCTCATCATGAAAACCTTTACATTCGGTACACTTATCAGCTACAATATAATATACATCCATACTATTGGGTGTTTGCGGGGCACTGGCATCAGCCTCAATACCAGTACTTAGTCCTTTAACCATACCCTTTACAGTACTTCCATCGGCAAAACGCCATTCGGCACCACCTTCATATATGGCATTGTTAGGACATTCAGGTTCACAAGCTCCGCAATTAATACACTCATCAGTTATTTTAATAGACATTTTGTTTAGTTTTGCTAAAAATCTGCGCAAATATAAGCATCATTTATAGAACTACAGCGTGATTGATTATTCAGAAAGTATGGAAAAAGAAGCTCAGGCCTTTTTAAAGTTAAGTAGTTTTCTGTCGGATTTTTTAAATGAAAGAAAGAATACTTTGTATAAAAGCAAGTATGAAGAATTAGATAATCTTGTTGAACAATGCTTCTTATATAACGGATGGTTTACTGAAGATAATGTATATAAAGCATTGAAGGGTATTGTTCTTGTGTTGGAAGAAACTAAGCTGACAGCGTTTTGTAAGCAAATTAATAAAACTAAAACACCTAAAACAGTTGCCGTTATTATGGCAGGGAATATTCCTGCTGTCGGCTTTCATGATTTCATGTGCGTGTTGCTATCAGGAAATAAGATATTGATAAAACCCTCAAGCGATGATAAGTTCCTGATTACCTTCTTTGCAGAGTTTTTAAAAGAAGCAGAACCTCTCTTTACTGATAAAATTCTTTTTGCTGAAGGTAAACTTCAAAACTTTGATGCAGTAATAGCTACCGGAAGTAACAACAGTAGTCTGTATTTTGAAAGGTACTTTGGTAAGTATCCACATATCATTCGTAAAAACAGAAGCTCTGTTGCTGTCCTTTCAGGTAAAGAGAGTAGGGGAGAGCTTACTCTTTTAGGGAATGATATTTTTGATTATTATGGCTTAGGATGCAGAAATGTATCTAAACTCTTTGTTCCTAAAGGATATAATTTTAATACGTTATACGAAAGTATATTTTGTTTCTCTGAGGTTACTCAAAATAAAAAATATGCCAATAACCATGAGTATAACCGAGCCATTTATCTTTTAAACCAAGAAAAGTTTCTTGATAATAACTTTCTAATTATAAGACAAAGCGATAGCTTGCATTCTCCTATAGGAGTTTTATTTTACGAAGAGTATGAAAGCATAGATAATGTAACCGAAAGAATAAAAAATATAGAACAGGAATTACAATGTATAGTTTCGTCTATTCCATTACCTTTTAAAACCATTTCTTTCGGTAATACACAATCACCTGTTATTAATGATTTCCCAGATAATGTAAACACTATCCATTTTCTGAATAATTTTGAATTAAATTAGCTGATTAATTTATATATGATTAGTAGAATCGTTTTATGTGTCTTGTTTTTTATTTGTTCTTTTCAGGCTTTACGTGCAGCAAATAATGTAAGCATTATTATTATCAAAGATACGGTTTGTGCCGGTGCCCCTGTTGCTTTAACCGGAAGTGTAACTGCAGGTACGCCAACATCCTGGCACTGGCTGTATACCTACAATGGAGCTTCCTATTTGCTTGATTCTACCCAAAGTATAACAACTACTTTTGCCGACTCCGGTATATATGTTATTACTTTAATAGTACATTTAAGTTCCGGCGCTATTGATACACAAAGAGTAACCATGTATGCTCAATTAACTCCCACAGCTTTGTTTGCTATTTCGGGTATGGCAACAGTTGTGCCTCAGTCCATAACTTTTACAAATTTATCTGTTAATGCGCCCAATGGTTATATATGGAGTTTTGGCGATAACAGCACCTTGGTTCAAAACACTTTATCTAACCCACCACATACTTATAGTGCTGTAGGTACTTATACGGTATCACTGATTGCTTTTGGTGCCAAAGGTTGTAATGATACGGTATCTTCTCCGCTTATTATAGCAGATACGGTGCTGCTAACCATGCCCAATATTTTTACACCCAACAACGACGGTATTAATGATGTATTTGCTCCTAATGCACATGGGATGAAGAGTTTATCCTGTACTATATATGACAGATGGGGTATTAAAGTAATTACTTTAGATAATGATAATGTAAGTTATTGGGATGGTTATACAACATCCGGAGTTGCTTGCACAGAAGGCACATATTTTTACACTCTTACCGCTACTGATTTAAATACGAAATCATACAACCTGAAAGGTTTTTTTCAACTTATTAAATAGGTTATTTTACAGGTTGATAAAATACAGTTTAACTACCCTAACGAAACCCATTTTAAGGGATTAAAGAATGTTTCTTTTCAACTTAATCCTGCACAAATACTTGTATTAGTGGGCAAAAGTGGTAGCGGAAAAACTACTTTGCTTAAATGTATTTATGGTTTAGAAGATTTACAAAACGGAATCATTACCTTTAATAAACAACGCGTATTAGGCCCGGCTTATAACCTAATTCCGGGGCATGCTGATATGAAACTGGTAAGCACCGGTTATGCATTATTAGAACATCATACTATTTATGAAAACATTGCCGATATATTGATTGGTTATCATGATGACTATAAGAAGAAGATAATAAACGAACTGCTTCGCCTTACTGAAATGACCACCTTTAGAGATAAGAAAGTAAGTACCCTATCAGACGGACAAAGACAAAGGGTAGCATTAGCCAAAGCCATTGCCATCTTTCCTAAATTATTGCTGTTAGATGAGCCCTTCAGTAACTTAGATATTATCTTAAAAGAAAAGATATTTACTTACATACAAAAGAAACTGAAACAGCATAAAGCTTCCTGTATTATTGTAACCCATCGTTTGGATGAAGTATTGAGCAGTGCCGATTATCTGGGTATTATTAAGAATGGTAGTTTGGTACAACTGGATACTTACAAACGAATTAAGAAAGCACCTGCTAATGCTTATGTAAAGAGTTTGGTATTGTATTAGTTTGTTATTACATCTAATTAAATATATCCATAACTTTGCCCCATGTCAATACAAAAACAATTAAAAGGTACAGGCGTGGCTATTGTTACGCCCTTTGCAAAAAGTGGTCTTGTTGATTATGATGCGTTAACCAAACTAATCAACCATCTTATTAAAGGAAAAGTAGAATACCTGGTAGTGCTTGGCACTACCGGAGAAACGGCTACCCTAACCAAAGAAGAAAAACAGCAGGTTATAGACCATGTTGTTAAAGAAACCAAAAAGCGTGTGCCATTAGTGTTAGGCATTGGCGGTAATAACACACAAGAAGTTATAGATACTATTAAGCATACCAGTTTATCGGACTTTTCAGCCATTCTTTCTGTATCACCTTACTACAATAAACCATCTCAAAGGGGTATTTACGAGCATTACAAAGCCATTGCCAAATCAACCACTAAACCTATTATTTTGTATAATGTTCCTGGCAGAACAGCTTCAAACATCACGGCAGAGACTACCCTTAAACTTGCTCATAATTTTAAGAACATTATTGCCATTAAAGAAGCATCGGGTAATGTAGAACAGTGCATGGCTATAATTAATAACAAGCCTAAAGATTTTATGCTTATTAGCGGAGATGATAACCTAACCCTGCCTCTGTTGGCTTGTGGTGCAGTAGGGGTTATTTCGGTGCTGGCAAATGCTTTCCCTGAGAGTTTCAGCAATATGGTAAGAGCAGGTTTGAAAGGAGATTTTGATACAGCCCGCAAACTGCATTACCAAACTTTTGAGATTACCAACCAACTCTTTGCCGATGGAAACCCGGGTGGAATTAAATACGCCTTAAACTTGCTAAATATTTGTAAATCAACAGTTCGTTTGCCCTTGGTTGAACCAAATGATGAAGTAAAAAAGAAGCTAAAAGCTTTAGTGAAGGGTTAAATAAACCCAATCTCTGTTGGTAATATCGGGTTGTAAGAAACAAGAAATCTAATTCCTGCAACAACTATTACAACACATGCTGCATAGATTGTAATACATGTAACAACAACTAAAATACTTACTGCAAAGATTGTAATACCTGCATCAACTATTACAGTATACGTTGTATAGATTACAATACCAATAACAACTAATACAATACTTGCTGCATAGATTACAGTACCAACAGCAACTATTACAATACTTGCTGCATAGATTACAATACATGCAACAGGCATTACAATACTTGTTGTAATGCTTGTAATACCTGTTGCAATTATTGTATTTTATCCTGTATTACTGCCTAAGAAAAAAGCAGTATGTATACTTTGCTACTTAACAACTACGTATATCCAGTTACCGTAGTTGTAGTGTTCGGCTGCATCGCTAAACACAATCTTATGTCCGGTAGATGATGCTGTGGTGGTAGCACCTCTTGCGGTAGCAGGTAAGGCCAAACCTGTTTTCTTTTTACGGGGAATAGGTAATATATACGCTTCACGAAAAGCAATAATATTTCCGCTTTTTAGGTTGGTAATACTAATATCAGCATGTTTGCTTATTAAAAGCTCTGCCATAATGGTTGGAGGAACATCTTTAGTAGGAGTAACACCATACTGACGGACATAAATAGCATTTACTCCGGCTGATTTAGTGCTTATATCTATTTGGTTAGATGTGGTAGAAGTGCCTTTAAACCCTTTGCTGGAAGGTTTTTTGGCACTCTTTACTTTATAACCACACCTTTGCACAACTACTGTTCCGGCACTTACATCGCCGGCGGCAATAGCAGCATCGTTTGATACGTTTTTTAAATAGCTTCCAATCTTTTTATACATGGTTGCCACTATATTAAACTGTGTGGTTACAGCACTTGTCAATACAGTAGGTGGGTTTGCCTGCGTACCGTTAAACAAGTTTTGCAAGGTATTTGCCGCCCCGTGTATAACGATATCGGTTACGGGCGGAGCCACCGCAATAGGGTCTCCGGTGGTTTTTACCAATAACGCTGCCGTTACTAAATCGGTAGGACTCATTTTAGAGGTACCGGTTACTACTTGAATTACTTTTAGATTTTCCATGGTTTTTGTTTTTTAGGTTTATATTTTAATTGTTTATATATCGCTTTAACGCAGTAAAATAAATTTTGTTACATTTTTGTTTCTGAACTTTTCAACCACCTACAGGCCTTGTGGTTATTATCTTTTTACTCTTTGTATTAAAATTTTCTTATTTTATAGGGACGTTATATTTTGTGTTATATTTGATGGAGAAATAATTTTTTGCAACATGATTAAAAAACTATGTATTCTTTTAGTTGTTGTATTTGTTTTAGATAGTAAAGCAACCATACATCAGATTAATATATCAATTGCAACTTGCACTCCTACATTCACAATTTCACCTACTACTATAAATGCAATTTGCGGTGACACAATAGAATGGGTATCTAGTGGATGCCCAATTAGTGTCGTAACTGGTATTATTCCCAATTGTGCTTCTACACTCCTTTTTACTACACCGGCAAATACGTTTACAACTACTGTTAGTTGTGCAGGAATTTACAATTATAAATGTTTTACATACGCAAATGCTACTTTCATACTTATTGATACTATAGCTGTTAATGTTACTTGTACGGCAGCAGGCATCTCTCGGGTACCCTTTGGGTCAATCTCAAATCTCAATACTCAAATCTCAATTTACCCTAACCCAACTAAAGATGTGTTAAATGTTGAATTAGGAATGCTGAATGGAAATACTACCCTTTCAATTATGGATGTATTAGGCAATACCATTTATCATTCAATATTTACAACTCAACATCATACAATAAATCTTTCTAGTTTTCCTGATGGGGTTTATTACTTAAGTCTAAAAACAACAGATGGCATTACAACTAAAAAAGTAATTTTGCAACATTAACCAATAGTAAAATAACAACCATAAATAACTAAACTCATGATTAAAAAAACTACTTTATTATTAACTCTTTTGGCAGCAAGCTTTATTGGTAAAGCTCAAATAACCTCTATTTCATATCCTTCGGGCTATTTAAGTGAAGAGAAGATTACAGAAATACTTCGAAACTCAAGAAATAGTGGAACCAAAGAATGGGAAGTGCAGAAACAAAATGAAGTTTTACATCGACTATTAAACAAGCAGAATACTGTTATTACCAATAGTGCTAATACGCAAAAACTAAATCCCCCTCCTCAAATTGCAACAGCAGGTTGTAATAATGCAGGTTTTGAAAATGGTACAGCCAGTGGTTGGAATTTTATGCAAGGAAGTAATAGTTTAAGTCAGCCTTTACCTTGTGATACTTGTTTTACAGCTGTAGGTGGTGTTTATGAAGTAACCAGTAATGGAGGAAGTTCTGCCGCTAATAATAATCCGGGTAATTTTGTTGGAGGAGACAATAGTACAATTTGTAATGGAATAGATTGTTCAAATGAGCCATATACAACAGGTATAGATAATTTAGGTTTCTTCCCTATTGTGGCTCCTGCACCATTTGGAGGAAACCATTCTTTACTTATTAATAACTCAAATGCAGGTTTTATGATGCAACGAGCTTCACAAACTTTTGTGATTGACGCTACTAATGCTTCATTTACCTATCAATATGCAGTGGTTCTTCAGGATGGTGGGCATCCTCCAACAGAATCTCCTTATTTTGATGTGCATATAACAGATGTTACTACAGGTTCTGTTGTTGTATGTTCGCAATATAATGTTATCGCTTCAGGTATTACCAGCGGAAGTGTACCGGGCTGGAATACTTCTTCGGTTGATAATACAGTTTTTTATAAGCCTTGGACTACAGTAACATTAGATTTCTCTTCCGTTATTGGACATACTATTACATTACAGTACACAGTAAGTGATTGTAACCAGGGTGCGCATATTGGCTATGCATATATAGATGCGAGCTGCAATGTAAGTTCAAATCAAATTACATCCTCAAAAAATTTATGTGTAGCAGGCGATACTACTGTATTATCAGGGCCTGCTGGCTTAGCAACTTATACATGGACTGGCCCCATTGCTACGGCTACCACTCAAACAATTAAAACAAGTACACCGGGCAATTATACTTTAACTACTACAGCCTTTTCGGGTTGCCCTGCCCCTGTAATTTTTTATACTTTAACACAAGGTGTTTTTTCAACACTTGGTGTATTGGCAACAAACGATTCTATTTGTGCAGGTGCACCCGATGTTTTAACAGCGAGCGGTGCAAACACTTATACATGGAGTAGCAATGCGGGTACGGCAATTACAAACACTGTTTCAGTTTCTCCAATAGTTAGTACCACCTATACCGTTATTGGTAAAAATGCAGGAGGTTGTGTTGATACTGTTGCAAAGGCAATTAACGTAAAAAATTGTACAACGGGTATTGATCGGGTAACAAGTAATAATCAGGTAACAGTTTACCCCAACCCAGCTAAAGGAATTATACATATTGAAGGTTTACTATTGAATGGAACAACGGAAATTACAATTATAGATATGTTGGGAAATACAGTTAAACAAGTATCAATTAACAATAATAAGATATCAATTAATATAGCCGATTTAAGCGAAGGGGTTTACTTTGTAAACATAAGAACAGATACTAACATAGTTACTAAAAAGGTCGTTGTGCAGAGATAAGTTAATTAATATATGCATCTCTCACAAAAGCAACTCTTCTTACAATATATAGCGCAAACAAGCCCCGCACCTTTAGCCTTAGAAATTGTTTCTGCTAAAGGTATTTACCTGAACGATATAAGCGATAAACAATATATTGATTTAATTTCGGGTATATCAGTAAGCAACATAGGGCATTGCCATCCTGAGGTAGTTGATGCCATTAAAAAGCAGGCAGAAACCTATATGCACCTGATGGTATATGGAGAGTATGTACAAAGTCCGCAAGTGCTATTGGCAAAAGCTTTAACCGATTTACTTCCTGCAAATCTTAACTCGGTTTACTTTGTAAACTCAGGTACAGAAGCTACTGAAGGTGCCTTAAAACTTGCCAAACGCTTTACAGACAGAAGTGAAATTATATCTTTTAAAAATGGGTATCATGGCAGCACGCATGGAGCTTTAAGCGTTATGGGCAACGAAGATTTTAAAACAAGTTTTCGCCCCTTATTGCCTGATGTACGAATAATAGAATTTAATAAAGAAGAAGATTTACAATCTATAACAACTAAAACTGCCTGTGTTATTATAGAACCCATACAAGGCGAAGCAGGTATAATAGCTGCTAAACAATCTTTCTTACAAAAACTGAGAGCACGTTGTAATGAAACACAAGCATTATTAATCTTTGACGAAATACAAACAGGTTTTGGCAGAACTGGCACCCTGTTTGCTTTTGAACAATATAAAGTAATACCAGACATATTATTATTGGCAAAAGGAATGGGAGGAGGGATGCCCATAGGAGCATTTATTGCCTCAAAAGAAATAATGAATTCATTATCCCATAATCCGGTATTAGGTCATATTACAACCTTTGGAGGGCATCCGGTTTGTTGTGCTGCTGCATTAGCTAACTTAAATGTAATAGTTAAGGACAACCTCCCGCAACGAGCAAAAGAAATAGAAAGAATTATTAAAGAAACCATCAAACACCCTAAAATAAAAGAGTTACGTATAAATGGAGCACTTGCAGCGATTAATTTTGATAATGAAGCGACTAACATGCAAGCAATCAGTAAATGTATAGAAGCAGGTATAATTACCGATTGGTTTTTATTCAATACAAAAAGCATGAGAATTGCACCTCCGCTAATTATTACTGATGAAGAGCTTGTAAGAGCCTGTACTATTATTACGGCTTCTATTTAACAAAATTCGTCGTACACAGCTTTTAAATGCTCTGATATAGCATTTGCCGAATGACCTTCAATACTATGTCTTTCTACAAAATGAACCAATTGTCCATCTTTAAAGAGTGCAATAGCAGGGGAGGAAGGAGGATAAGGGGCAAAATGTTTGCGTGCGCGAGAAACTGCATCTACATCAAAACCGGCAAATACAGTAGTAAGTTTAGCAGGTTTTTTTGCGTTCTGTAAACTTGCTTTTACACCTGGGCGCGCAGCTCCTGCCGCACAACCACAAACTGAATTTACCACCATCAACACGGTACCTTTCTGACTAACAGCCTTTTCAACAGATTCCGGTGTTAAACATTCTTCAAAGCCGGCTTGAACCAGCTCTTCTTTCATTGGTTTTACTAATGGTTCTGGATACATGATTAGTATGATTAATAATTATTTTACAAAGATACTACACTTTTTAATTTAAAGTTTAATATCGGCGTTAATTATTTGTCGGTTATTATAGGTGTAAAAGTGCGTATTAGTAAGATTTCTAGCCATGATATACTGCTGGTATACTTCATCATAGTTCATTCTTCGGGTAATTGTTTCATCAAACAGCTCATTTGCACCCATCAACATTTCACAGGCTTCCCTTACGGCAAAGTCCCCTGATTGATTTGCCGTAATATAATCTGCCAGATTATGTTGCTTTACATTGTTTGTAAATAAAGTACTCGCCTTACGGGCTACCAAAATGCGTAAACCCGCCTGTTGTGCAATAGATAAATCTAAAACATCATCAAAAAAGTAACAGATTTGATTGGGATGAATGCTATATATACTGCAAAAATGATCGAGTGCCCATTTTTTATGTGCTATTTTAAAATAAGATGCAGCAAAATTTTCTCGCTGCGCAAAGAAAAAAGCAGATTCATTCTTTTCACCCGAAATAAGTGCGGTATAAGGCAATTGTTTGTATTTTAAGTAATATGAAAAACGCAGGAGATTAGTCCCCATAGAATCTATTTCATTAAAGGAACTTGAGCCACTACCATTTTTTTCCCCTCTATTAAAAACACCGTCCCAGTCAAATACAAAAGCTTTAATTCCCTCTAACTTTTTTGTTATTTCACTAATGGGTAGCATAAACTCAGCACCGATATCCTCGTATATTTTTTGAATGGAATTCATTTATTATTGTTTTATTCCCAAGTATTTGGCATTAAAAAAGGCATTGTATGTGTCAAAATTAGCTGACTTAAGCAAAGCCCCCACATTATCCGTAGTGATTGTAATAATGGAATAACTCTTTTTATCTACACCCGTAAATATATCGGGTTTGGTTAATAAAAATCTATAGTAACCCATGGCATCGTCTTTATTCATAAATGTACGTATGGTTATCATTGTCTTATCATCTTTTTGGATTGGCTTAATCTCATAGTTATTTGTATTAAAATATTCCTTATTCAAATCAGATATTTTATTTGTAATGGGATTTATATCTTTTGGATTACTTACTATAATCATACAATAGTGGGCGGCTTTATCATCAACTTTAAATGTGCTATCAGGCAAATCTTTGGCAGTTAAAGTATCTGCCGGTGTATAAGTTTGTTTTTTCTTTTTTATAAGCTCTAAAGTTGTTTTAGCCATATCATATACTTCTGAATTCTGATATTTTATAGTAACCGATGCCATGTTTTTTTCAAGAGAATCTATACCGTATAAATAGCCGGATGAAAGAGCCCTTAAATAAGCAAACTTAGGTGTTAGTTTACCTTTACCATACTTTATGATAGACTCTGAACATTTGGTATAAGATTCTTCATAATTTTTATTTACATACGCATTATAAGCAATCGTGTATTCATCACTTACTTCACTTTGTTTAGCATTTATAGATTTGGCGAAATCGGGGTCGTTAATAATTTTAGCATAATCACTTTTAGGGTAATTTGTTAATAGAAAATTTTTCGCATCGCTTGCCTTCGGATCGTTTTTTTGTTGATAATAAATCCTATATAACTGGTAATAGGAGGGGGCTTCATATTTATTTCCCGGAAAGCGTTTATTCATTACTTCAAAAGTCTGAGCTGATTTTTTACTATTGTTAAGCTGCTCTCTATAAACGCTTCCCAATGCGTAATAAGCGTTTAGTATTTTTTTATCTGATGAATCCCTATCGGCCTGGGTTAGCGGCAGTGTTTTTAAATAATAATCTATCTGATGCCTGTCGTTTGATTTTAATATAACCGTATCTTTTTTAGTTTTTCCTTTCGTAGAATCTTTTGTTTCTGCTTCTTCATTATCTATAGGCGCAAAAGTTGTTTTGTTACTGCGCCTCCAATTATCTTCATTTTTGCGGTTACTGCCCCATCGTTTAATATAATCATTTAAGCCCTGTGCCTTTAGTAAAGGATTGTAAAAGTACCAATCTGCCGGGCCATTACCCCCTTGAGGAGCCTGAGGTGTAAAAGGTTGATTGGGGCCAACAGGTGTGCCTCCGCCTGCACTTAAATTTTGTTCTTTCTTAGCAATAGAATCCTGCTCATGGTCGATAACATTTTGTATGATATTTTTAATAAGATTTGTTCTCGACCCTTCATCCATAGATGCTACATGCTGCAAACTATCTTCGTTTTTAATAATAGTCAGGTACTTTACCAAAGTATCCAGACTTGTTTTTTTAGCCTTAATATCCTGATAGCCCGGGTAGTCTTCTTTTATAAGTCTAATGGTAGTATCATAATAACGCGAAGAGGGTATATAATTCTCTTTCTCAAAACTTATATCAGCTAATTTTAAATATGATTTTGCCTTTTGTTTAGGATTATTAATACTCTTTTTAGCTGAAAGTGAATAGTTAGTATAAGCATCATCTATTTTATTTTCGTTTTCATCCATCTGGCCAAGTGTATAGTAAATAACATCTAATAAATCGTTATTTTTAAAATCCTTAGCCATTCTATGTAATTCATGCTTTGCTTTTTCAATACTTTCAGGGTCTTTATTCATTAATGCTTCTCTCATTCTTGCATAAAAGCTAAGATCGTATTTTGCCGGTTTAAGTTTTACAACTGCTTTGTAATTATGCATCGCTTTTTCATGATTTCCCTTTTCTTCATACAACTGCCCTATAATAAAATGGTAACGTGCCCTTGTGTTTTTGCTTTTAGTGTATTTAATAGCTTCTGTAAGTTGTTTAATAGCATTTTCATACTGGCCATTACCTTGTTTAATATAAAATTCGGCATACAAAGCATGAAAATGCCCCTTATATTCCTTCGGAAATTTTTTATCATTCTTGATAAGTGTAATGTAGCTATCTGATTGTGTAAGTGCATTCAGCTCATTATAGCATTTTATTATCCAAACCCAGGCTTCTTCTTTTTGTTTGGTTTTATAGGCAGATTGAACATAGTCAAACGCTTCGATAGCAGAAAAGAACTCGCGCTTATAAAAATGTGCTTTACCTATAGCATTCCAGCAATCATCAATCCATTTACAGGCTTTGGGTATTTCTACTTTACTTTTTTTATCTTTTATGGCATGGCGTTGTATGCAGGTACTGGCTTTTTTAATAGCTCTGTCCATTTGCGGAAAGATAGCCTTGCAGGTTTCCTTATCACCATACATAAACACGGGCAATAGTTCGGTATAATCATCTTTATATTGGTCTTCAAGCGTTTGCACTCCTTCTTTCAGGCTTTCATTCGCATAAAAATATACGTTAAACTTAGCGGTTATGTTATGGTATGCCCTGTTTATAAACTTATCTTTATATTGGGTACATGCTGTAAGAAGCAACAAAAAGACTATTGTTGTAAAAGAAAGTATATACCGTTTATTTAGCATCATAATTGTTGGCCAATTCAACCAAACGTAAAACCTGCGAATTTAGTATTTTTTACCTTGTTCTTTATACGATTAAGATTGCATTATACATTGTATATTTGTTTCCTTTAAAAAATATTTATGAGCAAAATAAAGTTTGGTACCGATGGATGGCGTGCTATTATTGCAAAAGATTTTACCGTAGAGAATGTTGCCCGCGTAACCGAAGCAACCGCGTTGTGGTTAAATAAAAATTTTAAAACACCCAGTGTAGTAGTGGGGCACGATTGCCGCTTTGCCGGAGAACTTTTTGCCGATACGGTTACTAAAGTGCTTATAGCAAACAATATTAAGGTTTACTTGGCCAAAGACTATGTTTCTACCCCCATGGTATCTTTGGGTACTGTTATTTATAAGGCCAGTTTGGGTATTATTATTACAGCAAGTCATAACCCCCCTTCTTATAATGGATATAAGTTAAAAGCCAATTATGGCGGGCCGCTTAATCCAGAAAAAGTGCAGGAAGTAGAAGATATTATTCCTGCTAAAAGCAGTACCGATTTAGATAAAATATCCTTAAAAGATGCTGAAACAAAAGGTTTATTAGAATATAAAAACCTGGAAGACTTATATATACAACAAGTAGAAAAAAATTTTGATATAGCCGCCATTAAAAACAGCGGTATTCATTTTGCTTATGATAGCATGTACGGGGCAGGTAAACGGGTAATGATGCGTTTGTTTCCGGAGATTGTGCATTTGCATAACGATGATAATCCTGGTTTTCATGGGCAGGCACCGGAACCTATTCATAAGAACCTTACTGAATTTTCTAATCTTATAAAAACACGTGGTGATATTGATTGTGGTTTATGCACCGACGGAGATGCCGACCGTATTGGGTTGTATGACAATAAAGGAAACTTTGTTGATTCGCATCATATTATTTTATTGCTGATACACTATCTGGCAAAGTACAAAGGCCAAAAAGGCAAGGTTTGTACAGCATTTAGTACTACGGTGAAGATTAAAAACATGTGCGCGCATTATAACCTGCCCTTAGATGTAGTAAAAATTGGCTTTAAATATATTTGCGGTATTATGGTAACCGAAGATGTGCTGGTAGGAGGGGAGGAGAGTGGTGGTATTGCCATCAAAGGACACATACCCGAGCGTGATGGTATCTGGATGGGATTGATTATATGGGAGTTTATGGCAAAAACCAAGAAATCATTAAATGAACTGATTAAAGAAGTTTACGACATTACCGGCGAGTTTTGGTTTGAACGTAATGATATGCACATTGATGAAGCTCTTAAACAACAAATTATAAAAAACTGCAACAACAATGTATATAAAGAGTTTGGTAAATACAAAGTAAAACATGTGGAAGATTTGGACGGACATAAATTCTTTTTTGATGATAACCACTGGATGATGTTGCGCGCAAGCGGCACCGAACCTGTTTTACGTATTTATGCCGAAGGCGTTACTAAAGCAGAAGCTTTTGATATTTTAGAAGAAACTAAAAAGGTGCTTTTTAAGTAGAACCCTGCTTTTAGATACCTAAATCTATTACTATACAACTTAATTTACAATTGAGCAGGTAATGGTAATTAGCCCATTATCTCCGGCTAAAGCCAAACAGGCCTTATTTGCATTAACTGTGTTGGTAGCATTAACGGGCATAGTATAGGTAGTTGTAGTAGTAGTATAGGTTGGATTGGCTACAGCACCCGAAGAGGTTAAGGTTTGAACAGCCCGGGTGCAGCTACAGTTATAATATTTTTTGCAAGACGTTAATGTTATAACTAAAATGATAAGTACTGAAACCAATTTATTCATGGGTGCAAACCTACAAAAAAGTTGCTTACCTTCTATTTAAGCCTATTTAGTACAAATGCCTGCCAAAAATTTAACAATTATATAACATGAATGGGCAGTTAATAGCTGTATCTTTGATAAATGATAAGCCCTATACAGCAAAAGAAAAATGATACTATCAGAACTATTCTCTGTGTAGTTTTGGCTCTGTTCTCTGGGATATTAATAGTATTAATCCTGAGGTAGGCACCTAACACTATTTAATTTATTGCACAGTTCACAGGAGGTATTACATTACCCTTACTTAAAGCAGCACATTGTTTAGTTGCGTTTGATTTTGTTGCATCAAATGTAGTGGTAGAAATAAGTGTGGTAGATGTTGCCGTATTTGTGGGCGAAGGTGCTGATGATACATTATTTGGGTTAGTGGTTACTATAGCAGTAGTGGTGCAATTGCAGGTGTAATTTTTTTTACAGGAAGTAGCAATTGCAAATAGAATTATGCTTAAAAAGAAAAACTTACGCATAACCTAAATATTTTTTTACAAATACCCCATAAAGGTAAACGAAATTGCTCCTATCACAATTCCAACTATTAATCCATAAAAAAAGTACTGACGTTTTATGTTTTTTGTATAATCGTTGGCGCCATTTTCACTCATATTAAAATTTTATTATAATTTATCAAAACTCGATACTAAGCAAATATAAAACAAAAAAGCCCCGCATTGCTACGGGACTTTTTTACTATGTTGTTTGTTTTATTTAGCTTAACTAATCAGCGTGGTTTGCATGCTGCTCCAAGGCCCTGCTAATTCAGGGTGTTTTGGGTTATACCATTGTAAAAACTCGCAAAGCACCATACCCTCGTTGGCAACGCCGTAGTGTTTCACACTGTTTGCTTTGGTTATTACTTCCATAGTCATACCTGCTGCATCAGGAGCAGTGGGTAGTGCGGCTCCTTGTTTTATAAGGATATAAGAACGGCGTATTTCATATCCTTTTTCTTTATGCGGACGGGCGGCACGTTTACCTTTTTTGCCCTTACTGCGTTGGGTGTTAGCAGTAGGGTTATTTATTGCACCTCCACTTGGAAAACACCTGGTTTTCACATCGCCGCCACCCAAGCCCACACTTTTAAAAGTAATTAAGTTTGTAGTAGCCACTTTGTGTGTGGTACGGCTGGTTTTGTTTACGGGCCACAATAGTGCCGAGCGGTCGTTTGGTGTGAGTAAAGAGTTAGGTATGTCTCCGCAAATAGTACGCACAGTTGCCTCTATTTGTTTTCGTCTGATACCAACTAAGTTAGTAATAGTTTGTGTGTTTGTATCTAAACTATTATGCAAGGCATACAACTCTAACCAACCCAGTTGACTTTGCGGTACACCCGTGCCGGGGTTTGTGTATTGCAGGTTTAGGGCTGAGATGTTTGTTGCACTAATCACTAAACGAACTTTGTTGGCGTTTAGGTAATTTACATCGGTAGTTATTTGTGCGTTAAACTCTTCCAATGTTCCGGTTAAATTTGCTGAATTTCCCATGGCTTTTGTTTTTTTTTAATTTATATTTTTTTAGTTATTACCAGGCTTACAAACACCATGCCAAAGTGATAAAACAGGCACTCACAAAGTTTGTTAAATACACAAAATAAATGTAACCTTTTTTGGAGTAGCTGTAAAATCAATGCTTTTGGAGCAAACAGGTAAAAAAAATATTTACGTAAAAAGTTTTAGCAAAGTAGTAAAGGTTAAATTTTTGCTGTTTTAAGAAAGCGTTACATAAGCTTATGAGAACACTACACAACACTATGTAATCATTACACAACACTATTTAATCATTACACTATTTAATCATTACACAAGCTTACGAAACCATTACACAACACTATGTAACTATTTCGCAAGCTTATGAAAACGTTACACAACACTATGTAACCCTTTCGTAAACTTATGTAACCTTCTAACAAGCTTACGTTAACTCCTCAGTAGTTTAGTTTCGGTATAAAACTTATTATTTATAAGAAATAGTAGGATAATATTATGTTAAGTAGGTTTGGAAGTGGGTGGGAACGAACACATGGGACTGTGCGAGATAAGAAAAGAGAAGTATAGTTTTATTTAAGAATTACTCGGGCATTTGCCCAGCATGAATTTGCGCCCCAATTATCTCCTTTTATCATTGATTCAACTTCTAAACGTAAAACATTAACGGAATCAATTCTTATAGATATTGATTTTGGTTTATTGTAATCAACGATACTATCATTATATAAAGGTGTTTTGTTGTCATTTCCATAAATCCTAAACTTAACACCTTTTTTATGTTTAGGGTCTTCTTTATCGTTTTCATGAAGTTTTATTGATTTTACCAATAAAATGTCTGCTTTAAATTCGCTACACCTTTTGTTCAAATTATATTCAGCTAATCCTATCCCATACTCATTAGGAAACATGCCAAGTGCATGGCTACAATTTTTTTCTTTAAGTGGAATGGAATCTCCATTCTCAGTAATATCTAAAGTAAGCCCGCCGTATAAATTATGTGTTTTAACTTCGTGTAGCCATCCCATATATAAAGTCTGCCCCTTAGGAAAAAACATATGATGTACATCTATAACATGTTTATATTTAGTGGGAATTGGCAATAGTTTACTTAGTATATCAATAGTGTCCTGTAATTTTCTTTCCTTTTTATCATAATGATATTCCGCATAGAAATTACCACAATAGAAAACAAATAACAGTAGTCCAGACCCAATCACCCATTGAATAAATTTTTTTATATCTGTGTTGTTGTCCTTTTTAAATACCATAATCGCAGCTAAAAATACAGTAAATAACCAATAGTAAAACATGGTTATGAAACGGGTACAAATTAACCATAATGAGTTATTATAACGATTACGTAATCGGAATCTTATAATGACTACATTATGTCTAAATAGCTTTGGTTGTGGGGAGGAACGAACACGCGGGATTGTGCGGACAAAGAAAGAAGAGTATATTTGAAGTATGACTAATGACGAATTATTGCTTGACTTAAAAAGTAGTTTAAGGTCAGCTAAATTGCATGTAGAACGAATAAAAAGAGAGGTTAGCTTATTAACCGATAGAAGCCCTAAGATAATGAAGGCTAAAGTACATGAAAATTTAGCAATAGCCGAAAGGTCTGTATTAGACATAGAAAATAGAATAGATAAATTAGAACTTGTAATAAAAAATGAAAATAAACCAATGAGCCGTTACCCGTCTGACGAAGAAATAAAATTGCTGGATGAAATATTATTGTTTCATAGTAAGCCTATAACTTATAGGGATTTTCCTGAAACCAAATTTGGATTGACTAGAGCCCAATATGAGCATAAAATAAACAAGATTGTAAGATTCAGCAGAGAATGTAACCCTATCATTTGTAAAAATGATATGGAAACTTGTAATGATGGCACAGAGCATTTATCGTGTAATGAAGACACCAAAGAGTTTATTGAAAAAGGTGGCTTTAAAGGACACTACGATAGATTAAAAGCAGAAGAAATAGAAAGGAATAAACTATTTAGTTCACCTCAAAGTATTACTAATATACATCATGGGGATAAAATAGAGGTAAAAGGAAATAATAATAGTTTTGGAGATGTTCTTCAATCTTCTAATAAGGAACAAATAATTAAGCCTGCAACTCCTATTATAAAAAGTATAATACCTAAGATTATAAAAGGGTTAATTGCGGTATTAACTGCGTTTGCTGCAATAGCAACTATATATGGTATTTTAAGACAATACACTACTGTTTTTAATTAAGTTGGTTACGTTCAACAAGCGCAGGCGAGTTGCTGGGTAAGCTAAATAAATCCCGAAGGGATGCCAAACTTGACAATATGCTTACGAAGGGGCTATTTAACCATAATGAGTTATTATAACGATTACGTAAAAATGAAAAAGGGACTTAATGAAGCCCCTTTGTGATAACAGCCAAGCTAATGAAACCAACTGTTATCAGCGTTTTAGCTTATTGGTTTGCAATATAATAAATTAATCTTATAATTTACATTATGTTAAGTAATAAGATTGAGATGCGGTTAATTAGAAAGCTTTAACATTTATATACAAACAGGTTTCTTATATTTGCGCGGTATGGAAATAAAAAAACTACTTCTACCCCTATTTGCAATGGCTGTTTTAAGCTCTTGCACCAAAAGCAATTATAATTGTACCTGCGTTACCAAGGCAACCGGTTTCGAAACTGAAACAGATACAGTAGTAATTAAAAATACCAAATCGGCAGCTAAAAAGGCTTGTACAGATAGAAATTACGCTTCTCAATTAGGAGATGTAACTATGACCTGTACTATAAACTAAGTTAAGGTTTAGTTAAAAAGCTTCTACCACTTCGGTAATAATACGGGCACAGTCTTTTATCTGCTCTTCGGTAATAACCAAAGGCGGTGCAAAACGTATAATATTGCCGTGGGTTGGTTTTGCCAGCAAACCTTTATGGGCTAAGTGCAGGCAAATATCCCAGGCGGTTTTATCGGGTTGTTCGTTTATCTCAATAGCATTTAATAAACCTTTGCCGCGTACTTCTTTAAGCAAAGGAGATTTGATTTTCCTTAATTCTTCACGCAAAATAGTACCCAAATACTCCGCACGTTCGGATAGTTTTTCATCGCGCAACACTTCCAACGCCGCCATAGCTACTTTGGCAGCAATGGGGTTTCCACCATAGGTAGAACCATGCTGTCCGGGCTTAATAAGCATCATTACTTCATCATTGGTCAACACGGCAGATACCGGATACATACCACCCGAAAGCGCTTTGCCCAGAATTAATAAATCAGGACGTACATGTTCCCAATCGCAAGCCAATAAACGCCCTGTACGCGATAAACCCGTTTGAATTTCGTCTGCTATAAACAACACATTATGCTGTTTGCATAAATCGTAGCAGGTTTTTAAATACCCATCAGTGGGAATGATTACCCCTGCCTCTCCTTGTATAGGCTCTACTAAGAAGCCAACAATGGTTGGGTCTTTTAAAGCTTCGGCTAAAGCATTTGTATTGTTATAGGGTATGGTTATATAACCCGTATTAAACGGGCCAAAGTTTTGTTTAGAGTCGTTATCGGTACTAAAAGAAATAATGTTTACGGTACGTCCATGAAAATTACCTGCGCATACCACAATCTTAGCCTGGTTTTCTGCTATGCCCTTCTTCTCATAACCCCATTTGCGCGCTAACTTGATGGCGGTTTCAACAGCCTCTGCACCGCTATTCATGGGCAATACTTTATCGTAGCCAAAGTAGTTGGTTATATACTTCTCGTATTCGCCTAAAGCGCTGTTATAAAATGCCCGCGATGTTAATGCCAGTTTTTGAGCCTGTTCTATAAATACCGATGTTATTTTAGGGTGACAATGCCCCTGATTAATGGCAGAATAAGCAGAAAGGAAATCGTAATACTTTTTACCCTCCACATCCCAAACAAACACACCCTCTCCCCTATCTAAAACAACCGGTAATGGATGGTAATTATGTGCTCCGTATTTATCTTCCAACTCTATGAGCTGCTCTGCTTTTGTTTTTGTAACTTCCATAACGGGCATGAGTATTGTGTTTAAGTATTATAGTGCAAATGTACAAATTAAGGCAGAGAAGCCAAAATAGAGGCGCTTTTAAACTTTATATATAAACTTTCATCTAATTGATAATTTGTTAAATGTTTAAGATAATTTAATAAAGTGTTTTAAACAGAAATTGAGATATTTGACAAAACAAAAACAGTTATATAAATTAATCTCTTTTACTATTTTTTACAGAGGTTAAAGATACTTTATGTTGAACAGTATATTGCTATTTAAGAGGAAGAGTACTACTGTTCTTGTTTTTCTGACTTGGATGTTTCTTTCGTCCGCTTCTTTTGCTCAAACAGATGATATGCCAAAAGATAGCATTCCTAAAACTATCGGTATAAATGCGGTAGAGAAGATAATTGAAAGAGATTTAATTGATGTTACCCAGAAAGTTATCCGTTTTTTTACCCCGCATAGTTTAAGGCACCCTATAGTTGCCGACAGTTTAAAAAAGGATTCCGACATGGTGTACTTTGCCTTTCTTCCTGCGGTGGGTTATGCATTGCAAACAGGCGTAACAGGTATAGTTGCCATAAATATTTCTTTTTTTACCAGCAAGAAATACAGAAAAGATACCAGGCTTTCTTCCTTTACCGTAAATCCGGCATTTTCATTACAAAATCAGGTTATGATACCTATTCAGTCTAATATTTGGCTTAACAAAAACAGGATAAACCTATTGGGCGACTGGCGTTATTATTTATATCCAACTGATACATACGGCTTAGGCGGGCAAACTTCTCTGTCAAATAGCAATTTGGTAAGGTATTCGTTTGTAAGAGTATATGAACAGGCTTCTAAAAGATTATTACCTAACTTTTACGTTGGGCTTGGTTATGGGCTTGACTGGCACTTTGGTATGAGCGTTCAAGAAACAGATGGTCTTGGTACAGATTTTCAGACCTATAACCATAATAAGAAAAGAACTGTATCATCCGGTCCGGTTTTAAATTTAACTTATGATAGCAGAGATAATATAAATAATCCGCATAAGGGAAATTATGCTAATGTTATTTTTCATAGTAACCTTAAAACATTTGGAAGCAATAGAGACTGGCAATCGCTTCAAATTGATTTGAGAAAGTTTATTAAACTTCATAGAAACGATAGACATGTATTGGCTTTATGGAGTTATAACTGGTTTACTTTTGGAGGAAAAGCGCCTTATTTTGACTTACCAAGCACAGGCTGGGATACTTATTCTAACACAGGTAGAGGATATATACAAGGCAGGCTTAGAGGAGATAACTTTATTTATTTAGAATCTGAATACAGGGTTACTATTACAAAAAATGGGTTGTTTGGGGGTGTTGCTTTTGCTAATGCACAAAGCGTTTCAGATTATCCACCGGCTAACCCTAAAAATTATTTCTCTAATAGATATACAACTATTTTACCCGCTGCCGGATTAGGCATACGATTAAAGATTAATAAAGTATCTAAAGTAAACTTTGCCCTTGATTATGCTTGGGGTATGGGTGGATCAAGAGGTTTCTTCTTTAATTTATCCGAAGTATTTTAAATCTCTCCTTTTAAAATATAACCTCAAACAACTCTTATAGTTTAATTTCATTTTTCCCGCAAACGCAAAGTTATTATCCGCGATAATGCGGAACTTTTGCGCGAATACGCGGGAATTTGCCGCGAGCGCAAAGCTATTATCCGCGATGAGGCGGAACTTTTGCGCGATGATGCGGGAACTTTCCGCGAGCGCGAAGTTATTACCAGCGATAATACGGAACTTTTGCGCGAATACGCGGAAGTTTGCCGCGAGCGCAAAGCTATCACCCGCGATGGGACGGAATGAGGGCGTGGTAAATAAAAGGTTGGTAGGCTTATTAAATAATTATCTCGTCGTCAGCTTCATTATAAAACTTAAACTGCATAAAATTAAAGGATGCCATGCTGCGGATAGTTATTTTACAACCTGTTGTTTTTTTCCATTTAGAAAGCAAGCTGTTCCAAAAGAAACCTTTGGTTATAAAAGCTTCTATATAAGGATGTACACAAACAGTAATTTTCTTTAAGTTTTGTTCTTTTATAACAAAACGAAGGGTGCTTTCTATTTGCTCTACAAAAAGCACACTTGGTTGCACTTTGCCTGTACCATTACAGCTCGGACAAACTTCCTGCACATCCACATTCATTTCAGGGCGTACACGCTGACGGGTAAGTTGTATTAAGCCAAATTTACTTGGGGGAAGTATGTTATGCTTTGCCCTATCGGTTTTCATAAACTCTTTAAACTTTTCAAAGAGTTCTCTGCGATACTCGGGGTTACGCATATCAATAAAATCCACCACAATAATACCACCCATATCGCGCAATCTTAACTGACGGGCAATTTCTGCAGCAGCTTCCAGGTTTACTTCTAAGGCATTCTCATCTTGTGAATTAGTAGATTTTGCACGGTTTCCGCTGTTTACATCAATAACGTGCAGAGCTTCGGTATGCTCAATAAAAAGGTAAGCACCACTTTTTAAGTGAACCGTTTTACCAAAGAGTGATTTTATTTGTTTCTCTATTCCAAAATGATCAAAAATAGGAAGCTTACTATCATAAGGCTTAATAATATCAAGCTGATCGGGCGCAATATTTTTAAGATAAGTGGCCAGTTCGGATTGTATGTGCTTATCGTTGGTATGTATGGCAGAAAACTTTGCATTCAGTATATCACGTAATAAGGCATTGGTTCTATCAACTTCACCTAATACACGGGCGGGTGGCTGAGCTGTTTTTAATGTTTTAAAACACTCATCCCATTTGGCAATCAGATCGTTTAAATCTCCTTCTATTTCTGCCACAGATTTCCCTTCAGCAACCGTACGAATAATTACCCCAAAGTTTTTTGGTTTAATATTCTGAACCAATTCTTTTAGTCTTATTTTTTCTTCATTACTGCGTATTTTAGAAGATATAGAAACCTTATCAGAAAAAGGAATCAATACCAGAAAACGCCCTGCTAAAGATATTTCGCAGGTAACACGGGGTCCTTTGGCAGAGATAGGTTCTTTAGCAACCTGTATTAATATATCCTGCCCGCTTTTAACAACGCTATTTATCTTTCCGTCTTTAGGAATATCTTTTTCCAGTTTAAAATACATCAGGTTAGAAGCATTTTGCTTACCTGATTTTACTTGTTCTAAATACTTACTAAGTGTAGCAGCTTGCGGACCTAAATCAAGATAGTGCAGAAAAGCATCCTTTTCATACCCTACATCTATAAAAGCGGCGTTTAGCCCAGTCATTACTTTACCTACCCTTCCCAGGTAAATATCTCCAACAGCCCATTTAAGATTACCTCTCTCACGGTGCAGCTCAATCAAACGCTTATCGTCTAGCAAAGCTATAACTATCTCGTCTGAGGTTTTGTTTATAATCAGTTCGTAGTTCACGATAATATAATTTTATTGGTATATACGCAGAAAGCTGAAAAGATGATACTTTTCAGCAAACGGCGAATTATAAAAGAAATGGATTATTTCTTTTTATGACGATTCTTTCTAAGACGCTTTTTGCGCTTATGAGTGGCCATTTTATGACGTTTTCTTTTCTTTCCGCTTGGCATAGAATTAATTTTTGTGCTTTGGTTTAATTACCTCGGCTGGTTAAACATTACTTTTAAGTTGACTTATATATTTCTTTATTTGTTCTTTAATTTCTTTATCAGGAGTTAACTCTACGTATCTCTCCAGTGTTTCAATTGTTTTATTCTTCTCCCCCTCCTTTTCATATACATCGGCCAAAAACAAATAGGCCTCTAAGTATTCGGGATTTATTTTTACTACTTTTTTATAACGGGCTTCTGCTTTATCAAACTGACCTGATTTTACTGCGAATGCTCCTAAGACCATTTGCACCTGTATATTTGTGCTATCGGCTCTTTCCACCTCTTTCAACATCCCTATACCTTTCATTGGGTCTGAGCTGCTTTCAACATAACAAGAAGCTAACTGTATTTTTGCTTCTGTATAATCAGGCTTTTTGGCTAAGGCTTGGTTGTAACAATTCATGGCGCTTTGATAAAGGCTTTGTAACTGGTTCTTGTCTTTTATAAAACCCACTGAATAAAAATAACGGCTACCTGCATCGTACCATATTTTGGCTGTATTAACTTTCTCAGCTTTCTTCTCATAATAATAGCAAGAGGCAAGAGGCATCTTTTTAGTATTAAAAAAGTCTATCAGGTTGTTTAAACCTGTAGTATCAGTAGCTTTTTTATCAAGAGTTTCATATTCTTTCTTATCCTTATCGGGCAAAGAAGAAACAATGGCATCTACAATTACTTTTATATCTACTACTTGCTGAGCTGCCTCAGTTTTTGTAGAAGTATCTTCGGCTTTTTTAACCGGTTTTTTGTTAGCAATAAATAAAAGAACGAATAATATAATTGAGCAAACAACTACGGTTAATTGTAGCGTACGCGTGTTTTTCATTCTACTTTAACATTTTTCTTAATCTTATCGGCAAAGGTTTTGGCAGGTTTAAAGGCAGGTATATAGTGTGCAGGTATATGAACCGCAGTGTTTTTAGTAATGTTGCGTCCTATTTTAGCTGCACGCTTTTTACATAAAAAAGTACCGAAACCACGCAGGTAAACGTTCTTGCCCTGCGTCATATTATTTTTTACCACTTTCATAAAAGATTCAACTGTATTAAGCACAATGGTACGCTCTACCCCCGTCTTTTCAGCTATTTCATTTACTATGTCGGCTTTGGTCATTGTTTAAAATATTAATATCTACTTTAAAAAAACAGGGGGCAAAGATACACTTTTTTCGTAACCTATTGCAAATTAATGTGTTTTTAGCAAAAGAAAAGATTTATACCTTATAAACCTTAGCAAGGATGCCTTTATCTTTTATATATACTTTAGTTTTATATAAAGACTTAGGGGTAGTTATTCAAACCCAATGTCATTTTTTTCAAACAAGTGTTACTTTGTTAAGTTAAGAGTTTAGTTTGAAGTATTTATTTTAAATGTTTCACAGGGTGTTTCGCAATTCTTAAATTTACATTCTTCATTTTTAATTAAAAGAACTATGCATTATAAGTTATATATCAAAAACCCCTCATCGCATTATCTGTATATAGATTTGGTAATTGATAAGATAGATAGCGATACACTTAGCCTACAATTACCTGCATGGCGCCCAGGTAGATATGAGTTGGGTAACTTTGCCAAGAACATAAAAAAGCTTGATGCTTTTGATGCTGCCGGTAAACCACTTAGTTACAAAAAAACAAGCAAAGATTGCTGGCAAATAAATACACAGGGGCATACAGAAATTAAAGTTACCTATAGTTACTACGCCGCCGAACTAAATGCAGGTTCTACTTATGTGGATGAAAACCAAATGTATGTAAACCCATGCAATTGCCTGATGTATGTGCCCACCAAGATGCGGGAAAAACATACAATTACTTTAGATATACCCGATACCTATAAAATTGCCACCTCTTTACAAAAAGAAAACAAAATGCTTACAGCAGTTGGTTTTGATGAACTGGCTGATTCTCCTTTTATTGCAACCCAGCATATACATCAAGTAACATTTAATATTCAGCATTTAACATTTTATTTACATTTTGTTGGAGAATGTACCCCTGATGAAGAAAGATTGAAGAAAGATTTCTCACGCTTTATTGCCGAGCAGATTGCATTCTTTAACGGAGCGCATTTTAAAGAGTATCATTTCTTATTTCAAATACTGCCTCAAAAGTTCCATCACGGGGTAGAGCATACACACAATACAGTTATAGCCTTTGGTCCCGGTTATCATTTAATGCATAACGAAGTGTATAATGAGTTCTTGGGTTTGTGTTGCCATGAGTTGTTTCATACCTGGAATATAAAGAGTATTCGCCCTGCCGAGATGTTTCCTTATGATTATACCAAAGAGAATTATGCCCGAACAGGTTTTGTGTATGAGGGTGTTACTACTTATTACGGAGATAAATTATTGTTTACTTCAAACCTGTTTAATGAAGATGTTTATTTTAAGTCTTTTGAAGAACGTTTAACCAAACACCTGCATAGCTTTGGCAGGTATAATCTTTCGTTAGGCGATAGCAGTTTTGATAATTGGCTGGATGGTTACAACCCGGGGGCTCCTTACCGCAAAACAAATATTTATGATGAAGGTTGTTTAATTGCTTTTATGCTGGATGTTTTAATAAGGAAACATACGGGCAACAAAAATAATTTGCAAACGGTGTTGAAGAACTTATATGATAACTTCTATAAGAAGCAAAAGGGCTATACCGAAGAAAATTTTACCAAAGCATGCTCTGAAGCTGCTAATTACGATTTACAGGATTTCTTTACCAAATATGTATATGGCTTAGAGCCTTACGAACCCATGTTGCACGAATGCGCTGGTTATATAGGCATTGAGTTGCACAAACAACACGCAGTTACATTCTATGAAAGGCATTTAGGTTTAAAAGCAGCCGAAGTAAATCATCATAAAAAAGTAACGATGGTTGCTCCCTATTCTCCTGCATGGAAAGCAGGTATTTCTATAGGTGATGAAATTATTGCTGCCAATGGTTTTATTTTAAAGAATGATTTTAACCAATGGTTAACACATTTTTCTCATAAAAGTGCAGATTGTCTGTTAAGCGTGATGCGTAATAATCAACTGATACAAATAAACATTCCTCTAAAACAGGAAGGAGATTTTTTCTATACCTATAAATTGATTAAACAACAGTATCTTACAGCCATACAAAAAGAGAATTACAATTGCTGGAAAAAATCTTTTTCTAAAACTTAAAACCAAGATTAACTTCAAACACACCGTAGGGATGAGTGTATTCTATATAGTTAGCAACACTTGTAGATTTTCTCATAAAGCCTAAGCCGGCTTTCATACCGAAAGTAATTGTCTCATTTGGATTAAACAAAAAACCACCAAACAATGCCCCAGAGTAGTTTGTACCAACTTGTGCACTTCCTTGTATTTGTTGCGCATAAGTGTATCCATTATTATATACATAGTTTGGTGTGTAATTCCAATAATTAAACCCACCTACATTAAAGCCTACTCCTAAAAACGGAGAAGTTCTTCTTTGACCTAAAGGGTAATAGTGGTAATGAAGACCTGATTCAAAAATTCGATTCTGTGAAGCAATAAATGTTCCATTGTTATTTCCTGGATATGGATTATTGTCAGGCTTACCACCAATACCAAAGGTAAAAGGAATATGAAATCCACTCTTTCCATCTTTACTAAAAAATTCATAGGATAAAGAAACATTGGTAAACACAAATTGAAAAATATTAATCTGAATTAAGCTACGCTTTTTAAACTCAAAAGGTTTTTCTTCCCTTGGTCTTTGCTCCCTGCCATACGGATTGTAATATGTATCATCCGTTGTCGGATTTTGTTTACCTCCTTGTTTAATTACCTGAGCGTTTGCATTAATTACTATGGTAATTAAACACAGTATGAAAAGTTTTTTAAGCATAAATTGTTTCTAAGGTTCGGCTAAGGTAATAAAAAAGCCCCAATCTTATGTATAAGAAATGGGGCTTTTCGTTTACTAACCAAGAAAACCTATGGAAGGCTTATCTTCTTTTCCAATTCATCTATATATAAACGGAAACGTTTATCTGTATCCATTAAGTTATTTACTGTACGGCAAGCATGTAAAACCGTTGCGTGGTCTTTTCCACCACAATGCATACCAATAGTTGCTAAAGATGATTTAGTCATACTCTTTGAAAAATACATTGCAATCTGACGGGCTTGCACCACTTCACGTTTTCGGGTTTTAGATTTCATGGTATCAATTGGCAAGTCAAAATAATCGCAAACAACTTTCTGTATATAGTCAATGGAAACTTCACGTGCAGTAGTTTTCACAAACTTGTCAATCATTTGTTTGGCAAGTTCAAGCGTAATTAATTTTTTATTTAATGTAGATTGTGCAAGCAAAGAAGTTAAGGCGCCTTCCAATTCACGTACATTGCTGGTAATACTATAAGCCAAATACTCAACCACTTCTTTTGGCAAATCAATTCCTTCTGTATAAACTTTCTTTTCTAAAATAGCAATACGTGTTTCTAATGCCGGTGGCTGCAAATCAGCTGATAAGCCCCATTTGAAGCGAGAAAGTAATCGTTGTTCAATACCTTGTAAATCAACAGGGGGTCTGTCTGAAGTTAAAATAACCTGTTTACCAACCTGATGTAGGTGATTAAATACATGGAAGAAAACATCCTGTGTCTTTTCTTTATTTGCTAAAAACTGAACATCATCTATTATCAGGATATCAATCATCTGATAAAAGTTAACGAAATCATTTTGAGCGTTATTCTTAATGGCATCTACAAACTGACGGGAAAATATTTCCGACTGTACATATAATACGGTCTTGTTCGGGAAATTATTTTTACATTCAATACCTATAGCTTGTGCTAAGTGAGTTTTACCTACACCGTTAGTACCATATATTAATAAAGGGTTAAATGCGGTTCCACCGGGTTTTTGTGCAACCGCAAATGCAGCAGAACGAGCCAAACGGTTACAATCTCCTTCGATAAAATTATCGAAAGAATATTTTGTGTTTAGCTGAGACTCTACAACTACCTTTTTTAATCCAGGAATGATGAAAGGATTCCTTATAGGATTAGTACTGATATCAATAGGCATTGATACTGGAGAATTCTTTATATCTCTGTTTAAAGAAGGTACCTTTATTGTAATAGGTCTTTCTCCTTTATGAGAATTTTCCATTACTATATTATACTCAATACGTCCATCAGTACCAAGTTCTTTGCGGGTAACTTTTTTAAGTAACGTTATATAATGTTCTTCCAACCAATCATAAAAAAATTGCGACGGTACTTGTATAGTTAAAACTTTATCGTGTAGTTTAATAGCCTTAATAGGTTCAAACCATGTTTTATAATTTTGCGGATTCACGTTGTCCTTTATAACACTGAGGCAATTGTTCCAAACAGATTCGGCTGTTTTTTTATCCATGTTCAATTTCTTAATTTATTTTAAAGTGCGTATATATAATTCCTTAACAATTTCTTTACATTAAATTCATTTGCAAAAATGATTTTATCTACAAACGAGCTAACAAATAAATACTAAAAAATCAGTAAAAAAAAATTTATTAGTACTTGTTTTTGTTATTTTTTCTTCTCGGGATATTTATTTAAAAAATATTTCTTCAATTCAATTTTTTTATTAAAAGAGGTTAATAGTCGTTTGTTTTCGTTTTTCTTCCTACCAAGTAAACACCTGCAATGATAAGGACTCCAGCCAGTACATTTAACACGCTAAGCTCGTCTTTATTTAATAGTAATGCAAATGTTATAGCTAAAAAAGGTTGCAAATAAATGTATGCGCTTACTGTTGAGGGACTTAAAGATTTTAAAGCGTAGGTATTTAAAAGGTATGCTAAAAAAGTTGTACCTATAATTACAAATGATAAAGCAAACCACGCATGAAAGGTAAACAAGCTAAAATCAACTTGTTTCACATCACTTAATCCGAAAGGTAATACTAAAAAGAATCCGAACAAAAATATCCATTTCATTACCGTTACGGTTTTATATTGTTGCATATATGGTTTAGCCATTACCACAAATACTGCCCACGAGCAGGCATTAATTAAAGTAAAACTATCACCTAAAGCAGTTTGGTTATTTATTTGAAAAGATTTTCCGCTGCTTAATAATAAGGTAAGAGCTCCGCCAATACCCAATGCCAATCCTATTACTTTAAAGAAGGAGAACCTTTCTTTTAATACCAATAAAGTAAAGATAGTTACCACAATCGGATTTATGGTCATGATGATCGCAGAGTTTATAGGGCGCGATAAATGCAGCCCATAAATAAAACAAAGTTGGTTGCAAGCCACACCAAATACTGCTAACACAACAAACTTTAATAAATGATATCCGTTTACTTTTTCTTTTGGAGTAAATAATGAGAGTAGCCAAAATAAAATACATGCTCCGCTAACACGCATTAGCACCAATCCGGCTGGGCCAATATAAGTCGGCATTAAATCTTTGGCTATACTATAATTAAGTGCGTAAATTATTTGTGCTAATAAAAGGAAGATATGGACTTTCCGGGTATCGTTCATAAACGGGATAAATGTATAAATTTAATTAGCGAAATTTGTGCGCACTTAAAATGATTATCACCGACCAACTAAACAGAAAGATAGAATTTAATTTTCCACCCAAGAAAATTATATCGCTTGTACCTTCGCAAAGTGAATTACTCTGGGATTTAGGTTTGCAGCAAGAGTTAATCGGTATAACCAAATTTTGTGTTCATCCAAAAGAGATGTTTCATTCGGTAAAAAGAATTGGCGGAACCAAAACAATTAAGTTAGATGAAATAGCGAAACTTAATCCTGATTTAATTATTGCCAACAAAGAAGAAAACCAGCAGGAACAAATTGAAGAACTCTGTAAATATTTTCCGGTATATATAAGTAACATCCTTACCATACAAGATGCTTTGCAAATGATTGAGCAGGTTGGCTTAATCTGTAACAGAGAACATGCTGCTAAAGACATAGCTAAAAAGATAAATGAACAGTACCTGCTCTTTATTAATAAGAATAAAAGAAAAGAATTGAGAGTTGCATATCTCATCTGGAGAGAACCCTATATGGCAGCAGGCTCTGTTAACTTTATTAATGAGATGTTATCTGTTTCCCAATTAAAAAATGTATTTGCCAATCATGAAGGAAGATATCCCGAAATAAAGATAAAAGAGCTCCAAAAAGAAAATCCGGATTTGGTTCTGCTTTCTTCTGAGCCTTACCCTTTTAAAGAGAAACATATTAAAGAATTACAAACCCACTTGCCTAATACTAGAATAATGTTGGTAAATGGGGAGATGTTTAGCTGGTATGGTTCTCGTTTACTTTATACTTTTAACTATTTCGAAACTTTGTTTCCTGTTTAAGGTTTCAAAATTCCTTTACCTTCGCTAAAAAATATAAATAATATGGACTTCTCATCATATAAATATAGTGTAAGCGAACGCTTTTTACGCTACGTAAAAATAGATACACAAAGCAATTCCGAATCATTAACCTATCCTTCTACCGAAAAGCAAAAGAATTTAGGCAAGCTCTTAGCGGATGAATTAAAAGCAATGGGCTTAAGTGATGCACATATGGATGAGTATTGCTATGTATATGCAACCTTACCTGCCAATACAACTAAAAAAGTACCCGTAATTTGTTTTTGCTCTCATATGGATACCTCACCCGATTGCAGCGGTGCTAATGTTAACCCCATAGTGCATAAAAATTATAAAGGCGGTGATATTATTTTACCTAACGACACTACACAAATAATAAAGTATAGCGAACATACCAATTTGGCAAATCAACTTGGGAATGATATTATAACTACCGATGGCACTACCCTACTTGGGGCAGATAATAAAGCCGGTGTTGCCGAAATTATGGATGCTATGCAATTTCTTGTTAATCATCCTGAAATTAAACATGGAACTATTAAAGTGTTGTTTACTCCCGATGAAGAAATTGGAAGAGGTGTGGATAAAGTAAATATAAAAAAGCTAGGTGCAGATTTTGCTTACACTATGGATGGCGAAACATTGGGACATATAGAGAATGAAACATTTTCGGCTGATGGGGTTACGCTTACCATTAAAGGTTTTCCTACACACCCCGGGTTTGCGAAAGATAAAATGCAACATGCTATTAAAATTGCTGCAGAAATTATTGCTCTCATCCCAAAAGATAAAACACCAGAGACGACCGATAAGAAACAACCTTTCATCCATCCAACAGCTATAAATGGAGGTTTAGAGCAAGTGCAGCTAAAATTTATCATTCGTGCGTTTGATACCCCTACGCTTCACAGTTTAGAAGCCGAACTAAAACACATAGCTCAACAAGTGGTTTCTAAATATAATAAGTGTTCATTCACTTTTGAAGTACAAGAGCAATACCGCAACTTTAAAGATGTGTTAGATAAGCATCCTCAAATAACAGAACACGCTGTTGAGGCTGTTAAGCGTTCAGGCGTTAAACCTGTGTTAAGCAGTATACGTGGTGGTACTGATGGTTCCCGACTTTCATTCATGGGTTTGCCCTGTCCGAATATATTTGCCGGAGAGCATGCTTTTCATAGTAAACAAGAGTGGGTAAGCATACAAGATATGGAAAAGGCTGTGCAAACTATTGTGCATTTGGCTGCTATTTGGGAAGAGAGGGCTTAAGAAATATTGAATTAAAATATTTCCTTAGATTATAAAAGGCATGCCAAGCTTTACTGATTACGGCAAAGACTTTCCTCTGCAATCCCTAATGGTTACATGGGTATTTTTGCTATTTTTGCATCTCATATGAGTTTAGTTACCTTACACAATAAGCAATTTAAGCCCTACATACTGGCAGATGTTATCCACGAAAGAGTTTCTCAGGTTGCGGGCAACCTGAGTGCCGATTTAAAAAACTCTTTTCCGCTTTTTGTAGTAGTGCTTAACGGTTCTTTTATTTTTGCCGCAGATTTAGTTAAGATGCTTAAATTCCCATGCGAGATAAGCTTTGTAAAACTTTCTTCTTACGAGGGCACGGGTAGCACAGGTAAGGTACATGAAATTATTGGCCTTACCGAAACTACAGAAAACCGCACCGTAGTTATTATAGAAGATATAGTAGATACAGGCACTACCCTAGAAAAACTGCACGATTTGCTAAAACATAAAGGAGCCGAACAAATAAAAACAGCTACCCTATTGTTTAAGCCCATGGCGTACAAAAAAACAATACCTGTTGATTATATTTGTATGGAAATACCTAACGATTTTGTGGTGGGCTATGGCTTAGATTACAATGGTTTGGGTAGGAATCTAAAAGATATTTATGTATTAGCTTAAGAATATAATTTTTAAATTGCAATAGATTAAATAAGAATAACAAAAAACCCATCATCATGCTTAATATTGTTTTATTTGGCCCTCCGGGTGCAGGCAAAGGAACACAGTCAAAAAAATTATGCGAGGCTTATCATTTGATACACCTCTCTACCGGCGATTTATTGCGCGATGAAATTAGTCGTGTTACCGAACTGGGTATGCAGGCAAAATCGATTATGGATAAAGGAGAGCTGGTAAGCGACGAGATTGTAATTGCCATGATTGATGCCAAGCTAAATGCCAATCCGCAAGCTAAAGGTTTTATTTTTGATGGCTTTCCGCGCACGCAGGCACAGGCACAAGCCTTAGATGAATTATTGGAGAAAAGAAATGCCCCCATCAGCATGATGATTGCCTTAGAGGTAAATGATGTTGAATTATTGCATCGCTTGCTTCTTCGCGGAGCAGAATCAGGTAGACCTGATGACAGAGATGAGAACGTTATACGACGCAGGATATTTAATTACAATAACCAAACAGCTCCATTAAAGAAGTATTACTCGCAACAAAACAAGTTCCATTCTGTTTACGGCATGGGGACGGTAGAAAACATCTTTGAATTACTATGCGCTACCATTGATAACAAAACACAGATTAAAAAACCTTACCATGATGGTACTGTAACCATTGCCGATGTGAGTATGGAAGATGAACCTGCCAAACATTTAAGAGCCATTAAAGAAACTCCTAAAACAAACCTTGCTAAGAAAGCTATAGTTAAAAAGAAAGTGGCAGCTAAACCTGCAAAAAAGATAGCAAAGAAATCTGCTCCAAAAAAAGCAAAAGCTAAAACCAAACCTGTTAAAAAAGCAATAGCTAAAAAGGTTGTAAAGAAAGCCGCTGCAAAAAAAGTAGTTAAAAAAGCTGCTCTTAAAAAAGCAAAAAAAATTAAAAAAATAACTGCAAAAAAGAAAGTAGTAGCTAAAAAAACAACCAAAAAATCTTCTAAGAAGAGAAAATAAAACTCCCTATTTCCATTGGACAAAAACTTTATTGATTACGTAAAAGTATGCTGCCGTAGCGGCAAAGGTGGTGCCGGCTCTATTCATTTCCACAGAGATGTATTTACAGCTAAAGGAGGCCCTGATGGTGGTGATGGTGGTCGCGGTGGACATATTATACTGCGTGGAAATAAACAACTCTGGACATTACTTCACTTAAAATACCGTAAACATATTATTGCTTCCGAAGGACAGAATGGAGGAAGTGCCTTGCGCAGCGGTAAACAAGGTAAAGACGAAATACTGGAAGTGCCCTTAGGTACTATTGCCCGCGATGTAGAAACCGGTAAATTAGAATGTGAGATTACCGAAGACGGGCAGGAAATTATATTAGTGCGTGGTGGTAGAGGCGGACAAGGCAATCATCATTTTAAAGGCCCAACCCAACAAACTCCACACTTTGCACAACCCGGAGAGGATGGCAAAGATGAATGGAAGGTATTAGAACTAAAAGTGCTTGCAGATGTGGGTTTAGTAGGTTTCCCTAATGCAGGTAAATCAACTTTATTGTCTGTTCTTAGTGCTGCAAAACCAGAAATTGCTAACTACCCATTTACAACGCTTGTGCCTAACTTAGGCATTGTAAAATACAGAGATTATAAATCATTCGTTATGGCTGATATCCCTGGTATTATTGAAGGGGCAAGTGAAGGCAAAGGGCTTGGTTTACGTTTCCTCAGACATATTGAAAGAAATTCTGCTTTGCTATTCTTAGTGCCAGCCGACGCGAAAGATATTGTGGATGAATATAAAATTCTACTGAACGAATTAAAGCTCTACAATCCCGAACTGCTTGATAAACGAAGAGTTTTAGCCATATCCAAAGCAGATTTACTGGACGAAGAACTGGAAAATGAAATTAGCGCTGATATTAAGAAACGTTTAAAAGGAAAGAATCAGATTGAATTTATGTTCTTCTCTTCTCATACCGAGAAAAATTTAGTACAGCTAAAAGATTTACTGTGGCGTAAAATGAACGAACACAGTTTCTAATAAGGAGATTGTTTTCTGAGGATTTTATAAAGCAAAGAAGGAAAAAACCTTTTAATGTAAACAGTAAGAATTTCCTTTCTGCCAATTAATATTTCTTGTTTATTATTTTCTATTGCATTTAAAATTTTCTTTGCACATTCTTCCGCTGTCATCGCATTTACATGACTTTCATCCATCTTAGCATGTTTACTTCCATTAGCCAACATCGCATTATTTGATATATTGGTCTTTATCTTACCCGGGCAAACCAATAATATTTGTATGTTATTCTTTTCAACTTCCAATCGCAAAGACTCAAAGTAGCCGTGTAAAGCATGCTTAGCTGCTGAATAGGAAGAGCGTAAATAAAAACCAAACTTACCCGCAATGCTGCTAACCACTGTTATATGTCCGTTTTTTTGCTTTATCATAATAGGAAGAACAGCCTTAGCCAATGCAACTTGTGCAAAGTAGTTTATTTCAAACAAATTCCTTTCTACAGATTGGCTTGTAGCAATGGCCTCTCCACGCTGACTCGTACCTCCATTATTTATTAAGAAATCTATTCGGTTAAATTTTTGAATGATTTGCTGAACATAATCTTCCGCTTTAGAAGTATCTGCTAAATTAAAAGGGATAATTAAATAGCTTGCTTCCGATATATTAATTTGTTTAACCAACTGTTGCAATTTTTCTTCGCTGCGGGAAGACAAAACAATTTTTGCTCTGTGCTTGGCAAGCTCAAAAACCAAAGCCTCTCCAATTCCTGAAGAGGCTCCTGTTATCCAAACAACTTTTCCTGAGAAATAGTTAAGAGACATATAGGGCTAATCTCGTATAAAGATTAGTCCTCAATCAGCTCTTCAATACCTTCCAGCACAGAATCATAAAACTCGTTATAAGCTTGTATATACTCTGTTTCTGATTTATAAGGAAGTAATAACTTACCTGATTTCTTAGCGTATTTTACCAACTCAGCATTCACATTCTCACTGCCTAAAATTATTCCATCAGAGTAATCAATAGCCAGTTTAGAAATATTAATATAAGTAGGATCACTAACCTGTTTTACATCTTTAGCTGTTATGCCATCAAAAACAAGTTTAGAAGAAACCTCTTTATCAAGGCTACCTTTAAATTCATCATGCTCATTTAATGAAAATACAATTTTAGTATCGGCAAACATTGGATTATCATTAAACGCCTTTTTTATGAATAAAGGCATAAAACCTGTAAACCAACCCTGGCAGTGAATAATATCAGGCTGCCAGCCAAGTTTTTTAATGGTTTCCACTACGCCACGAACAAAAAATATGGCACGTTCATCATTGTCGTCAAAAAATTTACCTTTTTCGTCTTTTAACGCAAACTTACGGCTAAAGAAATCATCATTATCTATAAAATAAACTTGCATACGTGCTGATTGGATGGAAGCTACTTTAATAATAAGCGGGTGATCGCTATCGCTGATAATAAGGTTCATACCACTTAAACGAATTACTTCGTGCAGTGAGTGTCTACGCTCATTAATGTTACCATACCTTGGCATAAACACACGTATTTCTTTACCTTTTTCTTGAATGGCTTGGGGTAAATGACGTGAAGTTTTGCTGATTGGAGTTTCCTCTACATAGGGGAAGATTTCTTGTGATACGAAAAGAACTTTAGCTTTTTTCTTCATAAATGTTTTTTAAGTTATGATGAGATGTTACACAAAATTAAGAAAAAATTTTCCAATTATCAAAGCCAAAGTATAGATTTGTTGCTTTTTGTATGATTATTTGTAAAACTACCCAGGAAATCAGGGATTTAGAAGCTAATTTAACATTTGGAAAGAAGCTAATAGGTTTTGTTCCAACTATGGGGGCTTTACATAAAGGTCATATTTCTCTGTTAAAAGAGAGTAAAAAAAGCTGCGATATTACAATTTGTAGTGTTTTTGTAAACCCTAATCAATTTAATGATAAAGGTGATTTAGCCCGCTACCCACGTACCCCCGAAGCCGATATTAAAATGCTGGAAGAAGCTGGTTGCGATATTGTTTTTATGCCTTCGATAGAAGAGATATATCCCAAAACAGATACCCGTGTGTTTGATTTTGGCGCTATTGATAAAGTATTGGACGGAGCTTACCGCCCGGGGCATTTTAATGGGGTGGCACAGGTAGTTAGCAGGCTATTTGATATTATAAAGCCACACAAGGCCTTTTTCGGCTTAAAAGATTATCAACAGGTACTAATTATTAAAAAAATGGTTGAGCAACTACAATTAAAGGTAGAAATTGTTGCTTGTCCTATTTTAAGAGAAGCGGATGGTTTAGCGATGAGTAGTCGTAATACTTTATTAGATGCCGAAGAAAGAAAGGCGGCTTCTTTAATTCCAAAACTGATGCAGGAGGCAAAAACACTAAGTACAACCATGTCTTTGCCCGATGTAAAAAATAAACTATTAGCTGAAATAAGTGCAAACCCTTTGCTAAAAGCCGATTACATTGAATTTTGTAATGCAGATACCTTGCAACCTATTACTGAAATTAAGCCCGGTAAAAAAGTAATTTGTCTTGCAGCAATATATTCTGGTAAAATACGCTTAATAGACAATCTGTTTATTAATTGATTTCTTTCAAAAAAATATTAGTTATACAAACTGCTTTTATTGGCGATGCCATACTGGCAAGCGCCGCCTTAGAATCTATCCATAAACAATTCCCCAATGCAGAACTGCACATTTTAGTAAGAAAAGGAAATGAGTCTTTATATGAGCAGCACCCTTATTTAAAAAAGGTATGGGTATGGGATAAGAAAGATAACAAGATAAAGAACCTCTTTAAAACTATTTCAGGAATACGAAAAGAAAAATTTGACTGGCTTATAAACCTGCATCGCTTTGCCAGCTCAGGGCTTATTACCGTTTTATCTAAAGCAAAAGTTACCTGTGGCTTTGATAAAAACCCCTTCTCGTTTTTATTTACCTATAGGGTTAAACATAATATAGGAGATGGTTCTCATGAAGTTCAAAGAAATCATCTCTTATTAAAGAAATATGTGGATGCTGATTTTTCTAAACCAAAATTATATCCTTCTATTGCTAATTTTGAGAACGTAAGTGCTTATACAAAAAGTAGCTTTGTTTGCATGGCACCTGCATCGGTTTGGTTTACCAAGCAATTGCCCAAACATAAATGGGTTGAACTTTTCAATAAAATAAACCCCAATACAACTATTTATTTATTGGGGGCTAAAGGAGATGAAGCTTTGTGCGAGGAAATTAAAAACGCATCAACGCATAAAAATAGTAAGGTGTTATGTGGTAAACTCTCTTTATTAGATTCTTGTGCACTGATGTCTAAAGCAGAGATGAACTATGTAAACGATTCTGCGCCTTTGCATTTGGCATCATCGGTAAATGCAAACGTTACGGCTTATTTTTGCAGTACGGTTCCGGCCTTTGGTTTTTATCCTTTATCTGATAATTCTAAGGTGGTAGAAGCCACTCCTGCCCCGCCCTGCCGCCCCTGCGGTTTGCATGGATATAAAGTATGCCCGCAAAAACATTTTAAATGCGGCAATGATATTGTGATAGAAGCCACAAATTAATGTCATTGCCAGGAGGCACGACGAAGCAATCTGTTTATTATTGAGATTGCTGCGCTTCGCTCGCAATGACGGGCAGGTTATTTACCTCCCAGCAATACCAGTTCATTCATTTGTATTTCGGTAGTGTAGCGCTTAATACCTTCTTTATCAGTATTGTTGTTGTTTACCAACTTACCTTCTATGGCAACCTCGCTGCCCTTATCGGTGTATTTGGCCAGTCTTTCTGCTAAAGCACCCCAGGCAATTACGTTGTGCCAGGTAGTATCTTTTACCCACTCGCCTTTTTTGTTTTTGTAGGTTTCATTGGTAGCGATGGATACGCGGGTCATTTGTTTGTTGCCTTCAAAGGTTTTTACTTCGGGTTTGTTACCCAGGTGTCCGATTAGTGTTACTTTGTTTCTCATGGTGTTTTTGTTTTAACTGTTTTGATTAATTTGACGATGCAAAGTAACGGCGACCTCAAAACAATACTCGGTATTTAAGCACTTCTATACGGATAAAAACGGTTACAACTATTTGTTGTCGGGTAAAAACAATAGCTCCTGACACTTATTATAATTCGCGTCCAAAGCTACTTTGTAATAAGTTAAATATAATAAATAATATTGTAATGAATAAAACAAGGGGATTGGTATTAAAAATTTGTATAGTAATACTTGCTGCTATTGCCGCAATACTTCCTTTAATTTGGAAGAAAGAACATATTGCAAAAACAATAATAATAGTTTTTGCTTTAATTACTATTTGCACTCTTTCATGGATAGACGCCGTAAGAGAAACAAATGAATCGGATAAAAAGGATAATAATCATGTTTTAGAATTAAGAAAGGATAGTTTAAGATATATAAAAGACAGTATTAAAAGAGAAGACCAATATTATCAACAAATAACAGCCTTACAGTATATAGCAGCAAAAAAAAGAGATAGTTTGTTGAGTATAATAAATAGCAATTATTTATATGGAAACATTATTGAAAAAAGTAAATTGTTCTTAGTGTCAGGAATGGGAAATAGAATAGTGGTAAATGGAGATACTTATTTAAAAGAAAGGCGTTTAACTCAAAAAGAAAAAGAGGAAATATATTCTAAATTAACGATGTTAAAGGTTTTTTATCCTGATGTGAAATTTTATCAGATAAACACAATAATTAATAACAGATTAGTTCAAGATATTAAAGTATTTATGAATCAAAATGGATACGAATCTGCAACATCAGACGGCGGAATGATGGCAGGTAATTTTCAGTTCAAAGGAATTAAAGTAGGCTACGATAATTTTATGAAATGTATTTCTATATCTATAGGGGCTATAGAAGAAGAGTAATTATTTTTTAAGAATAGAAACCCTTAGTTAAAAAACAAAAAGCCCTTCACTTTTTACTTTTAGCTTAACCTAAGCTGCCTTTACGTTAAGCTGGGTTGTTTATTCGGAATGAGTTATTGGTTATTCGCTAAGACTCATTAATCATTCGGAATAACACATTACCTATTCGTTATGACTGATTAATCATTCAGAATGAGATATTAGTCATTCAGAATAAGTTATTGATTATTCGTAATGACACATTAGTTAAACGGAATGACTTATTGATTATTCGGAATAATACATCAATCATTCGTTAAGACTCATTAGTTATTCGCTACAACACATTAATCATTCCGAATAAAACATTGGTTATTCGGAATGATTAGTTACTTATTCGTTAAGAACAACTGTTTATAGGGGGCTTGGGTTATTGCCTGTGCTGGTAGATGCGGGTATAACCTCAGAGATAGAGCTGCTCCAATGATAATCGGCGGCGTTTGCATCTACCGTTGGATATATACCTTTGCCCACAGGGGGAGTAAAATCATATTGAAAATATACCCTTACATCATGCGGCAGGTTAATAATAGTAACCGTACTTTTATGAGTAGATTTTACCTGATGCCAGGTAACCTGGTCGGTGCTCCACCTAAAATGGTGTACCGAGCCTGCACCCGAAGCAGGAGTTTCTATGGTGGCAGAACCTCCGGAAACGCTTAGTACCCTAAAAATATGTTTATGATTGGTTCCGTGGCCAACGGGTGCCAAGCCAAAACGGGCAAAAACAGTGGTAATTTGGGCAATATTGCCCGGAAACTTTTGGTTGCAAACACTGTCAATATAATTTACCAATATATCGGTATTATGCAACAGGGTGCTTCCTTTGCTAAGTTCATCAGAAGTTAGCGTGGCCGACCTTGCCGTTTGCCTTGCCACCACATCGGTATTCAAATCGCCAATATTGGTGGTATATATAGGAATAGTGAGCGGCGCGGGTATGCCGCTGGCAGGCACATCGGGGTCTATAGCCAACTGATTTTTTAAAGCAGTGGCAAATGGCACTAATTCTTCAGATGTTTTGTTGTGGTAATCCTTTGCGGCTTTTACCCAGGTTATTGAGTTTTTCATTTTGTTTGCCCTTTTGGGGTCTTTGTTTTTTTGAATTGATAATAGAACCTTAGAGTCTGAGTTACGGTTGTCTGGAACAGAGAGGCGGTTGTCTATTTCTTAGGAGCTGTTGTCTATCGCAGAGATAAGTTGTCTGGGACTTTAGCTAACACCTGTAGCGCTTTGCAGGTGTTTTATATGCGTAAAACGAGGGGTGTTTTAAATTATTGTATGACGATGAAAATATTTTTTTCGTTATTAACTTTTATCCTTATTTTAGAGCTAAAATAAAACTGTATGAGAAAGATTTACTTTATTAAAATGCTTGCTTTGCTACTGCCTCTGCAAATTTTTTCTCAAACAAGCGTATCGCAGTTAACCGTAACACCAGATTCGGTAGCTACCACATTGGCACAGGCTATAGAAGGTAGTGGTGTAACCATAAGTAGTGCATCTTTAAACTGCGGTGCAGGGGGTGCAGGAACATTTTCATATCCAAGTACAGGTACTAATTTAGGTTTAACCAATGGGATACTTCTAACAAATGGTGGCGCAAATATTGTTGCAAATGCAGGATCTTATTTTTGTTCCGTTCAAACAGGAAATAATTTTACTGATACTGATTTAACAGCTATTTATACTTCTGATACAAATGATGTTTGCATACTTCAATTTGATATTATACCTATGGGCGATACCATGAGTATTAAGTATGTTTTTGGCTCTGAAGAATATAATGGATATGTATGTTCACCTTTTAATGATGCATTCGGATTCTTTTTAACCGGACTTAACCCTGCAGGTGGTACATATAATGGGCAAAACATAGCTATTCTTCCGGGGATAACACCTGCAACACCTGTATCTATCAATACTGTAAATAATGGGGGTACCATGTATCCATGTTCAGCTACTAATCCCTCTTTTTACCATGATAATATTGCAAGCCCTAATAATGATATTGCTTATGATGGATATACCATACCCATTACCTCTGTTATTCCGGTGGTAGCATCTGCTACTTATCATATTAAAATAGCTATTGCTGATGCAAGTGATGAAATTTTTGATTCCGGAGTTTTTATACAGGATGGCATTAGCAGTAATCAACCAAATACAACCAATATTAATCTGTTAAATAAACAAGATAAAACCTTGCTTGTTTATCCTAATCCAACCAACGGCATACTTACTATTAAATATACTCTAAATAATACTGATTGCAATGAGGCTGTTTTGCAGCTATTGGAAATGAATAGTGGTACTACAATACTTAAGAAAAATATAGCTTGCAATGCTACTCAAACACAAATTGATATGAGCGAATTGCCAAGCGGTGTTTATTCCTTAAGCATACTAAGTAATACAAATGCCTCAAAGAATATAAAGGTAATTAAGGTGAAGTAAAGATTTTATCGCTTATCTCAACAATACCCCTTTATCTTATAAATAAGCCAACCCATCATTTCATGTATTAATAAGGTACTTGTATGCAAAGCACCCGGGTCTGGTATAAATAAATGGTCAAAATCAAACTTGCGGGGTCCACTATACCTGTCGGTAGGATAAAGTACAATCTTGTTTATGCCCACTTTGTTAAAGCAACCCTTTGCCCGTCTTAAATGAAAAGCAGATGTAACAAACAAAACAGAATCCTGTATGTACAAACTATCCATCAGGTGTTTGGTAAAAAGGGCATTCTCGCGGGTATTCTTCGATTCGTTTTCAATAATAATACTTGAATCAGCATAACCGCACTTTAGTAAATACTTCTTTAAAATAGCAGCTTCCTTTTCTTCAGGATGGCTAATACTACCGGAACCTCCGGTAATGATAATTTTTTGCACCTGCTTACTTCCCAACAAAGGCAGCGTTTGAAAAAGCCTGTCGGCATTGCGCAAAAACTGGGGTTTATCCTGCCGTGCATCATACCAAATCATTCCCCCCAACACAACAGCGTATTTATAGTTGCGTGTGGGTTTTAAATCGGGGGTGGTAACTTCCCATAGGCGCATACATTCATCAACAATAAAAGAATTAGAAAATATATATAAAAGACAAACTGCCCAAATGATAAGTTTCTTTTTACGAAGCCTATCTTTGGCAAAAAAAGCAATAATACATAAGGCAAAAAACCAAATTAACGGTGTAATTAAAAAAGCCAGTATCTTAGAGAAGATAAAAAACACGAAAGCAAAAATAAGTAATTAGATGAAAGTAAGCTCCATCCTGCGATTATTATTAAGTGTGATTACCATAGGTTGCTTTGTGTGGTTACTAATTTATGCAGAGCTGGCACTTTATCTGGCAAAGATTTCCTATGGACAAGTAAACATCTTATTAAACACCGAGAAGATTGCAACTCTTTTAAAAGAAGATAAATTCAATAAAGAAGATAAGCAAAAGATTTTATGGGTTGAAGAAATAAAAAAATACTCGGTAGATAGCCTGGGGTATAAGCCTACTCATAATTTTACCACCTACTTTAACCAACATAACCAACCTATTTTATGGATAGTTACTGCCTGCAAACCTTTTGCCTTTGAGGCTTATGAATGGGATTTCCCTATTGTGGGACATGTATCTTACAAAGGTTTCTTTAACAAAAGTGCAGCAGAAAAAGAGCGTTTTAAACTATATAGGCAAGGCTACGATGCCGATATATCTGAGGTTAGTGCATGGAGTACCTTAGGCTGGTTGCCCGACCCTGTATTATCATCTATGCTCAGCAAATCAAAAGGAAGGATGGCAAATCTGTTCTTTCATGAATTGTTTCATGCTACCTATTACGCACCAAGCAGTGTAGATGTAAATGAAAACTTAGCCAACTTTATTGCCCGAAAAGCCACCCTTAAATTCCTGCAAGATGATACTGCCGAGCTTAACAAGTTTTTAAATACTATGCAAGATGATTCTACCTACAATACATTTATTTTTAAAGGCTATGAAAGGTTGAAAAAGATGTATGCCCAAAGCGCAGATAAAGACAATAACTTTCGTTTAGCAGAAAAAGAAAAAACTTTAGCAGCTATTTACAGAGAAAGCTTTGATGTAAAACTCCATTACCCTAAACGATATAAGGAGTATAATAAGCAGATTCTTTTTGCCAAGAACTCCTTTTTTATAGATGCACACAGGTATGATGGGCTTTCTGACTCATTAAACGAGGTTTTTAACAAAAAATACGGTGGAAATCTTAAAAAGATGATAACCGACCTAAAAAAATAAAAATCCGTATATTTAGGGGCTTTTTAAAAATTGGTTTAATTTTTGATAGGGAATAACAATTAAAAAATTAAGATTTATGAAAAAAATAGTATCAGCAATTATTTTAATAGCAACAGTAGCCACAGCAAAGGCACAAACTAAAGAACAAGGCTACGAAATTAAGTTAACAATTAAAGGCCTTAAAGATTCTGCCTGCTACCTTACCAGATATAAATGGGAAGGACAATACTATGTAGATACTGCGGTTGTTAAAAAAGGAGGTATAATGACTTTTAAAGGAAATAAACCTCTGGAAAAAGGGCTATACTCTCTTGTTGGGGCTAAGAGAAATGCTCTCTATTTTGACTTACCTATTACCGAACAAAAATTAACTATTGTTACTGATACCGCAGATATATATAAGAACATGAAAATTACCGGTCCCACAGTTAATGAGGACTTTAGAAAATTCGTAATCTTTATGTCAACCCACTACAAGGAAGCATATGATTTTGAACAGGAAACAAAAAAGAAAAAAGATCCCGATTCTACCAAACTGATTAGAGAAAATAAGACCAAACACTTTGAAGAAATAAAGAAATACCAAAAGGATTATTTAGCAGCCAATCCTAATACTTACTTAAGCACTATTATTCATTTACAAACTGATATAGAGATGCCGCCTATCCCTAAAGCATCTAACGGACGTAAAGATTCTTTATGGGAATATAACTATTATGTACAGCATTATTGGGATGGTATTCCTTTAAATGATGTAGGAACTGTTAATACCAATAAACTTTTTGCAAACAAACTAAAAACCTACTATGAAAAAACTTTAACTCCGGCACCTGATAGTCTTATCAAGTATTCTGATTGGTTGGTGAAACAAACTGGTGGTGATAAAGAAATGTTTAAATACATTGTTTACTACATGACCTATACTAGCGAATCGTCGAAAATAATGGGGCATGATGCTGTTTTTGTGCATCTTATAAATCAATATTATCGCACAGGTAAAGCTTATTGGATGGACGAGAAGCAAACAAAAAAAATGCTTGAGCGTGGTGATATATTAGAGCCTCTATTGCTTGGTAATAAAGCTCCTGAAATGAATATGATTGATACCACGGGTGCTAAAACTATTAAGAAATTGGGTATGGATACTATAACTAACAGTGAAAGACTGACTACTGTTTTTACAGATAACTATGCTACCTTGCAAAAGCTCTTCGTACCATTATATAGTATTAAAGCAGATTATACCGTAGTTGTTTTTTGGGATGTAGATTGCGGGCATTGCCAAAAGGAAATACCCCAGTTAAAAGAAATATATGATAAAATGAAAGCTGAAGGTAAAAGCGTTGAAGTATATAGCGTTTATACTCACTTTGAAGTTGACAAGTGGAAGAAATTTATCCGTGAACATAAACTAAACTGGATAAACGTATATAATGGTGTTCACTTAATTGACCTGAAGGTAAAATATGATATCTACAGTACGCCAAGGATATTCTTGCTTGACAAAAATAAGGTTATTAAAGCAAAGCAAATAGGTGTTGAGCAGGTTGAGAGTGTAATTAACAACCTTAGCCGTATTAAATCCTAAGCGGATTACGCTAAAGCTTTATTCCTCTTAACCACTATATCATACAGGGTTTCGTACTCTTTTAAGATTTTAGTAATATCAAAATCTTCTGCGCGTTTGTAAGCTCCTTCTCTAAATTTTGCAAGTGTAGTTTCATCCGATAAGATATGTATGGCATTCTTTGCCATATCATCCACATCGCCTACATTACTCATATAGCCTGTAACTCCATTAATATTTAGTTCGGGTAAACCACCTGTATTGGTTGATATCACAGGTATCTTCATAGCCATAGCTTCTAAAGCCGCTAAACCAAAGCTTTCGGTTTCCGAAGGAAGAATAAACAAATCGGCTATAGATAATACATCCTTGGGGTCGGCAATTTTACCAACTGAAATAATGTCTCCGCAGGTATCTAACTCCCTGCAAAGTTTATCTATTACAGCACGTTCAGGCCCATCGCCAACCAAGATTAATTTAGTAGGTATTTGTTTACGCACCTTATCAAATACACGCAATACATCATCAACACGCTTTACCTTACGGAAGTTTGATATATGTATCATTATCTTTTCTCCGTTAGTTGCGTAGCGGTGCCTGCTGCATTTATCAAAGTTTACATTGTACTCTCTTAAATCAATAAAGTTGGGAATTACCTCAACCTCTTTATGTAAATCAAAAATAGAAAGGGTGTCTTGCTTTAAACTCTCTGAAACTGCTGTAACGGCATCACTGTTCTCTAAAGAGTATTTAATTACCGGAAGAAAAGCAGGGTCGCGCCCTACAAGCGTTATATCTGTTCCGTGAAGTGTAGTGATAAAAGGAATGTGTATGTTTTTAGTTGCCAGTATGTTCTTAGCCATTAAAGCTGCAGACGCATGCGGAATGGCATAATGCACATGCAACAAATCCAGCGCTTCATGCTGAGCCACATCTACTATTTTACTGGCCAGGGCAGATTCATAGGGCTGGTATTCAAACAAAGGGTAATCGCTTACATTTACTTCGTGAAAGAAAATATTCTCGGTAAAATAGCTTAACCTGAATGGCTGGCTATAGGTTATAAAATGTATCTGATGTCCTTTTAAGGCTAGGGCTTTTCCTAACTCAGTAGCTACAACGCCGCTACCGCCAAAGGTAGGGTAACAAACAATTCCTATTTTCATTTTAATTAATGTCTTTATGGTTTAACCCAGAACAAATTAGGGTTATTGGTTTTGTAATAAATAAACGTAACACCCGTTTTTTCGTTGACTTCTTTTTTTACATGTGGTTCTTGTAAATAAGCATCTAACGGAAGCAACTCGACAGAAACAGATGTTTTGCCCTTTTTCCATGTCTCGGTATCATATTCGCTTGATAATCCACATTGAATTCTATATAAATTTTTCGCCATATAATTATACAAGTAATCTTCTTTAGTTTCCGGATTTTTATTATTCCAATTGGCATTTTTATTTATTTCAAGTGGCTTATTAGTAACCAATCGTTCGCGCACTTCTTCAATGCCAAGCATTTCGCCTTTTTCATTCATTACGTAAGCTTCCATAGTTGGGTCAATCCAAATCCATTTGTTTAAAGAAGGAACAAATACCATATTAATTACATGGCAATCATTAAAAACAGAATCTTTTGGCATACAGGTAACAAAGCGGGATTTGAAGCCCGTGGCAAGATAACACTCGTTCAGCACGGTAGCCAAGCCCCTGCAATTTAGCCCGCGATTTCCCTTTTTACATTCATTAATCAAACTCATGCCATTTTTCACTTCGGGGTTATTGCTGTTTCCGTCGTGTGGAATTAAGTTATGTATCCAATGTAATAAGTTAAGAATTTTATCAACGTCTTTGCCGGTTCCCGCAATCGAATCAAGTTTAAAACCCTTACGCAATGCCACTAAATTAGGGTTATCTTGACTTTGATAAAAAAACTTGGGTACTTCTCTATTATCGGAAAAATTATACGCAGCGGCTTTTTTCAGTGTATCAAGATAATTGATAGGAATATCGAGTTTTGCTTTTGGGTCGTATTTTACCTGCGTAAATGCACTGTCTTTGCCATTCAGTAAAATAACAAAATCAAACACCTTGCCCGAATCAACGGTAATAGTAATTGAATCGGTATTGGTGTAGAAAGTTACTTGCTTGTTTGGGGTGGCATATATATCAGGCTTCACATCAGGTGAGATTGTCCAGGCATTTTTAAACAAAATACCGCCGCTTTTTATATTCACCGATTTATCTGATGCCTGTATTACAGGCAATGTGTTTTTCTTTTCGTTTGTACACGAAAAAAACATTAATACTGCGCTTGAAAGAAGAACTATTTTATTATACATTTTTTACTTTAATACTTCAACAAGGCCTCCATAGCAACCTCAACCTTCTCTGCATTGGGCAGCATGGTTTTCTCTAAGGTGGAGTTAAGCGGTATGGCAGGTAAATTTTCTGCACCAATAACTTTAACAGGTGCATCTAATTGCTCGAAACAATTCTCGCTGATGCGGGACGCTATGCTTTGCGCAAAACTATTACTCTTAGGCTCTTCAGTTAGCACCAACACCTTACCGTGTTTTTTTGCAGAAGCATAAATAGTAGCTTCATCTAAAGGAGATAGTGTTCTTAAATCAACAATCTCTATCTGATTAGGGAATTTCTTAGCTGCATTCTTAGCCCAATAAACTCCCATGCCGTATGTTATTACCGTAAGCGTACTCTTATCTTTTGCTGCTTCAACTTCCTGCACCATTCTGGCTTTGCCTAAGGGAATAACATAATCTTCATCAGGCTCTATGGTTTTGGCATCTTCAGTTCCTTTTATTTTACTCCAGTACAAACCTTTGTGTTCAAGCATCAGCACAGGATTCGGGTCGTAGTAGGCTGCTTTCATTAAACCTTTTAAATCAGCACCGGTGCTTGGGTAACAAACTTTAATACCTTTAATATTACACACCACACTCTCTACACTGCTGCTGTGGTAAGGACCACCACTGCCATACGCGCCAATGGGCACACGCAAAATACAGCTAACAGGCCATTTGCCGTTTGATAAATAACATGAACGGGATACCTCTGTAAACAACTGGTTTAAGCCAGGCCAAATGTAATCGGCAAACTGTACTTCTACAATGGGTTTCAATCCCACCGCACTCATACCCACAGTAGAACCTATAATAAATGCTTCCTGTATAGGAGTATTAAATACACGGTGGTTGCCAAACTTTTGTGCAAGGGTGGCAGCTTCTCTAAACACGCCGCCCAGGCGGTAACCCACATCTTGTCCGTATAACAAACACTCGGGGTGTTTCTCCATCAACTCGCGTATAGCAAACAAGGCGGCATCAACCATTACGGTTGGCTGCTTGCCTGCGGGTGCGCGGTTTCCTTTTTCTTCGGTTATGGGCGTAGGTGCAAAATCGTGGGTAAATAAATCTTCCGGTCTTGGGTCTTCGGCCTGCAATGCTTTTTCATAATCGGCTTTTACAAGGGCAGTAGCCGCATCTTCTATCTTCTTTAATTCTTTTTCCTCAACGCGCTCAATCAACAAACGGTTACGCAACTTAGGCAAAGGGTCTTTCTTTAATGCTTCTTCCAAATCATCGCGGTACCACTCTTTACGTACACCCGATGTATGGTGATTCAGCAAAGGCACTTTAGCATGCACTAAAAATGGACGACGCTCTTTTCTGATTATCTCTATAACCTCTTGTAGCGTAGTAAAAGATTTTACAAAATCAGTCCCGTCAATAGTGCGGGTTTCCAGTCCTTTAAAACCTTTGGCATATTCGCTGGCATCCTGTGCTCTAATTTCTTTTGCGTTGGCAGATATATCCCACTCATTATCCTGCACCAGGTATAATATAGGCAGTTGCTTTAGTGCTGCCATCTGAAAGGCTTCGGCTACTTCTCCCTCAGTAATGCAGGCATCGCCCAAAGAGCAAACCGCAATGGGATTTACACCCTTATAATCTTTTTGTTGTTTGGTAATTTCTAAATATTGTAAACCCATAGCAATGCCTGTAGTAGGAATGGCCTGCATACCTGTAGCACTACTCTGATGCGGTATTTTAGGCATATCATCTCTGCGCAAACTGGGGTGCGAGTAATAGGTTCTTCCACCCGAAAAGGGGTCATCGCGCTTTGCCAGCAATTGTAGCATCAACTCATAAGGCTGCATGCCAATAGATAACAAAATACTATCATCGCGGTAATAGGGACTCACAAAATCCTGAGGAAGCAACTGCAAACCCAGGGCTATTTGTATGGCCTCGTGCCCACGGCTGGTGGCATGCACATACTTGGCGGTAACTTCTTTATTGGCTTCGTAAAGGTCTGTAAGGGCTTTGGCGGTACACATAAAACCATAAGCCTTTTTTAATACATCAACAGAAACTTCTTTGCTCACTTTGGGTTGGGTTAAGGTTGGCATAGCACAAACTTAAGGTTTTTATGAATTATTCTATAGTAAGTTTATCCTTACTTCCTATGTTGGTACGTTTATCAAAATGAAACTCTACAAACCTGGCTTCGCCTGCCTTGCCGCTTACCGTAATCATAGCACGCCCCATTTCCAGAGCTTGCTGGTCATAGGCTTTGGCGGTTAATTTCCCTTCAAAATCTTTATTAAATATAACATACAGTATCAGCATATTATCGGTACCGGCACTATCGCTGCTTACGGTGGCTTTGCCAAACTCAACGCCTTTTTCTTTAAGCGTTTCCGGTGTTACAAGGGTAACATCAAAAGCTTTTTTAGCCCCTTTCACGGCCCCTTCTATAAACTCTCCGGCTGTTTGCCCCGCCACATCTCCGGCTTTGTTTATTTTTTCCTTAATAGAAGAAGATGAACAGGCTGTTATAAAAACAATGGATGCTATTAGAATTGCTTTGCTCACTTTGGGTTGGGTTAAGGTTGGCATAGCACAAACTTAAGGTTTTACTTTAATTTATTTATTCTATTGTTCTTTTTCCGAAGTCTGCTAAAAAAACTTGCCAGCATTTCTCAGCTTCATTAAAATTTGAAGAGGGTAGTGTCATTTTCATCCTGTCCCTATATAAAGACCATTCCCATTCCCATAGATGTAAATCATTGAAATTGGTTTCTAAAACCTTCTTTAAATCTTGGAAGCATCTTATTGCTTTAAAGTCAAATAAATAATTATAATTCGTTTCAAAATCATTAAGAGCTTCTAAGCAGTTCGATGGATGTTGTTTGATGTTTGCCCATTCTGCTTCATCTTGCAATTTTTTCCATAAGAGAAAATGTGAATTGATTTTATTTCTTAATTCTTTAAAAGCGTCATGCTTTAATTGCATAATCGCTACCTTTCTTGGAATACGATAACTAATATAGATTGCTATTCCAGTACCAATTAAAGATAAAATAGGAGTAATATAAGTCCACGCTGATTGCCCAGATTCCGAATGTCTATGAAAGTGAAGTAAAATCGAGTACAATAACATGTTATTGGCTTAATAAATTAGAACGTCTAAATTACAAAATCTTCCCCTATTCTGTTAAAAAGGCGGTTTTTGGGGTTAAAAATGCCTAAAAAGCCATTTCTTAAGGTA
>PLYA01000083.1 GCA_003153315.1 Bacteroidota bacterium
TTTAATTCATCAGGCTTATATTCTTTCTCAATATGTATTGCATTACTACTCACCTATTTTATGACTTCAAAAATTGGGTTACCAATGTTTCCGTTGGTATATGGTATATTTAATAGTTGGCAAATGGTTGAGGCTATATCTGTGATATAAATTGGTCTCAATGAACTTCCTTTATTAATTCCTGCGCCATAAAACAACAAAGGTACATGAGTATCGTAGCTAAAAGATGTACCGTGGGTGGTGCCTGTTTTTTCATAATCCATAAAGCCGGGTTTGTACATAACCATTATATCGCCACTACGTTTGTTGTTAAACCCTCTTTGTACCAGCGATTTAAACAACATATCATTTTCTGTTTGAAGAATTAATTGCTCGCCACACAAAGCATCACTAATTTCATTAATAGATAAAAGATAGCGAACGCAAAATTTCTCGATAGAAAATTTATCTAACTTTTTTACAAGAATAACCGAATCATTTAAATAAACCTGTTGATTAACATACTTCATTACTAAAGAGTCGTTATACTCTTTATATAATTCTTGTTTCAGTTTTTTCTCAAGTTCTTTTCCGCTAACGTAACCTGCATTAATTTTTTCGGATTGCAGATAAGCCGAGTTTTCTGACGCCCCATGATCAGCTGTTAAAAACAAGGTGTAGTTCCCTTTACCGATTTTAGTATCAAGATATATAAATAAGGCTTCTAAATCTTTATCTAACCGTATATAAGTATCTTCTAACTCAACAGATTTTGGCCCGAATGAATGTCCAACATAATCGGTTGATGAAAAACTGACACAAAGCATATCGCAAAAAGCATCAGTGCCCAATCCCTCGCCTTCAATAGAAGCAATGGCTAATTCTTTTGTAAGTGTATTTCCGAACGGTGTAGCACGTATAATGTCAAAATTATTTTTCTCTAGTTGCTTCGTATACTCATACGGAAAAACCGGTTTATCTTTTTTATTAGGGGCTTTTTCAAAAGGATTATCATCAGGCAAGCTTTCGGTATAATTAGCAATTGGTAATAATGTGTTCCAGCCTTTTTCTAAATACTGCGTAGGTAGTTTTTTAGCATTAAAATCGAGTAGCCATTTAGGTAAATCGTTTCTGTAAAAAGTCGATGTAATAAAATTCCCTGTAGAGCCATCAAACCAATAAGCTCCATCAGCTGCATGTCCGGCCGGAAGAATAGAACTTCTATCCTTTAAAGACACGCCAACCACCTTTGCTTTGTTATTGCTTGCTACTTTAATTTCATCGCCAATGGTTGTTGCATCCAAATTGCGGGGAGACATTAAGCCTGCATCACTATTACTCCCAACAGGGGTTACGTTTTTATCTTGTGTGCAATAAATTTCTTTTTTTGTTTTTTTATCGAACCACTCGTTAGCTGCTATGCCATGTATGGCAGGTGTTGTACCTGTATAAATTGATGCATGCCCAGGACCTGTATAGGTTGGCACATAATTATACAGTGCATTTTTACAAAGAAAGCCCTCGTTTAATAAACGCTTAAAACCACCTTTGCTGTATTTTTCTGAAAAGCGAAAAAGATAGTCATAACGCATTTGATCTACTACTATACCAACTACAAGCTTTGGTTGTTGAGCAAATAATGAATTACATGAAATGAATGCCAACAACACCCATTTAATATTTGCAATCTTTAATTTATAATTTCTCATTTTATATTTAAGTGAAGCATTTTTTTATTTTCAATAGAAGCTTCTAAAACATCGCCAATGTTAACAGCAGAAACCCCCTCAGGAGTTCCGGTAAATATTAAATCACCTGTTTTAAGGGTAATGAATTGCGATACGTAGCTGATTATTTTCTCGAATGAAAAAATCAAGTCTTTTGTATTTCCTACCTGGCGTTGGTTTCCATTAATATTTAACTGAAAGGAGATGTTTTTTAACGAGGTAAAGTTTTCTTTTGGAACAAAGTCTCCAATAGGCGCAGCACTATCAAAAGCTTTGGCTTTTTCCCAAGGCAAACCTTTTTCTTTACATTTCATTTGCAAATCGCGCGCAGTAAAATCAATGCCGATGCCAATTTCATTATAATATTGTGAAGCAAACTCTTCCGCAATATGTTTGCCGTTTTTAGAGATTTTTAAAACTATTTCCACCTCATGATGCAAGTCTTTTGTAAACTCAGGATAGTAAAAATCTTTATCCTTTAATAAAGCTGTTTCGGGTTTTAAAAAGAAAACAGGTTCAGTTGGAACATCTGATTTCATTTCTTTAGCGTGTTCGGCGTAATTACGACCTATGCAAATTATTTTCATTGTAGTATAAATCTACCACAAAGTAAGTGTTTTTTACTTACTGTTTTTCTATAAAACCCTTAATAAAATCGCTAACCAAATAAGAAATTAATTTACCTGTTTTATAATCGGCTTTTATGTGCGAAAGCACAGGTGCCCCTTCAGCAATATGTAAATAAGCCGGGTTTAATTTTTGAGCGCAGCGATAAATATATTGCCTTGCCTGTAAAGGAGAAATACCGCATGAAGTTCGGGCACTACTGGGTACATTTGTTATAGCATCTAAATCAAGTTCAACCCCACAATAACACTCCTTACAAAAATCTATACAAGTATCTATTGCCTGCATAAAGGTTTCTTTTTCGCGTATAAAAATGTCTTCGTAGGTTTTGTATAAAAGAAACTCGGGGTTATTTTTAAACTTCTGTAAAATATTGGCTGCATTATACTGTTCATGCAAACCTAAAACAGTATATTTATTTAGAATGCCCTCTTCAAAAGCATAACTAAAACTATTCCCGCTATGTCTGCCCTCTAAGGCTCTAAAATCGGTATGTGCATCGCAATTAATTGCATTAATGCCTTTTGTACAGGTTTTTTTCTCGCGACGCAAAGCTTCGTTTACTGCTTTAATTATGGGGTAGGAATTGTTATGCCCGCCACCAATTACAATTGGAATTTTGTTAGCAGCAATAATAATTTCTACAACTTCAACTACACGGGCATCAATAAATTCAACAAGTTTGCGTAAACGCTCAATATCAAATTTATTTTTAGTAGAAGTGTTAGCTGCCTGCTCCATCAAATCATCTACATTAACCTCGCCAAGTACAATTAGATTTTCAGCACTAAAAAAAGAGTTATCCTGTAGGTTTAAAATATTTTCAACAGTCGGCTTCCATGCCGTGCTTGCACCCGGCCGGCCGTAGTTAGCGCGTACTCCAATGTCTTCGGGGATACCAAATAATACAAACTTAGCAGGAGATTGTTGCAGAAAACTTTCAACTTCATCCGCACTTTTTATACAGGCAATTTTATCACCAATTTTGCATTCGCCATAACGGCTACGCGTTAGTTGTTTAATTTCTTGCTTGGTGTAGTATTTAAAATGGAGCATGTTTAATTACCAGTCCAGTTTTCAGGATCTTCGCGCCATTTTTTAAAAGAAACAACATCTGCTTCTTCGATATAATTTTCTTTCAATGCCTGTTCAATAAGCGCATGGTAGTTACAAAGGGAAACAGTTGTACATTTTCCTTTTTTAAATGCTGTTTCGGCTACTTTAAAATCGTATGTAAAAATAGAAGCTAAGCCTTTTACCTGACAACCAGCCTCACGTAAAGCATCTACAGCTTTAAGACTGCTACCTCCGCTGCTAATTAAATCTTCGATAACTACTACACTTTGTCCAGCCTCAACATGACCCTCAATTTGGTTAGTTAAACCATGCTTTTTTGCATCGCTACGTACATAAACAAAAGGCAAGCCCAAATCTTGTGCTACTAATGCGCCCTGAGCAATGCCACCAGTAGCTACACCTGCAATAACATCGGGCTTACCAAAGTTCTCTACAATAGCCTCGCAAAATTGTTGGCGTATATAAGTTCTTATTAAAGGATATGATAGTGTTAAACGATTATCGCAATAAATAGGAGATTTCCACCCACTAGCCCATGTAAACGGTTTTGTAGGTTGCAGTTTAATAGCTTTGATTTGTAATAAATATTCGGCAATTTTAAGCGCGGAATCAGGGTGTTGAATCATGGCGCAAAAGTATAATTTGACTTCTTTATTTNNCTTGTTTTCTATGACGAAAAGGTTGTAAACGATTATACCCAATACAAAAAAATACCCTTTAATGCTGAAATTTTAACAGAATTGGCAAAAACAACGAAAGAGGATATCTATATTTTTTGCCAAAATTTGATGGAAAACTTCAAAGAATTTAGTACTCATTTTCTTTTTATAGAAGCAGCCGGTGGGTTAATTAACAATGATAAGGGAGAGTATCTATTTATCTACCGTCATAATAAATGGGATTTACCAAAAGGCAAATTGGAAAAGAAAGAGTTGCCCGAAAAAGCTGCTGTACGTGAGTGTCAAGAAGAATGCGGTTTAAAGCATATTACATTAAATAATTTCTTACTTAACACTTATCATATATACCAATTAAAAAAAGAATGGGCCATAAAGAAGACTTATTGGTACACCATGTTATGTAATGAAACAAACCTTGTACCCNNCTACAATATAATTGATGTGCTGGAAGAAGCTAATTTACTGGATAACTAAAGTGGTTTGAAAATTTGTTTGGTTACTTTTCTTATCGCTTACCTGTAAGTTAAGTATCAAATTACCCTTTGAAACCTTTTCATCAACTGCAAAAAAAATAGTGTTGGTTTTATGCTCATATTCTGCTAAATGCCATTTACCATTTAAATGCAATTTAAAAACACCTATACCGCTATAATTATCGCTAACTTTAAAAGAAACTATGTTTCCGGCTTTATATACTCCTGTTTTATTTGAGTTAAATTTAATTTGCGGTGCAACAGTATCTATATCTACTTTATATTTTCCGAAAGTTTTAATGTTAGCTTTTGCAAAACCGTTTTCAAAAACAGCATCAACATAGCTTTTGGTGGCAGAAACGCTTGAAACACACAGTTTATCTTTATATTTAATTAAGTTATCGGGTACTTTTAATTTTATAATACAATTATTTTGAAAGGGTACATCGTAGTTTATTGCGGTAAAAGAAAGTATGTTGTTTTGATATATAGTAACTAACTGTACATCTTCGT
>PLYA01000092.1 GCA_003153315.1 Bacteroidota bacterium
ACGATAAGGTTTCTCTCACAAACGAAGAGGTTTCTTTCACAAACGATAAGGTTTCTTTCACAAACGATAGGGTTTCTTTCACAAACGAAGAGGTTTCTTTCACAAACGATAAGGTTTCTCTCACAAACGATAAGGTTTCTTTGACAAACGGAGAGGTTTCTCTCACAAACACTTTAATGTTTGCCAAAAACGGTTTAGTTTCTTTAAAAAACGCAAAGGTTTGTGCCGGAAATGGAGAAATGTTTTACCAAACAGCAAAGGATTTCATTATATTTGTTTTAGCTTTAGTGTGGTTTAAGTACTTATAATTAATTACAAACGCTTAAAGTTGCATATATCCAGTAGTTAGCTGCAAAAGCGGTGGACAAATTAACCTAGCCGACAATTAATAAGACTTTGGTGACTGGTGACTATTTTATAGCGCGAACAAATCTACTTTTTAATAAAATACAATTAAAAATAATTTAGTCACAATCGCCATTATCAATATCATCAAAAAGATTAAATATGCTTTTTGCCCTATTAATTTCAATATTTGTCGAAGGTTGAGTTGGAGAAAAAAAACCATCATAATCAGCTAGGTTTCTGTTTTTTCTTAAAGAATCCAGAAAATTACCTATTGAAAATTCACATCTATTTTCAGATTCTTTATACAGATTAATTACTCTATTATGAATATCATTTTTTCTATCCATACTTAAGCCCTTTCTGTTTCTGCATTCACAAAAAGCACCATAATAAGCTCGACTTATTGCACTACGCATTTGTTCCTGGGTTGGGGCTCCAAGATTTAGCGTTTCCGCCAAATTAACATACTCTCTCCAAACAAAAGGCATTTACTCTGAAATAATAGAAATTAATTTCTTGAATTTTTTAGATTGATAAAACACCCAATCCATCAATAAAGAATTTAAGTTTTCATCGAATTTTTTATCCGCAAGATTATGCGGAATAATTACAAATATAGTTTTCCATTCAGGCAATTCAACATCTGTTACTAATTCAATTTTAGGTTCAATATTTCCAAACAAAGAAATAATTTTATTTCTGCATTCTAGTAATGCAGATATTAACTCTGTGTTATATATTAGAAACTGTTTAATTTCATCGGGATTAATTAAATTAAAAACAACTTGAATTAATGACATTTCTTTAGGTAAAATTAGTCTATCTAAAGTTGACTTCCCACAAAACGAACTTCTTTCAAAAGTATCCCAACCTTCAGAAACAACTGTTCCAGCCATGGCTTTGCCAATTCTAGATGCATATATACCACTATAATTGTGAACCTTAGTATCAGCAATGACTTTACCATTATTAATAGTAAATGTACCTGCAACAATTGTAGCATACGCAGGTAATTCAATCATTTCATGTGTACATATTACGTTTTCCAAGGCAAAATCCCAACCAGCATATTTCCTAGGCAAGGTTCCAACTTCCATAAATAAAGGGTTCTCAAACCTTTTAGTCCCTAAAGCTACTTTAGGGAAAATATCTGTTCTTAATTCTTTCATTTATAAAATGAAATTATTTTATCTGTTTCCTTTTTATATTCCTCATACTTTTCAAGAAAAGGAATTATATCAGTTCCCTCAAGTGCAAAATGGAAATTAAATTGATGAAATAAAGCATCCATAGGAACAACGCCTTTTACAGGATAATTTAAATTATTAATCGGCTTAATGTCCAACTTAAGTCTAGCCCCCATAATATCTTTACTTGCATAGAAGCCATAATTTGCATCTTCCGAATTAAAAAAAGAAGGCATTAATTTTGTGTTTTCATTATAAAAATATTCCTTCGACTTTTCTTGCACCTGTTCCTTATTCTCAAATTGCAACGCCCACTCAAAATTCATTCCAAAACTTGGAAAATTTCCAATACCCGAAGCTTTTATTATTTTAATAATAAATTCATTTATTTTATCATCATCCCCAGACTTTACAGAATAAACAACTAATTGTATTGGGTTTATAGTTATTTCAAATTTATCTGTAACTAGATGCGAATTAAACCCATTGAATAAAGCAGGATGTTGCATTTTAGAAAATTCTTCCTCAGATATGATATCATTTTTTATAAAAAAATACTTATCAAGCAAAGCAAGGTTAAATTGCCCGTTGACAACAATGTTTTTTTGAAGTAATAAAGTTTTCATATTGGCACTCATCTATTTGACACCATAAAGATAACAAAATATTTCATTCAACATGGTAAAAGACTATTGGACAAGCAGGCGGGTAAATTTTTGTGTGCCACTTCAGCAGCTAACAGCAAGCAATACCCAATGGCGGCGAATCGGTAAACGAAAATTTATTACTTTTATCAAACGTTATTGCAATGCGACAGTTGGTTATTTCAAACCGCCACTGGGTTTGCTTGCGGAACGTTAGCTGCAAGCTAAAAAATGACTGACGACGAAATTGAAATCATACACCTTGGACGGACAGTCTCGGGGACAGTTTCTGAAGCTTATTCTATTATGGAGGCTTTAGTAAATTCTGCAGTTGCCTACTATTACTGTAATGATGACAACAAGATAGACGAATTTGTTGGTTTTGTTCAAGAGCACAAGTTCCAATTTAAACTTACTTATTTACGAACTATTGCAACCGACCTTGATTTAAAAGAGACAGACGAAAATAAAAAAATCCTAAAGGAAGTTTCTTTCTCCTATCTACACAAAAATAATAAAGCGACCAGTGACAAAGTATTGGCGACAGATTTATTGAAGGCACTTGATTACTTTTCTCATCTCCGTAATTCCTTTGCTCATGGAGTAATAAAACCAATCAGCATACAAAAGCCTAATGGAAAAATAAACGGTTTTAGTTTTTCTGTTAAGGACTTTAAACCTATTTCAAATTCCGGCGCAAAAAAAGGACCAGAATCTATATATGACAGAATAGATGAATTTACCGAGACAGATTTAAAAAATTTGGAAAGCGACATGCAAAAAATGAAAAACATGCTAACCGCATTGCTTGACAAGGCTAAATTATCGGCTGACCGAATTGCTTATAAACAATGACCTTATTAATGCAAGCGCTTCAATTTTAGCCAGCAGCTAACACACGTTAATAAACAAAACGGCTGACTCGGTAACGAAATATTTTGTACTTTTATTTATCTGTTCTCACTGTTGACACATCACGGTTTCAAATCCGTTCTGTTTTTAACGTGGGAACGTTAGCGGTAAGCATTGGAAGACACTCAAAATATCACAACAATTAATAGTATGGACGTAAAACAAGCATATAATATTTGGGCAGACCAATATGACACAAATAGCAACAAAACAAGAGACTTGGAAGCAATATCATTAAGAACAACTTTGGCTAATATTGAATTTGACGACTGTTTGGAAATTGGTTGTGGCACAGGAAAAAATACTGAATATCTTTTAACAAAAGCCAAACAAGTTACAGCAGTTGACCTTTCAGACGAAATGCTTGCTAAGGCAAGGCAAAAAATAAATGCTGGCAATGTTCAATTTATGCAGGCAGACATTACAAGCGATTGGACTTTTGTAACCAAACAATACGACCTTGTTACTTTTAGCCTTGTGCTTGAACATATTGAAAACTTAAATGACATTTTTAAGAAAGTATCAAAAATTTCAAGCCCAAATAGTTTTGTTTATGTTGGCGAGCTTCATCCTTTCAAACAATATACAGGAACAAAAGCAAGGTTTGACACAAAAGCGGGACAACAAATAGTAACTTGTTTTAATCATAACATTTCAGACTTTACATTATCTGCAAAACAAAATGGGTTTGAAATAATGAATATTGCAGAATATTTTGACGACAACGATAGGACAATTATTCCAAGAATTTTGACATTGCTTTTGAAAAAAAATACAAGCAGTATTGTAGACTGAAAATATGCCTACCGCTAACCGCGGTTAAATTTTCAAACGGCTGACTTGGGAAAAGAAAGTTTTGTATCTTTAACTAAAGTTTATGCACGGTAGACAGTTGGTTGTTTCAAAACCGCACAACGCCAAGTTGCAAAACGTTATGGGCAACAAAAGTTGACCCGCCCCAGTGGACAAATCAATCACGACAAATATCAATAGACAAAAAAGCACCATAGACAAGTTGAGCGAGACTTTTATTTTATATTTGTTAAAAATAAATAAGATGAAATTTATTAAAATAAAAATATTGACAATAGGTATATATGCCATAACATTATTAATGTTGCCTTCTTGTTTTAGCGGAATGTTTAAAAAGGAAACTTGGTATCATCCAAGACCAAAAAATGAATCAGTAACAGAACTCATAAATAGATATACAGCAGCAATTAAATTAAATCCTTTAGATGCCGATGCTTACATCAAAAGAGCAGGCTATAAATTGCAATTAGAAGAAATAAGAAGCGCCAAAAGAGATTATACCAAAGCAATTCGTTTACACACTAAATATACAGATACAGCCTATTATAATAGAGGATTGCTTAGGATTCAATATAAACTTGGTAACGGAAGAAAAGATCTGGAAAAAGCAATTAAAATAAATCCTAAATACGTAGAAGCTTATATTGCAAGAGCAAAGTATTTATCTAATCCTTGGAAAAATGGAGGACTTGTGAATTATAAATGGGCTATTGAAGATTGGACTAAAGTAATCGAAATAAGCCCCGAAAATGCCGCTATGGCTTATTATGAGCGAGGTAATTGTAAACATGCTACAAAAGGGGGAATGCAATTCAAAGGAATTGATGAAGAAGGTGCTTGTGCAGATTGGAAAAAGGCAGCTTCATTAGGAAAAGAAAGTGCTAAAGATAAAATAACAGAAAGTAAATATTGTAAATAAAACTACGTTCGCTATACCAAGCGACCAATTCAAAGACAATAAATTGGTCTGCGGACATCTGTACAGCATAGCGTTTTAGTAACCGTTGCAGTATATAACAGCAAGCAATACCATGGAAAAAGGTAAAAGCGAGAACAAAACAAACGAAGCAAGCCCAAGCCCTTTTGCACAAACCTACTTACACGGCACAAAGGCCGACCTAAAGCTTGGCGACTTTATAGAAGTTGGTATTAACTCAAACTTCGGGCAAAATAAAAAAGCAAACTATATTTATCTTACTGCCACGTTGGATGCTGCTATTTGGGGAGCTGAACTGGCTTTAGGCAATGGGCGTGAAAGAATATATTTGGTAGAGCCTACAGGCGCTATTGAAGATGACCCCAATTTAACCGACAAAAAATTTCCGGGTAATCCAACCAAGTCTTACCGTTCCATGCATCCGTTTAAGGTTGTGGGCGAGGTTACTATTTGGCAAAGCCACTCAGCAGAAAAGGTAAAAGCAATGAAAGACGGATTAGCAAAACTTAATGAACAAGGTATTGAAGCAATAGAGTGACCTCACGCTGAATTTCAAGCATTAGGGATTGGCTCAGCGTTTTTATTTATGAGCCTGTTTTATTATGCCTAACATACGATTTGCCTGTAATGATATATAAATAAGTAAGGATTGTAATTTGTAATAAATTCTTGAGAAAAAAATATTTAAAAATATTTTCTTTTTAGTATCTTTAGAGAAGAAAGGTTTTGAAGAGATGAGGAAACGGCTACTATTATTTTTTATCGCTTTACTTTCGCTAAGTGCCGCATACAGCCAATGCCCGCAGGTGTATGATGGTACGGGTGTAGCCTCGCCAAACCCTTATTGGATAAACTGTACAGGGGGCGCTTATACTTTAAATCTTTCATCGCCAAGCGCTATAGGCAGTTATACGGTTGTTTGGGGAGACGGTACGGCAAACACAATCGCAGCATCCTTAGCGGCAAATACCATTATTACGCATAACTACGCCGCAGCCATTGACACGTTTATAATAAGTTTTATTACCAGCGCGCCATCGTGTACCTTAACGGGGGTGGTTGTAATGGAAAAACCGGTAAATGCTTCTATACAAATTCCGGTAGGCGGTGTTACCACGGCCTGTGCACCTGCTACGCTTGCGTTTATTAATTCAAGCACGGATGTATCTCAAACCACCACCTTTTCGTGGAACTTTGGCGATGGTAGTCCTGCTGTAAATTATAATTATACAAATGACGGGCAAACCGTATTGCATACTTATAATAAAGGAACTGTAAACTGCCAAACCATTGTTACGCTTAGTGCGCAGAACTATTGCACCTTTGGCACACCCACCTCGGCACAGTTCAATCCTATACAAATTTATGATAAGGACCAGGCCGCTATTACCCCCGATGCCGCTACAAAATGCTTTCCGGATAATTCGTTTACGTTTACAAATACCACTTCACGCAATTGCTTTGCACAGGGCAATAATGGCATACGCTATGAGAAATGGGACTTTGGAAACTACTGGGGCACGGGGCATGATTCTATTATCAACTGGACTGCCTGGCCACCTACATTTCCTAAAACAGTGGCTTATCCGGGTTTAGGATGTTATACGGTTTTATTATATGATAGTAACGAATGTGGGGTAGACACCACTTCTATAAGTGTATGTATCGTAAGTAAACCAACAGCAGGACTAATTGTGCATCCGGATACAGTTTGTTTGGGAACCTCTCTAACTTTTACCAATACAAGTACCGTAGGTTATTCCTATCAATGGAATTTTGGCGATAACGGAATATATACCAATACAAATCATAATCCGCAAACACATAACTACACAAACCCGGGCACTTATACGGTATCTGTTGTAGCTTATGTTGGAGGGGCGGCAACCTCTTGCAGAGATACGGCAAGGCGGGTTGTTACCGTACTTCCGTCGCCCACGGCAAACTTTACATTTAATCCGCCAAGCGGTTGCAATACGGTTACTACTACTTTTACCGATGCTTCTACAGGTGCTGTTAACTGGCAATGGAATCTTGGGAACAGTACTACTTTCATAGGGCTGAGCCCGGCGCCTCAAACTTATACTACCGGAAACTATGCAGTTACTTTAACGGTAACATCTGCCGATAATTGTACGAATGTAAAAACAGAAACCGTTACGGTATATGAAAAACCTGTACCCCAATTTACTACTACCGTGGGATGTGCAACCAACGCGGTAACATTTACAGATATGTCAACACACTCGGCCGGAGATAATATTATAACATGGAACTGGGGCTTTGGAGATGGAAGCCCGAGAAATAATACCCAAAGCCCCACGCATACTTATTCGGTTGCTGCAACGTATAGTGTGGTATTAAGTGTAGCTACTGCTCATTGTTCTGATAGTGCTGTTATGCCTTTGGTTATAAATCCATTGCCCATAGTGTCTTTTAGCAATGCGCCTGCAAGCGGTTGTCCTGTGCTAAACGTAACTTTTACCAATACATCAACCGGAGCAACAAATTATAACTGGAACTTTGGAAATGGAAGCACTTCAATAAACGCAAACCCAACGCAAACCTTCAGCAACTCTACAACAGCTACCATTAAATATGTTGTTATACTTACAGCTATATCGGTAGTAGGCTGCAAAGATTCTTTAAAAGATACGGTAAAAGTATTTGGCAAACCCATAGCTTCATTTACATCCAATGCTTTGGCAGCCTGCGCACCTTTCAGTGTTACATTTACAAACACCTCGGTAGCAGCTGTAAATTATGTATGGAATTTTGGCGATGGAACGCCTACATCAACCTCGGTAACTCCTACGCATATATATCAAAACACAACTAATTTTTTGCAAAACTATACGGTTACCCTGCACACAACTAATGCCGGAGGTTGTCAGGATTCTACCAGGCAAGTAGTGCAGGCATATCCACAGGCACAATTTAATTTTTCATCCTTGCCCGATTCGGGATGCACGCAATTGCATGTAAATTTTCCGGCTACAGCCGGTGCTGTTTCTTACCAGTGGAATTTTGGAGATGGTTCTCCGCTTAGTTTCGGGTCAAGCCCTGCGCATACTTATACAAACACATCTGCTTTAACTCAAACATTTACAGTGCAACTTATAGCCGTTAATGCGTTTAATTGTATAGATACTGCCAATCAAACAATAACGGTTTATCCTAAACCAACTGCTGCGTTTACAGTAAATAAGGATTCGGGTTGTGCCTCATTTGTAGTAAATTTCACAAATCTTTCTGCCAATGCCAATTCTTATAAATGGCTTTTTGGTGATGGAGGAAGCTCTGTAATACAAAACACTACGCATACTTATACAACCAGTTCTACGGCTATAGATTCGTTTTTGGTAAAGGCAATTTCATATAATATACATGGTTGCACTGATACGGCTAAAAAGGAAGTGTATGTTTTTCCAAAAGTAACAGCAGGTTTTACCTGTGATACCATAGGTTGTTCGCCGTTAAATGTTTCTTTTATAAATTCAACCATAGGTGCAAGTACTTATACCTGGAATTACGGAGATGGCAGTCCGCCTGCAACACCAACAAACCCAACACATGTTTATACAAATACAACTACTGTAATAAATACATATACGGTACAGCTTTTTGCAGAAAACATATTTGGCTGTTCGGGCATAGTTGCGCAAAAAATTACTGTTTTACCAAAACCCACAGCCTCTTTCAGCTTGTCCATAAATACGGGCTGTTCGGTATTTACACCCTCTATTACTAATAACTCTGTTGGAGCAACAGCGGGTTCTTCATGGAATTTTGGAGATGGAGGAACTTCCGCTTTAGTAAGCCCTGTTCATACTTTTACAAATACATCATTAACTAAAGATTCGTTTAATGTGCAGTTAATTATAGCTAATACGTTTGGTTGCAAAGACACCGCGACAAAATATGCTTATGTATTGCCAAAGGTACATGCAAGTTTTACATGTGATACCATAGGTTGTTCTTCTTTTAAAAGTTCATTCATTAATTCTACGCAAGGGGCAAGCAGTTATGTTTGGAATTTTGGAGATACTTCTGCAACATCAAGTTTAACAAACCCTATACACACGTATACTAATACATCAGGTGTCATAAAAACATATACGGCACAGGTTATTGGTAACAATAGTTTTAATTGCGCTGATACAGCTACGCAGAAAATAACGGTTTTACCAAAACCTATTGCTTCTTTTAGTTTAAGTACTAATTCAGGTTGTACGCCATTTACGCCTACTTTTACAAATACTTCAACAAGCGGTACTTTAATTAACAGTTGGAGTTTTGGAGATGGAGGAACCTCTGCTTTAACTAATCCTACACATACCTATATAAATACCTCTTTTACTAACAAAGATTCTTTTAATATCCAGTTAATTGTAACTAATACATTTAATTGTAAGGATACTATGCAAAAGTACACATATACTTTTCCGCAAATACAAGCTAGTTTTTTTGCAGACACGCCTATATGCGCTCCGGTAAATGTTAAGTTTCATAATTTAACACAAAGCACAAGTATAACAACTTACACATGGAATTTTGGTGATGGCTCACCATTAAATAATATGGACTCTATTTCACATATATATAACAATACAACAGGTAATACGTTGTTTTATACAGCAACTTTAAATGCAACAAATTCTTTTGGTTGCACTTCCATGCATTCTCATACGTATGCTATTTATCCCAAACCTATTGCTTTATTTAGCATTAATCCGGCTACGCAAACATATCCTTCTACAACCATTTCATTTACTAATTCAACAGCTAATGCTTTGTCTTTTACCAATTATTGGGAATTTGGCGATGGCAATGTAAATTTTTCCGTTAGCCCGGCTAATCATACTTATAGTATCTGGGGAACTTATACTATTTCTTTGGTTGTAAGTTCAACTTATTGTAAAGACTCTGTAACTCATGTTGAAATTATTATCCCTCCAAAACCTATTGCGAGTTTTACCGGATGTACTAAAGGATGCGTACCATTAAAAGACAGCTTACAGAGTACATCTCAATATGCAACTTCATATTATTGGGATTTTGGAGATCATTTGGGAAGTGCTTCTGTGGCTAACCCTATATATATATATACCCAACCAGGCACTTATAATATTAAACTGGTAGTAACCGGGCTCGGAGGAAAAGATAGTATTACCACAAATAGTTGTGCCATTGTTTATCCTAATCCCAAAGCTTTATTTACCATGCAGCCAACCCCTTTGGTAGTTAATGTGGGAGTAGACCCTGTTGTTTGTAATAATATCAGCTCAATTAGTTCAATTCCAAGCCCTCCGGCAGAAACAATTTCTTCTTATACATGGAACTTTGGAGATAACTCGCCTGAAGTAACCACAAAAAATCCAAGCCATATATATCAAAAACCAGGACAGTTTGCAGTTACCTTAATTGCCATTTCAAACCATGGTTGCAGAGATACTTTAGAATATTTCCCACTTGTAACCGCCAACGAGCAACTAAATATACAAGTACCTAATGCATTTACACCTAATACAAATGGACCTTCTATGGATGGTATATATGATCCGGCTTCTCATGATAATGATATTTTTCATCCAATTATTTCCGGATTACAAACCTATGAACTGGATATTTTTGACAGATGGGGAGAGTTGCTATTTGTTAGCAAAGATATACGGGTTGGCTGGGATGGGTATTACAAAGGCAAACTTTGCGAACAAAGTGTTTATGTCTGGAAGATCAGAGGCATATCCATTGATGGCAAAACGATTGATAAAGCAGGGGACCTTACATTATTAAGATAAATGAAACAAAATAAAGGCATATACATCGTTTGTTTTATTCTTATTAACTATCTGGGCTATGCTCAAAAAACGCATTCAAAACAATTTAAAGAAACTTTAAATGAGGCCAATATATTATTTGATACAGATGATTTTAAAAATGCCGAACAAAAATATTTATCTATTTATAACGAAGACGCAGCCAATGAACAACTAAATTTAAATATAGCCATTTGCAAGTATAAGCTAAAAGAATTTCCTGATTCCGTATTACTCTATTTAATCAAAGTAGATAAAAGCGCTTTTGCCGAAGTCCAGTTTTATGAAGCAAAAATTTTTCATTTAGAGCATAAATTTAATGATGCCATAGAGCACTATGAAAGGTATAAAAAATTTGATGAGAATAAACGCGAAATAAAAAACACTGAAGTTGACAGGCTTATTGAAATATCAAAACGTGCCGCGGAATACACAAACAATCCGCACAAAGCAATCATTAAAAATTTAGGGCCTGCAATCAATACAAAGTATCCTGAATATGTACCCCTTATTTCTGCTGATGAATCAGTTTTATATTTTACATCCCGCAGACCCGGCAGTACGGGTAATTTAACAGATGCCTGGGGAAACTATTATGAAGATGTATATGTCAGCCATAATAAAAATGGTGAGTGGTCTAACGCTCAAAATATTGGTGCACCGGTTAATACAAAAACACACGATGCCTGTGTGGCTTTATCGGCAGATGCTCAGCAAATGCTTATATATAGAACCAGCACCGATGGTTTAAGCGGAGATTTATATACCACGCAAGCTACTACCAGTGGTTGGGCAAATCCCGAGAAATTAGGGCCTCAAATAAATACCGAATATAAAGAGTTAAGTGCATGTTTTAGTCCGGATGGAAATAGCATTATTTTTTCCAGTGATAAACCGGGAGGCATAGGAGGAAAAGATTTATACAGAGTAGTAAAACTACCAAATGATAAATGGAGTTTAGCTACAAACCTTGGAAATACCATAAATACCAAGTATGACGAAGACGCTCCTTTTATTAGTGCTGATGGTAGTACCTTATACTATAGCAGCAAAGGCCACGAAACTATGGGAGAGTTTGATGTTTTTAAATGTACTATTAAAGAAAATGGAACTTTTGGAAAAACAGAAAGCGTTGGATATCCTATAAATACGGTAGGCGATGACATTTTTTTTGTTGTAAATGCTAATGCCAAGCACGGTTATTATTCTTCTTTAAATGAAAACCCTAATGAGGCAGGTTATGAAAGTGAAGACATTTATTTTATCGATATGCATTACAACGAAACAGATGTGATAGTAAAAAAATGTATAGCCCTGTATGGTAAATTAGAGCATCCGGTTGCTGCCAGAATAACTCTAGTTGATAAGGAGACGAATAAAACAAGTAGTTTGTATCATAGCAATGGTAATACCGGTAGTTTTATAATCATAGTAAATCCTTTTTGTGAATATAAATTAATTGCAGAGTATAGGGATTTTAAACCCGTTGAACTTGATTTACCCTCAGTAGTAAAACAACCTTTAAATAAAAATGAAGAAGATGTGATAAAAATTTTATTTAACCATTAAGCTTGAGAAAAATTTTACTTTATATATTATTTATTTTTATCCTTTCTTACACAAAGGCGCAGAACCCTCAGTTCTCACAATTTTATGCTATACCTCTTTTCTTAAACCCTGCCTTTACCGGACAAACATATGAACATCGTTTTGCAGCTGATATTCGTGATCAATGGCCGGGAATAACTACTACCTATAAAACAGTCGCAGTAAGTTATGATTACAATATTGTGTCTGCTAATAGCGGTATTGGTTTTATGGCGCTTCAAGATAATTCCGGCACACCTTCTTTAAGCACTACATTAGCCATGCTTTCTTATGCGTATCATTTTAAGATAAGCAAGTTTGCCGAAATAAGAATGGGTGCTCAGATTGGTTACGGATATAAAAGTATAGATATGAGCAAGCTGGTGCTAAACGACCAATTATATTATAATACCCCTACTTCTTTTGATCCTTATGTAACCAATATGAACAATCACATTGGTTATTTGGATTTGAATACAGGAGCCTTACTTAACTCTGCTACGTATTGGTTAGGGTTTTCGGCTCAACACATTAATAAACCAAATACTTCTTTTAGCCAAAGCGAGGGTAATAATCAACCTGTAGATATATCTGTGCATGGGGGATATAAATTTATAAGAGAAAAAAAAGGTAGTCGCTATACAGAATATTTTTCCCCAACTTTTAATTATAAGCATGAAGCTAAATTTGACCAACTGGATATTGGAGCTTATTACTTTAAAGCTCCTTTAAATTTTGGTATGTGGTATCGTGGAATACCACTGAAACATTATGCTCCCGGTTATCCGAATGTAGACGCAATAAGTTTTTTAATCGGTGTAGATATGGATAAATATGATACCCGTATTGGTATAAGCTATGATATAACAGTCTCTCGCTTATCTGTAGCTAAATCTTTAGGAGCTTTTGAACTATCTATAATATATGAGCATGCAAAGAAGAATAAAAAAACCAAAAGAGTTTTAATTTCTTGCCCTAAATTTTAGATAATAATTTTTTCTTAAAAAATGCCACGCAGTGTTCTTGTCCCCAATTAAAACATGCGCATGGATTTAAATACGGGAGTGCCTTTTTTACCGTAAATAACAAGTGTCATTTCAAAAGCTCCTTTTCCGTTTGTATAATTGGTAAGGTAAGATGTGTTTATATCGTAACTCATCCGCAAGGCAATATTATCTTTTTTAATTCCCATCTGAATGATAATAGCATCTTTCAAACGGTAGTTAATCCCTATCTGTAAATCGTATGCAGCACCTTTCTCATTTTGTTCATGTGTTAGCAATTGGTGGAGACTATGTTTTTCATCTTTACTGCTATTCAATCTATAATTCCATAATACACCCATATTTAATTCACTTGCCGATGCTTGATTCAAATATCTAATGGTAGGAGTAAGCTTTATTTTTTCATTAATGATAAAATCACACCCTGCTTGAGCATCCCAACGTACGGGAAGTTTGCTGGTATATCCTCCAAAATTCTCTTTTGGTTGGTTTATATGAAATACCGATAAGCCAACATAGGGATGCCATTTTTTAGTTAAGTCTCTGTACTTATAAAAAATGCCCATGTTAGCATCAAAATTTATCAAGCTGTTTCTTTGAAAATTTTCTCCGCTGTTAATATTAGGGTTAAGTGTTCCGGTTGAATTGTCGTACTGACTATCAAATAACAAGGAGTTAGGATTAAAGCTTTTGTAAAACATACCCAGCTGTACTCCGGTACTTAGTAAATGAGGAGAGGTTTTAGGATCTGTAATCATGTAAGAACCCGAAACCTGCACATTGAGGGTATTATAATTTCCTACTCCTTCTTTATCATTAAGTATATACCCCCCTACCCCATATCTTTTAATGGTTTGGTCGTACGCTACTCCATACGTTGTATAAGGCTTTGGAGTAAGGGCTCTCCATTGGGAACGGTAAACCGAAGATATGCGGTAATCTGCATCTTCTCCAAGATAATTTCCTGTTAGGGAAGGATTCAGATAAACAGGAAAAGCATCATACTGAGATAAATGAGGATCTTGTGCTTTTAGTTGTAGGCATAATACAAGCCAGCAAAGAAAAACTGATACACGTATTTTAATTTTCATGATCTATCGTATTATGTTTATACCACCACTTAGTTTCAAATTTCCTGAATCGAGTGTACCGTTAAAGGTGTATATATAAGTGCCCACAGGTTGCAATACTCCGTTAAAGGTTCCATCCCATTTATCAGACTGGCTGTTCGACATAAATATTTGTTGTCCCCATTCATTAAACACCCTAAGTTCATACTGACTGAATGGACCTCCTCTTATGAAGAAGTAATCATTAAGCCCGTCACCATTAGGAGAGAAACCGGTAGGGGCAGTATATCCTTCGGTATTAATAATAAACTCATACCTGCTGGTATCACTACAACCGTGCCCGTTACTTGCAACTAAAGTAACCACATAATTTCCTGAAAGATTAAAACTATGAGTAGGATTAGTTACAGATGAAAAAGTTGTGTTATCTCCAAAGCTCCATACATAAGTATTTGCACCTGTAGATTGGTTAGTAAAATCAATTACCTGATTAACATTATAGGTACCACCTGCAGGAGTATATTGAGCCGATATAGCTTGCCCGGTAGTAACTACCACAGAAGCCGTATTTGAACACCCTGTTGCAGCTTGTACCTGTAATAATACGGTATAGGTTCCAACTGAAGAATAGCTGTGAGATGAGTTCTGTTGAGCGGATGAACCACCGTCTCCAAAAGTCCAATTATAAGATGTAATGGTACTTGAATTTACTTTGGATGTATCTTTAAAATTAACAAGCAATGAGCCGCAAATACTTGATGAAGCAAACCCAGCTATAGGAGATGGATTTATATTTATGGTTTGTGTAATGGAAGCTGAGCACCCTAAATTTGAAACAGTTGTTAAGGTTACTGAATAGGCCGTTACACTTACATACAGATGATGCGGATTCTGTATGATTGAGTTACTGCTTCCATCACCAAAATTCCATGACCATGAATTAATTGTTCCGGAAGTTATGGTTGAGTTATCCGTAAACTTAACTGAATCGCTCATGCAATTTCCGGAGAAAGTAAATGAAGGAATGGGTGCGGGATTTATATTTACCGTTTTAGTAATGGAATCCTTACAACTTGTACCATTTGAAACCATAAGGCTTACAGAGTATGTTCCGCTTGCTGTATAGGTATAAGTTGGGTTTTGCACATTAGAAGTATCTCCGATTCCAAAATTCCAATGCCATGTATTTATTGCTCCTCCACTTGCTGTTGAACTATCTGCAAAATTTACAGCTTGTCCTATACATGCATTGCTTACAAAGAAGGATGCAGTTGGTTGTCCGTTTCTATACACCAGCACAGTATCTTTTACCACGCCACAAGAACCCGTTTGATTAACAGCCAATATAAACGTTAAGGTATCATTATCTGTTGTTGCCGGCGTGTAAGTTGCATTTAAGGTACTGTCGTTTGGTGTAAAGGTTCCGGTTCCGATAGTTGACCAATGTGCAACCATAGTAGCAGAGCCGCTTAGGTTTATGATACTACCTGCACAAACTGTTTGATTAGCACCTGCATTAACTGTAGCTGTTGGGGCAAAAGTAATTTTTACGGTATCGCTGGGGTTTACACAATTGCCAGTTGAAGTTAAAATAAGTGTAATGTTTCCTGCGGCCACATCTGTTGCACTTGGTTGGTAGCCTGCATTTAGTGTAGCATTGTTTGGTATAAAGATGCCTGTTCCGCTACTTGACCATGTTCCAGTTGGCGAACCTCCACTAATACTGCCATTTAATGGTATACTGCTTACACCTGAACAAACTGTGGTATCATTTCCGGCAAACACAACCGGCATAGAATTCAGTCTTATCAATACCGTATCTGATACCGATGAACAACTTCCATTATGCGTAGAACCAAGAACTAACTTCACACTTCCTGCAGTTGAATCAGCTACACTTAAGTTATAGGTAGCATTAAGCGTGCTGTCGTTCGGTGTAAATGTTCCTGTTCCTAATGTACTCCATTGACCGGTACTTGTACCTCCGCTTATTATTCCGTTAAGAGCTACAGACATTGACGAGCAAACTGAAATATCAGAACCGGCATTAACAATAGGGGCAGGAGCAATAATTAGTTTTAACGAGTCGCTTGAATTAATACAATTATGAGTTGATGTAAGTATAAGTGAAATGTTTCCTAAACTTATATCAGCAGCACTTGGCTGGTAGGTTGCATTTAATGTACTGTCATTTGGCGTAAAGGTTCCTGTACCGCTGCTTGTCCACTGACCAACTCCGGAGCCACCGGTTACAGAACCATGCAATTGAATAACAACGCTATTTCCACATACCGATGTGTCATTACCCGCTTTTGTTACAGAAATTGAATTCATGAAAACAACAACCGTATCAGTAACAGCAGAACAACTACCATTGTGTGTTGATGTAAGAACAAGTTTAACACTTCCCGCCGTAGTATCAGCAGTACTTAAAGTATATATTGCATTTAATGTGCTATCGTTTGGTGCAAATGTTCCGCTGCCTAGTGTTGTCCATTGACCGGTTGTTGCGCCACCACTTATGGTTCCGTTTAATTGTGCAGTCATTATACCGCTACATACAGGAATGTTTGTACCTGCATTAACAATAGTTGACGGAGAGAATGTAAGTTTTACAGAATCAGTTGCTGCAGGACATTGTCCATTTATGTTTGAAGTTAAAGTAAGAACTACAGAACCTGCACTTATATCGTTTGCGCCTGGGGTATATGTTCCGTTTAATGTGCTATCGTTTGGTGTAAACACTCCATTGCCATGTGTAGTCCAGTGTCCGATAATATTTCCTGAAATAGAACCGTTAAGCGCAACAGTGTTTACATTTCCACAAACAGTTGTATCATTTCCTGCAAACACATTAGGTGCAGAGTTAAGTTTTATTATCACAGTATCTGTTACAGCATTGCAACTTAAATTGTTTGTAGAAGTAAGAACAAGTTTCACAACACCGGCTGTTGTATCTGCAGTACTTAAATTGTAAATAGCATTTAATGTATTAGCATCGGGTGTAAATGTACCACTACCTAAAGTAGTCCACTGACCTGTTGTACTTCCTCCATTTACACTTCCATTTAAAACAGTTGTTATTGAACTGTTACAGATAAAAATATCTGAACCAGCATTTACTGTTGGAGCAGGAGTGAAGTGGACTTTCATCGTATCGATAACTGCCTGGCATAAACCGTTTCCAGTTGACGTAAGCACAAGAGTAATTGTCCCTAATGAAATTTCTGCCGCATTTGGATTATATGTAGCATTTAGTGCTGTATTATTTGGTGTAAATGTTCCTGAACCTAACGAACTCCATTGTCCGCCAGAAGCAACAGCAAGTGTGCCACTAAGAGTAATGTTTACATTATTTGTACACATGGTTTGGTCTATTCCAGCATTTACAATCGGACCCGGATTAACTGTTATATACATAGTATCAGAAGAAGCTAAACAACCACCATTATTTGTTGAAGTAAGAATAAGCGTAACACTTGCAGGAACTGTATCTGCATTAACTGTGTTATAAGATGCATTAAGTGTAGTGTTGTTTGGTGCAAATGTTCCGTTTCCGTTTGTGGTAGTCCAAATACCATTACCTGTTCCTCCTGAAACCGAGCCACTTAAAACAACGGCATTATTCGCACAGACAGTTGCATCACTTCCTGCATTAGCATGAGGAGCATGTGTATAAGTAATTTTCATAGTATCGGTGGCAGCTAAACAACTTCCATTTCCGGTTGATGTAAGAACTAAGGTTGCATTTCCAGCTGTTGTATCCGCACTACTTGGTATATAAGTTGCATTTAGTGTAGTATTGCCAGGATTAAATGTTCCAGTTCCGGTTGTACTCCAAATTCCCGTTAAAGTTGCTCCGCTCACATTTCCATTTAATGTTATAGATGCATTGTTTGCACAAACAGCAACATCTGTTCCTGCATTTACACCCGGCGCATTGGTAATTGTAACTGAAATAGTTTGTGTTACAGCTGAACAACCTCCGGTTGCAGTAATGGTTAATATTATATTCCCTGCAGCAGTATCAGCATTGCTTGGTATATATGTTCCGTTTAGAGTAGTGTTGTTGGGAGTAAATGTTCCTGTTCCACTTGATGTCCATGCACCTGTTCCGGTTGACGATGAACCGCTTAATGTAACATTTGCATTATTTCCGCAAAGTGTTTGGTTACCACTTCCAGTACCTACAGTCGGAATGTTTGTGTAAACAATTTTCACTGTATCTGTTACAGCATTACATCCTCCGTTATTTGCTGAAGTTAGAATCAGTGTAACATGTTTAGTGCTGGTATCCGCTGTACTTGGTATGTATGTCGCGTTAAGTGTTGTGTTGTTTGGTGTAAACGCACCTGTTCCTGATGTAGCCCATATGGCAGAGCCAGTAGATGAAGAACCATTAAGTATATAATTCGGACTACTTAAACAAACATTAGCATCTGTCCCTGCCGAAATACTCGGTGCATTTGTTATGGCAATCAACATAGTATCTGTAGTAGCATTGCAATTTCCATTTCCGCTTGTAGTAAGAATAATTTTTACACTTCCTACTGCAGTATCTGCATTACTCGGAATGTAAGTAGTATTCATGTTCGTATTGTTAGGCGAGAAAACCCCTGTACCCATACTTGACCATATTCCTCCTGTAGCTACTGTAACAGAACCTGTTAATGTAACATTCGCATTATTTCCGCATACAGATTGATTTGTTCCCGCGTTCGCTGTTGGACCGGGTGTAATAGTTATTGTTAATGCACTTGTAACCAGTATACATCCGCCATTATTAGTTGATGCAAGCGTTAATGTAACAGTTCCCATGCTTGCGTCTGAAGCACTTGGGCTATACGTTGCATTTAACGTATTATTATTTGGTGTAAATGTTCCCGTTCCGCTTGTTGTCCAGGAACCTGAACCTGTTGATGAAGTTCCATTTAATGCAACTGCTGAATTATTAGCACAAACACTTGTACCCACACCAGCATTCACTGTTGGTGGTGCGGTATATTTAATGGTAACCGTATCAACAACGGCTAAACAACTTGTATTGTTAGTTGATGTAAGCGTAAGAGTTACCAAGCCTCCTGAAATATCACTTGCACTTGAAATATAAGTAGCATTGAGGGTTGTATTATTGGGTGTAAATGTTCCGGTACCACTAGAGCTCCATTGCCCGTTACCCGTACTCGAGGTTCCGCTAAGTGTAGCATTTGGATTGTTTGAGCAAACAAAAATATCTGCTCCGCCATTAACAACAGGAGCAGGTTTTATGGTAACTACCATTGTGTTTGTTGCAGCTAAACAATTTCCGTTTCCTGTGGACATTATGGTTAATGTAACTGTGCCGGCACTTATGTCGGTAGAACTTGGAGCATAGCTTGCATTTGTGGTTGTATTATTAGGTGTAAATGTTCCGCTTCCTGAAGTTGACCAGCTAATACCACTTGCCACGGCAAATGTTCCGTTCAATGTAACCTGCGAATTGTTAGCACAAACTGTTTGACTTCCGCCTGCACTTACTGTCGGCGATGGAGTTATGGTAATTACCATTTGGTCGGTAACTGCTGTACAAGCACCGTTGTTTAAAGACGTAAGAGTAAGGGTAGCTATTCCGGCAGAAACTTCTGTTGCACTAGGCGTAAACGTTGAAGTAAGTATTGTGTTAGAAGGTGTAAATGTTCCGGTACCTGCTGAACTCCATTGCGCAGCACCTGTACTTGACGTTCCATTTAATGCAACTTGTGAGTTATTGGCACAAACTGTTTGACTTCCTCCTGCGCTTACAATAGCAGGTGAATTTATTATCACATTAACAGTTGCTGTTGGACTTACACATCCAACTGCCGATGTTGCAGTAACGGTATAAACTCCTGCTTCTGCACTGGTAACATTTGCTATACTTGGGTTTCTTACTGATGAAGTAAATGTATTGGGACCACTCCAATTATAAGTTGCACCCGTATTGGTTGCTGTTAAGTTTAATGTTGAACCGACACATAAAGGGGAATTACTTCCTGCAACTGGTGCAGCAGGAGTAGGGCTAACTGAAACTATAACTGTTGCAGGTGCGCTGGCACAACCGTTATTAGCTATAACAGTATAGGTTCCGTTTGCAGCAGCAGTTACCCCCGTTATCGTTGGGTTTTGTAAGCTCGATGTAAATGTATTAGGGCCTGTCCAGCTATAAGTTGCACCACCGGTACTACTTGCTGCTAAAAATAATGTATCTCCCACACAAACCGGATTATTTACAGTAGCCGTTGGAGTAACAGGGGTTGAATTAATAGATACAATAACAGTTCCTGTTGCACTTGTACAACCACTAACAGTAACTGCAAGAGAATATGTCCCAGCATTTACCAGCGCAGCATTTGATATAGATGGATTTTGTACAGATGAAGTATAGGAGTTTGGTCCATTCCAGTTATAAGTTGCACCACCAACTAGCGAAGTACTTAAGTTTAATGTTTGACTAACACAAATCGGGCTGTTGCTTGTAGCGGTTGGTGTACCAGGTATTGGGTTTACTATAACATTTGTTGTTCCTGTTGTACTTGTACAACCAACAAGTGATGTGGCCGTTACAGAATAAACCCCTGCATTTGTACTCGTAATATTAGTTATTGATGAATTTTGTGTGCTCGATGTAAATGTATTTGGCCCAATCCAGCTGTATGTTGTACCCGTATTACTTGCTGTTAAAGTTAAAGTAGCTCCAACACAAAGTGGCCCGTTATTGCCTGCTATTGGTGCAACGGGTGTTGGATTAACAACAATATTTACAGTTCCAGTTCCGCTTAAACCACAACCGGGTACTGTTGCATTTACAGTATATGTTCCGTTTGCAGCAAGTGTTACATTAGATATTGATGGATTTTGTAAACCAGAACTAAAGCTGTTAGGACCAGTCCAACTATAACTGGCTGCAGTAACCGAAGGAGTTGATAAACTAAGTGTTTGACCAGTACAAACGGGACTATTAGAACTTACTGATACAGTAGACGGAGGCGGAGGATTAATAACCACAGTTATTGTTTTATTTGGTCCCGTACATCCGCTTACTGTTACGTTTACAGAATAAGTTCCTGCATCAGTAAGTGTTGCATTTGTAATAGAAGGGTTTTGTACGTTCGAAGTATATGAATTTGGACCTGTCCAAGAATAAGTTGCTCCTGCTATAGTTACTACCGAGAATGTTATGGTATTGCTCACACACACTGGGCTATTACTTGAAGCAGTTGGTGACACAGGAATAGGATTAACTGTTACCGTAGCTACAGTTGTACCCCCCGTACAAGTACCTGCTAAAGGAGTTATCGTATAAGTAACGGTGCCCAAACTCACACCTGTTGCAGTTAAAGTTTGTGTTATAGTAGAGCCTGAACTTCCTGATGCTCCGGTAGCACCCGATTGAGTATCTGTCCAGCTAAAACTAGTTCCCGCAACATTACTTGTTAATAGTATGGATGTTGCACTACCCGAACATAAGGCTTGTGTAGCTGGTGTTGCTGTTACCGAAGGAACAGGATTAATGGTTACCGTTATTACTATAGGTGTTCCTGTACAACTTGCGGTGGATGGTGTTATAGTATATGTTGCAGTTCCTGAAGTAGTACCCACTGTTGTTAAAGCTTGAGCAATACTCGAACCTGAGGAGTTTGTTGCCCCGCTTACTCCTGATTGAGATACCGTCCAGTTATAAGTGGTCCCTGCAACATTATTTGTTAATGCTATAGATGTTACATTGCCCGAACAAATGCTTTGTGATGAAGGTGTTGCAGTAACCGAAGGAACAGGATTAACAGTAACAGTAGCTATTGCCGAAGTTCCGGTACAAGTACCAATAGTAGGTGTTATAGTATAAATAACTGTTCCCGAACTTATACCTGTGGTAGTTAACGTTTGTGCTATGCTTGATCCGGATCCGGCACTTGCGCCATTAACTCCTGTTTGAATTTCTGTCCAGTTAAAAATAGTTCCTGCAACGTTACTTGTTAAGGCTATTGACATCGCATTACCTGAACAAAATGCTTGTGATATTGGTGTAACCGTTACAATAGGTGTTGGGCTAACTGTAACACTAACTGTTTGTGCTGCTCCTACACAAATTCCTCCAGTTGATGTAGGAGTTACTGTATAAACTACAACTTCTGTATTTCCTGTTGTACTAACAAGAGTGTTATTTAATGTACTTGTTGTTTGTGTAGTTATACTTTCACCCGTTGTGTTAGGATTATTAGTTGCAATCCAAGTATATGCAGAAGCCACATTACTTGTAAGCGGAATGTTTACCGTTCCGTTGCTACATATAGTTGCTGTACCAGCACTGGTCATAGAAGGAACAGGGTTAATAGTAACCGTTGCTGTTATAGCTGTACCTGAACAACTTGATGCTGTTGGTGTAATTGTATAAGTTGCATTTCCTGTGCTTGTTCCTGTAGTTGAAATTGTTTGTACAATGCTTGAACCTGATGCTGCGCTTGCACCACTAACTCCCGATTGAGAAACAGTCCATGAGTATGTAGTTCCTGCAACACCGCTTGTTAAAGCAATAGATGTTGTGTTACCCGAACAAAATGCTTGCGAAGTTGGGGTTGCTGTTACAGTTGGAATTGGATTAACTGTAATAGGCACAACTAAAGTTGCTCCTATACAACTGCCTAAAGTATAAGTAGGTGTAATTGTATAAATAGCTATACCCGCACTAGTGCTTGTAGCAGTTAAAGTTTGTGTGATGCTAGCACCTGAACTATTAGAAGCTCCGGTAACTCCTGATTGTGTAGTTGTCCACGAATAAGTAGTTCCTGCAATGTTACTTGTTAAAGCAATAGATGTTACCCCTGCCGAACAAATTGTTTGTGAACTTGGAGTTGCAGTTGCAGTAGGAGTTGGATTAACAGTTACCGTAATAGTTTGTGCAGCACCCACACAACTTCCACCAGTTGAGGTTGGTGTAACTGTGTAAATTACCGATTGAACAATTATGGTATTGTTTGTAATAGTATTGCTTAAGGTATTTGTATTTTGCGTAGTTAGACTTTCACCAGTAGTGTTTGCATTATTTGCAGCAATCCAGGTATAGGTAGATGCTACGTTACTAGTTAATGTAATATTGGCTGTACCACCACTACAAATAGTTGCAGTACTTGCACTTATCATTGCCGGAGTAGGATTTACTGTAACTGTTGCAACTATTGCAGAACCTATACAACCATTTGTAGGTGTTATAGTATAAGTAACCGTGCCAGGGCTTGTACCGGTAGTTGTTAAAGTTTGTGTAATATTTGAGCCAGAGCTGTTAGAAGCACCTGTAACTCCCGATTGTGTGGTTGTCCACGAATAAGTAGTTCCTGCGATGTTACTTGTTAAGGCTATGGATGTTATACCTGCTGAACAAATCGTTTGCGAGAATGGGGTTGCTGTAGCTGTAGGAACAGGATTTACCTGAACTGTAACTGTTTGAGATGCACCCACACAATTTCCTAATGTAGAAGTAGGTGTAACCGTATAAATAACATTTTGTGAAACAGTTGTTCCATTTGTAATTGTGTTGTTAAGTGTTGAAGTTGATTGAGTAGTTAAACTTTCTCCGGTAGTGTTTACGTTATCAGTTGCTATCCATGTATAAGTAGAAGCAACGTTACCGGTAAATGGAAGGTTAACAGTTGTTCCAGTACAAATGGTTGCAGAGTTTGCACTAGTCATTGCCGGAACAGGATTAACAGTAACCGTTGCAGTTATAGCCGTACCCGAACAACTTGATGCTGTTGGTGTAATGCTATAAGTTGCGGTTCCCATACTTGTTCCCGTAGTTGAAATTGTTTGCGCAATAGTTGAACCCGATGCACTACTTGCACCACTAACTCCCGATTGTGAAACTGTCCATGAGTATGTAGTTCCTGCAACAGCACTTGTTAAAGCAATAGATGTTGTATTTCCCGAACAAAAAGTTTGCGAGTTTGGAGTTGCAGTTACAGTAGGAATTGGGTTGACAGTAATAGTTGCTGTTATTGCACCCCCTGCGCATCCCCCTGCAGTAGGGGTAATTGTATAAGTGACTGTTCCTGTACTTGCTCCTGTTGTTGTTAATATTTGTGCAATATTTGCTCCTGAACCATTTGCTGCTCCATTGGTTCCTGCTTGAGATACTGTCCAGTTGAAAGTTGTACCTGCCACATTACCAGTTAAAGCAATAGATGTAGCATTACCCGAACAAAAGCTTTGTGATATTGGTGTAGCCGTTGCAGTAGGAATTGGGTTAACCGTTATAGTTGCAGTTATGACTGCACCAGCACAGCCCGCAGCAGTGGGTGTAATTGTATAAATTGCGGTTCCAGCAGTATTTCCTGTAGCAGTTAAAGTCTGTATGATGCTTGCCCCCGAACTATTGGAAGCCCCACTAACTCCAATTTGAGAAACCGTCCAATTGAAAGTTGATCCACCTATATTGCTTGTTAAAGCAAGGGAACTTGCATTACCGGAACAAATACTTTGTGATATTGGTGTAGCCGTTGCAGAAGGTGCAGGGTTAACAGTAACGGTTACTATTATCGGGCTTCCTGCACAACCGCCTACACTTGGGGTAACCGTATATGTTGCTGTTCCTGAACCGACCCCTGTTGTTGATAATGTCTGTGTAATATTTGCCCCTGAACCATTTGCCGCTCCACCGGTTCCTGCCTGAGACATCGTCCAGTTGAAAGTAGTTCCTGCCACATTACTGGTTAAAGCAACAGATGTAGCATTACCTGAACAAATACTTTGAGTTGAAGGTGTAGTTGTAGCAGATGGAGTAGGATTAACAGTTACAGTAACTATAACATTAGCCCCTGCGCAACCTCCCGCTGTAGGAGTAATCATATAACTAGCCGTTCCCGCGCTTGCCCCTATGGCTGTCAATGTTTGTGTAATATTTACCCCGGAACTATTAGATGCGCCGCTAATCCCTGTTTGAGATACCGTCCAATTGAAAGTCGTTCCTACTACATTACTGGTTAAAACAACAGATGTAACATTTCCTGAACAAATGCTTTGAGTAGCAGGCGTAACTGTTTCGGATGGAATTGGATTAACAGTTACAGTGGCTATTATTGGAATTCCGGCACAACTTCCCGCTGTAGGAGTAATGGTATAGGTGACTGTTCCCGCACTTGCACCTGTGGCAGAAAGAGTCTGGTTAATGGTTACTCCTGAACCATTTGCGGCTCCGCTGGTTCCTGCCTGAGCAACTGTCCAATTAAAAGTAGTCCCGGCTATATTACTTGTTAATGCAATCGAAACAGTATTGCCAGAACAAATGCTTTGTGAAGCAGGCGTGGCTGTCGCAGATGGAGTCGGATTAACCGTAACAGTTATAGTTTGTCCCGTACCCAGACATCCACCTGTGGTTGGGGTAACCGTATAAATAACATTTTGTGCGCTATTGGTATTATTGGTAATAGTATTACTTAAAGTAGCTGTTGTTTGTGTAGTTAAACTTTCTCCGGTTGTATTTACGTTATCTGTTGCAATCCAAGTATAAGTGGTTCCCGTAATGTTACTTGTTAAAGGAATACTTGCGGTTGCACCACTGCATATAGTTGCTGTGTTTGCACTGGTCATAGTGGGGGCTGGGCTAACCGTAACAGTAACTATCTGCGGCGTACCTATACAGCTTCCTAAAGTTGACGTAGGAGTAACCGTGTATATAATTGTTTGAACACTGGTTGTAGTATTAATAATTGTATTACTTAAAGTAGAGGTTGTTTGCGTTGTAATACTTTCTCCTGTTGTATTAGGGTTATCAGTTGCTAACCAAGTATAGGTTGAGGTAAGATTGCTGGTAAGAGGGATATTTACATTGCCATTACCACATATAGATGCAGTGTTTGTACTTGTCATTACAGGAGTTGGATTTACATGAACAGTCATTGTTGTAGGTCCCATAATGCATCCGCCGTTAAATCCTATTAAGGAATAAACAGTTGTTGTTGTAAGGGTTGCAATAGGATTGCAGACATTAGTACTGCTCAATCCTGTTGAAGGTGACCAAATATAATTAGCTCCTGAAGCACATACAGGCCCGATAGTAATGCTCTGGTTAGCACAAGTGGTTGGGGATGTAATAGCAATCGGAAATGAAGTAGGGCGATGAGCCGGAATTAATGTTGCATTAAGGTACATTCTAACACCATTTTCTGTATTGTTTGTGGCGCCTACATATTGATGTCCTCCCAAATAAAAAACGTTAGAACCAACCGAATCAGGATTGGTAAGATGTGCCGCACTTGCAACCACAGTATTAGTAGCTGCTGGAGTACTAACTCCAAAAAAAGTTTCAGGTTTATATACAGATCCGGCAGGAAGCCAAAAACTTGCTATAGTACCCGCTTCAGCAGTCACTTGACCTTGGTATTGGCAAAAAGCCATATCTGGATTATAATCTGTATTTGTTTGGGTAGTATTCGAAAAACTGATTCCATTAGTCGTTTGAAAATGTCCTCCAGTAGGTTGATGATTTTCATACAAATCAATACCTGCACACTGAGCTAAAAAATTCCCCCCTTCGTTAACAAAATCTATTACCCGTTGTACAGGGCGCGTGTCCGGATTTTTGGAATAATCCCAATGGGCTTCCGAACAAAAAGTATAGCATGCTGCAAGCCCTGTAAAATCACCAGCATTCTGAACAAAATAATTTGTAACACCTGCGTTACTTAACATGGTTGTTTGAATAGCTTCATTTCCTCCATTGCTAAATACTGCAATTTTTGGGCGATGATTCAACGTATATCTCACATCTACAGAAACATCAGCGGTTAATTTGTAAACATTTACATTATTTCCGAAAGCCGTTATAACCTGCGTAGCCGTTAGTCCCCCGGAATAAAAAGAGTGATCAAGATAAAAACTGTCTATAGCAAATTCACTGGCTATAAAGGTATGCGAAGCGGCAGCTCCTGCGGTTGGATATACCTGAGTAACATTGGCAGTAAAGTCAGGTGCATCTTTTGCTTTGCCTGATTTTATTATCCATTTAACGGGCACATCATTCATAAGAAGCGCGTGCACCAATCCATATGCTTTTAGGTTAAAAACCCCCGCAATTGCCTGATTGGTATTATCCATTGGAATAATAAGAGAACCTGCTGTTATGGTCTGAATATTTGCAACCGGAGAAGGTGCATCTCCTGCATCCAAACAAGTACCAGCTACAATTGGGCAGCCGCCTGCAGGGCTAGGTGTTGTCATATTAGTTATAGTTGTTCCGTTAAAAACAAAGGAAGTCATAGATGCATCCAGCATATCACCTATGGTAGCCGTAGCAGGAACGGTATATGCTAAATAGAAATAATAAGGACCGGGACCAAGGTTTAATCCCTGACTGCCTGTAATAGTAAATGTGCCATTAGGGTTGACTAGAGAACCAAAAAAATTAACATCACTAAAACCCTGCGTAGTATCCGTGTAATATACCTCAGCGATACTGATATCTGTTGTGGGGTTGGTAGATCCGGCGTCTCCGGTAGTATTAAATACAAATTGGGTAATAACATCATTAGGGGTACAAGCACCTCCTGTTATATTTACCTTTAATTGTAAAATGGGATTTTTTGTAGCGTTGCAGCCACGAATAATATTAGCGGTGCTATATTGTGTTACCGCGCTTGAGTTATAAACAGAAGGGCTGCTGGTTGCAAGGTGCCCAAACGATTGGATATTAGTAGGAATTGCTGCACTTCCATTCACACTAAAGGTGCCTGCGGTTCTTGCCAAATCTCCACTTCCGGCGGCAGTAGCCCGTATCTGAAAGTTTTCAAAATTAATCTCATCTATATTTACCTGAGTGGCGGCAGTAGTAACCGTAACTGTAATTGCGGTTGTAGTCATACTAAAGCCTACAATGGTAATATCCTGAGCAATGGCTGCATTATTGGTAACAGCACCTGCTGCTGTATTAAATTGAAATCCAGCCGGCAGGGTAAGTATAATGGTCTGGTTTGTTTGATTAGCATCAAAATTACTGGCCGTTGTTTCTATAAGCGAAAAAGTAACTGTGTTATACGCAGTTGGATACGTAGTAGTACAAAATGTCTGGTTGGAGAAAGCTTCTAACGTAGGAGGTGGGTTTGTATATGAAAGGATAACCTGCCCGGCACCACCGGCACCACCAGCCCGATTTGTGTTTGTTCTTCGGGTTCCCGCACCTCCACCACCCGGAGCATTACCTGCGCCACCAGTAGCGTTGCTTACACCTGTTGCTCCGTTTCCTCCGCCCGTTGCCCCACCTGTACCGGCTGTTGAACCAACTGCGTTACCTCCTGCATTTGTATTTCCTGCACCACCACCACCACCACCACCAATAGTTGATATAGTGCCCGCAGCACCATTTCCCCCTGCAAAATTAATTCCTGCTGTATTACCTGCTGTTGTTCCTATTCCACCAGGCGCGCCTATTGCAGTTGTAGCTCCTGTGCCACCCGGCCCTCCAACTGCAATAATATTAGTGCCATCAAACGAAGAATTTCCGCCTGTACCGCCACTAGCCCCTGTATTTGCCCCCCCTGTGCCACCGGCACCAATGGTAACAATATAAGAAGTTCCGGGAACAACATTATAAACAGTACTGTTATATGAGCCTCCTGCTCCGCCACCGCTTGCAGGACTATTAGCAAGTGTTGCTACACCACCACCACCACCACCACCACCCCAAGTTTGAACGGTTATAGTGGTAACACCCGATGGGCAAGTCCATGTCGAGGTACCGACTGTAGTAAATGAATTAGTTCCTATTTGTGCAAGGGTGGAATTAAAAGAAAAAAGAAAAGTTATAACTATAGATAATATGAAACGACATCGTTTCAATAGAGAATAATTTATAAAAGGCGCAATACAACACTCTATATAACCTTTATTAAGTAATATATTGAGGGAGGGGCTTGTAAAATTTAACGAAAAGTAAAATTTCTTCATAACACCAGTATTTAATTTTTATTAGATACAAACCAAGTTCCGAATTAATTTTATGATGTTTAACGTAGAAAAAACAAAAAAGGTTACAAAAAGTTATAAAATAATTTTAGAGTTTGTTATATTTAGAGTTCAATTATTATACTGTCGCATTAATTTTCTGTTCCCATTTATTTTTACTTTTAAATTAGATTGCTATACATAAGAAGCAGTATTATTAATCATTCGATTGCAAATCTCCAACATCACAATATCAAATACTTACTTTTAAATGATAATACTTAATTTNNAAATTAAGTATTATCATTTAAAAGTTAAATTATTTTCAAATATATTTTTTTAAAAGCACACAACGCTAACTCAAAACTTAGACTTTGAAGTTTTTTTAAGGATTATATATAAATAAAAAAAGCGGGTATTTAACCCGCCTCTTTCATTTCAATTGAACTATTTAAGCTTTTGCTTTAGCGGCAGCAATTTTAGTTTTAATGTTTTCTGTTGTTAAAGAGTCGGGCCTTTCAATTGGGTGACCTAAAGCTCTGTCCCAAATTAAGCTTGCCATTACGCCTAACGCACGAGATACACCAAACAACACAGTATAAAAATCATGCTCGTGTATGCCATAATGAGATAACAAAGCACCTGAGTGCGCATCTACATTAGGCCAAGGGTTTTTAATTTTTCCGGTAGATTCTAATATTGGAGGCGCAACTTTATATATCATTTGTACTATCTCGCAAATATCATCATGCTTGATATAGTTTTTGTAGAAATCCTGTTGTGCAGTAAAGCGAGGGTCCGTTTTACGTAATACGGCATGCCCGTAACCTGGAACTACCTTACCTTCCGACAGCGTTTTTTTAATATACTCAGCTATTTGGTCTTCAGTTGGCAAACCACCTCCTAAATTTTCTTTCAGCTCCATAATCCAGTTTAAAACCTCCTGATTAGCCAAACCGTGTAAAGGACCTGCTAAACCCGTCATACCGGAACAGAAAGAAAGATAAGGGTCACTTAAAGCACTACCCACCAAATGGGTAGCATGTGCTGATACATTTCCACCTTCATGGTCGGCATGAATAGTCATGTATAAACGGAATAAACGTTTTACATCAAACTCTTCATAGCCCATCATGTGAGCTAGGTTTGCAGCCCAATCTAATTTATGATCGGGCTCAATATGAATGTCGTTTTTATATTTTCTGCGGTAGATATATGCAGCGATACGAGGAAGACGCGCAATTAAATTCATGGCATCTTCGTAACAATAATCCCAATAATCTTTTTTATTGATACCTTTTGCGTAGGCTTTAGCAAATACCGATTCAGTTTGTAAAGCAAGTATAGCCGAGCAAAATTGTGTCATCGGATGTGTATCCACAGGAAGAGCATCAACTACATCAAACACGTGTTTTGGAACCACACTACGTTTTTGCCACTCGTTGGTAATAAAAGTAACATCATCTACCGAAGGAAGTTCGCCAACTAACATCAAATGAAAAATACCTTCCGGTAATGGCTCTGTACCGCCCGGCGCTTTTGGAAGTTGTTTGCGTAATTCAGGTATTGAATAACCGCGAAAACGAATGCCTTCTTCGGGATCTAATTTAGAAGTTTCGGTAACCATGGCTTTCATGCCCTTCATGCCCTGATAGGCTTGTGCTACCGTATATTCGCCAAGTACTAAATCGCCATTGGTTTTAATAATATTCTTTATCTCTGCCGCAAGTGGGGTGGCTTTGCTTTGAAACTTTTCTTTTAATTTATCCATGATGAATTGCTGTTTTAAAAAGCAGCTAAATTTAATGGGTTTTTATCTATTATTGGTTATTAAATCGAAATAAATTTGTTAACGAACGCTTAAATTCTCTAACAAAACGGGGCTTAATTCCCTTTAAAAACCTTAATGTTATAAACGCAGGGTTCTATACGTTTTAATTGCTGACTACGATTAAGCCCTCTAAGTGTATTTTTCCTGTTATTGCTTTGCAAGGCTATTTTTAAAGTATCGTTTTCAATGCTGCTCAGTAATTGCATAATGTAGTTAGACTTTACGGCAAAACCTGTCCCTTCGGCATTGCTGTTCTTGCTTTTAATTAAACCTATTACGTTACCCTGTTCGTCAAATAAAGGGCCACCGCTATTACCGGGGTTAATAGGTACACTTATTTGATACATTGTAGTATCTGAAAAGCCTTTTAAAGAAGCAATAGTACCCTCTCCATACACAATATCTTCAGCGGGGAAGCCAAGTGTAAATACCTTCTCACCCAAATCGGATGAAGTGGTTTTAAAGGTATAAGGCACATTAGCAAATTTAGCGGCTGAATCTTTCTCAATTTTAAGAATGGCCATATCTAAATGGGAATCAGCAAATACAACCCTTGCATGATAGGAGTTTTTTTCTTCGTCCATCACAAAAATAGAATCTGCCCTATTTACCATATGCAGACTGGTTAAAAAATAACCGTTATTATTAAGCGCAAAGCCTGTTCCTTCTACATTGGCTGCTTCTAAACTACGTTTCTGACTTATGGTTTTAATGCCATCTATAATGCCTTCCTGAACTGATTTAATATGGGTTATTTCTTTAGAAAGATTGGTAATAGAGTTCTCGTGTTGCTTAATAAGATACCCACCTGAGCTAAGTAAGGTAATGGTGGCAATAACGGCAATAAGCGCAACCGATGCAGCTATACCAACGGTACGACCATACTTGTTATAAAAATTATCTTTAACGTTTAACTGATGAATATTAGGTGTGCCAAACTCTTCAGTATAAATAGTATCTAATTTGGCTTTTAATTCCTGTTGTTTGCCGTATTCCCTCAATAAGTTTACAAAAGCCTGATGCTCTTCAAACTGGGTTTTAAAATCAGCGTCAACTAAAAGTCTTTCTTCAAATAACCTACTATCATCTGCATTTAAGCGCTGATACAGGTAATCGTCAAATAAATCTATGCTTCTCATTTTGTTAAATCTTTACGAGGCCTTCCCCTCTTTATCTAAAAAAAATATCTTCTTCAATCGTTGCAGGCATTTATATTTCTGATTCTTCGCATTATCGGCATTGGTATAACCAAACTTATCGGCTATCTCATCCATACCCAAACGCGCGATATAAAAATCGGTAAGTAGTGTTTTGCAAGGCTCTCCTAACAAGCCAATACTCTCCTGCATACGACTTAGGTTTTGCTCTCGCTCTTCGTAAACATTTACTTCCGTTTCACTATCGGCAAAATCTTCTCCTTCATAAAAACGCTCGTCTAACTTTAAAGTGCCGCTTTTTTTACTGAGCTGCTTTAACCACAAACGCTTTGCTACACTATACAAATAGGTTTGCAGGGCGCAGCTTAGGATAAAATTTTGCTTTTGTACATGATGATAAAGAACTAAAATACTCTCCTGAAAAACGTCTTTGGCCTCTTGCTCGGTACCGTTGTTATTAAGCACCATACGCATAATTGCCGGATAAAACTTTTTATAGATGGTATGTATTACTGCATTATCGCTAAGCTGTAAACCCTCTATATATTGATTATCTGTTAGCGTAAGCGTAGCCATTAACGCTTTGATATTAATACCCGTTGAAGCAAAAAGTAACCCGTTTTAGACATGTTTAATTTACTTGATATTCAGCTTCTTAGCTATATCCAAAGGAACAGCTTTTTTGTGAAGAGTAATACTGATGGTTTTTAAACGTACATAGGCTTCTGATGCGTAAAAGTACCCGTCACAATCGTTGCGCTTGGTACCCCATGAGTTTTTTATTAGATAATATTTGTTTCCATTCTGGTCTTTTGCCAAACCAATGATGTGCATCCCATGGTCATCTTGTGTTTCGTAATTATCAAAGGAAATCTGACGGGTTTCTTGGGTAATGTTCTGTTGTTTGCAAGGCTTTGTAAAACACTTGTTCTTATCTTCATCACTCATGGTGTTCCAATTTTCGGGTACAAGTGCCAGACCATCCTTAAAACGGAAGTAAGGCTCGGTCACATCTGCTGCCCAGGCAACGCCATAGCCATTGTTTAGGGCATTATCTATGGTTGACATTAGCTCATCAATGGGTGCATTTTGGTATTGTTTAGATGCCCAGTTATCAGGTATTTCTAAAATAAAGGGTTGGTAAAAAGGATGGTGTGTAAAGGAAGAAATAAACACATAATCATCTGGGTTTATGCCCAGTGTGGCTGCGTAAGTTTTGGGTGTGTAGCGTTTGCCTTTATACTCAAAGTTAAGTGGTTCGGGGCCCAAATAAGTTTCTAAAGTGCTTTCTATTTGTCGGCGGCAATCGGCGGGGTCTATTTTATCTTTAGCCACCATAATGTTTACCTGAAGCAACAAAACCGAATCCATTCGGTGATGGTTATAGCCTGTGGTTTCGTTAAACATACCGTTATAGGCTTCCAGCGGAACCATGCCATAATTCTTCCAGCAATTGATAACATCGGTAGGTTCTCCGCCTTCGGCAAAAGAAGCTTTGCCGTGCATGCGTATGTAGTTATCTGCCTTTAGCGGATAGGTTTTTCTAACCACATACATTTCACTAAGCTTTACATCTTTGATATGCTTGATGCGCATCACTTCCGACTCGAAAAAAGAAAGGGTAGAAAAACTCCAGCAGGTGCCAGTGCGCCCCTGATTTTGAACGGGGGTGGCTTCTATGCTTTTTGTAATGGTAAATTTATACTCGCTCTCTTTTTTGTTGCTGGTGGGCTGCGCAAAAGAGACATGAGATATGAGTATTGAGATAATGAGACAATGCTTGAACGTATTTATATGCTTTTTCATACCAATGGGTTTAGTATACAAATGTATTTATTATTAGGGTATAATTAATACAAGACGTTCCACCCGCATCGTACACTTTATAAATATAAAACAAAAAGCCTCACATCTCTGCAAGGCTTTTCGTTATACTCAATCAAACCATTAAGTAATAATACAACTAAACACAGGGCTCCATGTGTGTATTACTCCACGTGTATCTACCCATGCGGCAAAGCCCCATAGTTTTTGTCCCGATGATTCTCTGGTTAAATCTTTGGTGAAGGGAGATTTTTGTGCCTCCAGGTGTTTGTTGCAGGCATCCTCTCCGGTAGGGGCAGCAGCGTTGGCAGCGGTAAGTATATATTGTATTAAAATATGGTGCATGCCTGCTTCTACACCATGCGATTTTGAGTCTAACGCACCAAAAGTAAACGTTACCGTACCCGGACTGTTAGATTTTGCGGCTATAGCCGGATAATCGGGTGCTGTGCGCTCTACTATATTGGTTGGGTTGCTGTGTGTACCCGTGCCTGTATTTATAGTAATAGGCAAACCAATTTGTTTTTTTTGATAGTTAGTTAACGCATCATTACCGCGTATATATTGCGTGGTAATTTGGCGAATAGCGCTTTTAAATTTCTTTTCCTTCTGGTTGCGGTCTGTAATTAGCGCCGAGCCCGGGTGTGTGTGCGGAGGTGCTAAGTTATATGCCGCCACATAGGCCGATTGCAACGTTAGCAAATTTGCCATTTTGCTACCCGTACCTGTGGGTATGCCTGTTAATGGTCCTATTACAGAGTCTTGTATCTCTGTCATAAAGGTTGCTTGCCATAGGAAGAACCTTAATAGCTGGGTAGGAATCCAGCTTTCCTTTTTTTTCTTTTTCGCTGTCATGGTTTTATATTTATTAGTTAGTAATTCTCTTTAGTTTCCCGGAATTAGAGTTTTCTTTCCCGGGTTTGGAGTTTTCTTTCCCGGGTTTGGAGTTTTCTTTTCCGGAGTTGGAGTTTCCTTTCCCGGGTTTGGAGTTTCCTTTTCCGGAGTTGGAGTTTCCTTTCCCGGGTTTGGAGTTTCCTTTCCCGGATTTGGAGTTTCCTTTCCCGTTGTTTTTTCTTTCAAAGAACCTTTTATTACTTGTTTACTATAGCTAAATTATAAATAAATAGCCTATTAACAAAGGCTTGCAGCCTATTTAGTTTTCAACTTAGGTTAATATTTCGTGTTTGGAAATGTGGGTTTTTCGTTTAGATTATAGGGACGGTGTTTTTTGAGTATATTTGAGAGGATGAAATACTTCTTGCTTATAATTACATCACTGCTTAGTATTTACTTATATGGACAAACATATAATGAGTGCATTAAAAAAGCATATGCCCAATACCAGGCCGGAGCGTATATAAAAGCACTTGAAGATTACAACAAAGCTATTGCCTTAAATCCTAAAAGTGATACAACCTATGTGAAGAGAGGCTTATGCAAATTTGTGCTAAAAAATTATGATAGCGCTATTGTGGATTATAACAAAGCTATTGCATTAAATTTAATGAATGAAACAGCATACAAAAACAGAGGGGATGCCAATGCCGAGTTGAAGAATTTTGTAGGTGCTAAATTTGATTATACAAAAGCTATTGAACTAAATCCAAAATACATTAAAGCATACATAAATAGAGGCAGATTAAAACACAACAACCTTAGAGATCAATTAGGTGCTATTGCAGATTATAATAAGGTAATTGAATTAGATCCAAAATATGCCGGGGCTTATTATTTAAGGGGCAATGCTAAAAGAAACTTAAAAGATATAGACGGGGCTTGTATGGATTGGAATAAATCGGTTGAGTTGGGTGGTAAAGATGATCAGGGCCAAATAAATAAATATTGTAAGTAAGAAATAAAAATACCTCTTACTTCTTATCAGCGTTCTGCTTTATTAAAAGCGTATCAACCTGTTTAGTTTCTTTTGGGATATTATTTGTTTTAGGCTTTTGGTAAATATTCACTAACAGTAAAAGCAAAGCAACTGCCACGGGTATGCTTATTAATATAGAGGTAAGCTCTTTATAGTTTGTTTTGGTTTCCGGTGGCTTACTATACACCTTTGCTTTTTGTTTACCTGCAAAATGTTCCCGATAATACTGTTGGCGTTTTGCTTCGGCTTCGGGTGTATGGTTATAAGGTGTTTGTTTTTTTGCAGTCTCTTTCTTTTTAACTTGTATGGTGCTTGTGTAGTTTCTTTTGGCATCGTACTTGTTTCTTTTGGCGGTATCAATCAGGGTTTCGTATGCTTCTTTAATTTGTTTAAATTTTTCTTCGGCAAAGGGGTTCTTATCCGGATGAAATAGCTTTGCCAACCTGCGATAAGCGGCTTTAATTTCGGCAGTGGTAGCCGTTGGTTTTAGTTGAAGTATTTGGTAATAATCAAAACTCATTGCATAAAAAAACCCCCGTGCAATACGAGGGCTTTAAATATTTTTTTGCCTAGGTTATTTTACAGAATCTTTTGTTTCTGTTTTTTGCTCTTTCATTTCTTTAATGTATGCATCTGCAAAATTACGGTAATGCATGGCATTTGTGTGTATATTTTGTATGCCAAAGCGGGTAAGTTTGTAATTCCCATCATACCACAAAACCATCATTGGAGCATCGTTCATCAATATTTGTTCAGCTTTCATAAAATTCAAATAACTACTATCTTTATTAATAGCGTCTCTGCCTCTTACATAATACGTATCATATTGTGCGTTTTTATAACGGGCTGAATTAGGAAAGGATTTTTGATTGATATCCTTAGGAACGGTTTCTCCGAAGAATACGCTTAAAAAAGATTCGGGGCTAGGATAATCTGCCACCCAGGCATCACGAGAAATATCGGTTTGTCCTAATGATTCCAAATCTATTTTTTTAGCTCTGGGTATTACTTCAAAATCTACATTTATGTTCAGGTTTTCAAGCAATTCTTTTTGCACCTCAACTACTACATTGGTATAACGTGCGCCACCGCTGTTCAAAATTATTTTAACCGGCGGAAATGCTCTGCCATTTGGATAACCGGCTTCTTTCAGTAATTTTTGAGCTTCTGCAACATTATACTCATAGCCTTTTATTTTGGCGTTATCATAACCTATGAAAGTGGGCGGAACAAAACCATATATAGCAGGGCCAAATGCCTGATTATTTAAAATGTCTTCTACAATTTTTTTACGGTTAACAGCCATATTAAAGGCTTTACGGACTTTTATGTTATCAAAAGGAGGGCGGGTTAAATTAAATGTATAGTATTGGGTTATCATCTCAGGTGCATTATCCAGTAAGTATTTTGGCGGATGGTTTTGAAAATCCTGTATTTGCGTTTCCACCATCTCTTTAATAGACTGAGAAGGTAAGGTGGTTATGATATCCAGTTTTCCGTCTTTAAACAAAGCTAATTCCTGATCTTTTGCAGGGATAATATATATCAAAACAGAATCCAAGAAAGGTAATTTGTTTCCTAAAGAATCTGAACAATAATAAGTAGGGTTTTTTCGCAAAACAATTTTATCTTTGGTAGAATGAGCTTCATCAAACACAAAAGCCCCTGTGCCAATTTTCATTTCTTCCCCATATTTTTCAACGGCTTCTTTGGCAACCACACTGCAAAGAGCTTCGGCTAATATTTGTAAGAATACCGTACTTGGGCGTTCAAGTGTAATTTCTAGTGTGTAGTCATCAATAACTTTAACACCTTCTAATTCTCCTTTGCCTTCAAAATAAGCATTTGCGCCTTTTACCCTGTCTTTAAACGTACTTGTAAAAGCCCCATTATTAGGGGTGTTTTTGCATAACAATTCAAAAGAATATTTAAAATCAGCCGCTTTTACTTCGCGTCCGATACCTCCCGAAAAACAAGGATTATCCTGAAAAGTTATCCCTTTTCTAATATGAAAAGTATATTTAGTACCGCTTGGATCAATTTCCCATTTCTCGGCAATGGCAGGTTCAACTTTTAAATTGGCATTATTAAGTTTAACTAACCCGCTATAAATTTGAGTGGCTACAAAATCAGATACTACATCTACGATAGAACTTGGATTTAAGGTTTGAAAAGATTCATTTTCAGAAATACGTAAATAGCCGCCATAAACACGCCCTCCTTTTGCCTCAAGTTTTTCCGATTGATTGTTATTTCTGTTCTTATCACCACCACACGATGCCAAGATAAGCAACGAGAAAATGGCAAGTATAGTTGTCCTATTCATACACAAGAGCTATAGGTCTAAAAATTAATTAAATTAACCACAATGTTAAGATTTTATTTGCATCTGAACAAAATTTTTGACGGATTATTTAAATATCAAAGGGGTCTTTATCCCCTGAATTTTCCTCAATCAATTGCTTGTTATCATCTTCATATTTACTGCAATCAAGTTCCACTTCACTCATTTTTTTAGGGCGCTCAAAATCTCCTTTAGAAAGTTTAATAGTTTTATCGGCGTATACTTTTTGAAAGAACCTTCCCCAAATAGGTAAAGCCATACTGGCGCCTTGTCCTTGGTCGGTCGTATTAAAGTGTACCGCTCTGTCTTCGCCTCCAACCCAGCAACCGGCAGCTAAATCGGGTGTCATGCCAATAAACCAACCATCGCTGTTGTTTTGAGTAGTACCTGTTTTACCCGCAACAGGATTAGTAATATTATACCGATAACGAATTCTGGCTCCTGTGCCAAATTGGGTTACGCCTTTCATTAATTCACACATTACGTAAGCTTTTTCTTCATTAAAAACTTCATCCGTTTTTGGCACAAATTCTTCCAGTACCTTACCGTTCTTATCTTCTATACGGGTAACAAAAATAGGTTGCACGTAAGTGCCTTTATTGGCAAATGTTGAGTTAGCGCCTACCATTTCATAAACAGAAATATCTGCAACACCAAGGCATAAAGCAGGAACAGCTTCTAAAGGAGAAGTAACCCCCATGCGACGTGCTAAATTTACTACGGCATTAGGGCCAAACTTTTTCATTAAAGCGGCACTGATGTAATTGATAGAATAAGCCAAGGCTTGTTTTAAGGTAAGTGTTTTACCATCTAGTTTTTCTTCTCCGGCAGAGTTATCAGGACACCATTCTTCTCCTGTTTCAGTAGTTATGCAAGTTCTTACATTTGGAATACGATAACAAGGCGAATAACCTTCTTGTATAGCCAATGCATATACAAAGGGTTTAAATGTAGAGCCCACTTGGCGCTTTCCAATCTTTACATGGTCGTATTGAAAATGGGTATGATTAATACCACCCACCCAAGCTTTGATATAACCTGATTGCGGTTCCATAGCCATAAAACCGGTTTGCAGAAAACTCTTATAATATTTAATAGAATCGTAAGGAGACATAGAGGTATCAATCTCTCCATGCCATGTAAAGACCGTCATTTTTGCGGGAATTTTAAAAGCTTCCAATATCTCTTCTTCAGTTTTACCAGATGCTTTCATAGAGTGATACCTGTCGCTACGATGCATAGCGCTGTTCATAATGTTTTTTATTTCATCTTTATTTACATTCCATGCAAAAGGCGCATTCTTTTTGGTTTTACATTCTTTAAAAAACAAAGCCTGCAGGGCAGCCATGTGTTCGCTCACAGCTTCTTCAGCATATTTTTGCATGCGCGAATCTATGGTGGTATAAATCTTTAATCCATCGCGGTATATATCATAAGGTTTACCGTTTTCTTTTTTATGAGTAGTGCACCATTCTTTTAAAAAATTATCGCGTAAATATTCACGGAAGTAGGTCGCTAAACCATCGTTATGGTCTTCGGGTCTGAACACCAAATTAAGAGGTTGTGTTTTAAGTGAATCAAACTTTGCTTCCGAGAGGTAATTATACTTTACCATTTGGTGCAACACTACATTGCGGCGCTTTTGTGTTCGCTCGGCAAACCTAACCGGATTAAATAAAGACGGGTTTTTTGCCATACCAATTAGCATAGCCGCCTGAGGCACATTTAATTTATCAGGACTGGTATTAAAATATATTTGCGAAGCAGATTTTACGCCTACTGCCAGATTTAGAAAATCGAACTTGTTTAGGTACATAGTCATAATTTCTTGCTTAGTGTAAAGTCTTTCTAAGCGCACAGCAATAATCCATTCTTTTATTTTGCGAAACACCAACTGGAACTTGCTTAAGTTCTCTCGTGGGAATTGCATTTTAGCCAATTGCTGAGTAATGGTACTTCCTCCACCAGCACTGATATTGCCGGTAAGTACGCCGCTTACTGAACGTAATAAAGCTTTTAAATCTACCCCGCTGTGCTCAAAAAAGCGGGCATCTTCAGTAGCTACCAATGCATTTATTAAATTAGGACTAAGGTCTTTGTACCTTACATTTACACGGTTTTCTTTATAGAATTTGCCTAAAACATTTCCATCGCTGCTGTATACTATAGAAGCTAAATTATTCTTGGGGTTTTGAAGTTCTTCTACTTCGGGTAACTCACCAAAAGTACCTGCCGAGGTTAGGAATATCACCGTAAAAAATAACAGCACAGGGCTGATTATTAGTAACCAGACAAGGATGATGTATTTTAATACGGAGTTTTTGGTTGCAGGCATAAACCATACAAAAGTAAGAATAAAAAAATGAAGACATTTGATAAAATAATAGCTTTGCGCATGAACCAAACCATAGCTGTTGAAGGAATAAAACTATATGCCTACCACGGTTGCCTGGATGAAGAAGGGCTTATAGGGGGGCATTATATTGTAGATGTATATATGCAAACTGATTTTATAGAAGCTGCCAAAACAGATGATTTAACAAAGACCATAGATTATTGCGCAGTATATGAGATTGCCAAAAAAGAAATGGCTATACGCTCTAAGCTGATAGAACAGGTTGCCATGCGCATACAGCAAAATATAGTAAGTAGTTTTACTACTATACTAAAAGCCAAAGTGCGCCTTACTAAACTAAATCCACCCATGAATGGCAATGTAGAAAAAGTTTATGTGGAAGTTGAGTAAGCATAATATTTAATGATAAAAGAAATCCCCCTTAAGAAAAGCTATCCTACTTTAGAAAATAAAGATGTTTGGATACAATCTAATTGAAAATATAGTAAAGCCCTATAAATAGCATTATTAGTCCTGCATTGGTTAAGCCATACATAGCGAAGTGTACTGATTGGTTTTTGTATATATTTAAAAAGGTAAACACAAAGCCTGCCAACAAAAATATAGCACCCACCAAAATAAGCAATCTGCCCATTTTATGATCTTTATCGTGTTTTAGGTTTTTTTAAATATTTTATAATCTGATTTAATTCCTGTTCGGGAACATCTTCTTCTTTTAGCAGCTTTTCTTTAATATCATCTGTCGTTCGTTGATCATTTACTAAGCGCTCGGCTTTTTCATAAATAACTTTATGGTTTTGAAAAAGGTGTGCGGAAGAAGTATGCATGTTATTTTTGTTTTGTACGACTAAGGTACAAAAAAAAATTAACCAAATGAGTATGCTTAAGGCATTATTTTAATCCCGGCAACAATAATATTGTAACGGTAATTAAATTGCTGTTGTATTTCTAGAAGCAAAAACTGGTGCTACAGGTGCACCGCCCAAATACATAAGTACTTTGCCAACCTGGCTTGTAGAAATGACATTATCAGCAAATAGCTCAATAATATGCACCTGAATCATTAAAAGTACGGCAACGCCTTTTAGTAAATCAAATGTTTGGGTTCTGGTAGGCATGGCAACTATATCTGGTTTTAAAGATCAGCTGATTTTATGTAATAAAAAAAGCCGCTTCAATTGAAGCAGCTTTTCAAAAGAATCAATTATTAATTACTCAATAATAATTTTCTTGATGGTTCTATTGTTATTGCTGTCAGTAATGTTAGCGTAGTAAATACCTTTTGCCAGGTGCGATAGATCGCAGCTTAACACAGCATTTGTTACGTTATTTTCTGTTTTAGCATAAACAACCTGTCCAAGGGTATTAAGTACAGTAAAGTTCAGGTTAGTCGCTTCAGTTAAACTTACAGCAAAAGTAAACTGACCATTATTTGGGTTAGGGAACAAGTTAATGCTGCTACCCAAATGGTTGTTTTCTATACCCGTTGTAATTACAGGGCAAACAATTGGTATAATAGCTAAAGAAAAATTAGGTAAATACGCAGAATAATTAGACCAAGTTCCACCATAATCTAGCCAAGCTGTACTAGTTGTATTATGACCTTTAGCACCAGAGAAAACAGCAAGTGTATCACCCGCTGCAGTAGGTAAAGTTAAATTCAAAAAGAAATTTGAAGTTAAAGAAACAGGGGTAGTAAACATAGCCACATAAGGAATAATAATAGGAGAGGCGTATCCCAAGCCAGGAGTACCTGCATAATCAACACTTGTTACACCTGTTGTAGCAGCTATATTGGCATAAGTAATAGCTTTTGAAGCTACTGCTGCGCCTGAAGGAGCTGCTCCGTTAACCATACTGATGGTAGTAGCCGTATGCGTTGCTGTTCCATGAGTTCCTATAGTAGTAGATTCTCTAAAGAATAATACTATAGCACCTTTAACCTGCAAGGTACCGGTAGGGAAATCAGTTGTAGCATACGATTCCGCTAAACCTGTAAAACCATAGCAATTTGTACCGTTCAGGTAACCATTATGTGTACAAGCGGTAGAAGTACCTGTAGTATATAGAGACAAAGTATCGGTATTTTTTATATGCGTAACTGTATCACAGGTTGAAGTAGTACATGTAGTAACCGTAACTACATGAGATACCGAGTTATTACCTGCAGAATTAGTTACATTGTCTGTTACTGTATAAGTACCAGCAGTAGTAAAATTAAACGTTGGGTTTTGTACAGTAGCGGTAGTAATAGTTACACCTGCAGTAGGCGTAACACTCCATGCCCAGCTGGTTGGAGGACCAGAAGAATTATCAGTAAACACAACATTTTGAGTAGCACAAATACTTGAAGGAGGCGTAAAGGCAGCTACAGGTGCGCTAACGGTAATGTTACACAAGTTAGCGGCAGATGCCGTTAAACCACTTCTGCATGGAGATAAAGATAATGCTGCATGAAAACGAGCAACTTGTTCTGTTGTAAACATCCACATAGCAGCATCATCACTATAATCCATAAAATTCATAAACATTTCTCCATCTGGTGAGTTGTTTGGGCTACCGGTACAAGTACCAACATGATAAGGATAAGCTGTTGGCCAAGCCACATAATTAGCAGCCGCAGCCGGAGGGGTATCATTGCAATAGTCGGTAGCACAAGTACCATCACCCCAGATATGACGAAGACCAAGCCAGTGACCTGATTCGTGAGTTAATGTACGACCATAGTTATAAGGTGCAGCAGCAGCACCGGTATTTCCTAAAGCAGTATATGCCATCCATACTCCATCTGCCTGTGTGCAAGCATAATTATTAGTTTCTCCCCAATTTGGGCTTATTCCTGAAGTTCCAGTTGTTGCTGCAGGAGGGAAAGTTGCATAACCTAACAAGCCCGATGTACCTCCATCACTTACCCAAACGTTAAAGTATTTAGTAGGATCCCAAATAGTAGCAGGTTTAATAGTGCCATCAAATAAAGTATTTAAGTTAGACGCACTTGCTGGGTCTGACGCACCAGAAATACTTTGCCATGTGTGACGGTCAATACCGGGTTCTGCTAAAGTTGTTCCGCTTGGGTTTTTAGTAGCCAAACAAAAAGTAATACCCGAACTGCCTATTACTGTTCCGGCATTATCAGGAGATGGTAAACTGTTTGCAGTTGCATAATCATAAAAAGGACCATGTCCGCTTAAGCTCATAGATGCATATTGACTGGTATTATAACCAGTGCCATTATAATCGGCATTTAAAATAGGAATCTGAGAGTTTACCTGTGCCTGAGAAACGTTATGACCACTACCAACAGCTTCTCCGCTATTGTATATAATATGAAATACAATAGGTATAGTATAGGTAGTAGCAGTAGTTCTTCCGGTAGCTAAATTTTGTTTATGAACTTCTACCATTTTATTAAATGCTTCGTCCCATCCTTTGTTCGGAAGGTGCGTGCCGCAACCACGGTTTAATAATTGCCCAGCTGCTAAATTAGGTTTTGAGAAATCTCTTTGAACTGTAGGTGTTGTTGCTAAAGGTAAATTCTTTTTAAGCGGGTTTCCTATAGAACCTTGAGCCATTATACCCGCACTAAGCATGGCAAGGGCTGCTGTTGTTAATAGTGTTTTTTTCATTTGTTTTTTGTGTTAGTTTAGATTGTGCAATTGTATTAAATATTTCAGCAAAATCAAATTATTTCAATAAATATTAGACGAACAATGCTTTTATTTAACACCAAATTCGGTAAATGATATTATAACAGCGGTAATCATATACTCTAAAAACGTCTAAAATAAAAACGCTGCTGTTATCATTACAATCGGTTGCCCTAGTATAAGTAATTTCTATATATAAGGTACCAATTAAGCATTTTGTTTAGTTGCCCTATGGTAAAAGGTGTTTTGCAAGCACTTGGGTGATAAGACATAATATTGCCTATAATAGGCGTGTAATACTGCCCGTGAGCATCCGTATTAGTTCCTACCCATTGACAGCCAGGAGTAATAGGCGAAGGGGTAAGAGGTATAGGATTAATATCCGCAGGGGTATCGCAAATAGAGTCTCCGGCAGCTATACAATTACTTTCATCTACGAATTCTGCTCCGGTTGATGTATCAAAAGTATGTGCCAAAGAAAAGAAATGTCCCATTTCGTGCGACCAGCATTTCGGGTCTGAAAGACAACCGTGTGATAACACCATAAAGTCTCCTGCTTTTCCTGCAAAACCGGCTTCAATAGGGGGAATAATACTTCCTACCACATATACATTTATCATATTGGCTACCGCATACGTTTGATTAGCCGGAGCAATATGTTGTGGATTCTTAAATTTATAATACTGATAATTATATATAGTATCCTGTTTACAAATAAAAAAGCTTAAACAAATGGGAGAAAAGTCTGTATTGAGAACAGCAAGTGCGGCATTTATTTGTGCTTGGGTGACATTTGGATGATGAAGGCTATCCGTTACAATATGTATAGCTAAGGATAGTTTTTTGTTTAAGCATTTAAGAGGTGCTGTAGAACCAGCTTGCTTAATGCTTGTAGGGTTATTTACTCTTTGATTATTTTGTTTAACATGTGTACTTGTTTGCTTTTTTATCTGCGCAAAGCCGGAATAAAATCCAACTATAAAAAGGAAACCAAAACATGCATTACGAATTGATATGAACATATACTAAAATTGTATCAGAAAATAAATGTAATAAAAAATTTCTTGTTCAAAGAAAATAAAATAAATTTGTTTCTTGTCTATTTTGGTTAAATTTATTTTTTAAAGTCTTTTATGACGAAACGCATTTATTTATTTTTTACTGCGCTCACTTTATTTTCATATATCTCTGTTTATAGTCAGATAAGTGCAAGTTCACAAAATGGTTGTGCGCCCTTTGGGGTTACTTTTACAGGTGTTACCGGAGCTACTAACCCCTTATGGAATTTTGGTGATGGTGTAACTGCCCCTAATAATAACCCAACACATACCTTTGCAACTGTTGGAACTTATACTGTAACATATACAGCTACAGGTATTAGTGCACAAACCTTAACCATTGGTGTTCATGGAAAACCTACTCCTAGTTTCACAGTAACATCACCTACCGAAGGCTGTGTTCCTTACACAGTTTCTTTTCAGGATCATTCTACGGGTGGGGGAGGTTCAGCTATTACTCATTGGCAATGGACTTTTGGTGATGGGGGTAGTAACTCTGTAAATTCTGCAAATCAAACATACACTTATAATGTCAGTGGGCAGTTTAATGTTAGTATTACGGTTATTGATACAAATGGCTGCGATTCTTCAGAAGTAATTAACCATTTGGTTACTGTATCGCACCCCCCTACTATTTCTTTAGTAACTAATCCAAGCCCTGCGTCTGCCTGTGTACCGCCTTTAACCGTAACTTTTTCGGCAAGCGGAAGCACAAGCCATTCGCCACCGCCATTAAGTACTGCATTAACTTATTTTTGGAATTTTGGAGGAGGTGTTACTTCCACATCGGCTACACCCACCCCTCAAACCTATACAGCGTCGGGAATTTATCCTGTAAAGATAAAACTGACGGATGCCAATAATTGTTCAGACTCTATTACTACCAATGTTAGCATACAAGCGCCAACAGCTACTTTTACCACTACCGATACCGTTTGTTTAAAAGCCGTTTTTCATCCGCATGGAAGTACCTCTGGCGCTACTCAGATATGGAATTTTGGCGACGCAGTAACAAATTTTGTAAATGACAGTTTACATACGTATATAACTTCTGGAACATATGTGGTAACGTTAACCGTTACAAACGGGCCATGTTCTTCTATAGCTTCTCATACCGTTTTTGTGCAAGATCCTATTGCCAGCTTTAGTGTATCGCCTACTTATATGTGTAGCCTTCCCAAAACGGTAAGTCTCACAAATATGTCTACGCCAAGCAGCGGCACTCATTACCAATGGAATTATTACCAGCACTATACCCAATACGGAGTAACACCGATGACATCTACATCGGTAAGCCCGACATTTACATTAACACACTTAGATACCAACCGATATACTGTAAATACCTTAAACATAATGGATTCCATCAGCTTGGTAATTACAACTGCCCAAGGTTGCAAAGCACATAAATCATTTGTTTTGATAGATACCATCTATTTATCTACTGCCTATTTTGTACCCAGCTTATATCAGGGCTGCGCACCGCTTACCGTAAATTTTGCCGATTCAAGTAAAGTAGGCCCGCATGAACATATTACTTCATGGAAATATTTATTTGGCGATGGCGCTACGACTACCATTGCATCAGCTCCTGGTAATTCAGTTCATACCTATACCAGCACCGGAATTTACTATCCTAAATTAGTGATACAAACACAGGATGGTTGCGGAGATACTTCTTATACGATTAAAATAGAAGTAGGTAAAAAACCCACTGCCAGCTTTAGTGTATTACCTACCAACATTTGTATTGGCGATTCTGTTCATTTTACAAACACTACACCTGCTGCCGATTCGGTTGATACCTGGCATTATTATGCAGATGGAAGTTATTACGCTTCTTCTTGTTCTGATAACCCGAATCCATCTTGGCCTTTTACGCATGCAACGGGTGCACAAAATGTAAGTTTGGTAGCCTGCTTCAGAGGTTGCTGCGATACCTCAACTCAAACAGGAGCTATAACAGTTAAAGGACCTTTGGCCATGTTTAGCGCCGCTATGGATTGCGATTCTTCTATGGTATATAATTTTATGGGCAACATAAGCGATGCGACAAATTGGAACTGGGATTTTGGTGACGGAAATGTTATTACCGCTTCAACAGCTCAAAACATAGCCCATACATACACAACAACCGGAGATTACAATGTAGTACTTACTGCATTTAATCCGGGAACAGGTTGCGCCCCATCTATTGATACCGTTAAAATCCATGTAAGAAGCGATACGGCCAAGTTTACTTACAATACTTTACAATGCTCTTCTGTACCTTATACTTTTGATGCAACCACTTCTGTTGGTACCTATACTTATGGAAGCAACGGATATATATGGCTTTGGGGAGACGGCACACATCCGGATATTACATCTACGCCAACCATAAACCACAGTTTTGCCTCACACGGAAGTTATACTGTTTCTTTAATTGTAAAAGACATAAACGAATGCCCTGATACCGTTAAAAAAGTTATCAAGGCTTTTTCTGTTACAGCGGCTTTTATCCCCAGCAAAAACACGATATGTGCAAACAGTACCATGACTTTTTCCAACACATCTTTCTCCGATACTACAATTACCAATTACAACTGGAACTTTGGCGATGGCATCGGTACATCAACACAGCAGAACCCAACTTATACCTATAATTTAGGCCTGGGTATAACTACCGTTACTGTTGTCTTAAATATTACTACTTCATTGGGTTGTACTGCAACTACGCAAAAAATTATTACCATATCTAGGCCCAATGCAAATTTTAGCATTAGTAGTCCTGTTAATATTTGCTCTGGAGATTCGGTACATTATATAAGTTCATTTTCTTACCCCAGCATGACCTGGGCTTATGGAGATGGCTCCACACTGGGACCCACACCGCCAAGTGCAAACAACTGGCATCATTTTACTGCCTCAGGAGCTTATACTGGCACGCTTACCGTAATAGACAGTATTGGTTGTATTGCCAGCAAAATAAATACTACTCAGCCAATTAGTGTACAAAACATACCTACGGTAATTATATCATCTGCCGCATTTAGCAACAATTTATGTTATCCGATAAGCCCTTCATTTACCGATAATTCTATTGTAAACGTATTTTTATCCCGCAATTGGAATTTGTATAACGGACAAGTTATTAATAATAGTTTATCTACCATAAGCCCTACTACATATACCACACCGGGTACTTATACGGTTTCTTTAACTGAAACCACTACCAATGGTTGCACGGCAATTGTCACTAATACCTTTGTTATTAATGGGCCTGTGGCTGATTTTACCATATCAAAAGATACTATTTGTAAAGGGCAAAGCATTACATTTACTATAAAAAGTGATTCTTCTGACCTTTATACATGGGCTTGGGATTTTGGTGACGGAACTAAAGATACCTTACTCGGATCTGTAACGCATATATATAACTTTCATCCGCCTAATGCTAACGGAACAACCAATGTTACTTTGGTGTATTGGAGTCCGGGCTTAGCTTGTAAAGAAGCGAGGGTTTATCCTATTAGTATCTACCAGGTTATTGCAAACTTTATACGCAATACTACCGATACACTTTTGTCGGATACAGCCCATTGCTTAGGGCAGAAGGATGTATTTACTAATACCTCTACAGGTAATACAGCTACTAACTTCTGGAATTTTGGAGACGGAACAACCAGCACATTAGCCGCTCCACCTCCGCATACATATGCAGCAGCCGGTACGTATACCGTAGAACTTATTATTAAAACCAGTGCGGCAGCAGGTTGTGTGGATACCATGAAAAAACAAATGATTGTCTATCCGCAATTTAGCATTACGGCAACCGGAGACAGTATTTGTAAAGGCGTCGTTGCACAAATTAATTCTACGCCGGCAGCAGCTACCTATACATGGACTGCCTCTACCCCACCCAATCCTTTAAATGTGGCAAATCCTACAGTAACACCTAGTGTAACCACCACTTACTCGCTTATGGCTGCCGATATAAACGGTTGTAAAGACAGTACCAAAACAGTAGTGTTTGTACAACAGCCTCCGCATGATACTGCTTGGACGGCTACCATTGTAATAGGACAAACCATTACCTTGCCTGGTGCACAACCACCGGGTTTTAGTTATACATGGACTCCGAGTGATAATTTAAGTTGTATCCATTGTGCGGCGCCTGTTTTTAGCGGAACCAACAGTGCCAATTATGTTGAAATTATTGCCGATAACCGCGGATGTTTTAGAGATTCTTCTACTTTTGATATAACGATTCTGCCCGAAGCATCTATAGCAGTGCCCTCTGCTTTTACACCTAATGGCGATGGAACCAACGATATTATTTACGTGGCAGGGTGGGGTATTAAGAGTTTGCAATATTTTAAAATATTTAACCGCTGGGGCGAGCTTGTTTTTGAAAGCGATGATATACATGTGGGTTGGGATGGTACCTATAAAGGAGTGCCCCAAAACATAGAAACCTATGTATATGAAGCCAGCGCGTTATCATTCATTAGCGAAAAACCTCTTACCAAAAAAGGGTACATTAAATTGCTGAGGTAATTCTTATTAATCTTAATTACGAATTGTGTTGCCATTTCGAGTGGAGTCGGGAAATCTGCAATTAGATTTCTCACATTCGTTCCCCGCTAGGTTATTAAACAGCATAATAGCTTTTGTTTGATTACTTATGGCTATCATTTCTTTTTCTTCTGTATTGCCCATAGCTCCTAATCGGGCTTCCTTATTTTCTTGTGCATAAGCTTCCTCAAGCATTTCCTTGGCCATTCTCCAGGCTCTTTCAGCCTCCGATACATAAATTTCAGCACGTTCAATAATATCCATGTTATTCCTATTTCCATTCATTAATAAGCCAAGACTTTTTTTGTTCCTGTCATAATTATCCTGCCGCATTTTAACTGACAGTTCGGCTACTTCAATTTGCTTTGCAATAGAACTTTTCAGTAGGTCATTGGCTTCTTCCATCATCTCTCTTTTTCTCCCGGAAGCCTGTTTATAGCGGCCATTTTAATTTTATCGACAATAGAATGTAAATAATCAGCTTGTTCCTGTAAATCGTAAATACTTTTATTTACAGAGTTGATATGCGTGTTTTCTTTTTTGACTATAACTGCAATAGCAACCATTCTATAGGTAGGTTCTGAAAAAATATCAGTTTTCATTTCAGCATCTTCCTCTATGATAGGATCAAGTTTTCTTACATTTGCAGGTAATATACGATAAGTAAAACCACCGGATGGTTTATTTATAGAACAAATTACCTTTCTATCCGGTATTGCAGCATACTGTACCAAATAAAAAGCTGCAAGGTTTAAAATAAAAAGAATGTTCCTTCTTAAATTATTATTTTTCATGATTCCTAAGTAATCAAGGTTCATTTCGTTTGAATTTTTCATATTTATTTATTTTTGATTTGCTACTTAATTAATCCCTCAGCAAAACTATATTGACAGCCTTGGCTGTTAATTAGTTGAAAAAATGATAATCGTGTAATATGGAAATGATAAGATTATGTCATATAATTTATGACAAGAAAGAAACAGATTGAGGAATTGAAATATAACACTAAACGTTGAAGACATTATCAATAAGGTTAAGTAACATATTTTTGGCTGAGAATAATAATACATATACATTTATCAGATATTAACTTATAACTAGGCGTATGAAAATTAATCATAACAAAATACTGATTACGGGCGGTGCAAGCGGCATTGGCCTGGGGCTAACCGAAAGATTTATTAAAGAAAACAACACCGTAATTATATGCGGTAGGAGGGAAGCGGTATTAAAAGAAGTGGCGGCTAAACACCCCTCGGTTATTACCAAAGTATGCGATGTAGCTATAGCAGGCCAACGAGAAGAACTGTATAACTGGGTATCTAAAAACCACAGCGATGTAAATGTGCTGATTAATAACGCAGGTATCCAGCAATGGATGTCGGTTTTGGATGATAATTTTTTTGAACGTGCAAAAGAAGAAATAGCTACCAACATAGAAGCGCCTCTTCATTTAACTTCACTCTTTATAAAACTAAAAGCCCTAAATACAGTTGTTAATGTTACTTCGGGTTTATCATTTGTGCCGTTGACCAAAGTGCCTGTTTATTCTGCCACCAAAGCATTTTTTCATTCCTTCACACTTTCGTTGCGTCAATTATTAAAAGCAAAAAACATCGAGGTAGTAGAAATTATACCTCCTGCCCTTAATACCGACCTTGGCGGAAAAGGTTTGCACGACGCTGCGCCACCTGTTAGCGATTTTATAGAAGCTGTTTTTGAACAGTTGAAGCAGGGCAAAACCGAACTTACCTTTGGCTTTAGTGAGACTATGGTAAAGGCAAGTGCTGATGATTTAAAAAACACTTTTAACCGAATGAATGCAGTAACTAATTGAGTTGTCGGCTCACAAATGTGACAACAAGGTATTAAAAACATATTCCTCCTTTAAACAAACTGACCTATAAATAATGTTAAGCAGTATATATTTTTTGCAGGGTAATGATAATACCTATACATTTATCGGGTATTAACTTTAAAAACAAGTAGTATGAATAAAATAAAAACAAGCAAAATACTTATTCCGGTAGATTTTTCTAAAACATCGTTAAATGCCATTAAGTATGCAGCCTTTATGGCAAAATATACCAAAGGAGAATTGGTACTGGTGCATGTGCAAAGCAAAACCGATTTGCTGGATATTATATTGCCAGCCGTTAAACTAAAAGATATTTCTGTGATAACGGATTTTTTGTTTGATAAACTTGAAAAAATAGCAGCCGACATAAGAAAGAGATACGGAATAGAAGTTACCCCTTTTGTAACAACCGGGCATATTACTGCCGAGATTATAAACATGGCGGAAGAAACAAAATCAACCATGGTGGTAATGGGTACGCATGGCAAAGATTCTGATAACGGATTCTTTTTAGGAAGTAATGCGTACCGTGTGCTTACCAAATCTGATATACCGGTTATGACGGTACAAACTGCCGCCGATAAATTAGGCTTTCAAAATATTTTAGTGCCTATTGATACTTCCGACCATTCTCGCCAAAAAGTAGATTCGGCTATTTTTATGGCAGATAAGTTTGTAGCACATTTGCATGTGATAGGAATACTGCACGAGGGTAGTAAAGGAGAAGAAAATTATGAATACAAGATGGAAGTTATTATGGGGCAAATAAAAAAGCTTGCCGATAAGAAAAAAGTAATATGCACCACAGAAATTCAGTTTGCCGATAACCGCGCAAAGAAAACTTTAGCATACGCTAAAAAAGTAAAAGCCGATTTAATTATTTCTATGACAGATCAAAATGCTGAGTTCTCAAGCATTGTATTGGGTAATTATATACACCAGCTTACCAACGAAAGCAAGATACCTGTATTATGCATTCCACCGGAACTTAACCCCGATATGCTAAGTGATGCTATTGGCGGATTGGAATATTAAATAACTAAACTTATAACCATAAAAAAGCCTCGTTGATTTTTCAACGAGGCTTTTAGTTTGCTTATATTTTGTATTTAAGATTTCCTTTCTTCTACTCTTTTCTCTTTAGCCAGCTTGCAGGCATCTAACATTTTTTGAACGGCTTGCTGAGAGAAAGGTTCTCCTTTTACATCTTCAAAAACATACGTACGGTTTCCCAGTTTTTTAACCTGATAAAAATGAAACTCGGATAAATCTGCAATTCCTGATTCCCACATTAAAGTAGTTGAATCGTCAATAATGTATTTTTTAAGTTTATTTACATCATCGCTGGCAATATCAGCTTTTCTTTGACCAATATCTCCATTTGTTTCAATAATAGCTATTTGAAAATCTTTACCAATCTTTATTACATATTCTCCGCTTGAGCGTATACTTGTATCAATAATGCCAGCTGATGAATCGGGTATTAATACAAAAGCGTTCATTCCTGTTTTACTTATATCAAAGTAACGCATTCCTTTTGGCGCAACTAAATTTTCATTTTCATTCTGTTTCTTTCCTCCACATGAAGTTATTATTGCGATTAAGGCAAGAGATAGTGTTATTTTAAAAAAGTTATTCATTTGTATAAGTTATGAGTTTAATGCAAATGTAAATGAATTGTTAGACTATGCAAAAAAAAGGAATTGAGAAAAAGAAAAGCATGATAACTAAAAAGCCCCGCCAAGCGGGGCTTTTGATTACTTCTTTTTAGAAGTTTTCTTAGCTGCTTTTTTAGTTGCTTTTTTTACAACTTTTTTAGCTGCTTTTTTTGCTGCTTTCTTTGCCATGGTTTTTGTTTTTTGAGATTTATATGATACGAAGTAACTAAATAATTTTAGTTATAGATGAAATGTGTTGTTATATTTTTCAACACTTTTCTGTTGATATTGTTAATTACGTAAAGCAACTGCATATAGTAGAAAACAAAATTTCATTCATAAAGTTGTTTGAATGCTCTGAATACATTGATTTTACAGGACATTCAGGCTGTTTGAATTTTATCGTGATAAAAATCATAACAAAAAAACAAAACATATTTACTTAAGTAGGGAGTAAAAAATAATTTTAAAATGAAGGGGAAATTTTCTTCAATCAATAAAAAATAAAACTGTTTTATCTTTTTTAAACTGTGATGTAAATTTTTATTTATTCTTTTCTGGTTGAAGAATAATGTTCCAATCAGTCTCAACGTCCCATCCTGTAGGCACTTTAACGAGTTTATCATAGATAAAAACATCTTCCGGTTGAGTATGTGTCATGAAATTTGCAGATGTAAACTTTTTATTTGCATCCACATCATTAATAAAACGAAAAGAATATTCTGCAGCAGGAAGATTATAAAAGGTGATATTATTTTCTTTTTTTACTACTCCGCTATATTCATCAAGTACCTTTTCGCTTGAATTTAGAAGCTGTATTACATAGTTATGTATGCTATCCGGTATGGTAAGTTTTAGTTTAAGTGTCCCTATATCATCATTAGAATATGTTTTAAAAGTTGTTCTCAGGGTATCGGCATTTGTTTTGCCCCAATAAGTTGTTATGCTGTTTGGTAAAAACATAAGGGTATATGTTTTGCTTTCAAGCAATTTATTAAGTAGCCTTCTCTTATAGGTAGGTAAATAGGTAGTAACTAAATTGTTGTTCTCATTTTTGTTTTCGGCAGTAAGTATGGCTTTCTCGGTTTTATCGTCATGCAGTAATAAACACTTATCCATATCTATGGTATTCTCTAAAGGAAAGGAGAAACTTATATATATATCATCATTCTTATTACTATACGTTGCTTTATTAACACTCATCCTTATCTTTTTCCCATTCTTATTTATAGTGCTATCCACTTTTGTTTGCTTAGGTACTTCCAGTATAACAGTATCAATAACAGTCTGATTTCTTTTTACCATAAACTTCAATTCAGTATCATAGATGTCTTTATAATATACTTCCAGGGTATCGTTTCTTGTTTCGTAAGCAATTTTATCCTTATCGGCATTTCGCTCAGGGTTTTTATTACTATCCTCTAATAAGATAATATAAGCATCAGGCATGGTGTCGTTTAATATATACTTATGATAGCCCCAAAAGGATTGTATTTTCTTTTTAATAAAACTGTTGTTACTCTTTGGTGTACTCATCTTAAAATCAACCGTATCTTTTCCGGTAATGATTAAAGGAGCATTTCTAAACCCTATGGCTTCTCCTGCATCGTAAGTCTTACTTTTATTTTTATCGGTAATGGCAACAATCTGATAAGTATCGGGTCTGATGGCAGAAATAGAATACATACCTAACGAATCTGTCTTAACAAGATAATCGGGTTTTGAACGGGTAACTGCCGTATCACTTAAATCGGAAAACAACATAACCGATACATCTTTCATGTTTTTAAAAGTAAAGGCATCGGTTACTTTACCGCTAACGGTATTTGTATCTATAACAGGGCCGGTACTAAATATATAGGTAAGGTTTTTGTATTTATTCCCTTCGTGTACATCAGCTAATGAATTACCAAACTGAAGCTGATACGTAGTATTAGGTTGCAAGTCATCACCAAAACTTACAACCATTTTCTTTCCGGCAGCTCTAATGTCAGGCACATTATCCATTTGCGGATTGATGGCTATAGATTTACTCACAGCTTTCACATCAACCATCTCATCAAACAAAAAAGTAATCTTCAAATCTTTGATTGGGATACCAGTAGAAGTATCATGTGGAACTACGGATACTAATGTTGGAGGTGTTTTATCCTTTTTCCCCCCACTTAAAACACCTATCTGTGCACACCGGGTAAATAAAAGAAGAATAAGAAAGGGTATAGATATAAAAAGAATCTTCCTGAAAATCATTTATTAATGATTATTGATAATGCTTGTAGTAAGTATAGCTATCTTTTCCAAATGCAGTTTATCTGTTTCATCAAAACAGGCATATTTATCTTCGTCTATATCAAGTACAGCAACCACTTCTTTTTGGCTATTATATATAGGTATAACAATTTCTGATTTAGAAGCCGAACTACATGCAATATGCCCCGGAAATTTATCTACATCATCTACTATAATAGTTTTGGCTTCTTTCCAGGCGGTTCCACAAACACCTTTTCCTAAAGCAATACGTGTGCAAGCCAATGTGCCCTGAAAGGGACCTAACACCAATTCATTATGCTTAACCAAATAAAAGCCCACCCAATAAAACCCAAAGGTTTGTTTTAGTGCAGCGGTTATGTTTGCCAGGTTGGCAATCATATCTTCCTCACCCTCTACTAAAGCTTGTAGCTGAGGCAACAGAGACGTATATTTCTCCCCCTTAGTTTCTCCGTTTACGATTATTTCTTCCGACATACCTATATATATGTATTATATTATTCCGCCTTCTTTCATCTTCTCGGCATTTTCGGCAAACTGCAAGGCATCAATCATTTCCTGTATCTCTCCGTTCATAAAATCGGTAAGGTTATATAAAGTCATATTTATACGATGATCGGTAATTCTGTTCTGCGGATAATTATAGGTACGAATCTTTGCCGACCTGTCGCCAGAGCTAACCATTGTTTTACGTTTTGCCGTAACTTCTTCCATACGCTTTAAATAAGCGGCATCATAAATGCGGGTGCGCAACATATTCATAGCTTTTTCTCTGTTGCCTAATTGAGAACGTTCGGTTTGACAAGTAACCACAATACCCGTTGGGTGATGGGTAAGTATAACCTTAGATTCTACCTTGTTTACGTTTTGTCCGCCTGCACCACCACTTCGTGCAGTAGCCATGGTAATGTCAGAATCTTTTAACTCCACATCCAACTCATCGGCTTCTGGCAATACGGCAAGTGTTGCTGCCGATGTATGCACCCTACCCTGTGTTTCGGTTGCAGGAACCCGTTGCACACGATGTACACCCGATTCAAACTTCAACGTTCCGTAAGCGTTATCACCGGTTACATTAAAAATAATCTCTTTATAACCGCCCATCGTACCGGGGCTTATATCAACCACCTCGGCTTTAAAACCTTTCTTCTCAAAATACCGGCGATACATCTCATACAAATCTCCCGCAAAAATACTGGCTTCATCTCCACCCGTGCCCGCTCGCAATTCCATCACACAATTTTTGGCATCTTCCGGGTCTTTAGGAATAAGCATTATCCGTATCTCATCAGCCAGTTTTATTTCTATGGCTCTGTTCTCTTCCAGCTCGGCTTTTGCCATCTCCAAGAAATCTTTATCTTTTTCGGTTTTTAAAATCTCGTTGGCAGAATCTATATTATCAAGTGCTTTTTTATACTCTTCAAATATGTTTATGATAGGTTCTAAAGCGCGATACTCTTTATTCAGACTCTTAAACTGTCTCATATCGGCAATAACCGTGGGGTCAGATAGTTTTTGTTCTACATCTATATAACGCTGCTTTATACTGGCAAGTTTCTCAATCATCACAAAATAAATTTAGGCGAAAGTACAAAAATGGGGCTATTTAGTTACAGATTTGGTAGATTTTACGTCAAAGTACAAAAACTTAGCATATATAGTAGGTATAGCAAAAGCAAATACTTGGTTATAGATTTTAATAACCAAAATTCGTACGTGTTTTCTGAGTAGTATTATACTATAAGTTCTGTAGTTAAGAGCTTTTACTATAGTTATTGCAGCAACACCTATGATAAATGCAACAATATCTGTAATAAATACTGCAACATCTGTAATAAGTGCAGCAATATCTGTGATAAGTGTAGCACTTTCTGTAATAAGTGCGGCAATACCTGTGATAAGTGCAGCAATACCTGTGATAAATGCAGCACTTTCTGTAATAAGTGCGGCAATANNGTATGATTTTAAACTAAATTGAAGAGAATGTTTAATAAAGACCTTATAAAAAGTAGGAATAGGTTTTTAATTTCCTTTAAAATAATTTACATTAGCAACCTTAAAACTTATAATATGAATAAAAATTACGTTATTAGAATTGTAATTATCACTTTACTTCTACCTTTAAGTATTTTAGCTCAATCTCAATTAACAGTAACCCCAAACTCGGTGGCTACCCAATTAGCACAAGCTATAACAGGCAGCGGGGTTACAGTAAGCAGTGCTTCTTTAAATTGTGGAGCTGGAGGTTCCGGTCTTTTTACCTATCCAGGTACTGCCTCCCCTAATAACTTAGGTTTAACTAATGGGATACTTTTAACCAATGGGCTAGCTACTGATGCTGCAAATGCTGGTTCTGTTTTTGCAAGTACAGCAACCGGCAGCAGTTTTTTAGACCCCAATTTACAAAGTATTTCTATTGCCGACACGAATGATGTCTGTATTCTTCAGTTTGATTTTGTACCCGTTTGTGATAGTATAGTTATAAAATATGTTTTTGGATCGGAAGAATATAATGGATATGTGGGTTCGCCATTTAATGATGCCATGGGTATTTTTTTAACGGGCCCTAATCCTGCGGGCGGTAATTATGTCGGCCAAAATATTGCCATCCTTCCCGGTATAACACCACCAACGCCTGTATCTATTGATAATGTAAATAATGGGGGTACGCTTTATCCCTGGCCTCCTACTAATACATCTTTTTATATTGATAATATTGCAAGTCCTAATAATGATATTGTTTATGATGGATACACCATTCCCATTAGATCGGCAGCTATAGTAACACCTTGTGCTTCTTACCATATGAAAATTGCCATTGCTGACGCATCGGATGAAGTTTGGGATTCCGGTGTTTTTATACAAGGTAATTCCGTTTCCTGTTCAACTGCTCCGGCTGCCAGTATAGTATCAACTACAGTTTCCTGTGGTGGTTCTAATGGAACTGCTGCTGTAATTATAAGTAATTATACAGCCACACCTACTTATTCTTGGTCTCCCGGAGGTCAAACTACATCTTCCATAAGTGGGTTAACTGCCGGTTCATATACCTGTGTAGTAGGCTTTGCAACGGCTTGTTCAGGAGTGTATAATCAAACTTTAATTACTACCATTAGTAACCCAAGCACTTTTAGCTTATCTACATCATCACATCCGGCAACCTGTTCAGGTAGCTCAACTGGTAGTGCAACCATATCTATTAGCGGAGGTACCGCACCTTATACCATAGCATGGAGTACTATACCAACACAAACCACTACTTCGGTAGCTAATCTTACTCCAGGCACTTATACCGTTGGTGTGCATGATAATGCAGGTTGTTCTCAAGTAACAACTGTAAATGTAGGAATTACTAGCCCAACTACTTTATCATTCACCACCACATCAGTTTGCGGAAATAATGCTCTGCTAACTGCATCTTTGGGTAGTGCTTATCAATGGTATGATACCTTAAATAATATAATTCCCGGAGCAACCGCCCAAACCTATACAGCGTCAAACGTATTAAATGGCCAACATTACATTGTATCCTATAAAGATAATACTACAGGTTGTAAAGACTCTACTGAAATAACTATTTCTAAATACAATCTTAATTTCAGCCTCTTTCCATCTCCTACATGTCACGGTGGAAATAATGGAAGTATAAGTTTAAGCCCAAGTGGTACTTACACTTTTTCTTCTTATAACTGGAGTATTGTAGGAACTGCTACTAATACGGCAGGAACAAGTACAACAACTCCTATATCAGTATCCAATTTAAGTGCAGGAATTTATTCTGTGGCTATTTCTCCTACTGGTAATGCATCTTGTTTGTATACTTATACTGCACAAGTACTTTCTAACGTAATCCCTGCCCCTACGGTTACTACATATTCAGTATGTAATTTAGATACACTTAAACTTAACCCTCCAATTGCATCCGGTTATACAAATAATTGGTATTTATCTACTTCTACTGTTACTATAGGAAGTAGTGCGGCTAATGTTAGTTTCACAGTTAGTCCACCTCAGCATAGCGGAACAACTTATGTAGATTCTGTAAAAAGTCCTGCTGGATGCGTAAGTGTTTATAAGGTGAGTTTAGTACTTCAATCCTTTCAATTTACAAAATCAATGCAAACACTTAAATGTTATAATGATGGTAATGGAGAAGTAAAAGTAGTTGTGCCGCGTGAAATAAATGGCCCTATAAACAAGCCATATATCTTTACTTGGTATTACCCGGCTCCTTATACATCTCCTGCACCTGTAATTAAAGGCTCTACACCTCTGCAATTTTCTCAAGAACCTAATCTTCATGCGGGTACATATACTTGTGTAATTAATGCAGGTAATTGCGTGGAGACAGCTACGATTACGATTGTAAATCCGCCTAAATTACCAGCGGATAGCATACATGCGTATTATTGTCCTAAAGATTCTTTGGGTTTATTAGTAGCTAATACCGGATATACAAACTACGTATGGCATCCAAGTAATAATGGAGCATCCGTTACAGGCGATTCAATACATGTGGCTGTAGCAAACATTAACAGCTACTATGTAACTTATACAAGTGGTGGATGCCCTGATACAGCTAAAATAATGATACCTATATCTACGTACAATGCTTTTGTACCTAACGAGATGGTGAATGTATTTTCGCCTAACGGTGATAATAGAAATGATATGTTCTATCCTTTTTATCAAAAAAATGTAAGTCAATATGAAATTGCCAAACAAAGTAAAATCTACGAACTAAAGATTTATGACCGTTGGGGTACACTGATGTATGAATCAAATGATTACACCAAACCCTGGGATGGTAAAACAAAAAGCGGGCATAATGCAGATGATGGCACCTATTTCTTTTATGTGAAATATGAATCTAACTGCGGTACGAATGCTGATTTAGCCAACAAAAAAGGTTTTGTTGAATTGATAAGATAGTTTGCTCTTCCACTTTTTATTATTTTTTAATGATTCTGTAAGGTTTTCGTTTATCTTTCGTCTATAATCGAAAGTTAAGTCATGAAAAAGTTAATTTTATTTGTCTTCTTCTTATCTATATTTATAGCAGGAAGTTGTCAGCAACAAATCAATAACATTAATAAAATGGATCACAACAAAATAACCAAAACCGATGCTGAGTGGAAAAAAGAATTAACACCCGAGCAATATCATGTGCTCAGAGAAAAAGGCACTGAACCTGCTTATACAGGTGAGTATACAGATAACTTTAAAAAAGGAAAATATGTTTGCGGTGCCTGCGGTTATGAATTATTTACTTCTGATATGAAGTTTGAAAGTCATTGTGGCTGGCCCAGTTTCGATAAAGAAGTGGGTGTGGGTGACCACGTAATTAAAAAGAAAGATATGTCTTTTGGTATGGTGCGTACCGAAATTATGTGCGCGCGATGTGGCGGGCATTTAGGCCATATTTTTGATGACGGGCCAACGGCAACCGGACAACGCTATTGCGTTAACTCGCTTTCCATAAAGTTTATTCCTGAGGGGAAGTAAGGTCTATCTTACTAATACTGAGGCTTAATTAGGTGTGTAGGGAACCTACACGCCTTGTTTATTCCTGTGAATAAAAATATATTCTTCTCTCTTAAATAATCTGCCCTCTTTTGTAGCTTTGCCGCCATTAAGAAAATGCCTTTTCGGCATTCTGCGAAACCATCAAGATAAAATACAAAGAAGAGCTAAATATGAGTGAAGAGAATAATATAAATACTACTGATAACCATAACGAGTTAGACAGCGTTACCCATGTATCGGGTATGTTTAAGAACTGGTTTATAGATTATGCCTCTTATGTAATACTTGAACGTGCCGTACCTGCTTTAGAAGACGGATTGAAACCCGTACAACGCCGCATTCTGCATAGTATGTGGGAATTGGAAGACGGGCGCTACAACAAAGTTGCCAATCTTATCGGTAATACCATGAAATACCATCCGCATGGCGATGCCAGTATTGGCGATGCTTTGGTGGCTATTGGGCAAAAAGATTTATTGATTGACATGCAGGGTAACTGGGGTAATATTTTAACAGGAGATAGTGCTGCTGCCCCTCGTTATATAGAAGCCCGCCTGTCTAAATTTGCGTTGGATGTACTTTACAATCCTAAAACTACCAACTGGCAATTAAGTTATGATGGCAGAAATAAAGAACCTATTACACTTCCTGTAAAGTTTCCTTTGTTGCTGGCACATGGTGTAGAAGGTATTGCGGTTGGTTTGGCTTGCAAAATGCTTCCGCATAATTTTAATGAATTGATTGATGCTTCCATACAGGTATTGCGCGGAAGAAAAGCCGTTATCTATCCCGATTTTATTACGGGAGGTATTGCCGATTGTGGTGATTATAACGATGGCTTGCGTGGCGGAAAAATTAAAATACGTGCCCGTATAAAAGAACTAAATTCCAAAACACTTGTCATTACCGAGATTCCTTTTGGAACCACCACTGGCTCTTTAATAGATTCTATTCTTGCTGCTAACGATAAAGGCAAAATAAAAGTAAAGAAGGTAGAAGATAATACTGCTGAGAACGTAGAGATATTAATTCATCTGCAACCGGGTATCTCTCCCGATAAGACCATTGATGCACTGTATGCCTTTACCAATTGCGAGATGAGTATTTCTCCCAATGCCTGTGTTATTGAAAACGATAAACCGCGTTTCTTGGGTGTTAGTGAGATGCTTAAGTTATCTACACATCAAACGCTTGAGCAATTAAGATTAGAACTTGAGCTGGATAAAAGAGAACTGGAAGAGAAATGGCACTTTGCTTCTATAGAAAAGATTTTCATTAAAGAAGAAATGTATATCGATTTCAAAAAGTATTCCGATAAAGAAAACTTATACAAATATTTATACGCCTCTTTCGCTCCTCATAAAAAGAAATTAATCCGCGAGATTAATGATGATGATTTGCAACGCTTAACGCAAATCCCGATGATACGCATTACCCGCTTTGATAGCATTAAAGCAGAAGATCATCTGAAAGAACTGGAAGATAAAATCGCGACGGTAAAAAATCATCTCGCTAATTTGGTTGAGTATGCGGTTGATTATTTTAAAACGCTGAAAAAGAAATACGGCGAAGGCAAAGAACGCAGAACTGAAATAAAACAACTTGATACTATTGTAGCTACACAAGTAGTAATGGCTAACGAAAAACTGTACGTTAACAAAGCAGAAGGCTTTGCAGGAACAAGCCTGAAGAAAGATGAGTTTGTTTGCGACTGCTCTGATATTGATGATATTATTGCCTTTACCAAAGAGGGTAAAATGAAAATATTTAAAGTGCAGGATAAGGTGTTTGTTGGTAAGGATATAATCTATGTTGCCGTGTTTAAAAAGAACGACGAGCGCACTACCTACAACATGATTTATTCTGACGGGCCAAAAGGCATTACCTTTATTAAACGCTTCAATGTAAGTGGCGTTACCCGCGATAAGGAATACGATTTAACCAAAGGCACTGCAAACTCCAACGTATTTTGGTTTACCATAAACCCCAATGGCGAAGCCGAAAAAGTAACCGTTAATTTAAAACCAACTTCCGGTGTGCGCAAGCTGGAGATTGATGTGGACTTTGCCGAGATACAGGTTAAAGGCAGGACATCGGTTGGGAATATTGTTACCAAATATGCCGTTAAAAAAGTAACTTTTAAAGCAAAAGGTACTTCTACTTTGGGCGCCGAAGATTACTGGTTTGATGATACCACCCATCGCCTGAACAAAGAAGAACGTGGCACATACTTAGGTAAGTTTGCCGGAGAGGATAAGATACTTACCATTACCTCTAAAGGGCAATACAAATTATATACTTATGATTTGCTTAACCACTTTGATGAGGATATTGTACTGATAGAAAAGTTTTTCCCTAAGCAGGTAATTAACCTGGTTTATTTTGACGGTGAAAGCAAAACCTACCTTACTAAACGCTTTGTACCCGAAAACATTTCGGTTAAAACCCCTATTATTACCGAGCACGAAAACTCCTGTATAGAAATGGTTACCAGCAGTCCAATGCCGATTATAGATATAGTGTTTGGCAAAGAAAAAGACAAACAGCCTGCCCCCGAAACCATTAACCTGACTGAGTTTGCCCCTATGGTAAACATGAAAGCCAAAGGCAAAAGACTTACTCACCTGAAGGTAAAAGAAATTAACCTGCGCGAAGCCGAAGAAGTAGAGTTAGACGAAGCCCCCGAAGAAATTACGGGCGATGGCGGACTCTCTCCTATGGAACTGCACCGCCGCGCTATGGAAAAAATTAGCCGCAAAGCCGCTCAGGACTTTATGAAAGGTGATGATGGGCAGGGTAAATTGCCTTTTGATTAGGCAAGTATATTCTTTAGCTTATTGAAGTTTACTCTGTCACGATTGATAGTAAAGGGCTGTCTACCGTAAGGTCTGCTATTTGCTAATATTGTTTTCTCATCAAGTTTAAGTATACTAATATATTCTCCCCGTAAAAAACCAATCTGAGTATAAATAGCAAAAGCATTTCTTTTAAAGTAACTCTGCCTTAACTCTGAATAGTCTATATTTTTACCACTTTCTTCACAATCGTTCCCTCGATTGTGGTAAGAGAAATAAAATAAATACCCGCACTTAATGATGATATATCAACTTCATACCCAATATAAAGCTGTCCCTGCAGTACCTCAGCACCTTTCATATCGGTAATGGTATATTGGTAATTGCTAGGAATACCCGAATATAGAACCGAAAAAGAACCGATAGAGGGATTAGGGAAAATTACGGTATTGTTTCCGTTACATATAGTGCAGGTAGTATAGGCATCATCCAGATAACGGAAAAATAAATGCCCGAGCTCTATTTGTCCTTGTGTATTGTAATGCGTACCATCAGTACCTAAACCATGTGTATCAAAAACACTTACTCCGGCAGTACTTTTAGCAACATTAGTTTCGGCTTGTCTCACTATAGCATTATAAGGCCAATGTGGAGAGCTATCAATCATACCGATACAAAACGGCATCGTCAGTAAATTTAAATCGGTACGTATATCCTGAATAAAATTGCTCAGGTTTGTTTGGTAATTAATCGCTTCGGTATCAACCAGTGCATCATACTCGCCCTGCATCCAACACATACCCATAATTTGTGCATCATAGGTACTGTCTAAAGTTGCTAAACTTGCATTTATATCATTTATAATACCTTTATATAACCAACCAACTATCCCTCCTGATGAAGGTGGTCGCCAATCTACATCAAGCGTAGTGCCACCGTAAGCGTATTTAATAATGGCAATTTTGCTCCCGAAAAGAGTAGTGTCTAATTTCTGTAATGTGTTTAATTCATCTAACCCAAAAGTTATTTCAGGTCCAAAATTAGCAGTGGTAGCTCCAAGCCCGGGTCGCAAAGAACCCCAGTTACAATTTACACTATAACTGTTTACTTTAATAAGCACATTGGGCACAGTACTTACTAAGCTTGCCGGAAGCTGGATCACCAAAGGGTTATTAGTACCACTCATGTTTGATTGTCCCGCCATAATATAAACCCGTATAGGAGGTTTGGCATAGGAGGCATGGGTAAGAAATAAAGCTATTAATAATAAATTTCTGAAACGCTTCATCTAAACAGATTAATTAATAATGTTATAGAATGTATAAAGATAAATATTATTAAAAAGGTTATGTAAAATCTGTTCTATAGATTGATAATGCTTAATTAATTAAGTAAATTGGCAGTTTATAAATCTATTAAACCTTAAATTAAAGCTAAACAATATGAATATCAGAAAAACCTGGCACGATTATCATTTTGAATCTCTTGGTTTCGGAGAGCGCCTTGCCGATAAAGTAGCAACTGGCATGGGCTCCTGGCGTTTTATCATCATTCAAACCATTATTGTAGGCGTATGGATGGCGCTGAATATTGTTGGTTATATAAAACACTGGGATAAATACCCTTTTATATTGCTTAACCTCGTTTTCTCTACCCAAGCTGCCTATGCAGCCCCCATTATTATGATGGCACAAAACCGACAAAGCGAGCGCGACAGAGTGCAGGCTCATGCAGATTATCAAACCAATATAGATTCTAAAAGAGAAATAGAAAACCTTCAGATAATGCTTAGCAAAATTGAACTGGAAAAACTGGATGCCATTATTACTACCCTTCAGGAAATAAAAGCCGGAAGAACAGGCTCGGTTTAACATTCATTTTCATAAGTTTTATAGATATCAAAAGGAAAAATTCTTATTAAAGAATGGATAAGCTATCAACAGCTTCAATGCAATTTTTACTTTGCAATAATTATCGTTTTATTTAAAACACCTTTATTACTCAAAATGTTCAGATTATAAATACCAGAAGGTAAACTGCTTACATCTGTTTTAAGAGTTTGATTTATGGTTTCTATTTCTGACTCATGCTTAACCTCTACTCCTAAGGAGTTATAAAGACTAATATTTATTGGTTTTGTATTGGCATTTGAGAAAGTTAATTGAAAATAATTGGTAGTAGGGTTGGGATAGACTATTACATTTTCATTTAGTTGTGCAAATGTGTTTATGCCTGTTACATTTGTTGTCCGTCTCATTCTATCATTAGCCGAATCTGTTATGTACATATTACCTGCACCATCTATAGCTATACCAAAAGGCTGTTCCATTTCTGCTGCAATGGCAGGCCCACCATCTCCGCTAAAACCGGCATCGCCAGTGCCTGCAAAGGTGTATATAGTACCAGCAGTAGTTATCTGGCGAATAATATTATTTGTAGCCTCTGCAAAATACAGGTTACCTGCAGCATCAAAAGCCAATCCTATTGGATTAAAAAGTTGTGCCGTAATTGCTGCTCCCCAATCCCCACTATAGCCTGCAGTTCCATTGCCTGCAATGGTTGATATGATGCCGGTGGTATTTATTTTACGGATAACATTGTTGTATGTATCTGCTATGTATATGTTTCCTGTATTATCAAGTATCAGATTATTGGGTTGGTTTAATTTTGCTAAAGAAGCCTGCCCGCCATCACCCGAATAACCTGCAACGCCATTACCTACAATTGTTGTTATAATACCCGCAGTATTTATTTTACGTATGCAATTATTACTTATTTCTGCTATGTAAATATTTCCTGCTCTGTCAACAGCAACACCACCCGGTGCATTCAATTGCGCAAGGATTGCCGCACCATTATCGCCACTATAACCCCCCGTGCCTGTACCGGCTATAGTTGTAATAATGCCTGAAGTGTTTACTTTTCGTACACGGTTATTTACAAAGTCGGCAAAATAGATATTGCCCATAGTATCTATAGCAAGTCCTAAAGGATTGTCTATCATAGCAGATGTTGCTTGTCCACCATCTCCACTAAAACCACCTACCACATTTCCGGCAAAGGCTGTTATAGTACCCGATGTGCTTATCATACGGATAATATCTGCTTCCGCATCTCCAAAATATACATTACCTGCTTTATCTACCACAATACCACTTGGAATATCTAATACAGCATTTATGGCCGGACCTCCATCGCCACCATAACCTTCCGCAGTATCTCCAGCAATGGTTGTAATTATATTCATCTGTGAAAACACAGATATATAGATATATAAGAATAGTAAAGTAAAAAGTATCTGCCTTTTCATCCTGATTTTATGTTAAAATAATTGTAACGGGTGCGAAAGTAAAAATTTTAGGAAATGTTTTGCACTAAAATAAATGACCTAACAATAAGATAACGATTTCTTAACGTTAGCTTAACATTGGAATAAAGGTTGGTATTAGAATGTGTTATAGATTTGCGCATCTTTAATTTAATGATAAAAAAATGAAAAAAACAACTACACTTATTACAGCATTAGCTTTCGTAATAATCGGGAAAATAAATGCACAAACTTCACTACCCACCCCTGATCATGTATTGGTAGTATTGTTAGAAAATTATGGATATTCTGAAATAATAGGGAGTTCTAATGCACCTTACATTAATAGTTTATATGCAAACCCTGCTACAGCTACTTTTACACAATCTTATGCATTAACCCATCCAAGTTTACCTAACTATCTTGATTTATATTGTGGAAACAATTATGGCGTAACATCAGATAATATACCTACTAATACTCCTTGGACTTATTGTAATTTAGGTGCGTCCGTTATAACCAAGGGATTAACATGGGGTGCTTATAGTGAAACACTCCCTTCCGTTGGTTTTACTGGTACATCCTCAGGTAATTATGCAGAGAAACATTGCCCTTGGGTTATCTTTCAGGGAACTGGGACTAATAACGTACCTGCCTCTACAAATATGCCTTTTACCAGTTTTCCAGATTCCTTACACTACAGTAATCTGCCAACTGTTTGTTTTGTAATTCCTAACATGGTAGATGACATGCACGACCCATCATATAATGCTCCCACTGCTATTTCGAATGGAGATGCTTGGGTTAAAAACCATTTAGGAAGCGTTATTAGATGGTGTCAAAGTAATAACAGTTTGTTTATTTTAACTTTTGATGAAGATGATGGTATTATAATAGGTGGGGTACAAACTACTTCTAACCAGATTGTAACTATGTTTATAGGAGGGATGGTTAATGGAGGGCATTATGCAAATAAAATAAACCATTTTTCTGTGTTGCGTACTATTGAAGATATGTATGCATTGCCACAATGTGATAGCAGTGCTTTTTATGGGCCAATTACAAACGTTTGGAATACAACTGGAATACAACAACATACTTCGAATAATTCTATTTCAGTTTATCCGGTGCCAACATCAGAAAAACTTAATATTAATATTACTGCTGATACAGAAGATAAAACAGTACTTACAATTACCGACCTATCGGGTAAGGTTGTTAAGGAAGAAGAGTTAACTATTGTAAGTGGTAATAATGCAATTGAAACGAATGTAAAGAACCTGAGTAATGGTTTTTATTTCCTAAAGCTTACAGGAAATCATATAAATCATACCGAGAAATTTATAGTTGACAAATAGTAGCCGGTAACTATTGTATGATTTTAACTGATACTCCCAAAGGGCTAGCTAAGTTTTATTTTAATGTTGCTAAGTCTGTAAACCGTAAAAGCATTTTCCTTGCCATAGTTCTGCTATTATTTACTTTAGCAGGATTTGCACAAGTAACCAGTTCAGGTATGACGGGCAAGGTTATTGACCAGAAAGGTGAAGCTATTCCGGGTGCAGTGGTTTTAGCTACGCATGTTTCTACAGAAACCAAATATCCTACCAGTACAGATGCTGATGGTAAATATCATTTGGTTAATATGAATCCCGGCGGACCATACACCATTAAAGTTACGTATTTAGGATATGCGGACTATGTGCAAGATAATATTAGTGTTTCCTTGGGAGAAAATTTACGATTTGATATTAAGCTAAACGAAAGCAGCCAACAACTTGCAGAGGTTGTTGTAGTAAGTGATAAAGATGATAATAAATCAGGTACGGGTACACGAATCAGTCGTGAACAAATACAAACCTTGCCTACACTAAGCCGTAGTATGAGTGATTTTACAAGGCTTACTCCCCAAAGTTCAAACAACTCATTTGCCGGAACAAACTTTCGGTATAATAATATTACAATTGATGGTGCCGTGAATAATGATGCCATAGGTTTTAGTCCTTCTTTGGGAGGTGTTAGCGGAACGTCGAACATGTTAAGCAGTAGCACCCGTACAAACGCTATGAGTTTGGATGCTATTCAGGATATGGCAGTTAGTATCGCTCCTTATGATGTGCGTTTAGGTAATTTTACTGGTGGAAGTATCAACGCTGTTACACGAAGAGGAACAAATGATATTTCTGCTTCTGTGTATTCTTTTGGAAGAAATGCTATGATTACCGGTCCTGATAACTCAGGAGACAAAAGTAAAATGCCTTCAAACTATCAGGATGATCAGATAGGATTCAGAATAGGATTACCCCTTATAAAAGACAAACTTTTTGTTTTTGGTAACTATGAAGAAACCAACCACACAGAACCCTGTTTTTATATGGCGGGGTCAAGCGGTAGTTTTATGTCAACTGCCTTGGCAAAAAGAATTACGGATAGTTTAAACAGCCCTACTTTTTTACCTAAGTTTTTTCAAGTTACGTCAAATGGAAACAATTATGGCAATAGTCCTGGTTCAGGTTATAATCCTGGAGCGGGAACTTTAACTCAAAATGATTTATATAATCCTAACGGAGCTTATAACCCTGGAGCTTATAATAATTACAGTATTTTCTCTAAAAGTAAAAAAGGGTTTTTAAGATTTGACTGGACTATAAATGATAAACACCAACTTACTTTGCGCAATAATTTTGTAACCTCTTCTGCTTCCAATCTTGAGCAGTCTGCCACACAGTTTGAATTTGGTAATTATGATTTTGTGCAGAACAACATAAACAATGCTACTGTTTTAGAATTAAAAAGCAGGTTTACCGACAGGAATTCTAATAGTTTAATTTTAGGTGAAACTATTGTGCATGATTGGAGAAACCCAACAGGTACTATTTTTCCCCAAGTACAAATTGGGTATAATAATGGTGCAGACCAGATATTATTAGGGACAAACAGAGAAGCTGGAATATTTAATATGAAACAAAAAACGTTTGAATTCACAGATAATTTTACTCATTTTATTGGAAAGCACACCTTAACTTTTGGTACCCATAATGAGCTTTATGGCATAAACTATGGTTTTATTAACTCATGGAATGGGCGATATGAATATGACAGCGCTGGTTCTTTCTTTCTTAATACCCCTTCAAGGATTAGGTCCGTTTATAATTTAGGAGATAATAGCCGTGATAACAATTTCAACAATCCTGTGGCTAAGTTTAATGTTTTAATGTCGAGTATTTATGCGCAAGATGAATGGAATTTAGTTGATAATTTTAAAGTTACATTTGGCATTAGAGGAGATTTAACTTATTTGCCAACCCATCCTATATTAAGCGATACAGTTAAATTAGCTCCCAATGATCCCAATTATGGAAATACATATACACACCCGCAGTTAAATCAAACAAAAGATAATTTCTTAGGAAAACCTACTGTTTCTCCTAGAATTGGATTTAATTGGGATGTATTAAAAAACAAAAAAATTGTTATTCGCGGAGGTTGGGGTATGTTTACGGGTCGTATTCCTTTCGCTTGGTTGGGTTATGCTTATTACAATAACGGGGTAAACTATGGTGCTTTTGATTATCATCCTGCACAGGCATTTAATCCGGTAAATATTTCTACCAACCCACAAAAGTTTGCTCAGTACAATGATAGTATATTGCTTCAACGAAACCGTGTTGAGGTTGATGTAATTGATAACAAACTTAAAATGCCTAAAACATGGAGGGCTAATCTTGCCGTTGATTTTAATCTGTTTAAGGGTTATAAACTTACTTTTGAAGGAATCTACACAAAAACAATTTATGACATTATGTTTAAGCAAATTAATTTAAAAGATTCTGTTTCCTACTTTACAAATGACCCAAATCATCAACATCCTTTTTACCTTAATAATTTTCAGCAAGGTAATCGTATTGATGACTCCTTTTCTTCAGCTTATTTAATTACCAATACAAAGCAAGGTTATAGGTATCAATTAACGGTACAATTGATGAAAGAATATAAAATAGGTTTAGGTTTTATGGCTGCCTATACATATGGGCAGAGTAAAGATATAAGCAATGGAATAAGAAATTCACCTGAATCTAACTGGCAATTAAATCAATCTTTAAGCCCCAATAACCCACAACTTGCCTATTCTAACTTTGATATAAGGCATCGCATTATTGCTACCCTTAACTACAAAAAAAATTGGAAAAAACGTACATGTTCATATATTTCTCTCATATTCAGTGGTCAATCGGGTAGTCCGTTTACATATGGAGTGGTTGGCGGAAGCAGTAATACATATTTAAGTAAAACTGGTCAGCAAGTAGATATGTTTTATATTCCTAAAACACAAAGTGACATTAATTTTGATAATATATATGATACCCATCACAATATAATTAGTACCCCTACTCAGCAATGGACTGCTTTAAATAATTATATAAGTAATGATCCATATCTGAGCAAACATCGAGGTGAGTTTACGCAACGCAATGCTGCCCGAACTCCATGGAACAATCAGCTTGATTTTAGATTTATGCAGGACATATATATTTATCATAAAGATAAAAAACACACATTTCAATTAACGTTTGATATCATTAACCTCACCAATTTAATTAATCCTAAATGGGGATGGCAGGCTTATACGTCTAATACTTACAATTCGACTGTTGATATTGGTTTAACAGGCATTAAAACTCCTCCAAGTGCCACTCCTTCTCAAAATGCCCAAGGCCCTTTCTATAACTATGTAACACCCCCTACTACCAGACCATATCTTATAAATAATATTGCTTCACGCTGGCAAGGGCAAATAGGTATAAGGTATTTCTTTTAAGAAGCTTTAACTCAAACTTAACAATTACTTAATATTCCCTTAACATTCAGTAAAGAGTATCGTCGTAATGTTGTAAAAAATTAAAATCATTTACAACATGAATAAAAAATTATTAAGTATCGTTTTATCTTTAGGCTTCTTCTCGTCTTTTGCACAATTACCTACCATGCCGCCACGACCGGTTGCTTGGGGAAATTTGGCTCCTTTTTATCATGGGGTTGCTTCAGGAGATCCTTTAAGCGATCGTGTAATTATTTGGACAAGAGTTACACCAACAGTTTTTGCCCCAATTAGCGTAAACTGGCAAATGGCAACAGATACATTATTCAACAATGTTGTAAATTCTGGTACCGTAGTAACCGATTCTTCGAGTGATTATACCGTTAAAGTTGATGTAACAAGCCTAAATCCTAATACATGGTACTATTACCATTTTCAAGTAGATACAGTTTATTCTATAACCGGAAGAACAAGAACCATTCCGGTAGGAAATGTCGACAGTTTACGTTTTGCCGTTTTCTCATGTTCCGATTTTCAAACCGGTTATTTTAATGCTTATAAGGATATTTCTATGCGTAATGATATTGATGCGCTTATGCACCTTGGCGATTGGTATTATGAATATGCTGCAGGGGGCAGCGATTATCAGGGAGACACAAACCGTTTGCATCCGTTAAACCATGATGCACTTTCTAAAGGAGATTATCGCTTATGGGAATCTCAATACAAACTTGAGCCTAGCTTAAGAAACATGCTGCAACAATATCCTATTATTCAAATATGGGATGACCATGAAATAGCGGACAACTCCTGGTATGGTGGTGCTAATAATCATAACCCTGCTACACAAGGTAGTTGGTTTGTAAGAAAACATAATGCAAAAACAGCATACTTCGAATGGAATCCTATTCGTCCAATAGCTACAGGTAATGATACGATTATTCATCGTAACTTTAAATGGGGAAACCTGCTTAATTTAATTATGCTTGATACAAGATATGAAGGAAGAGATTCATCCTTAGGTCAGAATATTTCTATAACGAATGCTTATTTAACAAACCCAAGTAGAAACATGATTGGTCCTGTACAGCTTAACTGGTTAAAAGGTCAATTGAGCGATACAACCACCCAATGGAAAATACTTGGAAATCAGGTAATGATAGGTCCACTAACAATTAATCTTCTTCTTACGACAAATATTTTTAATGGAGACCAATGGGACGGCTATCCCGCTGAACGAAAAAGAGTCTGGGATTATATAGCTCAAAATAATATTAAAGATGTGGTTTTTTTATCCGGTGATATTCACTGCTCTTGGGCAAATGATTTACCGCATCCCGATTCAACTTATAACTCATCAACCGGAGCAGGTTCTATAGGAACTGAGTTTATCGGTTCGAGTATTACTTCTTCTTCTAATATTCCGGGGGGTACACAGGCATTAATACAAGCGCAAGATAAGTGGGTGAAGTATCTTGAATTTACAAAACGTGGTTATTTGGTATTTGATGTAAATAAAACCAGAGCACAAGGCGATTTTATCCATATAAGTAACATTGCTTCTACAGTTTATACCACCAGTAATGATGCACAATGGATGAATTTAGATGGCGAAAGACATTTGCGTGTAGCTTCCGGTCCGCTTGGTCCAAATACCGGGAACCCACCTTTGGTTCATGCACCTGTTGGTATTAAACAATTCATTTCAAATCTAACTGTATTTACCTGTTACCCTAACCCTACAAGCAGTAGTGTTACTCTTCAATATTCTTTAAATCAATCGGGAAAAGTGGGGATTGTTGTTGCCGATTTATCGGGTAAAATAGTTTATAGTGGTAAAACAAATGAAATGAGAAACGGAATAAATAACTCCGAAATAAATCTTTCTTTTTTAAATGACGGGACTTATATCTTAAACTTAAATTCTGAAAATAATTCCTTCTCAAAGAAAATAATTAAAGTAGGAGGTAAAAATTAGATTTTAAATTGGAGCATTGTAAGCCTAAAGATGATACTATAAGATTAGCATAAATGCGTTTCGTCTTATTATTTATAACTTTATTCTATAAACAATATTATCTTTAATTAAGAAGTACTGTTTTAGGTTCACAATCATCTTTTTATTCTTGTGTGTTTCAATCGCAGCAAATTTTGTAAATTAGCGGCTTACACATTTCCCTACCATGACTGAAGCAAAACCTTATCACGCAAAACATAAAATACGTATTGTTACCGCAGCCGCTTTATTTGACGGGCACGATGCCGCTATCAATATCATGCGCCGCATAATGCAAAGCAGCGGTACCGAGGTTATACATTTAGGGCACGACCGCTCTGTGCAGGATGTGGTTAACTGTGCCATACAGGAAGATGCCAATGCCATTGCTATTACAAGCTATCAGGGTGGGCATGTAGAGTATTTTAAATACATGTATGATTTGTTGAAAGAGCGCGGTTGCCAACATATTAAAATATTTGGGGGTGGTGGCGGAGTGATACTTCCTACTGAGATTGCAGAGCTGGAGAAATACGGTATTACCCGAATATACAGCCCTGATGATGGGCGCTCTATGGGCTTGCAGGGCATGATAAATGATTTACTTCAAAAATCTGATTACGACCCAAGCCTGCATTTAAACGGAGAGGTTGGTCACATCAAAGAGAAAGATCATAAGTCTATTGCGCGTTTAATTTCTGCAGCAGAAAATCATGGAGATGAAAATGCTGCCATGCTAAAGAAGGTACATGAGATGGCTGCTGCATCTAAAACTCCAGTGCTTGGTATTACGGGTACAGGTGGCGCAGGTAAATCATCTTTGGTGGATGAATTGGTAAGAAGATTTTTAGTTGATTTCCCAACCAAAACATTAGGTATTATTTCGGTTGACCCTAGCAAACGTAAAACAGGTGGTGCTTTGTTAGGTGATAGAATCCGCATGAATGCCATCCGTAACGAGCGCGTGTTTATGCGCAGCATGGCAACCCGTCAGAGTAACCTTGCGCTTTCTAAATACGTGAAAGATGCCGTAGATATTTTAAAAGCTTCGGGCTTTGATATGGTGATTTTAGAAACTGCGGGCATAGGACAAAGCGATACTGAAATTACCGAGCACAGCAATATGAGCCTCTATGTGATGACCCCCGAATATGGTGCGGCTACACAGTTAGAGAAGATTGATATGATTGAGTTTGCTGATGTGATTGCCTTAAACAAGTTTGATAAACGCGGTGCATTGGATGCAATTCGTGATGTAAAAAAGCAATACAAGCGCAACCATAATTTATGGGATGCCAACGATGATGCATTGCCTGTATATGGCACCATTGCTTCCCAGTTTAATGACCCGGGCATGAACCGACTGTACAAAGCAGTAATGGATAAGCTGGTAGAGAAAACAGGTGTCGATTTAAAATCTCATTTCACGATTACCAATGAAATGAGTGAAAAGATTTATATCATTCCTCCTGCACGTACACGTTACTTAAGTGAGATTTCAGAAAATAACCGCGGTTACGATAAAAAGGTTTTGCTACAAGCTGAGGTAGCCGAAAAAATGTACGGCATTCGCAAAACAATAGATACACTTAAAACAAGTAAGCACGCCGACAGAGACCGTTTAATTAAAGCCCTTGAAGAAGAATATGAAACAGTTGCTTTGGATTTGGACGGGCACAACAAAAAATTATTAGATACCTGGGAAGAACGCAAACAACAATACACCAACGAGTATTATATTTTTAAAGTACGCGATAAGGAGATTAAAATTAAAACACATTACGAAAGTTTATCGCATACACAGGTTCCCAAAATTGCGGTTCCTACCTATCGTTCATGGGGAGATGTGTTGAAGTGGAATTTAAGCGAGAACTTCCCCGGTGAGTTTCCGTATGCTGCGGGTATCTATCCGTTTAAGCGTGAGGGCGAAGACCCAACCCGCATGTTTGCCGGAGAGGGCGGACCTGAGAGAACTAACAAGCGTTTCCATTATGTAAGTAAAGGGTTGCCTGCCGCGCGTTTAAGCACGGCCTTTGATAGTGTTACCCTTTACGGACAAGACCCCGATCATCGCCCGGATATATATGGTAAAATTGGTAATAGCGGTGTGAGTGTTTGTTGTTTAGATGATGCAAAGAAACTGTATAGCGGTTTTAATTTAGCTGACCCTAAGACATCCGTATCTATGACCATTAATGGTCCGGCAGCCATTGTAGCGGCTTTCTTTATGAATGCAGCTATAGACCAGCAATGCGAGATTTACATTAAGAAGAACGGATTAGAAAAAGAGGTTGACAAGAAAATTGCAGATATTTATAAAACAAAAGGCACTCCACGCCCTAAATACTTTGGAGAACTACCCGAAGGAAATGATGGCTTGGGCTTGATGCTGTTAGGTGTTACCGGAGATATGGTATTGCCTAAAGAAGTGTATGCAAAAATTAAAGCCGATACTTTAGCACAAGTTCGTGGTACGGTGCAAGCCGATATTTTAAAAGAAGACCAGGCACAAAACACTTGCATTTTTAGTACCGAGTTTTCCTTACGTGTTATGGGCGATGTGCAACAATATTTTATTGATAACAAAGTCCGTAATTTTTATTCGGTTTCTATTTCGGGTTACCACATTGCCGAAGCAGGTG
>PLYA01000031.1 GCA_003153315.1 Bacteroidota bacterium
AAAGAATTTGAGCAGGGGCACATTCCAGGAGCTATCAACATTCCATTATTTAATAATGAAGAAAGGGTAATTGTAGGCACTCTTTATAAACAACAGGGCAAACAGTTTGCAATACTAAAAGGTTTAGAGTTTGTAGGACCAAAAATGGCTGATATAGTTGCTAAAGCCCAATTAATTGCAAAAGACAATACTATATACATTCATTGTTGGCGTGGTGGCATGCGTAGCGGGAGTGTCGCCTGGTTACTGGAATTATACGGAATAAAAGTATTTGTTTTAAAAGGAGGTTATAAAACTTTTAGAAATTTTACGTTAAGCAGTTTTGATAAAGCATATAATTTGCGTGTACTTGGTGGAAGAACTGGTTCGGGTAAGACGGATATACTTAATAGACTTACCGAACTTGGTGCACAAATTATAGATTTGGAAAAAATTGCCTCGCATAAAGGGTCTGCTTTTGGTGCTTTGGGTGAGAAAATTCAACCAAGTCAAGAGCAATTTGAAAATGAGCTTGCTTGTTTTATAAGGACAATTGATTGCACAAAACCATTATGGTTAGAAGATGAAAGCAGGCTTATTGGTAATAAGGTTATTCCGGAAAAATTGTGGGAACAAATGCGTTTAGCTAAAACTATATGTATAGATGTTGCTTTTGAAGAACGAGTGAACTATTTGACAAAAGAGTACGGTAAATTTCCAATAGAACAATTAAAAGAATCTATCATTAAAATTACCAAGCGCTTAGGGCATTTACAGGCAAAAAATGCCTTAACTGCATTAGATGAAAATGATTTAAAAACTACCTGCAGAATATGCTTGGGTTATTACGACAAATCCTACAATCATGGCATAGAGCAAAGAGAAAAATCGAGTGTTAAGCATATTGAATTTGACAAGTTAGATATAGATTTAATTGCACGCGAACTACAAAAGCAATTATAAATAAAGATGGAAAAAATTAAACTTACTCAATATAGTCATGGGGCAGGCTGCGGGTGCAAAATTGCCCCTGCCGTATTAGAAAACATTTTAAAATCGAGTGTTAGCAGCTTTTCAACTAAAAATCTATTAGTAGGAAATAGCACGAAGGATGATGCGGCTGTTTACGATATTGGTAATGGTAAAGCACTTATAAGTACCGTTGACTTTTTTATGCCAATTGTTGATGATGCCTTTGATTTTGGCAAAATAGCGTCTGCCAATGCTATTAGTGATGTTTATGCCATGGGCGGAAAACCCATTTTAGCAACTGCAATACTTGGTTGGCCTGTAGATAAATTACCGATTGAACTAGCAAAAAAGGTTTTAGATGGGGCAAAAACTATCTGCAATGAAGCTGGAATCCCTTTAGCAGGTGGACACAGCATAGATACTTTAGAGCCTATGTTTGGTTTATCGGTAAATGGCTTAATAGATATAAAAAACCTAAAACAAAACTCTACCGCTAAAAATGGAGACCTTATTTATATTACAAAAAAAATTGGTGTTGGCATATTGGCTACTGCTCTTAAACGTGATGCGATAAAAGAAGAACATAAAGAGGTTTTAATTAACCAATTAACCCAACTAAACAAAATTGGCGAAAGTTTTGGTGACTTACCTTATGTAACTGCCATGACAGATATAACAGGTTTTGGTTTATTAGGTCATTTAATTGAAATCACAGAAGGAGCAGGTTTATCGGCCGAATTAAATTATTCTGCAGTTCCTGTTATTGATGGTTTGCAAGAGTACATTTCGAAAATGATTGTACCAGATAATGCTTACCGTAACTGGAATAGTTTTGAGAAAAAAGTAAGCGGTATAGGTGCAGAATCATTCTTTACCCTTTGCGACCCTCAAACCAATGGTGGCTTAATGATAACAGTCTCAGCGGACCACCAAAACGAATTTGAAGGTTTTTTATCAAGATATAACCTTTCTGACTTTGCCAAACCAATTGGGCAAATGGTTCCAAAAACCGATATTGTAGTTAGCATAAAATAACAATTTGTAATTATCTCTAAAAGGAATAAAGCCTACTTTAGTCTGCTTGCTTAACAAGCAAATTTACATGATTGATAAAAATACATTAAAGCTTTTAAGGTTACCCTTCTCATTCTTTTTAATGCCTTTGTTTTTATTGGCACTTAGTCAGGCACCAACTATACTGGTGTTTAAAGCAGTGATTTCGTTTATTATTATTCACCTGTTGGTATATCCTGCCAGCAATGGCTACAACAGTTATGTAGATAAAGATGATAGCCCTATTGGCGGTTTAGAGAAACCACCTATACCGACAAAAACCTTGTTTTACGTTACGCTGGTGATGGATGGTTTGGCGCTTGTATTATCATATATTCTTATAAACCCTTTGTTTGCAGGCTGTGTGTTGCTTTATATAGGGGCATCGAGGGCATACAGTTCAAAGCAAATAAGGTTAAAGCAATATCCATTCATTGGCTTTCTGGTAGTTATGTTTTTTCAGGGGGCGTTTACTTATTACATGGCTTCGTTGGGTATTACGGGCAATGCCTTGGTTTTAGATAAGGCAACCATATTCCTGTTGTTGGGGTGTTCCTTTCAAATTGCGGGTGCTTATCCGCTAACGCAAATATACCAGCATGAGCAGGATTATAAAGACGGGGTAATAACTCTAAGCTATAAGCTGGGCTATATGGGTACATTTATCTTTACGGCTCTTATGTTTTTTATATGCAATGTGTTTTACTTCTTACATTTTAATTTAATTAAAAGGGTAGATAACTTTTACATCATTCAGGTGTTTTTCTTGCCAATAGTAGCTTACTTTGCCTGGTGGTTTTATATGGTTTATAAAGATGTTACTAAGGCTGATTTTAAACACACGATGCGCATGAATACCGTAGCGGCTATTTGCATGAATGCATGTTTTAGTACATTATATTTTATTAATAAATAGACATTGAGTTATATAACAGCCATAGAAACTGCATTGCCGAAGTATTGTCATACTCAGGAATCTTTTACTGAGTTTTTTTCAAACGCCACCGATGATGAAACCATCAAACGGAAGATAAAAATTATAGCAAACAAAGCAGGTATAAATACACGCTACTCTGTGTTGAAAGACTATAGTTTGTCTCCGGCTAAATTTGAGTTTTACGAAAAGAATAAAGACCTCTTCCCTGAGCCATCTCTCACAAAAAGAATGGTGGTTTACAGAGAGGAAGCCATTAAGCTTTCGGTTGAAGCCGTGAAAAAAATTAAAAATTTTGAGAAGATAAAACAATCTATTACGCACATCATTACAGTTACCTGCACGGGTATGTTTGCACCCGGCTTGGATATTGAATTAATTAAGGCATTAAACCTAAGCCCTAAAATTGACAGATGCAGTATAAACTTTATGGGTTGTAATGCGGCTATATTAGCGTTAAAGAATGCGGATAACATTTGTAAGAGCAGTCCTAAAGCCAAAGTGCTTATTGTATGCACCGAGTTGTGTACCTTACACTTTCAGAAGAAATACAATGATGATTACCTGCTTTCTAATATGTTGTTTGGTGATGGGTCTGCGGCAGCTTTGATAACGACTAAGCCTGATGAAATAGCTCCTGATAAGTCTATTAAGATTGATGGGTTTAATTCCTTAATTCTTCATAACGGATATAATGATATGGCATGGCAGGTATCAGAAACGGGGTTTCTGATGAACTTAACCTCCTATGTATCTACTTTAATTAAGGAGAATATAAAAGTTATGCTGGATTCTTTGGCTATTAACTCAGATACTATTGATTACTGGGCTATTCATCCGGGCGGGAAAAAGATTGTAGATGATTTTTTTGACGTTATACAAATTGACCCCATAAAAGCATCTGAGTCGTATGATGTGTTAAAGAAGTATGGAAATATGTCTTCCCCAACCGTATTGTTTGTTTTAAAACAAGTAATAGAAAAGAATACATCTTCTAAAAAAGGAGAAACTATTTTCTCTGCTGCTTTTGGTCCGGGTTTAAGTATAGAAACCATGCAGGCAAGTTATGCTTAAGTACCGAAGTAATAAAAAAGAACTACTCGATGAGGATAATATTCCGAAAGAAGACCTCTACCAAAACCTGAAAGAATTAAATACCATTAATACTTTGTTAGGTGGTTATAAGATAACCTTTTCTGCTTTAAAGAAAATTACACAAACTAATAAAACCTATTCTCTTATTGATATTGGCTGTGGAGGAGGGGATACATTGAAACAAATTAGTGTGTGGAGCAAACAAAACAAGCGTACTATTAATTTACATGGAATAGATATTAAACCCGTGTGTATTGAATATGCAAAGACTAATACAGTAAACGAATCTATAAACTACATCTGTGATGATTACAGAAATGCATTTAATCATCTTAAACAGATAGATATTATTCATGCCTGCTTGTTTTGTCATCACTTAACTGAAAACGAATTAATAGAATTAGTTCAGTTTGCTGTGAAGAATAAATCTGTTCTAGTAATAAATGATTTAGAACGTAACCTGATTGCTTATTATGCTATTAAGACATTGACAGCATTATTCTCTAAATCCTATTTAGTAAAGAATGATGCGGCATTATCTGTAGCCCGTGGATTTAAAAGACAAGAGTGGCTTGATATACTTACTAAAGCAGGGGTTAAGAAGTATTCCGTTAAGAACAAATGGGCATTCAGGCATGAGGTAGTTGTATATGGAAACCAATCTTAAAATATATCAATGCGCTATTATAGGTGGTGGTTTAGCAGGTTTATGCTTAGCCATTCAGTTAGCCGATAAAGGCATTAGCGTTGTTTTGTTTGAGAAGAATACCTATCCCTTTCATAAGGTTTGCGGAGAGTATATCTCTATGGAAAGTTGGAACTTCCTGAAAGAACTAGGTTTACCTTTAGATGAGTTAAACTTACCGCGTATTACTCAGTTGGGTATTTCTTCCGAAGATGGTTTTATGCTGAATGCTTCTTTACCGTTGGGTGGTTTTGGAATCAGCAGGTATAGCCTGGATAATTACTTATGCGAAATTGCACGAAAGAAGAATGTGACAGTTATTGATAACTGCAAAGTATTTGATGTATATAAAACAGATGAAAACATAAGTAAAATAAAGACATCAACCGGCATATATCGTGCAGCTATTGTTTGCGGAACCTATGGTAAATACACACCAGTTTTTATAGATAAAGAAACAAAACCAAGTAACTTAAATTATATAGGAGTTAAATATCATATCAAAACAACCCTTAACTCAAATAGAATTGAGTTACATAATTTTAAAGATGGTTATTGCGGTGTGTCTAAAGTCGATAAGGATGCTTATTGTCTTTGCTACCTGACTACTTCCCTTAATCTGGAAAAAGCAGGGAACGATATTAAGAAGATGGAGGAGGCAGTTTTGTATAAAAATCCCTTTCTTAAAAAGTATTTTACTGAATCTGAATTTTTGTTTAAAAGCCCTTTGGTTATCAGTAATGTTAGTTTTCAAAAAAAGGATACCTATAAAAGCTCTGTTTTCTTAGCAGGGGATTCGGCCGGGTCTATTACTCCGCTTTGTGGTAATGGTATGAGCATGGCTATGAGGGCTTCTAAGTTATTATCGCAATTGCTAGTAAACTATTACGCTAAAGCCATTACTAAAGACCAATTAATTAAGGAGTATGATGCTGTGTGGAATAAGAACTTTAATACCCGAATTAAATCAGGATATTATTTACAGCATTTATTCGGAAAGAAAAGAACAACAGATTTTACTTTAAGAGTGTTAGATAGACTACCTTCGCTGACAAAGAAGATTATTTCCTTAACACACGGACAAACATTTTAATTAAACATGAAAAGAACAATATTTATTACGCTGCTTGCATTTACTACCCTGTTATGCAAAGCTCAAAACCAGGAATGGACAATAGTTTCTTCTAATGTAAGTTTTAAAATAAAAAATGCAGGCTTTACCGTTAATGGTAAATTTGGTAATGCTACAGGTATTATTCAGTTTGATCCAACCAAAACTTCAGGAAATAAAATAGAGGCAAGTATTGATACTAAAACTATTAATACAGATAATGGCACAAGGGACGGGCATTTGAAGAAAGAGGAGTATTTCTCTGTTGAAAAATATCCTAAGATAAGTATGAACGCTACTGCTATTACAAAAGAAACAGATGGGAAGTTTAAAGGCCTTTTTACACTAACTATAAAAGGCATCAGTAAAATTGTACCTGTATTATTTAATTTTACTGAACAAGAAGGAAAAGCAAAACTATCGGGTAGTTTTAAAATTAACCGATTGGATTATACAGTTGGTTCATCAAGCTTTATAATGTCTGATGATGTGAACATATCTATTGAAGTTACCTGTAGTAAGAAGCAATAAACGCAGGTTATTTAGCCTTCGTTTTATTTCCTTTTGCTTCATGAGTTAGTTCTGCTAATCCTAATTTTTCCATAAGCGGTGGAATATACATGCCAAAACGCCCGCGCAAACCTTTCTTTAATCCATACCAGCCACCAACCGGATTTTTAAGAGAACGTCCCCAAGCTTCAACTGTGCCTTCTTTGGCAGGCTTTTGCTCATCAGCACTACCCAGTTCCATCCAGTCACTATGCTTTTTTAGCATGGCATGCAAATCATCAATACAACGTAAATCATAATGCAATACGGTTTTTCCTACCGTACAAACCAAAACTTCTTTTCCATCCTTTTCGTCTACATGCATGGTATATTCGGATGATAAAGGAGGTGTTTTTAAAACCATTGGTTTTTCTTTCGTGCCGATTTTATGTTTCATACGTTACTAAGATTTAATTTACCTTTTCAACCACTACGGCCGTACCATAAGCCAACACTTCAGTTAAACCTGCCATTACTTCGTTGGCATCATAACGCATATTAACAATGGCATTGGCACCCATTTCGTTAGCGTGTTTAATCATCAGTTGCAGGGCTTCTTCTCTGGTCTTTTCGCACAGTTCGGTATAGATAGAATTTTTACCACCGAATATGGTCATGAACCCACCTGCCATACTTCCGAAGATACTACGAGAACGAACGGTAATACCTCTAACTAATCCCAATTGCTTGGTTATTTTATAACCTTCCAGATTTGTACTGGTTGTGATAAGTGTTTGATTATTCATATATACTTGTTTATTTTTTATCAGGCTCGCAACTTACCATCCAGGTAATACCAAACTTATCTTCCAACATACCAAAGTAAGAACCCCAAAACATTTTGCCAATTGGCATGGTAACTTTCCCTCCTTCTGCCAGCGCATGAAATATTTTATCGGCCTTAGCATTATTTTCTGTGCTTACAGATAAAGACATATGCTGTCCAACTGTTGGTTCTCCCATCATAGGGTTTGAATCGCTACCCATCAAAATAGTTTCTTTGCTTATGGGTAGGGCAACATGCATTATTCTTTCTTTTACATGCTCGGGCATTTCATGTCCATCCATTGGGGGCATATCTTTAAATTTAGAGAACACTGCAAACTTCCCACCAAATACAGATTTGTAGAAATTGAATGCCTCTTCGCAATTGCCGTTAAAGGTTAAATAGGGGTTTACGGTAGTAGTTCTTTTTTCTGCAACTACTGCAGACTTTTTAGCCGCTGCTTTCTTAACTGTTTTCTTTATGGCTTTTTTAACTGCCTTCTTCTTAGCTGATTTTTTTGCTGCTTTCTTGGCCATGATTTAATTTTTAAGTGTTTGTGTTTTCGATTTAAAGGTATAAATTTTTGTTTCCCTCTTTAATTTTTAACAATAAAGTTTCTTGAAAAATCGCAAAAATAACTACCGAACAATAACTAATTTTTTATTTACTACACCATCAACCATTTTAATAGTTAAGGTATAAACACCTTCGTTTAAAGAAGAAACATCAATAGTTGATTTGCCACTTACGTTTGCACTGTACACTTGCCTGCCGTTTACGTCATGCAAATCTGCAGTTAGTTTTTCTGTTGTATTTGCGTCAATAAAAAACTGGTCGTTTGTTGGATTCGGATAAATATTAAATTGCGTATTTGTACTTGAAATATTAATTCCTGTGGTTGTGCTTGTGCTTACGGTAGAAGTGCTACACGTAGTACAACCATTTGCATCAGAAACACAAACTGTATATGTACCGGGTCCTGCATTTGAATAGATAGAGGTTGAGCCTGTCCCACTAATGGTGCCTATAGGCATCCAAGTAAATGTAAACGGAAAACTACCTGAAGCCATCGTTGTTATTTGACCATCGTTACAGGTTGGACAGGAAGCGTTTACAATTGAAACTGACAGCGAAGGTGGGATAGCAATAAAAAGATTTATTGTCTGCGTTGATACACAACCTCCAGACCCATACCCTGTTACTGTATACGTCGTATTGTAAATACAAGCTGAAATGGTAGAAGTAGTTTGTCCATAGGGCATCCATTGATAGGTGAGCGCACCAGTTGCCGTAAGTGTTGCACATGAGCCAGCGCAAACCGTGTCCCCGGTTATAGTAACAGGGCATTGAGCATTTACTTGACGTATGCAAACAAGTGAAAGAAGAAGTAAAAGTTTTTTCATATCGTCAATTTTTTATTAGGCGTTTTATCATAACTCCCCACTACATTTACCTTTAACAAAGCTAAACAAAAATCACTGCGTTTTGCTATATCTTATGTTATTTCCGGCAATATCATGTTGTTTTTCATTTTTCCGCTGGCACAGCCGTTATTCCGCCGTATTTTTCTCTATTCCGCGGGCACAGCCATTATCCCACTTTATAAGTTTGTTGTTATTGTAAATGAAAAGAGTCCTTTAAAAAGCGGACTTTTTTGAAAAGTAATCGTTTTAATGCTCTTTTTACTTGAACAAACAGAAAACAATAATAAAGTACAAAGTACGTTTATATAGCAGGTTCTTTTTGCTTTAACGGTATCATAAATAAAACATAAATTTGTTGTGCAATGAGAGTTTTAGATAGAATACAATTATACGGAGTGTTGTTTGCGTTGCCTTTTATAATTCATGCGCAGGATTTGCGCATAAAGAACAACTACGGCGGTGTAATTTCTTTTGGGGTGCGCAATGTGGTAAGTACTTTTAATGATGGCGTATGGGGCAATGTAGGTGTGGGCAGTGGCGGACAGTTTAATGTGCAGTGTTCTAACCGCATAAATACCGCCTGGTTTTTTGATTATATAAAGGGTGGAGTAGGGGATTACGCTAACAGAACCGATTATCATATAGGTTGGAGTGTGATGTATTATCTGGTACCCAGTTCAACAGAAAAATTAGTAAAGTTTCAGCCCTATGTGTTGGCAGGGCATTGTTTTGATTACACTAATTTTAAAGATAACAGCAACGCTAATAATTTTGCCGAACGCTGGAGTTCGGCAGTGCAGGCGGGTGTAGGCTCGCATTATAATTTCTCAAAACGCTTTGAAATGTATTTGCAGGCGCAGTATATGATTCATTTAGGTAATGATATTGATGCCAGCAGGGTAAACGGTCAGGCTGTTTTTATTAAAGAGCAAGGTATAAATCTGGCGGGGCATATTTTAATTTCACTGGGACTTAACTATAAAATAGCGGATTTATGGTAAGAGCTTTTTTATTTTTCTGTTTGCTAACACTTGTATTAAATATGCAGGCACAGGAGGAAGAACCTTATCGTTATGAAAACACCCTTAAAGCTACGGCTACCATAACACCCGGCATCATGCTTAATCAAAAGCAGACAGATATTTATATAAACGGTGAGTTGGAATATTTTACGGATAATAAAATAAGTATTCGCGGCGATGCTTTTTGGATGGCCGGTGCACAGCAAAAACCTTCTTTACTAAAGGATAACAGCGCTATCTTTTTCGGGGGCTTGTATCACTTTCATAAAAACAGATTTGATTATTTTATAGGTCTTCAACCCGGTGTTAGCTTTACCAAACCAAATGCTACCAATGATGTGTATGCTACACCGCAGTCAGGTATTACGGTTAAAGTAACTACAACCTATGATTATAAAATTATACCAAACTTTTCTCCCATTACCGGCATTACTTTTTATGTTTCTAATTATTTTAATTTCTTTTTAAACGTACGTTATGTATATGCCCGTTATTATGGCTACGAAGGTTCTTCCATTAATTTGGATGAGTTCAGGATTTCAGGTGGCTTAGGATTTCAGATACATACTACTAAGAAGAAATAAGATATGTACAACATACCTTTTGAAACGATAGATTGGAATAAAGTAGAAAAGACAGAACACAAAGGAGAAACAGGAACCTCGTTTTGGCAAACCATACTAAAGGATGGATTAAGAATTCGTATTGTGGAATACTCTGCAGGTTATTTGGCCGATCATTGGTGCGAGAAGGGGCATATAGTACATTGTTTGGAGGGTGGTTTTATTACCGAACTGAAAACAGGAGAGAAAATAACACTTAGCAAAGGAATGAGCTATGTTGTTTCTGATGGGTTGAGTTCACATTGTTCTTTTTCAAAAGATGGAGTGAAGCTGTTAATTGTGGATGGCGATTTTTTAAAAGGGAAATTAAACTAAATTTGCACGAAATTTGCGGTCATTTATAAGATGAATTTAAAAATCAGAAGCTTTTTTATTTTAGGGATATTCTTCCTTTTATTTACCAGCTTTATAAATGAGCCATCAGGTAAGGATAAGAAAGTGTTTCCTAAACCCGAAAAGACAAAGAATTTATTGTTTTACGTACAGCGTACCTTTAATATCAATACCCTTATGTACGAAATAAATACCGACGATAAAGGGCAGATAAACATAAAAGAGCCTATAAAAATACATTGGATTAATTATGCCTCTGATGGCAGTTCGGAGGGGTTAAATTATGTACAAAGAAAATACGCTTATGGTCTGGAAGTGAAACTTACCGATGCCGATAAAAAATCGTTTGTGTTTAATTTTGTTTCTTACAAGAAGAAACAGTTATATTTAATTAAGTCGCTTACAGAAAACAGGTACGATGCCTTTATTGAAATAAACCATAAGCTGGTAATACTAAACAGTATTTTTATTCAGATAGAAGGGGGTACTTTTTGGGTGCCTAAGGTAAAATACCTTGAAGTAACCGGAAAAGATGTTGCTAAAGGAGAAGAAGTTGTAGAAAGGATAATTCCTTAAACCTAATCCTAATTAAGGACGAGGGAACATTTTATCCAATAAAGAATCGCGAAACTTACGGGGAAGTATTTTACTTAATACCGCCAGCATATTCACATCTCCTGAAGGGATAATTAAATACTTTTTATGTCCGTTTGCCTGAGCCAGAATCTTCTCGGCAACGGTTTCTGTTTTCATTAATTTGCGCGGAGTTTCTTTTTTCATCCAAGCCGGAGCATTCTTCACTTCTTCATGGAACTGAGGCGTATCCATATCGCCCGGACAAGCCGTGTAAACATTTATGTTTTTACTTAACAATTCACGGCGCAAGCTTTCGCCAAAATTAATAATGCCTGCTTTAGCGGCACAATACATAGAATAACCCGCAGCACCCATCAATCCAAAGCCCGAAGAAATCAGTAATACTTTAGAACCTGATTGAAGCAAAGGTAAAAAGCGGTGAGCCGAAAGAATGGTTCCTAATAAATCAATATCTAAATCTTTTTTCAATTCGGTTGTAGTCTGGTAATCAGAAAGCAATTTGGTACTAACAACACCAGCGTTTAAAACCAAATAATCAATCTTGCCATATTCGGCTTTAACTTGGTCGTAGGTTCTTTGTAAACCTGCTTCATCCGTAATATCGCAAGAGATACCTTTAGCGCTAATATTAAGCGCACTTAGTTTACTAACAGCACCGTTTATTTTTTCCTGATTGCGGGCCACAACAATAATAGAGTATCCTTGTTTGCCAAGTATTTCGGCTAAAGCATATCCTAATCCTGATGAACCTCCGGTTACTAAAGCTACTTGTTTCATAAATTGATATTATTTTGTTAAGAAGTCAAACTTAGCTGCAGCAGATAAAATAATATCGGCAGCTCTTTTTAATTGTTCTTGCGTATGTTCTGATGTAACAAACATTCTGATACGAGCTTCATTTCTTGGCACAGCAGGGAACTGAATAATGCTGGTATCTAAACCTGTACGTTGCAAGTAATCATTCAAGCCTAAAGTCTTGCTTTCTGCACCAAAGTGTACAATTACTACCCAAGCATCGCCTTCGCTTAATTTTACTTTACCTTCTAATAAACTTCTAAAGTAAGTAGCATTAGATTTTAATCTTTTTCTTCTCTCAGCACCAAGCGGAGTACCTGCTAATTCTATTACTTTGGTCATACCACCTGTAACGGCTGGGTCTAAAGCGCAAGAGAACATACGACACTTAGCATACCAGTTAATGTATTTAACAAGCTCTTTCTTTGCATAAACAGCACCACCCACACCACCAAAAGCTTTGCTGAATGTCATTACATACATATCAACATCTTCTAAAACACCTTGCTGCTCGCAAACACCTTTACCGTGCTCACCGGCAACTAAAGCAGAATGTGCTTCATCTACCAAAGTAAATGCGCCATATTGTTTAGCCAGGCGAACTACTTCTTTTAAATTGCCGTAATCTCCATCTCCGCTATATATACCTTCTACACAAATTAAAACGCGTGTAAAATCATCGCATTTTTCTTTTAATAATTCTTCCAAATGTGCCATATCATTGTGACGGAAGAAAGTCATTTCCCCACCCGAAAGTTTTGCACCTTCTACAATAGACATGTGAGAAGCCGCATCCATAATAACTTGATGACCGGGTTTAATAAAAGCAGAAATAGCACCTAAGTTAACGCTGTAACCTGCAGTAAACAAAGAAACGCCTCTATCAGGTAAGCCAAAGAATTTAACTAAAGCCTCTTCTAATTGTTTATGAATTAAATAAGTCCCGCTGATGATAGGAGAACTTGAAGCACCCAAACCGTATTTACCAACAGCATCTTGCGCAGCTTTAATAACATCAGGATGATAACTGAAACCTAAATAATTATAGCTGGAAAGATTTACTACGTGAACCACCTCTCCATTAGCACGAGATAAATCTGTTTCAGTAGTTTGTGTGCCCGAACGGGCTGCTTCAAAAGTATATAGTTTTTTATCGTTTAGGATATCAACGTACTCTGAAAATAATTCTATTTCCTCTAAATCTGCTGACATGTTCATCATAAACATATCATAGGTATAGTCAGCATAGTTATCTTTTACGTGCTTAACTAAGCTTTCATCTAAGGTATTAACTGCCATGTGTTATTATGCTGGTTTTAGTTTCTTCTTTTGAGCGCGGGTATATATCTCCATCAGGTTATCAAAGAAGCTGGTGCCTTTATCAACCGTAATAGTTTGCCCGGTAATGATATCGCAATAGCCTGAGCAAAGAGCTACAATAGCTTCGGATACCTCCTGAGGCTGTATCCAGTAATTATCAGGAACAAACTGCTTGGTAAATTCTTCTAAATCTTTACCAAAAGTGTTTTCTAATGATTGTGTTTTAATGGCACGAGAACGAACTGCATTAATGCAAACCCCATGTTCACGCAAGCGAAAGTTAATGTATCTTACAAATACCTCCATCACTGTTTTAGAAGCCGCTACATAATCGTAGCCAATAGAATAATCATCAGGCCCGGTAGAGGATACGCCTATAATATACTTAGGGTAGTGTTTAAATGTATTAAATATCTCTTTTGTATACGCTACCATAGGCCAAGTAGAATAAGAGATACTTTTTTTCAATCCTTTAAGAGAGTAATCTTCAAAGCAATTTACAACCTGTGCAGATGACACATTGCTGATGAAAATATCAATCTTAGAAAGACGTTGCTTTAACAGCTCCATTAATACCTTCGTATCTTCTAAATTAGATACATCTGCTTGAACAAAAATAGGTTCGGGAGCATTTTGATCTTTAAATAGTTTGTAAATAGCAGCCTCATCATGATCTCCCCAACTATAAGTAAGGATACAGGTTGCACCTCTTTTACCAAAAGACAAACCTGTTTCTAAGCCAATACCACGGGTTCCCCCTGTGATAAGGACTGTTTTACCCGAGAAATCTAAGAAGGAACTATTACTCATTAAGCTTTTGTTGTAGCAAATGCTTGAAATTTGTCAATTAAACCTGAAATGTTCTTGATATCAGATAACTCTGTGCGGGGAATTTTAATTTTAAGTTCGCGCATAGTTCCAGAAACAATTTCTACGATATCTAAGCTATTAGCTCCATAATCGGTAAATTTTTTATCAGCGTCTATCTTTTCAGTGATACCGGGTACAGATTTAATTAAATGCTTCTCGATAACTTTTAGAATTTCTTCTCTTTCCATGTTAAGTAATTGTTAATTTTTAAGTTTAAAATATTTACAAAGGGTCCAAATTTAATATAAAATAGAATGTATAACCATTAAAATTGAATTAGTGGATAATTTGCTTATTTATTAACATTTAAAGAAAATGGTGCTTTTTAGTCAAATAAGCTCAATTATTGCCAATTTTATTTAATTTATTTTAATTTCGCGGTCTTATGAGTTCCCCCTCTAATAAAGAATTAATAAAGCTTAGTTATGATTCTAATGGCATTGCTAATTTGCAAATGCTGGATGTGGCTGCTAAAAATGGTTTTACTACTCCTTTTGTAGAAGAGCTTGTGCATTACTTACAGCTTTTAAAGTTTAACGAAGATTATAAGGTACTTCTTATAACAGGTTTGCCCGATGTGTTTTGTTCGGGTGCCGATTTGGATACGCTAGTAAGGCTTTGCAAAAAAGAGATTAAACCCGTTGATATTGTTCTTTCTAAAATGCTGCTGGATATTCCCGTTCCGATAATTGCAGCTATGGAAGGACATGCTATTGGTGGTGGATTAGCTTTAGGTGTTTGTGCTGATATTGCTATTCTTGCTGAAGAAAGCAGGTATGGTTGTTCTTTTATGAATATGGGTTTTACTCCGGGTATGGGTATTACTAAGCTGATGGAACATTACATGTCTCCGGCAGTTGCGCAGGAAATGCAATACACTGGTAATTTCTATTTAGGAAAGAGCCTTATAGGCAAAACAAACTTTAATTATATACTGCCTAAAGCAGAGGTATTAGAAAAAGCACAATCGCTTGCAGAGGCTATGGCCGAAAAACCTAGAAAAGCCTTAACGGTATTAAAGCGCTACCAAAGCATGGAAAGAAGAAAGATGTTTGAAGAGACCTTCAGTATAGAAACCATGATGCATGAGCTTACTTTTAACGAAGAAGAAATATTAAAAACCATACAGGATAATTATGTCAGATAACAAACAACCACGTGTAGTATTAGTAACCGGAGGAAGTAAGGGAATTGGAAAAGAAATTGCCTTAAAGTTTGCCGAGCATGGCGATACCGTTGTTATTACTTATGGATGGGGCAGTGTAGAGGAAGAAGATATCATTAAAGAGTTTACCTCGCGTGGGTTACCTGCCCCTTTTTTAAAGCAGGCGGATGTTATTAATAATGAAGATACCATTGATTTACTTACTGAAATAAAAAATCGTTTTGGAAAGCTGGATGTGTTTATCTCTAACGTGTCTTTTACTACATTGGTAAAAAACATGGATGACTATAACGAAGCCTACTTACTAAAGAGTATTGAATATAGCACCTGGCCTATGATAGAATATACCCGCCAGATGAAGAATGTATTAGGTGCTTATCCTAAATATGTGTTGGGTTTATCTTCTCATGGTCCGGATAGGTTTCATACCAATTATGATTTTGCAGCAGCTACCAAATCATTAAGTGAGGTTCTAGTAAAATACTTAACCTATCATTTTTATGATGATAATGTTATCTTTAATATACTGCGCACCCGCCCAGTTATTACAGACTCTTTGTTATCTACCTTTGGTAACGATTGGAAAGATTTCATTCAAAAGTATGATATACCCGGCACACATATTGAGCTGGAAGAAGTTGCCAAAACAGCTTATATGATGTGCAGCGGATTGATGGATGGCATAAGAGGACAAACTATTAATGCCGACCGTGGGTATGATTTCTCTGAAGGATTACAGCGTATGTACGAAGACCGTGTAGAATTGGGCCTTTAATCTTCCATAAACTCTGCAAGGTTTTTTAAACGTTCGCTTATTTCAGGTTCATTTAATTTAGCAGAGAGGACGTTCATTCCCTGTTTTGCTAATTCATCTTTATGGAGGTGAGAGTTGTATAGTAGTTGTTTCAATATACCAATAGGTTCTTGTTTACAGGATTTCATACTGCTTAATACTTTGGTAAGAGAAGTTTCCATCTCATTTGTTTTAATTACTTCATCTGCAATACCCCATTGAAGAGCTATGTTACTTGGATATTTTTGTCCGGTAAGTACCATCTTTTTTATTTGTTGCGTAGATAATCTGTTTAATAAAGCAGGTAATATCATTCCGGGTATTAAACCCAGCAAACCTTCGGGGAGAGAAAAAGTGCTTGTTTCAGTAGCCAATACATAATCGCAGGCGCAAACAATGCCCATGCCGCCGCCTGATGCAGCACCTGATACAACTGCAACAGATATAAAAGAACCTGTCTGTAATTTTTTAAGAAAATCAGAATAAGCCTGCATATCATTCAGGTAATTGCCGCTAGCGTTTTGCGTAACCCATTTTAGGTCTAAACCATTACAAAACACGGTATCGCTTCCTTTTAAGATTAGAAAACGGGTGTTTTCTTTTTCAGCTAAAAGAAGCTGCCGGGTTAAATCTTTAATGGATTGAGGATTTAAAAACGGGGGAATGCTTATTTCTTTCTGTATCATCTTATAAAGCTTAAAAGTATAAATTATTTATTAGTTGCTTGTTTTTAAAGTAGAAGAAAATAACCGGCTACAGGTTTAGCAAACCTATAACTTAATCGTCGACACCTTATCAACTGGTTACTTTTGATAAGATTTGTTGGGTAAGTTGATAGTTTGTTAATTTTATTTAGTTTTGAAATGTATATACCAGACTGATTACATGATGATTAAAACACTATTTGCTTCTTTTACTTTTACCTGTCTTTTGTTTTCATTTAACTATGCACAGGATAGCGGGGCTAAAGAAAAAAAATTAAGCGACAGCGAACAAAGTCAGATAGAAAAAGCCCAGTATTTTTATGAGCAAAAGAACTACCGCTTAGCCACACCTATTTTTGAGAAAATATTAGAAAAGCATCCAAGCGATAATAGTGTAAAGTTTTTTACCGCGCTTTGCTACGCCTCCCGTCCGGATAAGCATCCGCTTATGCTGCAATATCTGAACGAGATTTATGCAGTAAACAAAAAAGCAGATAAAATAGAATATGAACTTGCCAGAGCTTATTTCTTTAATTATAAATTTGACGACGCTTCTGATTATTTAAGCAAATACACTTCAAAAACAAAAAAATCTGATAAGAAGCAACAGTTAGAAATAGACCAATTAAGCAGTAATATTAAAAATGCAAAGGCATTAGCGGCTAATCCATTAAATGTAAAAATAACCAATTTAGGTAATGTGGTAAATACTGCTGCATCAGAATGTTCTCCTTATACAGATATAAACGATACATTGCTTATTTATACATACAGGGGCGAATTAAGTACCGGTGGCTTGCAAAACGCCTATAATGAACCGGATAAGAAGGGGGTTTATTACGAAGATGTTTTTACAAGCGTTAAAGAGAATGGCATCTGGACAACCCCCAGGGGCATTAATTCTGTTAACAGTAATAATAATGATGAGGCTCTTTCTATGTCTTATGACGGTAAAATGCTTTTTACATCAAGAGACAGCCCGGATGATGACGGAGATATTTATGCGAGTAAGTTAACTGATAATGGCTGGGGACCAGCCATGAAACTTTTGGGCGGCGTGAATACCCCTGCCTGGGAAGATAATTGTTCTTTATCTCCCGACGGTAAAACACTATATTTTTGCAGCTCACGCCCGGGAGGTTATGGCGGAAAAGATTTATACAAATCAGTCTTGCAGTATGATAGTACCTGGGGGGCTGCACAAAACCTGGGAGATAAAATTAATACCCCCGAGGATGAAGACGACCCTTTTATTCATTTAGATGGCAAATTGTTTTTGTTCAGTTCTAAAGGACATAACAGCATGGGCGGATATGATATTTTTAAAACCTATCTTAATCCGGTAGATTCTTCCTGGTCTGTACCAGAAAATATAGGCTATCCCATCAATACCCCCGATGATGATATACATTACTCCCTCTCTCCCGGAGGCGATAAGGCCTATTATGGGATATCCAGGTCGGATGGCTTTGGCGATGTTGATTTATATACGGTTGAACCGGGTATTACAGGCATAATGCCAACCATGCTGGTAGTTAAAGGAACCGTATCATTAGATAACCGCCCTTTTGGAGGTAATATAGAGGTTGTTGTAAATAACAATTTGTATAAAAAATATAAATCAAACCCGGCAGATGGCTTCTATCAGATAGTATTGCCTCTTGGACAAGATTATAAAATAACATGGCGCCTGAATGATACTGCCATGCAAACAGAAACCATGGAAGCCGCCAATGCCAAAGAATACATTTTAAAGATAAAGAATATCAGCTTTAAAGGCAAGCCCGATAGTGTTGTTGCTAATGCAAGCGTTGGAGCTACAGGCAATGAAATGGTGGAAGGCTTGATATATAAGATACAAATAGCCTCTCACCACATAAATAGAAACATGAGTTATATAAAAATTAAAAAATATGGTAAGGTTGAAAAGGTGGTGATAGATGATAACCCTCGTTTTATGCTGAATAAAGAATACCAAACTCTAAACCAAGTAAATGAGATTTTAAAAAAAGTAAGAGAGGATGCCGTGCCCGATGCGTTTGTTATTTGCTTCTACAAAGGCAAGCGCTGCTATTTAGAACAACTTTGGAAACAAGGTATTATACCTGAGCCGAAGCAGTAAGAGTCTTTCGGAGCTTTCTTAAAGCCTTTTAGAGTGCTCCTCTGTTGCGCAGGAGTACATATTTGTTGCGTAGGAGTTCTCCTCTGTTTCGCAGGAGTACTCCTCTATTCTGCAGGAGTGCTTCTCTGTTACGTAGGAGTACTTCTCTGTTGCGTAGGAGTGCTTCTCTGTTCTGCAGGAGTGCTTCTCTATTTCGTAGGAGTGCTCTTCCGTTCTATAGCTTCAACTCAAAACAATGCTTTTAAACCCTTAGGGTTTGGTTTGGGGAGTTGAAGAAGCAGGATTAGAAGATGTAGTAACTTGCTTTTTCTTATTTATACGATCCTTAATAAACACACTTACCAAAGCAAGTATAATTAGAATTCCAATATCTGAGAATGCAATTAATACCATTACTTTGAATGTGTCGTCTCTATGTCTAATATACTCAACGGCAGAAATAGCTAATAGATTAGTCAAGCTATTTAGTATTGAATAAAACATTTGGGCTTTAGTATCTAAATTAAATATGTATCTAAAGGAAATTGCCAATATATAATTTACCATAAGCCAAGCTATAGATAAACAATAAGAGATAACAATTACAATATATAGTTGGTTAGAATTAAAAAATGTTCTATGAAAAAAGAAAATATCTATAAACCAAACTGGCATTATCAATACCATTCCAACAATTATTGACTTTGCATCTTTCGGCAAATCAGTAAATTCCTTTATAGAAAAACCTGCCATCTTTTAATATCTAACTAAACCCGTAAGTCCGGTAGTAGCCTTTAGAGCCTTTGTAAATTAGCAAGTCTTTGCCTTTGTAGGCGGCATCATATAAGCCGGGCACCATGTTGTAATTGGGTTCAAAGTCGCCCTCTTTAATGCGGCGCTCTCTGTCGGCTTCCATAGCCTCGTATTGGGCAACGGTAATGCTATAGCGTTTATCAAGCAATTGTTGTATGCCCGCCTGCTTGGCCACTTCTTTAGATTTTGGGGTAATCAGCGCACTGTAAAACTCGGCACAAGAACCCGAACCATAAGAGAATATACCCATACGGTCTCCGGCTTTTAAATCGACAACGGTATCAATAGTGCCCAACAAGGCAAGAAATATACTTCCGCCATAGGTAGCGCCAATATGTTTGGCATAGGTAATAGAAGGCGATACCTTAGTTTTAAAACTCTCGTTTACCTGTTCAATAGTAACATCAGCGCTCATGCCCATCAACAGCTTATGAGCCCTAAAGCTTATACCGCTAAAAGGAACGTGATAGATATTGTTTTTAAAATACGTATTAAAGTCAATCTCGCCAACGGTGGCTATATAATCTTCATAGGTAGCAGCCAAAGCTTCCATGTAGGAGAATAGACTATGCTCACTGTTACCGGTTTCTAACCAAGGCAGCGGACGAATAACATCGGCAACCTCATGCGCATATAAACCAAACTTATCTATTTCCAGTTCCAGGAAATCGGGTTTATCAGAAACCAGAAGTGCCACCGAACCACCTCCGCAAATATATTCCCAGGGCTTAAGCACCGAGTTAAGGCTTTCATCGGTAGTAATTACCAAGGCTTTTTGCCCTTTTTTAATCATCCCCGATGATAACCAGCCCACAGCCATTTTAAGCGCAGCTGTACCCGAATAACAGGCAATCTTAATTTCAAAATGACGACAAGCGGTTGGTAAACCTAAATACTCAAATACCCACGAGCTTAATGCTTTCTCGCCATCCAAACCTGTTTCGGTAGCCACAATAAGTAATCCTATAGAATCAATATCCTCTTGCGTAAGCATAGGCTTCGCTGCATTAACAGCCATCGTAACGGGGTCTTCCCAAGGGGGGTTCACACCGCGCTCTACCACCATCAGTTCCTTTTTCATGTGCGCCACGTCGTAGCCGCGCGCCACAGCAAGTTCTTCTAAATTTAATTGAAGGGCTGTTGGGTATACCCGTATCTTTTCTATTCCGTATTTCTTTTCCGTCATTTTGTAAATGGACTGCAAATCTACTTATTTTAGGGAATTAGCCTACTTTTTGGAGGGGTGTAGGTGCAGTTTAGGCTTGCGTATTTGCTAATTTAACTGTCGTATTTTGTCAATATACTATAGTTAATGGTGCGCTAACTATAGTTAATGGTGCGCTAACTGTAGTTATTTGTGCGCTAACTATAGTTAATGCTGTACTAACTATAGTTAATGGTGCGCTAACTGTAGTTATTTGTGCGCTAACTATAGTTAATGGAGTACTAACTATAGTTAATGGAGTACTAACTGTAGTTAATGGTGTGCTAACTATAGTTAATGATGCGCTAACTGTAGTTAATGGTGTGCTAGCTGTAGTTAATTGTATAATAACTATAGTTAATTCTCGGCTAACTATAGTTAATTTGCGAGATAGGGGATTTGTTCATAACCCAACCGAATGTGTTAATAACAAAAAGGGCTATAAATAGTAAAATCAGGGCTTAAAGAAAGAGGTTTAATCTGCCCAGTCTAAACCACCGTTCACTTCAATGGTTTGTCCGTTTACAAAACTTGCGGCATCAGAACCGATAAATAAAACCACTTCGGCTAATTCTTCTAAATGACCTAAGCGTTTGGTGGGGCAATGCTGTATCCAAAAGTTACGGTTATGCTCGCTCAGGTTTTCTTTCACCATATCCGTTTCAAACATACCGGGGGCAACTACGTTGCAGGTAATACCTTTTTGTCCGTATTCTTTAGCAATGGTGCGCGATAAACCAATTAAGCCCGATTTGCTGGCAGCATAGTTTGCCTGTCCCGACAGACCGCCTTTGGCAATAGAGGATATATTTACAAAGCGACCTTTGCGGTTAGCTAAAAAGGTTGGTAAAAAAGCGCGCATTACATAAAAGGTACCGCTTAGGTTAGTGCCTATCACTTCATCCCACTCTTCATCCGTCATGCTAAAAGCAAGGTTGTTACGGTTTACGGCGGCATTGTTTACAACGGTATCAATACTGTCAAAATCATCCAGCACGGCATCCACCACATTCACAACTTCCTCGTTATACCTTACATTTAGCTTATAACCTTTACACATTTGGTTGGGTGCAATACGTTTGGCTTCGTCCAGTATCTTTTGCACATCTGTATTCGGGTTGTTATAGGTAAACGCTACATCATGACCTCTTTCTAAAGCCATTGTCATAGTTCTGTAACCAATACCGCGGGAAGCGCCTGTTATGAATATTTTCATTAGTTGTTAATTTATTGAATTGTACCCTGTATGTTGTATGCTGTACCCAGACTGGATACAAAATACAAGAGACAATGTACATTGTATTTATTTCTTATACTTTTTAATTAAGCTGATGCTGTTGATGCCTCCAAAGCCAAAAGAGTTTTTAAGCAGGATGTTCACGTCATGCTTTTTCTTTTCATTACGACAAACATCAATGTCAACTTCAGGGTCAAGCTCATCTATATTAATAGAAGGATGCAATTCTCCTTTATTCATTTGAAGGATGGCAGCAACTGTTTCAACCGTAGCAGCAGACCAACAAGTATGTCCTAACATAGATTTAGGCGCATTTATTTTCAGGTTCTTGCAATGAGGACCGAACACATCTTTAATAGAACGCAACTCGGTTAAATCTCCTAATGGAGTTGAGGTAGCGTGCGCATTGATATAATCAACCTCTTCGGGTTTCACACCTGCATTTTTTAATAAGCGTTTCATTAAACGTGCTTGTCCTACTTGAGAGGGTTGAGGTAAATGGCAACCATCCGAAGAAGATTCTACACCAAGTATCTCAGCATAAATTTTAGCACCTCTTGCCAAAGCATGGTCAAGGTCTTCTAATATCAAAGCAGCAGCGCCATGAGAAGGAATAAAGCCTTCGCGGTGGGTATCATACGGGCGACTTGCTTTCTCGGGAGTATCATTAAATGATTTGTAAGAAATAGCACCCATAATGGCCATACCCTGCATATCAAGCTGAGAGTAATCTAACATAGGAGCCACAACAGCCGCCACATTTACATCATGCAATTGAATTTCATCAACCGCGCAACGCAAAGCAACGTTACCACTTGCACAAGCACCACCAACGGTATAGGCAGGTCCGTGTAATTGCAATACATCGGTTACACTTCCTACGTGATGAGTATCTAATCCATAAAGAGCAAATAGACCATCTACAAACTCGGGCTCATCATTAAATACATCGTGGTTCTCGAAAGTATATTTTTGGTTTAAGTTATGTCCGGCAACAACGGTAGCTATGTTGTTACCGTCTTTAATTTCGTTTATATAACCAGAATCTAAGAAAGCTTCAACTGCAATTTGCAAGGAAACTGAAATAGAAAATGGAAACTTACCCGCAAATTTATGCATGCGGTTATAAATATCCTCAGGTATTCTGCCTTTGTAGCTTTCTATTTTAGCATGGATATCATATTCTCCTAAATCTCCGCCTACTTTAGAGTATATGCGGCTTGAATCAAGAGTTTTCCAACGGGTAATGGCAGATTTACCTGCCAAAAGATTATTAAGGAATGAATCTAAGTTATCTCCAATGGGAGTATTGATGGACATTCCGGTTACTACGATGCGCTTTTTTAGCATGAACGTTATTGATTAGTTGTTTTACTATGGATAATATACTTCTAAAATACTGTGCGAATATATCTCATTATTTATTAATACCTGTGCACTCATTAATCCCATAAAGTCATCATCTTCTATCGACTTAACTCGTATGGTTAAATTATCACCCGGTTTAACCCCTTTAATAAAGCCTGTATTGTGCACACGGGTAAATAAGCCTGTTACAGGTTGGCTGCTTTCTGTTATCTCTGTGGTATTATTCTTTAAAAAGTAAGACATGCATAAACCTGCCTGCCCCATGGTTTCAATTAAAAATACACCGGGGTACATAGGCATTCCGGGAAAGTGACCTGCAAATACCGGGTCATTAGGGTCAACAAAGCTGGTTGTTTCAATAACTGCCTGACTAAGATTAACTGCAGTAATAGAAGTAATCAGATTAAAAGGAGGGCGGTGGGGGATTATCTTATAGATAGCTTCTTTGCCAAAGTTTACTTTAACAGTACCCTCGGCAGGCATTTCGATAACATCTCTTTTTAAGCTATGGATTAAGGCTTCTTTCTCTTCCGTATTCACCGCGCGAAATTACTTTTTTATTTTCTTAATAATGTTAGTCAACACGTCTCCCGGTCCGACTTCTATGAAATCGCAATCGCCCTGAAACATAACATATTCTATACTTTGCATCCATTTTACACGGTTATCTATTTGATTAACCATGTTCTTAATGATTCCATCTAAGTCATCAGGATAAGTTGCGGCCGTATAATTTGAGATTACCGGTATTGAACACTTTTTTAGTTGTTTCCCTTTAATGAATTGCTCAAACTTATCTTTTATTGGGTTCATATACCTTGAATGAAACGCACCGCTCACTTTTAAGGGGATATATACCAAGCCTTCTTCCTCAAAATAATCAGCAGCTTTTTCTAAAGATGCAAGAGGACCCGATATAACCATTTGAGAAGGCGTATTAACATTGGCAATATCAATATCAGGGAAATTGCTTTTCAACATCTCTTTTATTTCTTTATACTCGGCACCAATTAAGGCTGCCATACCGGTGCCGTTGATGGAGAACATCAATTCCCCTCTTTTTTGCACAATTTGTAGGCCTGTTTCAAAATCAAAAACACCAGCAGCATTCAAAGCATTAAATTCCCCAAGACTATGGCCTAAAAAGTAGTGGGGGGCTTTATTATCTTTTAAATAGTTGCGGTAATGCAAATAGTTAACTAAGAATAGGGCTGGTTGGGTATAACTGGTTTGGTTTAGTTTATTATCGGGGTTATTAAGACAAACATCGGCAATATTATAGCCTACTACTTTGTTAGCCGTTTCAACAATTTCAGGAAATTCAGCAAATAGTTGTTCGCCCATACCTTGAAACTGAGAGCCTTGCCCGGGGAACATAATTACCTTAAATACCATTTTTGAAATTTAACGCAAAAATATACTTTTAAATCATATTTCACATCCAATTACCTAAATTAACCAATTGCAGTAAGGATATGTTTTTCTATTTTTACATGCTCTATTTATTCTATGCGTATACTATTTATCTTTTTTATTGTTGTTTGCAGCCTTGTTAATGTGTCAGCACAAACGATAACGAATAAGAACTTAGTACCTAATGGAAGTTTCGAGAATTATCGTAAAAAATCAGATAATTTAAAAAATGCCATTCCCTGGAAGCCAATCTCCTCGGTTGATTATTACCAACAACCTTTAAGAAATGATACCAGCAAGTGCAAAGGTGCCAGAACAGGCGAATGTTATATAGGGCTTCGTTTACAAAAGAAATATAAGGAATTTATAGAAGTTAAACTTTCGGAAACCTTAAGACGTGGTAATAATTATCAATTTGAATGTTATCTGCGTTTGGCTTTTTGGAGCAATGCGATGCTTAAATCTTTTGGAGTTTATATGTCCAAAGGGGGTATGAAGTCAGTTACTTTTCCTGAAAAGGAATGCGTATTGGATACCGTTAATACTAAAACCGGGCTTAATGGAGGATATTGTTGGTTTAAGTTTAAAGGAGTATACAAAGCATCAGGCGGAGAAAAGTATATAACCATCGGCAATTTTGCTCCAAATTTAAAAGAGGATATGTTGAAAATAAACCCTCTTAGTGCAGGGTTTAAAGAGGCTTATTATTTTGTGGATGATATCTCGCTTAAGTGGATAAAACCAAAAGAAGACGAAATAAGAACGGTTTATGTAGATAGTATGAAATATGAGAAAGACTCCGTACTACAGGTAAAGAAAAATGTACAAACAGGAGAGAAGATTACGTTGAGGGTTATCTTTCAGCAAGGTAAATCATTGATACTTGCTGAGTCTTTCTCTGAGTTAAATAAACTGGCTCAGTATCTTTTCCGTCACCCTTCTATTGAAATCAGAATTGACGGGCATTCTGATAACAGTGGCTCTAAAAACAGGAATCAAAGATTATCTGAAGAGCGTGCACGTGCTGTTTTTGAATATCTGATAACGCATGGGGTGCAAAACAAAATGTTTTATAAGGGTTACGGAAGCAGTGTTCCCATAGCTGATAATGATACCGACCAAGGCAGGGCTATAAACCGAAGGGTGGAGTTTGAAATTGTAAAGCAGTAAAAGGTATACTAGTTCTCTGCTAACTTTTGTTTCTGGTATAAGTTGTAGTATTCTCCTTTAAGCGCAATAAGCTGAGTATGTGTACCGCGTTCAATAATTTCTCCTTTGGTTAATACAATAATCTCATCAGCATTTTGAATAGAAGAAACTCTGTGCGATATGATAATTCCCGTTTTTTCTTTCGTTACTTTTTTAATGCTGCTAAGTATTTGTTGTTCGGTATCGCTATCCACTGCACTTAAACAATCATCAAAAATAAACAGCGAAGGGTTTTTAATAATAGCACGAGCAATGGATATACGTTGCTTTTGTCCACCCGAAAGGGTAATTCCTCTTTCTCCAACAATGGTTTCAAACTTAGCAGGGAAGCTTTCTATATTATCATACACCGCTGCTTCTTTGGCTGCTTCTGCAATTGCTTCGGGCTTAAAATCGCCCGCAAAGGCAATGTTGTTGCTTATAGTGTCAGAAAACAGAAACACATCCTGCTGTACATAACCAGTGTGTTCTCTTAATCCTTTCAGGTTGATGTTCTTTAACTCTTTATTATCAATTAAAATGCTGCCCGAGTTTACATCCATAAAACGCATAAGCAATTGCCCGATAGTGGTTTTTCCGCTTCCGCTTTTGCCAATAATGCCCAACGTTTTACCATGCTCAATGGTAAACGACACATTGTTTAAAGCGGTAATACCTGTATCGGGATATGTGTAAGTAACATTCTTAAACTCTATTTTAGAAGGCATTTTAAAGGCTGCCTCGGTTGGGTTAACTATCTCGGGTTTGGTTTGCAGGAACTCGTTAATACGTTTTTGCGATGCCGCTGCACGTTGTACTAAGGATAACACCCAGCCCAGCATAGCAAAGGGAAAGGTCAGCTTGGTTACATAAAAAACAAACTGTGGGAAATTACCTACTGAGGTGATTTCTCCGGCCGCGTACATTCTTCCACCAAAAAAGATGATGCACAACATACTTAAGCCTACCATAAAAGCTAAGAAGGGTTGAAAGGCGGCTTCTGTTTTTGCAAGTGCAAGGTTTTTTTGTTTGTATTCTTCTGCTTTATTAAATAAAGTATCATAAAAGTGATTTACCTTATTATATGCCTTAACCACCCGTATGCCCGAAAAGGTTTCCTGAGCAATGCTGGTAATATTTGATAAAGCTTCCTGCACTTTGGTACTACGTTTGCCAATGGCATTGCTCACATAAAAAATCATAACAGACAGAATAGGTAAGGGGGCAAGCACCAGCAGGGTAAGTTGCGGACTCTCGTGCCACATAAAAATAACAACGGTTGTAATGGTAACAATAGTATCAACAATATACATTACCGCCGGGCCTACATACATACGCACCCTGCCCACATCTTCGCTAATGCGGTTCATCAAATCGCCGGTGCTGTTGCGTTTATAAAAGTTGAGGTCGAGCAGTTGGTAGTGGGCATATATCTCATTCTTTAAATCGTATTCTATTAGGCGAGACACCACAATAATCGTTTGCCTTTTAAGGAACATAAACAAGCCACTAAACACCGTTAAACCCAGCAGTTGCAGCGCATACATAATATAATCATTCTTGCCGGCAGCTTGTGGGGAGGTAAAGCAATTGGTGGCGTTTTTTATCACTACACCCTGACTGATAAGCAACACGTTTGAGATGAGTATAAACACCACGCCCAACAACAAACGGTAACGGTATTTGTAGAAATATTTATTTAAATAACCGAGGGACTTCACGTAAGCGGCTGCAAAGGTAAAGGTTTACCCGCAGATTTCTCCTTTCTTTTTCCTTGACGAAAAAGAAACAAAAAGTCAAGNNAAACTGCTCCGCGTTTGGTCGGGCTGCCCGCTGTTTCAAATTAAAATTAATCTAAACCTTTTGATTCGCTGAGTGCGGCTGGCGTCCGCGAAAGGAGCGAACCGAAAGTTTCGTGGCATGAGAGGGGCAGGCTTGTGCGACAAACGAAAGCTTTAGGTTGGCTTTCGTGGGGCACTTTCTTTGCTTCGTTTCTTTGGGCAAGCAAAGAAATGAAGATAAAAAATTAACTACCTTACAATAACCAACTTCTTGTTCACCACACCCTCATTACTAATAATACTTATAGTATATACCCCTTCATTTAGGCTGCTGGCATCAACGCTTGTTTTACCGTTTATGGTTTGGCTTAGCACAAGCTTACCGTTTACATCATAAACCTGCATGGTTTGTTTGGTTGTGCTGCTTGGCTCTATAACAAAGCTACCGCTGTTGGGGTTGGGGTAAACTGTTACCTGCTCATTAGTATTTGCAAGTTGCTGTATGCCAGTGCAATCTCCGCAAGAAGGCATAACTTTACGTATTACATTATTATAAGAATCTGCAATGTATAAGTTGCCCGATGCATCAAAGCCTACTCCTCCTGGCCAATTTAATTCTGCAGCGGTAGCTTGTCCCACATCCCCGCTATAACCCGCTGTGCCGTTTCCTGCAACGGTGGTTATTATTTGGGAGTTTGTATTTAAAGCAAAAACACTTAAAAACAGGCTTATATATAGGTAATGCATGGTGTTAGGGTTTAAAACAAAGGTAGTAAAAAGCTAAACCTGCGCTTAGTTTCCTTAAACTTTAGAGCCAAAACCTTCTTTTTGGGCTTTGGAGGTTAAGACTTTCACGGTGAAGGACTTAACCTCCAACATGAAGGTGAAGACTTCCAACATGAAGGTAGAGACTTTCACCATGAAGGTAAAGACTTCTAACATG
>PLYA01000021.1 GCA_003153315.1 Bacteroidota bacterium
AAAGGTGTTTATATAAACACCTTTTCAGGTAACGGAACAATAGGCTTTAATGGAGACGGAGGGCAGGCTACTGCTACAGAGTTAAATGCGCCCAGTGGAGTTTCTTTTGATAATATAGGTAATTTGTATATAGCTGATGAAGGCAATAATATGATACGCATGATAAATACTTCAGGTATCATAAGCACAGCAGTTGGAAACGGAACGCCGGGTTTTATTGGAGATGGAGGGCAAGCAACTGATGCAGAATTAAATAGTCCAACTTCAGTAGTTATAGATACAATGGGTAATTTATATATTACTGATTATGCAAACAACCGAATACGGATGGTAAGAAATGCAGGTAATACAACTGGCATAAAACAGATAGCAGATAACAAGGAGCAGATAACCATTTATCCCAACCCAAGCAATGGTAATTTTGTAATAGAACCAAACAATACTGCAAGTAAAACGATGCAGATGTATGATATAAATGGTAAATTGGTTTTAAGTCAAGTCATAAACGGCAAAACTAATATAAGTGCCACTTCTTTAAATGAGGGTGTTTATAATATAAGTATTACCAGTAATGAGGGTATAGTAAATAAACGCTTGATTGTTGTTAAGTAAAAATTTCTCTTTTCATCTGAAATGACAAAAAATAAAAAAACCCTTTAATTACTTAAAGGGCTTTTATTCTTATTTAATAAGAAGGTTTAAGCGGGTACTTTAGCTGTCAGTTTCTTTTTAAGGTTGGTATCAAGGGCACTTAAAAAGTCTTCAGTGTTTAGGTAATGCTCACCCAGTTTAACATTGTTTCCATGCACACAAACGGCTAAATCTTTTGTCATTTTGCCGCTTTCAACGGTTTCTACACAAACCTGTTCTAAAGCATGGCAGAAATTGATAAGTTCTTTGTTGTTATCTAGTTTACCACGAAACTCCAAACCACGAGTCCAGGCAAAAATAGAAGCAATAGGATTGGTAGAGGTAGCTTTACCGGCTTGGTAATCACGAAAGTGACGGGTAACGGTACCATGTGCAGCTTCTGCTTCCATAGTTTTTCCATCAGGAGTAACCAATACAGAGGTCATTAATCCTAAAGAACCAAAGCCTTGTGCAACGGTATCAGACTGCACATCGCCATCGTAATTTTTGCAAGCCCAAACAAAATTACCATTCCATTTAAGGGCAGAAGCAACCATATCATCAATTAAGCGATGTTCGTAAGTAATACCTGCTGCATCATACTTAGCCTTAAACTCTGCCTGATAAACTTCTTCAAAAATATCTTTGAAGCGGCCATCATACTTCTTAAGAATAGTATTCTTAGTAGAAAGATACAAAGGCCATTTTTTTGCTAAAGCAGTATTAAAGCAAGAGTGTGCAAAACCACGGATAGACTCATCAGTATTATACATGGCCAATGCAACGCCATCTCCTTTAAAATTATATACTTCGTGTTCAATTACTTTACCATCTTCGCCTTCAAACTTAATGGTTAGTTTACCTTTTCCTTTAGTAACAAAATCCGTAGCACGGTATTGGTCACCAAAGGCATGACGGCCAATGCAAATAGGGGCAGTCCAGTTAGGCACCAAACGAGGTACGTTCTTACAAACAATAGGCTCACGAAAAACAGTTCCGTCTAATATATTACGGATGGTTCCATTAGGCGATTTCCACATTTGTTTCAAATTAAACTCTTTCACACGGGCTTCGTCCGGTGTGATGGTAGCACATTTGATACCAACATGGTATTTTTTAATGGCTTCTGCCGAATCCACCGTTACCTGGTCGTTGGTAGCATCGCGGTGTTCAATACCTAAATCGTAATACTTAATATCTACATCCAGATACGGAAGAATTAATTTGTCTTTAATAAACTTCCAGATAATACGGGTCATCTCATCGCCATCTAACTCAACTACAGGGTTTGCTACTTTAATTTTACTCATGATTAATTGTTTTTAAGGTATATTATTGTTAATTATTATCGAACGCCGTGCATCATTTTCTTTAAAACAGGGGTTAAAAGAAATAAAATAACAGAAGCTACTCCGCAAAGCACTACAAACACCATAAAAAATTCAAATAAATTATGTATTTCGAAGCCTACAAACACTGGGTTAGTAGGGCTAATTTGACTTTTATTTAGTAATTCTAATTGTTCAGCAGTTGGTGTAATAGTTTTATTAAGCACAGCCTGCAAGTCAATACCCAATTCTTTTGCTTTGGTAAACTTATCTCCTGTGGCAGGCAAGATTGAACCTAAAGTTCCTGCCAAGGCATAACCCGAAGCATTGGATAAGAAGAATACACCATACAATAAAGAAGCGAAGCGTTTAGGAGCTAATTTCCCAACCAAGGATAATCCGATGGGTGATAAGCAAAGCTCTCCGGCTGTTTGAATTAAATAAAGTAAGATTAACCACTTGATAGCTAAAAGCCCATTGTTGCCTAAATCTTTTACATTGTGTGCGATGATGAAATAACTGATAGCAATTAAAGCCAAACCAAAAGCCTGTTTCATAGGAGAGATGGGTTCCATATTTTTGGTTCTCAGTTTATCCCATAACATGCTAAAAGGGATGGCGAAGGCAACAACAAATAACCCGTTAAATATCTGAACCATCGATGGTGGCATATTCCAACCGAAGAAGTTTCTATCGGTTTGATTATCTGCTATAAAAGTTAAAGAAGAGCCTGCTTGTTCGAATGCCGCCCAAAAGAAGATTACAAAGAAAGAAACGATATAGATTACAATAATACGCTGCCTTTCCACCTTAGTTAACGAAGTATCTGATATAATTAAGCCTGCTAAGGTTAAACCGCTTGCATAAATAATAGGATAAATAACTGTTTTAATAAAGTTATGCCCGTCTAATAAAAAACGAATGCCAAAAAACAAACCTATAAAAGCTATTACTGCCACAACTAATGAGGTGGAAGAAAACACAGCTTTCTGAGCTTCTCCTTCTTCATAATGAGAGGCATCGTTCTTTGAAGGTAACCCTCCCAATGGTTTACCTTCGGGTGTAACAACATATTTATTCTTTAAGAAATAAAAGATAACAGTTCCCAATATCATGGCTATGCTAGCTGCTAAAAAGCCCCATTTAAAAGCATGAATATCTCTTACTCCGGCTGTGTCTTTTACATCCCCTATTATAGGGCAAATTAACTGGCCTAAAAAGGCTCCAAGGTTAATACCCATATAGAATATAGTAAAGGCAGAATCTAACTTGCTTTTCTCTTGTTTAGGGTACAAACTACCCACCATGCTAGAGATATTTGGTTTGAAGAAACCATTTCCAAAAATGATGATACCCAAGGCTACCCACATTAAGGTAGTAGCAAGCGCTAAATTGGTTCCAAAAATACTGGCACTAAAAAACAAGAACAATTGCCCTAAGGCCATCATAGAGCCTCCCAGTATGATACAATTTCTATTCCCAAAAAAGCGATCGGAAATAAAACCACCCAACATGGGGGTTAAGTAGCAAAGTCCAAGAAATCCTCCATATATTAAAGAGGAATCTTCTTCTTTCATTAATAATGAGTTAACCAAAAATAAAGTAAGAATGGCGCGCATGCCATAGAAGTTAAAGCGCTCCCACATTTCAGTGCCAAATAATACCCAAAGCCCTTTTGGGTGCGATGCTTTTGCATCAATAGGCTCCATCACTCCCGGACCCGCTTCTGTTTGTATATCTGCTTCCATATGTAGTCTTTAATTTTTACAAGTTTTCAAACATACACAATTCCTTTGATTTTGGAAAATGGAGTACTTGCTATTTTACTGTGGCAGTATAGCATATTGATTCCTGTAATATTCTGCTTTCTCCATCTTTAGCTCATAGCATTTGCTAAAAAGAAATTTTGCTAACTTTTTATTAGGAAAAAGACGATAAGCATCCTCCAATTTCTGCATGCCGGATATAGTATCTCCTGTCATTAAAAGACAATTAGCATACTGAGAGGTAATGAAATAATCTTTTGGGAAATTCTTATCAGCTTCCTTAACTACAGGAAATGCAGATCTCATTAAGTTTTTGTTAATCAATAGGGTAATTAATGCTGTATATGATTTGTACTGTTTTGGATTTTCCAAAGTAGCTATTCGGTAATTCTTAAACGCCTGAGTGAAGTTTCCTTTTTTATCATAATAATTCCCAATATTTTCATGCGCCTGAGCGTAATCCGGTTTAAAACGGATTGCTGTAAGAAAATATTTAAGAGCCAAGTCTGGTTGATTTAAATAAGAAAAATAAAGAACTCCGGTATTGTTATAAGCTGAATACATTATAGAATCATCCTGAATAGCTAAAGTATAATGTTTCAGGGCTTTATTTATTAATACTTGTTTAGAATATTTAGTTTCCCCTGTAGAAATCATTTCAAAATATTTATTACCCAGCAAGTTGTTTATGCCAGAAGATTTTTCAGAGTATTGTGCATCATGTTCGAATAATGAAAACTCTGATTCCCATGCGTTGTTTCTATTCCATGTATAGAATAAGAAAACCAATAAAATTCCACTTAAATAAACCAAAGGCTTTTGCACAAATAAGCGAGCTGTAATCTTATTTGGGGCACTTTTATAAAAAGAAAATACCACCGACGTTATAAGCACCATAAATCCAATAGACGCCGTCAGACAAAGACGTTCACCAAGTATGCCTGCAACAGGCTGAACTAAATTGGTAAGTGGTGCAATAGAAATCAGAAAAAAAAGAAGTCCAAATAAGGCTATTTTATTTTTTGATTTATAACAATAATAAGATGCAGCAACTAGAAAAATAATTCCTAAAATAATTTCAAAATCGAATAAATTATTTTTAGTGGAAAACATAGAAGATCCATAATAAAACCTTAATGGGTATGGGAAAAAATGTAATTTAACATATGTACCAAAAGTTTTTAAAGCAAATAGCACTTTACTATAAAAAGAAATATGTTCTGTATAAAGTGGGTTTTCGAAATGCAAGAAAATTCTTCCTGTTTTTTCTGTAATCAATAATTTCTTCGATTTATTATATGAAAAATAACAAATTATAGCTCCTAAAATAACCAATGCAATTTGTTTTTTAGTAACCTTACTAAAAAAGAATAATATTAAAGGGATTAATGCTATAAATAAAGCCGAAGTTAACTTACTATAAAAGCCTAAAAACATACTTATTAGAGCATAAAAAAGCCATTTAAAATATTTTTGTTTTAATTCATAATATATTACTATGTTTAAGGTAGATAATAGCCCGAAAAGCAGGGCTAATAATTCATCTCTACACTTTATATTATTAACAGGCTCTGTATGAATAGGGTGGGCTAAAAATAAAATAGAGCACATAAGGGCAAATAACTCTTTATAAGGATATTCACTTAAACATTTTTTTAAAAGCAAAAAAAGAATAAAGACTATTGTAGAATATAGAACAACGTTAATAAAATGATCAATATGAGGTGATTGGCCAAAAATTGAATATTCAATGGCAAACATAGAAATTACTAAAGGGCGATAATCGTATCCGGCATTTTTTTCATGACCATAATGACTCCTCCATATTTTAGGAATTCCTTTAATACCCCCTGCTACCAAAGGGTTATTAGGAATATAATTTTTTCCTTTAACCGGGGAATTTGTTACAGTAACATAAGAATCATCTAAACTATAACCATTTTTTATAGAATTTCCATAAAAAAACAGAGAAAGAATAAGGAAAAAGAGATACGCCTTCTTAGTATCTAAAAGTATTTTATGCATATAATAGCATTACATTTCATTTTGTAATAATTAAGTTTATCAAAATATTACAAAAATATTGATTAAATTTATACCTCTCTAAAAGATGTCAATTAAATTAAATTATATTTCAACCTATTTTCCTTCTACAATTCTTACAAATAAAAATTTAGCTGATAGTTTTCCGGAAAATACTCCTGAACAGATTTATAAAAACACCGGGATAAAGCAACGCTATATATCAGCTCCTGATGAAATAGCATCTGATTTAGCTGTAAAAGCTGCCGAGAATTTATTTTCTGAATATAAAATAAATAAGGAAACAATTGATTTTCTGATTTTTTGTTCTGAAGGATTTGATTACATAGCTCCGGCAAGCAGTTGTATTATTCAAAACAGATTAGGTTTACCTAAAAATATAGGCTGTCTTGATTTGCCTTATGGTTGTTCGGGATATATTTATGGTTTAGGAATTGCCAATGGATTGTTATCTGCAAATATGGCAAAAAATATACTGTTTTTAACAGCAGATATACCTACGAAAGTAATTCACCAAAATGATTTAGAACTACGCAGTATTTTTAGTGATATAGCTACGGCTAATTTAATTTCTAAAGACAATTATAGCCAGCAATTTGTTTTTGGTACAGATGGTTCTGGACATAAAAATTTATTGGTTGACCATAGCGGCTTTAGAAATCCAAATTATGAGGACAAACAATTGGATTTGGATTTGCCAAATGGACAAATGAAAATGAATAGTACAGAAATATTTTTATTTGCTGTTAAAGCGGTTCCTAAATTGGTAAACGAAACACTTGAAAAATATGGTTATTCACTACATGATGTTGATTTATTTGTTTTTCACCAAGCCAGTTATTTTATGTTGGATGTAATCAGAAGAAAAATAAAAGTACCTAAAGAAAAATTTTTTATTAATATTGAAAATGTTGGTAATTCGGTTGCATCTACAATTCCGGTTGCATTAAATGAAGCAGAACAGAAAGGTATTTTAAAAAGAGGTATGAAAGTAATGCTGGCAGGTTTTGGAATTGGTTATAGTTGGGGGGCAACAATAATAGAATATTAAAAATTATGATGAACATTGAAGAATTTACAAAAAATTTAGAGTCCGAATTTGAAGACATTGAACCCGGAACAATAACACCTACTACAAACTATCGTGATATAAAAGGTTGGAGTAGTATGTACGCACTTATTATTATTGCCTTTGTTGATACACATTTTGATGTAGCTTTAAATGCAGATGATTTGAAGTCTTCTCAAACGATACAAGATCTATACCAAATTATTTTAGCAAAAAAACAATCTTAAATGGCCTTATTTAAAACTAATAATGTCAAGATTAAAGGAATTTCTGCCTGTGTTCCGAAAGAAAAATTACTTACGAAAAATTACGAATACTTCAATGAAGCTGAAAAAGATTTATTTATAAAAAGTGTGGGTATTCTTGAACGCCGTGTGGCATCTAAAGAAATAACCACATCTGATATGTGTTTTGCGGCGGCAGAAAAACTAATCAACTCGCTTAGCTGGAATAAACAAGAAATAGATTGCTTAATTTTTGTATCTCAATCTGCCGACTTTTTCCTACCAGCAACTAGTATTCTACTGCAGTATCGTTTAGGTTTGAGCAAACATGCAATGGCTTTTGATATGAACTTAGGTTGTTCAGGATACATATATGGGCTACAGATTTTATCGAACTTAATTTCTACTGGACAAATTAAAAAAGGTTTATTGTTGGTGGGAGATAAATCGTCTCTTTCAACACATATTGAAGACAAAAGTACTTATCCCTTATTTGGAGATGCAGGAACTGCTACTGCATTAGAATATGCTACAAGCAGCAATCCTATTTATTTTAATCTGCAAAGTGATGGTAGCGGAGAAGAAGCTATAAAAATATTAGACGGAGGGGCAAGGAATTCTGTTAGAACTGACACATTTGAAATAAAAGAAATTGAACCCGGTATTAAACGCAGCAGAAGACATTTACAGCTAAACGGTATCGATATATTTAACTTTGCTTTAAGAGAAGTTGCACCCAACGTTAATGACTTATTACAGTTTGCCGGTATAGAAAAAAGTAGTATTGATTATTTTATTTTTCATCAGGCTAATAGGTTGATTAATGAAAGTGTACGCAAAAAACTAAAAGTTTTAGAAACAGAAAAAGTTCCTTACTCCATAGATTTATTTGGCAATACCAGTTCTGCATCCATTCCTTTAACCATTGCGGTTAATTTAAAAGAGCAATTAAAGAATCAGCACAAAAAAACATTGCTTTCAGGTTTTGGTGTAGGCTATTCCTGGGGTTCGTGCATTATAGATTTAGATAATATTGTTTGTTTGGATTTGATAGAGATTTAATGAATTTAAACGGAAAACATATCTTAGTAACAGGGGCCTCTTCGGGTATTGGCAGACAGGTTGCTGTTGATGCTTCCAAACTTGGCGCTAAACTTACTATTACCGGAAGGAATTTAACCGAACTTAAAAATACACAAGCACAATTAACAGGAAATAATCATTGTGTTATTGAAATTGACTTAACCAAAACCGAACAAATAAAAAAACTAAGCACAGAGTTAAAAGAATTAGATGGCATCGTGTATTGCGCAGGGATTGTAAAGCCTGTTCCAACTAAATTTATTAAAGAACAACAAATTGATGAAGTGTTTTCTATCAATTTTAAATCAATAGTATTATTGAATGCGGAATTATTACAACAAAAGAAAATAAACAATAACGCTTCCATTGTTTTAATTTCAACTATTTCTACGTTATACCCCTATTTTGGGGGTGCTATTTATATTGCGTCAAAAGCTGCGTTGGAAGGTTATGGAAAAACCCTGGCATTAGAATTATCTCCCAAAAAAATACGAGTAAATATTCTGCAACCTGCGCTAGTTAAAACGGCTATCTACCAATCTACTATTGATACTGCCTTTAGTGAGGAGGAAATGCAGAAATATGAAAAGCAATATCCGTTGGGTATTGGAGAAACAGAAGATATTTCAAATGCTGTTTGCTTTTTGCTTTCCGAAAAATCTAAATGGGTTACAGGAATATCCATACCAATGGACGGTGGCTTAACTTTAGGAAACTTGAAACCCTAATTTATGAAAGAATTTTCCATCATCATTCCAATATTTAATTCTGAATCTTGTTTACAAGAAACACTAAAGACAGTCATTAGCGCTTTAGAAAAATTAAATATGAGTTATGAAATTATTTTGATAGATGACGGCAGTAAAGATACAAGCTGGGAAATCATTAAGCAATTTAAAAGCGTAAACAAAAATATTATCGGTATTAAACTTAATAAAAGCTACGGGCAACACAATGCCTTGCTTTGCGGATTGAATGTTTGTTCTGGAAATTACATCCTAACCATGGATGATGATTTGGAACATAATCCTGAAGATATTTCAAGATTATATAAACAACTACTAAATACAAATGCCGATTTGGTTTATGGGATGCCTGTTAAATCAAATAAAAGTATTCTTAGAAACATTCTTAGATACTTCTATAAACACGGAACCCGTAATGAAAATAAAAACGCAGGTGAAGGAAGTAGTTTCAGGCTATTTACCAAAAAACTAAAAGATGATATGATAAAACATAACGGCTCTTTATTTTTTTTAGATGAAATTGCCTTATGGTACACTGATAAACCTGAATATGTAAAAATTGAGTTTCAAAAATCTAAAAAAGTAAATTCAGGATACAGTTATTCTCATTTGTTTGATTTATCGTTAAGAATACTATCACTTAGCTCTACCATGCCTTTGCGCATGCTTAGGGTTGCAGGCTTTTATATTTTTGGTTTAAGTGCTTTCTCAGGAATTTACTTTATTATAAGAAAACTTTTATTTAAAGTCCCTATGGGTTATACATCTATCATAGTTGTTTTATTGTTCGGCATAGGTATTATTACCTTAAGCCTGGGGGTTATTGGAGAATATCTGGGAAACCTTATTGCGCTTTCCAATAACAAACCTCCTTATTCTGTGAAAGAAAAAGTATGACCCGAGCCTTTTTATGCGAACACCATGTTACCAAAATAAAAAAAACAAAACATGATTGTTGAACAATACGGTATAAAATATACACGGGTAACCGAGCAGGATTTAGAGCTTATACGTTATTGGCGCAATCAGCCATTTATAAGAGATACCATGCAGTTTAGGGAGTATATAACCGAAGAAATGCAAAAGAAATGGTTTGAAAAAATTAATACCAAACATAATTATTACTTTATTATTGAAGTTGACCAAAAAAAAATAGGCTTTATTAATTGCAAAGATACCGGACCTAATACCCGCATAGCCGAAGGGGGCATTTTAATCTGGGATAAAGCATATTGGGGCACTCCCATTCCCGGTTTTGCTGCATTAACCGTATTACAATGTGTTTTTGAAATATTTAAATCAGGGGATGCTTCTTTGGTTACGGTGGCAAAAACAAACACACGGGCTTTGGTTTTTAATAAGCTGATTGGGTATGTAATTAAAGAAGAAACTGCAACTAATGAATTCTTAAAACTAATTCTTACAAAGGAAATGTATTTTCAAAAAACCATTAAAATTAAAAAAGCTGCCGCTTTATATTGCAAAGGAAACGCCCAAATTAAAATAATCGCTACCGAAAGTGATTTATTAAGTGATGATTTGAATAATTATATACGCTCTATTTTATAGGCCAGGCAGTAAACTCACCCGCATTAAAAAACTCCAGCCATTTTTCTTTAGGATATAAGTCTAACATAAACTTATTGCTCATGTTTTCTATATTATATTTACAAATATCATGAGCCGTATATTCCCATAATGGGTTAGCAATATCAAACATTAAAACAAAGCGGTCTTTATCGCTGTTGTTCCATGCCTCATGTTCATACGAATCATCAAAGATTAATAATTTACCTGCCTGCCATGTTTTTGTTTCATTGCCCACTTTTATTCCGCAATCATCCGGAATAATTAAACCTAAATGAACCCGTATAACCATTCTTGAAAAACCCCGATGCGGTTTTATTTGCGTATGCGCTGGCAAGTAGGAGAAATCAGCTGAAATTAATCCCGGAATTTTATTTAAAATAGCCGCCGTATCAGGGCAAGCCGCACAATTAATAGGCTGCTTAATGCCAAAAAACCGGAACGTAAATACCTGCCATTGGTTTTGGCTTTCAGGTTTTAAATAATGAGGATACGAGGCAAACCAATACCCATTTTCAGCACTTTTTCTTACAGCGTTTAATTCATCCAATATGATTTTATAATTATCTTCTAATAGTTGAAGCTCTTTAAACTGATTTAAATCATAAAAGTATTGAGGGTTCTTTTCCGTAAATTCCATTATTCAAAGGTAATAATTCTTATTTTTGTTTTTTAATGAAAAAAATTTGGTTCAGTATATTTGATAGATCTGACTACAAAGATAACGAACTTAATTTTTTTAATCCTGACGATTATCATTTTTCTAAAATTATTCTTGATAACTTTAATAGTATAAATCAAGAGCTGATAAACTACTTAGAAACTCATGAATTGGAAAGTTATTTTAATACCAGCATGGTTGCAAAAGCAAATACATGGAAAACAGTTTCGTTAAAAGCTTGGGATGTGGAGGTTTATGAACATCATAAATATTTTCCTAAAACTTTACAGATAATAGAATCTATACCAGGTTTGGTTTCCGCTTCTTTTAATTTATTAGAACCACACGGACATATCATTCCGCATTGCGGAGATACAAATGCTATATTTCGTTGCCATTTGGGTTTAAGCATTCCGGGTAAAGTACCCGAATGTGGCTTTAGAGTTAAAGATGAATGGCGGGATTGGGAAATTGGAAAGTTATTGGTTTTTGTTGATGCCAATAATCATGAGGCAATAAATAATACGGAAGAAAACAGGTTTATTTTTTTGTTTGATATTGTTCGTGATGAATATCTTGAGAAGAAACGTTTAGTTTGCAGTACCGTACTTACGAGTTTGTTTCTACAAAAAATGGCTGAAACCTTTAAACTTTTATATAAAGCTCCTATGTGGCTACAAAAACTGGCGGCTAAATGTTTAATTCCGTTTGCTTATGTGGCAATTCCTGTAAGAAATTTTTTATACAAATTTAAAAAGTAAACATGGCTGATAACAAACTTTGGTTTAGTCTTTATACACATAAAGAATATAAAAGCAAAGAGCCTCCTTTTGTTGATATAAGCCATGTTAAAGGAGTAAAAGAACTGGAACAGAATTATGAAGTAATATTAAAAGAACTGGAACAATACCTTGAAAAGAACAGTTTAGTAATTCATTTTAATAAAACAATGGTTGAAAAAGCTCAAACATGGAAAGTGCAAGGTTTAGGAGCATGGGGATGGAAAAATTATGCCAAGCGAATATATTTTCCTAAAACAATGGCCTTATTTAATGCCGTACCAAATGTTACTAATATTAGTTTTAATTTATTAGAGCCTCAATCTAAAATAAAACCCCATCAGGGTGATACTAATGCTGTAATAAGATGTCATTTAGGTTTAAAAATACCGGCAGAAGCACCCGTTTGCGCCATAAAAGTAAAAGATGAAATGAAGGGATGGCAAGCCGGCAAGGTAATTGCCTTTATTGATGCATATACGCACGAAGCCTGGAATCTGACTGATGAAACACGTATCATTTTATTGTTTGATATTATGAAACCTGAATTCATCAAACAAAAAAGTAAAATATGCGCTACTGTGCGGACCAGTATGACCATACAAATTTTAGGTAATTATTTTCCTAAAATATACACAACTGATAGAAAGAAATTTAAAATAATATTATACCCTTTAGTTGTTTTCCATCAAATAACAACCCCTTTAAGAAATTTTTACAGAAGTATTAAATACAGGTAAACAGCAAGATAGACAAATCTGTAAAATAACTTAGGTAAAACATTTCTCCTTTCAGGGGTAAAAGAACTTATAAAAGCAAAACAGCTTAAAAATTTAACATTGGCTTAACATTAAATGTATAAAAAACAGCCCATCTGTAAAAAAAAATAACATATGCAATAAGGGTTTCCACCTAGTAGGTTATACCATATAGGTGGAAACCCCTATTGCGCAGCGCATAAAAGTAGCATAGTTTTGCCTGTATGAACAACAAACTGCCCAACATAGTTTTAAAACAAAGGCAACAGCTTGTTTGTTGCCTGCCAAACTTTAAAATCAATTGCGGTTAAATATTCAATCGGTTAAATTTTTTGTTCAACCGTTTGAATGTTTTAATCAACCGTTTGAATGTTTTGTTCAACCGTTTGGATATTTCAATCAACCGTTTGAATATTTTGTTTAACCGTTTAAATAATCTGTTCAACCATTTGAATATTTCAATCAACCGTTTGAATATTTCCTACAGGCGTTTGGATAGTTTGTTTAACCGTTTGAATAATCTGTTCAACCAACCAAACCTTTCTTTAATAAGTCCTAAACCTTTAATATAAATCTAAAAACAAAAGAACAACCAAGTCAACAGCAAAAAAGAAAGAATCCCGCATCTCTTTAAGCCTATATGTATGGAGTCGCTGGTACAACAGCAAACACCCCGAAATAGCCGGAGACTGGAATGCAAGGCAGGTAGAGTTGATTAATTAGAAACATACCGTTATTGGGAGGCACGAAGCAATCTCACTATCAATAACAGATTGCTTCGGGCAAAACCCTCGCAATGATGATATAAAAGCCGTTCTTTGAAAAAGGGGCGACTTTTTTCTATCATAAATTATATAGTTTTTTTATTTATGGATTTAAAATGCCTGGCTCTTCTGCCTTCGTTTAAATAGAAGTTTAATCTTGTGGATTTTAACTTAAAATAAACCCAGGCTCTTATATAATAAGGAAGTGATATAAAAAGTATAGCGGCAGATTCTATTAAACTTATTTTTGTAGTTGCTTGATACCCAAATTTCTTTCCGGTTTTGCCACACCAAAAATCCATAATCTTAAATTGAAATTCGGTAAAAGCTCCTTTCCAGGCCTCTAATCTTTCGGTATTAATGGGTTTAAGTAAAGAATCTCTTTTATAAATGTACCTGTCACCGGCTACATTTTCTTTCTCTAATTTATTACGGATGTTTTGCTGATAGTTAAGAGAATTCAAATCATATTCTATATTTAAAAACTTACAAATTTCTTCAAATATCTCCTCCTTATAAAGAGTCAGGTTTTCATATAATATAACTTTTACACTTTGTCTCTGCCTTTCTTCTAACGCTAAAATCAATTTATTATAAAACATCCATACAATACTATGATTTGGCACAGATAAATTTTTAGCAAAAGGTTCAAAGCTTTGTATGTTAGATAAAACAAAACCCCTGTAGTCTCTTACCGTGCATAAAAACTTGGCATCGGGTAAAATCTTGCTAAGCATCTCTGCTTTTAAAGTATAAAAAGGGTTCTTATCTATAATGCAGCTTACCTGGTTTAAATCAGTTTTATAATCTGCCTGAGCAAAATATATCCTTCTGCAAAATTCAAAGTAATTAATTTTTTCGCCTAACGTAATATCCAATTTTCGATCGCCATAACTATGGTCAGATGCCCGGCTCATAATAGAGGCGTAATAGTCCACATCTTTTATCAACCCGGCAGTTACTTCTTTCATATCATGGTATTTGCTATAAAAAAGAAGCAAATGCTTTATCTCTGCCGAGGCAATACAATTCTTATGATTATTTAAAATATGATATAATAAAGTAGTGCCCGACCTGGTTGAACCAATTATAAAATGAATTTTTAAATCAAATGGTTTAGTAAGTGGATTCATCTGTATAAGTCTACCCTCTAATTATTATGATAAGAATTTGGGTAAGCGTGTTTGTCATTGGTTTTATAAATTTTACCAAGCTTCATAAAATACACAATTACATATTTTATAAAATAAGGCAAAGAATGAAAAACATTTGGGCCTATTACTCTCCAAATTAAAAAAGCTAAATAATCTATGCCATATTTTAATTTAAACCTCTGTTTAATAAAATTCTCATCCCTTGTATATCCGATTTTCTCAGCCAAATCGCCACAGACCATCCATATAAGATTAGTCTCTTCATTTGTTAATTCTTCTTTCCATACTCCGATTTTATTTTTATTTACTTTTTGCAAAAGACTACTGTGTTGAGTTAAAAATTTATTTATTGTCGTATCATTTACATCTACCTCGTTACGCTGTCTTTTAAAATATTCATCATAAGCCAACATAGTACTATCATAAGGAATATTAAAAAAACCGGAAATTCTTTTCAATTCTATTTCAGGCTTCAAAACCAAGTCTTCGTACTTTACTTCCAAAAATCTTTCTTTACCGATTTTGGATGCCTTTTTTAAAAAAATTGAATACTTATATCTCCATATATATGCCCAAAAGAACAAACTCTTACTAGACTCATTCATTCTTTTTGCTAATTTTATCTTCGCTAAAATTTGATCTCTTGGATCTCTATGTAGTATAATAAATTTACTATCAGGATATATTTTAGCAATAGTTTCTATACAGATATGAAATTCTAATTGTTTATCAAATATGGCAGTAATATGGCTTTTATCTTTACTAGGCTGAAAACATAAATAAGTCAGTTTAATAACTACATCAAAAGTTAAATACGGCTTATAAGTTTCCAAAATATTTTTTAAATCCTGCTTGGTTCCAAACTGAGATTCTAACCTCCCTAATGAAATAAAATAAAAATCATTACAATAAGTATCTATTGTTTTTGATGTCCACTTTTTTATTTTTCCAAATCTGGAGTAAAGATTATAGGCAAAAGGTTCTTCACTGGCCGAAACTACATTAGGATGCATATTTAACATAGAAAGAAGTAAGGTGCTTCCTGTTCTGGCAGTAGCTATAATAAAGTTAAGTTTAATATTTTTTATTTGCTCTATATTCAATTTATGCCTGATAATTAGTTTTAATAAATTGAACTATTCTTTCTGCAGAAACCTTAATACTTTCTTTATCTGTATAAACAATTAAGTCAGCATCAATAGGCATTTCAAAAGGGTCGTTTATACCCGTAAGGTTACGTATTTTATCGCTATGATTATCGGGTAAAAGCGCTTTTTTATATAACCCCTTAGTATCTCTTTTAATTAATTCGCTTATATCACAATTAATAAAAATAGTTTTTACATTTTTATATGTATTCTTCAGTTCCTTTCGTATTTCTTCGTAAGGATTTATAGCGCAAATAATGGTTACTATGTTATGAGTTGAAAATTTATCGGCAATAAATGCTAATCTTCTGATATTTTCACAACGGTCTTGTTTACTAAAGCCTAAATCTTTTATAATATGTTTACGATACTCATCTGCATCAATAATTTCAACAGGAATATTTAATTGTTCTAACTGTATTTTTGTTTGCAGGGCAAGCGTTGTTTTCCCTGCTCCACTCATGCCGCAAAATTGTATAATCATGTATGATAAATATCAAGTCCAAAGTAGAAAAAAATTCGTAACATAGCATTGGTTTTATTAGATATTTAATTTGATGAGGGAAAGTTTATCTGTAAAAATACGTTTTAATACGTATTTTAAAGAGGGTGACAGTAAAGTTAAAGAATGGCGCGTACTAGTTAATGGTGTTGAATATTTTTGCAATCATGTTACCATAAATTGCCCCTCAAAAACAACCAAAGATTTTATAGAAGGCATAGGAGATAAATGGCACATTAGTTGCGAACCTAAGCATATTGAATATATAAAAGATGAAAGGATAACGGATGATAGCTCTACCCTTTTTAAAGAAATAATTTTAAGTTAGGCTTAAAATTAGCTTTGAACTATTTCTTTGATGAATCAATCATTACTCTTTCAGTTTGATTAGCCAATTGCCAGGCAGTAAAGAATACCAATCTGCTTATCTTTTCCATTTTGTTAAAATTTATCTTTTCTATATCATCAGTTGGTTCATGATAATCTTCGTGAACACCGTTAAAATAAAATATTACAGGCACATTATTTTTAGCAAAGTTGTAATGATCGCTTCTGTAATAAAAACGATTTGGGTCTTTCTCATCATTATACGTATAATCAAGTTGCAGGTTTGTATATGTTTTATTAGCTTGTTCTGATATTTTATGCAACTGACTGCTTAGTTTATCGCTACCTATTAAGTAAACATAATTTGGATTATCTTTATGTGTATCATCTAATCTTCCAATCATATCTATATTCAAATCACAAACAGTTTTATTTAATTCAAATACAGGATGCTCGGTATAATATTCACTACCAAGCAAGCCTTTCTCCTCACCTGAAAAATTTAAAAACAAGATGCTTCTGCGTGCACCTTTACCTTGCTTTTTAGCTTCTTCAAAAGTTTTTGCCAATTGCATAACAGCTACGGTTCCGCTGCCATCATCATCTGCGCCATTATAAATTTTTTCATCTTGTACCCCCAAATGATCATAATGAGCAGATATAACCAATAATTCGTTTTTTAAATCAGTTCCTTCTATATATGCCATTACATTTTCTGCACTTACCTTTTCTTTACCTTGTTTGAGGTTTAATTCAATATTTGTTTTACTTGAAAAATGTAAAGGTTTTGCAGTTAAAGAAATTTTATCAATAATTACATTTGTTTTTTGTTTTGACGATACCAGTATCTCATCTGCCATTTGCTTGGATATATATATAATAAGGGGATAATCAGTAAGAGAACCATTGTCAATAGCCATCCGGTTGTGTTTAAGTCTGCGTTCCTGTTGGGCATAACTTACGGTAATATTAGTATCTACCACCAACAAATATTTAATTCCTTGCTTTTTTGCTTCAGCTTGCTTAATACGGTGGTTAGTTGCCCAAGGGCTTGCCTCAGTATTTTGCGATATAATAGATTTTCCATCTGAATTATAAGGCTCTCCGCCAAGTATCATTACAGCTTTGTTTTTTACTTCTACCCTATCATAATCATTATAAACCTGCGTATTTATACCATACCCACAAAACTCAATATCTGTAATACTAATAGTAGTATCACCGGTAATATTTGCCCATGAATAATAATCTGTGGTTTGGTTATATGCTCTTTTATTAATATTAAGTTTTAATTCAGGAGGATTAAATACCGCCAAAGGATAGGTTTGCTGATAACCCTCTTTCAGATTATTTAACGGAGGAATACCTATGTTTTTATAGTATTTAGTAATATATTCAGCAGCCATTGCTTGCCCTTTTTTTCCGGTTTCTCTTCCCTCATATTCATCTGAAGCTAAAACAGTCAGATTCTTTTTCATTCCCTCGGCAGTAATGTATTTAGAGAACCTTATTGCGGTTGTATCAGGTTGTTGTGCCACTATAAAGGCAGGCACACAACATAAAATAAATATTCTTTTCATAAGATATAATCTCATGCAAATATAAATTAAATTGTAACTGATTAGTCACTTAAACCATACTAAGCATAGCCTTTTGCAATTCTTCTAAACCCAGAGAAGCAACCTTTTTAATATGTTTTACATTTTGCAAAACCGCATCATCAAAAGTACCCGGATCAACTAAATATTTAATTGCATTGAGAGTAGCATAATGTATCAATCCTGCTGCCGGATATACCAATAAGGATGTGCCTACCGTAATTACTATATCTGCCTGAGTGATTAAGTTAATTGCATTCTCCATTTCTGGAACCATTTCTCCAAACCACACTATATGTGGCCTTAGCTGAGAACCCTTTTCGCAGAGTTCTCCTAGTTTTATTTCCTGCTTTTTAATAGAGTAAATAAGTTCTTCATCCACGGATGAGCGCATCTTCCGAATTTCTCCGTGCAAATGCAATACTTTTTTAGAGCCAGCACGCTCATGCAAATCGTCCACATTTTGGGTAATAATCTGTACATCAAAATGCTTTTGCAAGTCGGCTAAGATTAAATGCCCTTTATTGGGTTTGGTATTTATAACCTGTTTTAAACGTTCATTATAAAAGCGCAAAACAAGTTCTTTATTTCTTTCCCAAGCCTGAGGTGTAGCCACATCTTCCATACGGTATTCTTCCCATAAACCATTGGTATCTCTAAAAGTTTTGAGACCGCTTTCGGCACTCATACCCGCACCGGTAAAGACTACTATTTTTTTTTGTTTTGTCAAGGTAAACAAATATAGTATTTGTATTTAACTCATGGTTTTTATTTATCTGTTTCGCCGAATACTTTGCATTTAAACAGGCTCCACTTCGTTTGGTACAAATTCAAATATGTTTCCGTTAAATAAGCCTTTATCGCTTAGTTTTAGGTGGGGTATTACCAACAGGGCTAAGAAAGATAAAGTCATGTAAGGTGCATGGAGGGTACTGCCCAATTGTTTGGCAGCTTTATCTATGGTGGTATATTTTTCTGCAACTATATTTATATCTTCCGTTGTCATAATGCCGGCAACAGGCAACGGAAGTACTTGTTTATTGCTTCCATTACTTAAGGAAATACCTCCTTTATTTTCTATAATAAGATTTACGGCATTACACAAATCAGTGTCATTAGTGCCTACAGCTACTATATTATGGCAATCATGTGCTACACAACTTGCAATGGCCCCGTGCTTTAATCCGATGTTCTTTACAAAAGCAATAGCAACGGGAGCATCGGCATAGCGGTTTACCACCACTATTTTTAATACATCATCATTGGTATTACTTTCCAGAAATCCATTGACTTTGTGTGCAGGATAAACACCTTCATTAGTAATAAGTTGCCCGTCTATGGCTTCAATAACACGTATGTTTTTGCTTTGTGCTTTTATTTTAAAATCGTTTGGAGTTTTTTTAGAGCAATTAAAGTTATTAATCACGCTTGCTTCTACTCGTTTAATATTGCTCTTTCCATTCTGTGCAACGCACTGCCCTTTTATATAAGTAGCTGATACATTAAAGTCAGTGAGATTATCAGTAATTATAAAATCAGCGCTATCCCCTACCCTAAGCATACCAACGGGTAAGTTGTAGTGTTTGATAACATTATAAGAAGCAGCCCTAAGCACATCAAACAAATCATGTCCTTTGGCGATAGCTCTTTTTACCAAGAGATCAATATGCCCTATCAACAAGCCATCAGGGTGTTTATCATCTGAACAGAACATAATTTGTTCAGGGTATTCTTTCAATAAAGGTATCAGCGTTTCAAAGTTCTTAGCTGCGGAACCTTCTCGTATCATGACCTGCACACCAAATTTCAATTTCTCTAATGCCTCCTCATACATATAACATTCATGATCGGTACTGATGCCCGCAGAGAAATAATCTTTCATTACCTCGCCCATTAAGCCTGGTGCATGTCCGTCAATGGGTTTATTATGTTTCTTAGCTGCTTGCAGTTTTTCATGTACTTCCTTATCCTTATTAATAACACCCGGAAAGTTCATTACCTCTGCCAGATAAACAATCTCCGGGCGAGCCATTAATTGTTCAATATCTTTAGCATTAATAATGGCTCCTGCGGTTTCAAAAGAAGTAGCAGGCACGCAAGAAGGTGCTCCAAAAAAGAAATGAAAGGGTACTTTATTTGCATTATCCAGCATATATTCTATACCTGCAACACCCACTACGTTAGCTATCTCATGGGGGTCTGAGATGGTTGCTACCGTACCATGCACCACAGCGGCACGTGCAAATTCAGACGGAATAAGCATAGAACTTTCTACATGCACATGGGCATCTATAAAACCCGGAAGTATATATTGATCAGGTGCGTTATTAATCTCCTTGATAGAAATTATCTTTCCTTTCTCCATAAATACCTCAGCAGGGTAGATTCTTCTTCTATGAATATCAACTAAATTGGCTTGAATAAAGATTGTATTTGTCATTCTAACGGCAAAGGTAAACTATGTTTACAGTTGGTCGGTAATTTGCTTAAAATAAGATGCCCAATTAAGGCGTTGGTCTCTGTATTTACTAAGTTTTACAATTACAATATTTTTATACGGACAAATATAAATATGCTGCCCCAAATAGCCCTGTGCCTGATAACTTCCATCATTTTCTAACCACCATTGATATTTATATTCAGAAGAGCCCCCTTCGGTAAGGTCGACATGTGAGCTTTGTTCTACCCAACTTACAGGTAGTATTTGATTGCCATTGTAATTACCTTTGTTAAGATACAATTTTCCAAATTTGGCAAAGTCCCTGGCGCGGGCATTTAAACAACAAAAGGTTTTTTCCATCCCATCTTTCTTTTGGTCTATACTCCATGATGCATCAAACTCCATACCCAATGGAGTCCATATTTTTTCCTGTAAGTATTGCGTAATGGTTTTGTCCTTTATGGCGCGTTCCAAAACCAAACCAAGTATCTCGCTGTTAGCACTTTTATATTCAAACTTTGTTCCGGGTGGATAAGCTAATTTTAGCCTCAACACATGTTTGCGAAGATACATGCCATAATAATACCCTGCCACATCACTAAAAGGCGTACTATACTTCTCGTTAAATCGTATGCCCGAAGTCATTTGCAAAACATGCTTAATCTTTACTTTATCAAAGCCATTCTTTTTTAATTCGGGAATGTAATTGGTAACGGGTTCTTCTACCGATTTGATAAACCCATCTTGAATGGCACAGCCAATTAAAGCCGATGTAAATGACTTTGCCATAGAGAAAGAAGGCACCATAAGTGTTTTATCTTTATCACGAAAATAGTTTTCGTATAGGATGGTATCATTACGAATTACGATAAAAGCAAGTGTGCTTTGGTCGGCTAAGAACTGAACCAGATTAATCATTTTACCTTTATGCATAATAGTTTCAGGCATTTTTTGATTAGTTTTTGCATAAAACATAAAAGGCGTGGGAGATGCCTTTAAGTCTCTTTTGGCAAACTTCTTATAATCGTGTATATCAGAAAAGTTATATATAATAAAACGCACTATTTTGCAAGAGCTTACTAATAGAAGACAGCAGATAGTAATTACAAAAAATAACTTACGTTTCATGTTTTTAAGCCAATAATAGGGGAAATATACTCAATTTAATGCTGCAAAATTAGTGTAAAAAAGCTTCAACAAAGGTTTTTACTACTTTAAAGAGCGTTTTTTAGATTTGTAAGGATGCTCGTAGAGTTTTGAAAGGAGTTTGTTACGTTTTAAAAAACGTTCGTTAAGTTTTAAAGGGAGTTTTTCAAAATTCGAAGGGCGTTTGTTAAGTTTTATAAAGCTCTGTCCTTAGAAAATATAAAACAAGTTAATTTTACTGCATTAAAGCCTCAATAGTCTTTAAAGGCTCAGGAGAAGAAAACACGGTATTGCCGGCAACCAGCACATCGGCACCTGCTTCAAGCAATTTTTTGTAGTTATGTAAGTCTACCCCCCCGTCAATTTCGATCAGGGTTTGACAACCTTTATCTTTTATCATTTGTTTTAGCTGAGCTACCTTTTTGTAGGTATTTTCTATAAATTTTTGTCCGCCAAAGCCGGGGTTTACGCTCATCATACATACCAAATCGGTATCGGGCAAAATATCTTCTAGTACACTCACAGGGGTATGGGGGTTAAGTGCCACACCGGTTTTCATGCCTGCTTCTTTAATATTCTGAAAGGTGCGGTGCAAATGGGTACTTGCCTCATAATGCACGGTTAGTATATGGGCACCCACGTTTTTAAACTCGGTAATATAGCGCTCAGGTTGCACAATCATTAAATGCACGTCCAATGGTTTTTTGGCATACTTATTTATAGCCTTAATTACAGGAAAACCGAAAGAAATATTGGGTACAAACACACCATCCATCACATCAATATGAAACCAAGGGGCTTTGCTTTGGTTAACCATCTCAATATCCTTTTGGAGGTTGGCAAAATCTGCCGAGAGAAGAGATGGAGCTACAATGTGGGGCATAAGTTGCAAAGTTATAAGTTAAAAACGATAATTTATACCTAAAACCTTTTAAATTTTAGGTTATGAATTTTGACTTAAATTACTACTTTTGGCATCCTAAAATAAAACACAATTAAGTATGTATATGAATAAATTTGTTTTTGTAGCCGGTTCTTTATTATGTGCTGCAAGCAGTTTTGCACAAGCTGCCGATCCAACTCTTTTAACCATTGATGGTAAAGCTATTACCAAATCAGAGTTTGAGTCGGTTTATAAAAAGAACAACGGAAAGGACATGTCAGCCGAAAAGAAATCGGTAAATGATTATTTAGATTTGTTTGTAAACTTTAAATTAAAAGTAAAAGAAGCTGAGGGAATGGGACTTGATACCCTGCCTTCTTTTAAACAGGAATTAAACGGATACCGCAAGCAGTTGGCGGCACCTTATCTTACCGATAAAGATGCTACAGATAAGCTGATTAATGAGGCTTATCAACGTATGCAAACAGAGGTAAAGGCAAGCCATGTTTTGGCTAAATGTGCCGAAGATGCTTTGCCTAAAGATACTTTAGAGGCCTGGCACCGTATAAACATTATACTGGCTGTTGCTCAGGGCAAAACAGTACCTGCTTCTCAGGTTACTGAGTATGAAGCTATGGTGAAAAAGAATGGCTATGGTAAACTACCAAAACCAACTAAAGCGGATACTGCAGAGGTTAACCAGAAGATAAGCTCTATTAAAGATGTAGTATCGAATAAGATTGACAAGAAGAAGGATTTATTTGCTCAGGCAGCATCTTTTGGTAGCGATGATGTTTCGTTAAAAGATGCCGGGGGAAGTCTTGGTTATTTTACCGCATTGGAAATGGTTTATCCGTTTGAGAATGCTGCATACAATACCAACGTAGGAGAAATCAGCAAGATTGTACGTACTCGTTTTGGTTACCATATTCTTAAAGTATATGACAAAAGACCAAACACAGGGGAAATACTTACAGCGCACATCATGATTAAACTGGCTAAAGATGCCAAGCATGATGACTCTTTAAAAGCGAAACAAAAAATAGATGAAGTTTATACCAAACTAAAAGCCGGAGAGAAGTTTGCAGACCTTGCCAAGAACTATTCTGATGATAAACAAACATCTGCCAATGGTGGTGAGCTAAATTGGTTCTATGAAAGAAAATTCCCAATCGAATCGTTTGCTAAAACAGCTTTTGCCTTGCAAAAGAATGGAGATTACTCTCAGCCTTTCTTAACTAAATTTGGATGGCATATCGTTATGCGTAAAGACAGGCGTACCGTTCCTGCTTTTGAGGCAATGAAAACAGAGTTAAAGAACAAAGTAGCCAAAGACTCTCGTTCTTATCAGAGCAAAGAATCTTTTATAGCCAAGCTTAAAAAGGATTACAATTTTAAAGAAGTTCCAAAAGCAAAAGATGCTATGGATAAGGTAATAGATACTACCTATTTTCAGGGAACCTGGAAAGCTGATAAAGCAGATAAGCTAACCGGTGACTTGTTTACTTTAGCTGACAAGAAATATACTCAAAAAGATTTTGCTAAGTACTTAGAATCTCACCAAACACGTCGTGCTAAAAGTGATGTAAAAATGGCAATTAACACACAATACAAAAATTTTGTGGATGAAAGCCTTATTGGTTATGAAGAAACTCAGTTGGACAGAAAATACCCTGAGTATCATAACCTGATGCAGGAATACCGAGATGGTATTTTATTATTTGACTTAACCGATAAAAAGGTTTGGAGCAAAGCTGTAAAGGACAGCGCAGGTTTAGAGAAGTTTTATGAGTCAAACAAAAACAACTACCTGTGGGATGAGCGTGCTGACGTGAGCACCTACAAATGTGCGAATGAAACTATAGCTAAAGAAGTTAGAAAAATGCTTAGCTCTAAAAAAACAGAGAAAGAAATTACCGAGAAGATGAACAAAAAATCTGCTTTGGATGTGAGCGTTGAGAATGTTACCTACCTGAAAGGCGAAAACAAAGATGTAGATGCCAACTGGAAACAAGGTATTGCCCCTGAAGTAAAACAAGCTGATGGAAAAGTAAACATTATTGTGGTAAATAAGGTTATGCCTAAAACGCCAAAAAAGTTAGCTGAGTGCCGTGGTATGGTTACCTCTGACTACCAAAACTATTTAGAAAAAGATTGGATTGCCAATCTGCGCAATAATCATAAAATTGAGGTTAATAAAGATGTGCTAAATACTGTAAAGTAGTTTATATAATTCTTAAACAAGAAAAAGCCTTTCGATTGAAAGGCTTTTTTTATGCTTTATAAACCGAGTCATTGCGAAAACTATAATTCCTACAGGTTGAGCTACTGCACCAATTGGTTGAGCTACTACACCAATTGATTGAACTACTGCACCAATTGGTTAAACTACTACACCAATTGGTTGAACTACTATACCAATTGGTTGAGCTACTACACCAATTGGTTGAGCTACTACACCAATTGGTTGAGCTACTACACCAATTGGTTGAACTACTGTACCAATTGGTTGAGCTACTGTACCAATTGGTTGAATTACTATACCTATAGGTTTAGTAGCTCAAACTATAATAAAAAATACTAATTAAGGAATTATGGTATAATATCATTCAGAAAAAGTATATGAGTTTGGGTTATTAAAGCCTATAACCGGGTGTTTACCCTTATTTCCGTTGTTCTAAAAAGAAGTAATTATGCATAAAGTATTATTTTCTATATTTGGCTTCATGAAAATTAAAATTCTTATTTCTTATCTTATATTTTTTTCTACTGTTTTTGCGCTGGGTCAAAATCCTGTTCCGGCAAATAAACAAACAAAATCTATTCTTATAACTGGTTTAACTATACATGTTGGCAACGGTAAAGTAATAGAGAATGCACTGCTGGGTTTTAAAGACGGTAAAATTAATCTAGTCATAGACGGCAGCAATGTGCGCTTTAAAAAAGATGCCCTGCAATATGATACTACCATTAATTTAAGCGGAGCTCATGCCTACCCGGGTTTCTTTGCGCCTAATTCAATCTTAGGTTTAGATGAAATTGAGGAAGCCAGACCCACGCATGATTATCGGGATGTTGCCGGTTATAACCCCCATGTACGTTCACTTATTGCCTTTAATACCGATAGTAAAATTATTCCTACCGTGCGCACCAATGGCGTTTTGTTTGAACAGGTTACTCCAAGAGGTGGTGTTATCAGTGGCTCATCGAGCATTGTTGCTTTAGATGGATGGAATTGGGAAGATGCAGCTGTTAAGATAGATGATGGAGTGCATGTAAACTTTCCGGAGAGTATACAAAAGAACGGTTGGTGGGCAGAGCCGCAACCCGTTTCAGCAAATAAAAAGTATGATGAACAATTAAATGAATTAAAAAAATTCTTTGCCGATGCCAAAGCTTACAGTGCAGAAAAGAATCTGGATGAAAAGAATCTGCGTTTTGAAGCCATGCGTGGTATTTTTGACGGAACCAAAAACCTATACATACACACCGATGCCGAGAAAGATATTATTGCTGCTATAAACTTTGTAAATAAATTCCAAATAAATAAAATGGTTTTAGTGGGTGGCGCAGAAAGTTGGCGCGTAACTAAAATATTAAAACAAAATAATATTCCGGTAATGGTAGCGCGTGTACATGGTTTGCCTGAACGCCAGCAAGATGATGTAGACTTGCCTTATAAACTGCCATATCTCTTACAGAAAGACAGTATTTTATTTTGTCTTCAAAATCAGGGAGATATGGAAGCTATGAATGCACGCAACATTCCATTTTTGGCAGGAACAGCCAGAGCCTATGGTTTAACTAATGAGCAAGCCATAGCATCTGTTAGCTATAATGCCGCAAAGATTTTAGGTATTGATAAACAAACAGGTACTATTGAAGAAGGCAAAGATGCTTCATTTTTTATCAGTACCGGCGATGCATTGGATATGAGAACAAATAATGTAATTGCAGCGTTTATAAACGGAAAGAGCTTAAAACTTACCAACGGACAACAGGAATTATATAAAAAGTATGCAAACAAATATCAAATAAAATAAAAAACAACCCAATGAAAAAACTAATTGTTCTATCACTAATTACAATCATTGCATTTACATCTTGTAAAAAAGATACTAAGACTACAACCACTAATACTACACCACCACCTGCAGCCCCTATGCTAAGGTTTGTATTTAAATTTGATTCTACGCAGGTTCGATTAGGTAGTACAGGTCAACCGGATACAATTCTTCCTGCTAATCACAGAGCACAAAACCCACATTTTAATGGTATGTCATCTCATTATATTGAGTTAACACCAAATGCTAATACCCAGGTAGGTGCAGGAACTGTAATATACGTTACACCCGCCACCCCAACCACAGCTATTACGGTTGGTACCGGAAGCGCGCAAGCAACATATACTAACGCTATAGAATTTAATCAGGAAAGTGTTGTGGGACAAGGAGGGCAGTTTTTTTCCATCCCCTTATCTCAGGTAACTGCCGGTACTTATCAATACTTACGCATTTCAGTAGCTTATCAAAACTATGATATTAAATATGGTATTCCAGCTGGAACAACAGTTCCTGGTTACACTTTTACGAGCAATTATCCTGCCACAGGTACTATTGCCTCGTTTATCGGATATTATACACAAATTGGTTCATATACTATAAAAACACAAAATGTAGCTGTTAATGCATGTAAACAACAAGGCTATTGGGGCTTTGAATCTGCGCCTATAGTTATTGGTGGCACTAGTTATTCTGTTGCACCAAGTTCAGGTCAGGCACCCCAAGGTGCTACTACCGTTGTTAACCCTTTGTTTGCTACTTCAGCAATAAAAGCAGGTTCATGTTTGGTAACAGGGGGATTTGTAAGTCCAACAACAGGTTTATCAGGATTGCTTACCATTACTGGACATGAAACAAGTGATATAGTTATTACTGTTTCTATGTCCACCAATAAAAGTTTTGAATGGAAATATAACCCAAGTAGTCCTAACGACGGAAGAATTTATCCGGGAAAAGGAGACTCCGTAGTTAATATGGGTGTACGTGGTATGAAGCCTATATTACCTCAATAAATAGGAATAATACTTAAATGAATAAACAAAACACTTCGCAGTTTCTTCTTTTTTGCGGGTTGTTTTCTTTATTACTTAGTATATCTACTTGGGGTTTATCCATTTTCTTTAAATTTGATTTTCCGGTTTATGCTGTATTTGTAATTTTCTTTTTTTGTTTTGCTTTATCATTCTTGTTTTTCAACTTCTTTTACCAGAAGATTATTTTCGGAAGAATTGAAAACACTTTGGTTAAATTAAGAAAACTGCATACAGTAACCGAAACCGGTACAAATAAAGATTATACGGAAGATATGGCCGACCCGCTTGAACGATTTAATGCTGAGATAATACAACTTTCTAATGAACGGCAAAGAGAATTAGAACACCTGAAGAAATTAGAAAATTATCGAAAAGAATTTTTAGGAAATGTTTCGCATGAATTAAAAACCCCCATTTTTAATATACAGGGTTATGTGGCAACACTTATTGATGGGGGCATTAACGACCCTAAAATAAATATGGAATATTTAAAGCGAGCCGATAAGAGTGTTGACAGGATGATTAATATTATAGATGACTTAGAAACTATTTCCCAACTTGAAACAGGTACACTTTCCTTAGACCTAGAAAAGTTTAATGTGGTTGAAATGGTAAATGATATTTGTAAGCAGATAGAAATTCAGGCTCAGAAAAAAAATATATCGCTTAACGTAAATACTCCCCAAAAGATTGTTAAAGTATATGCCGATAGGTTTCGAATCAGACAGGTGTTTGCTAATTTACTTTCAAACTCCATTAAATATGGTAAAGAAAACGGAGAAACCTCTATTGTAATTACTCCTGAAAAGGATAAAGTAAGTGTAAGTATTTCGGACAATGGTATTGGTTTAGAAGAGAAACACTTGCCTCGCATATTTGAACGTTTTTACCGAGTAGATAAGGGACGTAGTCGCGAGCAAGGCGGCACAGGCCTTGGTTTATCTATTGTAAAGCACATTATTGAAGCGCATCATCAAACCATAAGCGTAAGTAGTAAAGAAAACGAAGGAACTACTTTTATTTTCTCGCTCCCAAAGACTTAATTTCTTTTAAAGTCTTTTTAAAGAAATTTTAAATAGCTGCAATTAACACTCGCATGTAAATAACTCTCTTTAATATGGTTAATTGTCGGCTTTATTTTGTCGCAATTTAGTTGGGGTAATATTTTATCTAATAAGTAAACTCCTATCAGATAAAAATTAAACAATACCATATGAAAAAAACAATCAGTTTATTGGTACTATTCGCCCTTCTATCAAGGGGTTTACAAGCTCAAGGCAAAAAAGAAAGCATAGATGAATTAAATGAATCAGCTGAATTTTATATGTCTTCCGAGATTGAAGATTATGTTAGAGCTTATGAATGTTATGACAAATTAGACAAAAGAGATCCCTCAAATCCTTATTATAAATACCAAAAGGGGATGTGTGCTTTTCATTTACCTGATAAAAAACAAGAAACAGTTACTTTATTTGAAACTGTTTATAAAATGGAACCTAAAGAGACCAGCGTGCTACTTAACTTAGGAAAAGCTTACCATATTAATTATCGCTTTGATGATGCCATAAAAGTTTTCAATCAATTTTTAGCTACCAATCCACCTCAAGCAGAGAAAGAGCAGGCAGAAAAGCTGATAAAAAACTCGGAATACGGAAAAAATGTTACGCAGGAAATGCTACAAGCTGATATAAGAAATCTAGGGCCTCCGGTTAATACAACCTATCAGGAGTATTCTCCTATAATTTCTGCGGATGAATCTATATTAATATTTACTTATCGTGGGCCCAAAAGTACAGGTGGGTTAATGAGTGGGAAATTTAAAGCAGACCCTAATAAAGGTACCTATTATGAAGATATTTTGATGTCAAGAAAGAATAGTGATTCTACCTGGGGAGAACCTCAACCGATACCCAATATTAATACAAAGCAAAATGAAAGCGCTTTAGCTCTTTCACCTGATGGGCAAACGCTTTATACCTACCGCAGTACAGAACAAGATAGCGGAGACATTTATGAAAGTCATTTAGAAGGTGATTCATGGACTGTTCCTCAAAAAATAAAAGGAGATGTTAATACAAATTATTGGGAAGGAAGTTGCTCTGTAACTGCAGACGGAAAATATCTTTATTTTTCAAGCGAGCGTAAAGGTGGTTTAGGAGGAAGAGACTTATATATTGCTGAAAAATCAGACGATGGTTCTTGGAAAAATGTGCAAAACCTTGGAGACAAAATTAACACAACTGATGATGAAGATGCACCTTTTATACACCCTGATGGTCTTACTCTTTTCTTTAGTTCAAAAGGGCATAACAGTATAGGCGATTATGATATTTTTTACACCATAAAGAAAGAGAATAGTTGGATTGATCCTTTAAATATGGGTTATCCTTTAAATACTACAGATGATGATCGTTTTTATGTAATGAATGCAAGTGGTCAAAAAGGTTATTTTTCATCTAATCGCGTAAGCAATGGAGGTAACGGAAGCTCTGATATATTTACAGTTACTCCTGGTATATTAGGTGAGAAGCCGGTTTTAGCAATGGTTTTAGGTTATGTTTATGGAAACGACAAAGCTATCACCGCACAAATAGAAATTACTAAAAAAAGTAACGGGGAGAAAGTAGGTCCTTTTACCTCAAATGTAAAAACAGGTAAATATTTAGTTGCCCTTAGCCCGGGAGAAAATTATACTTTCCATATTCGCTCAAGTGATTTTGGAGAAATTACCGAAGATTTAGATATAGCTAAATTGAGCAAGTTTGTGGAACTACGTAAAGATTTTCACATGGTTAAGGACGGATATGTTGACCCTCATAACGTAAAAAACCTTAATGATATCCTTGCTGCATTAGATACCCTTACTTCCGTACCCGATTCTTTAAAAACAACTACTGTAAAAAAAGATGTCGTTACTAATACACCCAATGATGTAAAAGATAATGTGTCCAAACAACCCTGTGATGAATTTAAAACTCTTGATTTTTCTGCTCTTAAAGGAAAAAGTTTAAATGATATAAATATGTACCGAAAACTGCTTGCTATTGGAGATAAAATTTGCGCTGATAAAATGACTTTTAAAGTGCAGATAGGAGCTTATCGTCATCCTGAAAATTATAAATATGAGAAGTTAAAGGAGTATGGAACTCCTGAGGAAGTTGGTTATCCGGATGGGATTACTCGTTTCACACAAGGGCAATTCAATGGGATAAAAGCAGCAGAAGAGCAACGCCAAAAAGCAATCAGAAAAGGGCAAAAAGATGCGTGGATTGTTGGTTTTATTGATGGTAAAAGATATACTTTGGAAGAATTGATAATGGTAGATTTTTATAACAAAAACATATCTCAATTTAACGAGAATCTTCAAGAATTGAAGGATTATATAACCTATAAATAATAATGGAAGAAATAAATCCGCTTGAAGAGCAAATACCACGTCAAAGGCTAAAAATATTATGCACGCTTACTTTTATCTATAGTAGTATTGTGGGGTTTTTCGCATTAATACTAATGCTGTTAGCAAAACCTTTTTTAGAATACTTAGGTGAGAATTTTGAAGTACTTACTTCAAATATGAGTGAGGCGCAGGTTAAACAATTGCAAATATTTTTAGATTTGGGCAGCGGAAAGTTAATTATTGGCAGCGGCACATATTTACTTATTTTAGGATTATCTTTCTTTGGTGCATTGCAAATGAAACAAGGAAAATACAAGGGTTTTATTATGTACTTAATTGCAAATATTTTTTTCCTGTTATCAAATATTCTATCACTAAATATTTTGATGTCCATCTTCGATATTGTTTTTATTGCCTTATACTTTCGTCAAAGCAAATTCCTGAAGAGATAATTCTTCTTCATGAATAATCTTAAAAAGTATACTAATCATTTAATTTCCGAAAAGAGCCCTTACTTATTACAACATGCGCATAATCCCGTAAACTGGTATGCATGGGAAGATGTTGCTTTTGAAAAAGCCAGGCAGGAAAACAAATTAGTTCTGATAAGTATTGGTTATTCAGCCTGCCACTGGTGCCATGTTATGGAACATCAATGTTTTGAAGATGAGCAGGTAGCAGAACTAATGAATAACCATTTTATAAGTATAAAAGTAGATAGGGAAGAACGCCCTGATGTTGACCATGTTTATATGACTGCCGTGCAATTAATGACACAGCATGGTGGGTGGCCACTCAATTGCTTTGTATTACCTGATGGAAGGCCCATTTATGGAGGAACTTATTTTCCAAAAGAACAGTGGATGCAGTTACTGAAAAATCTTTCTACATTATACGAAACTGATAAATATAAAGTAGAAGATTATGCCGAACAGCTTATGGCGGGCATAAAGCAAACGGATGAGTTTATTAAGATTTCATCAGGAGAAGCCAATAATATTACAAGAGAAATCATTGATAATTGCGTAAGTAATTTTCAAAAGCGATTTGATAAAACAAATGGTGGAAGTATAGGCGCTCCTAAGTTTATGATGCCTAACAATTACTTGTTTCTATTACGATATGGGCATCTCACAAATAATCAAGATGTATTAAATCATGTACATTTTACTTTACAAAAAATGGCTAATGGTGGCATTTATGATCATTTAGGTGGTGGTTTTGCACGGTATAGCACCGATGCTCAATGGAAGGTACCACACTTTGAAAAAATGTTGTATGATAACGCTCAACTTATTTCCCTATATAGTGAAGCTTTTCGTCAAAATAAAACCCCATTGTATAAACAGATAGTTTATGAAACCATAAGCTTTATCGAAAAAGAACTAACCTCACCTCAATATGGGTTTTATAGTGCGTTAGATGCCGACAGTGAAGGTAAAGAAGGTTTATATTATATATGGACTAAAGAAGAGTTGATTGAAATACTCAAAAAGGATTTCGATTTATTTGCCGATTACTATTCGGTTAATGAACTAGGATATTGGGAACATGATAATTATATATTACTTAGGAATTTATCAGACAAAGAAGTTGCCTTAAAACATCAAATTTCTCTTGAAGAGCTAAATAATGTAATTCTAATTTGTAAAGAAAAATTACTAATTGAAAGAAATAAAAGATTACGTCCAGGTTTAGATGATAAAATCATAGCTTCTTGGAATGGATTAATGTGCTCTGCTTTATGCGATGCTTCTGCTACTTTTAACGAATCTAAGTTCTTAAATCTTGCTATACAAAACGCAATTTTTTTAAAGCAACATTTAATAGATGATAAAGACTGTTTAATGCGCTGTTATAAAGATAAAGCCTATATATCAGCCTTTTTAGATGACTATGCTTTTGTAACAGATGCCTTTATTAGATTATTTTCGGTTACTGGAAACGAAGATTGGTTAATACTTTCAGAGAGNNTACGATTAATAATCTCTATGATGAAGAAAAGGCTATTTTCTATTTCTCAGATAAAAAGAAAGATACTTTAGTTTCCAAAAAAGTAGAAATGCATGATAATGTTATTCCGGCTTCCAACTCGCAAATGGCAAAGAATTTATATATGCTATCAAAAATTACCGGTAATGAAACATATGAAACTATTACCACAAAAATGCTTGCACATATAACTAATGAAATGGAGTCTTATCCTTCAGGACATTCAAACTGGGCTTCTCTAGCTTTATGTAAAGTGTTCGCCTTTCACGAAGTATGTATTGTTGGTAAAGCTGTTGATGAATACATAAAAGAATTCAAAGAATATTACATTCCTAATGCCATTTTTGTTTACAGCAAAACGTCTCCTGATATTGCTTTGCTAAAAGATCGTTTTAAACCCGATGAAACATTAATTTATATATGTCGAAACAATACCTGTTCTGCTCCGGTAAAAACAATTGAAGAGGCACTTAAACTACTAAATTGATAAAGAAACTTTTATTTGCTATACTTCTATTACCCCTTTTTAGTAAGGCACAATTACTACTTCCGGGCAGTAGCGGTAATTCTGATAACTCTTTTTCCTTTAATTCTTCCGAAATAAAAAAGAGAAAAATTAAAACTATTACTTTTGAGATGGTTGATAAAAAAGATTTTCAGATTGCAGAAGATAAAGACTTATCTAAGCATTATGAGTTCGATTCAGAAGGTAGGTTAAAACGCAGTTATTACACAATCATTAAAAGAATCATTCAAAAAGAGTTTCATACAGCTCCTATATATAAGCACAATCGTTTAGTAAGCGGCGGCGGAACTTATTCTAAAAGCATCTATGAGTTTGATACTTTATCTACAAATTATTTTTATGATGCAAAAGGAAATCTTATAGGAAAACGTTTTAATGATGGCAATTTTTATAATGCAACCTATTATAAATATGACAGCATTGGGCGTGTAATTAGTTTACTATCCTGCAAAGAAACTAATGCAAATGTCGATAAAAGTATATTCACGTTGGGTATGCAGCAAATAAACTTTCAAGAGAAGTATAAATATATTAATTCATCTCTCAAACAATATAAGCAACAGTACCTGAATGATGAAAATAGAGTGTTTAAAGAACTGATTGTTACTTTTAATGCTGCCAAAAAACCTATACAGTATAATGAGAGTTATGTTGCCACCTGGATTAACCAGATAACAGATTTTACTTATAACGCTAACAACTTACTGATAGAAAAAAAATATAGTTCTAATGCCAGTGAGAATATAGAGTTAAAAGAAACCTATGAATATGATGCAAATGATTTATTATATACGGAAAAACATTATAAAAACAATATACTTCAAATAGAGACTGGTTATATAAATGATGGAGATACTAAAATGCTTTCTTCCTTTGTAACCCGCGATTATATAAATAAAACCATGCAGATTGTAAAGTTGGTTTACGGATATTAAAAGAAAGAGCCGCTTAATCTAGCAGCTCTTTTTTATGGATTATTTTCCTTTTTATTGCTTAATAATCTTTGTTTGATATATACGTACATTGTTTTTCAGAACACTTATTTGATAAATACCGTCTACAAATGAGGTCAGATTTACCTGCTGTATGTTATTATGCATGGTCTGACTTAAAACTTTTTGCCCTACAACGTCATATATCTCTATAGTTGTATTTTCATAATCATTCATTTGCAAATTAACAGTTCCGTTATTGGGATTAGGATAAACAGACACCTGACTATTGGTACTTGCTATTTGTTTTATACCTACTCCTGACGCGCATAAACCTGCGGCTATATTTACTGAATCTACGCAGTAATTATTATTGAGGCTTTGCGGATTTCCGGCAGTTATTGTAGCCGTTAAAATAACTGTCATACCATAGTTTGGTATATCTGCATAGATATTATAACTACCTGAAGGTACACCTGTAAATGTATAACCTCCGCTATTATTTGTAGTGGTACGTGCAGCACAACCTCCTCCAGGGTTTTTACCCAATTTAACATCAATACCTTTTAAAGGAGCTCCCATTACCTGATTGTTTCCATTCGCTAAACGATGCCCAAAACCCGAAGTAGCTGTAACACTTCCTGCTATTACTCCGATCCCACTTAGTGCTGGTAATTCTATAACAGTAATATTGTATCCTCCGTCAGTTGCGCTATTACACCCTGAGTGTGCAATAGATGTAGCAGAACTCCAAAGGTAAGCGTTGGGGGTTGTACTATAATAAGTTGGTACTGATCCATGATACGTATTAGTATCTGCATATGCTTCGATGTAATAATTTCCGGGAGCAACATTGCTAAAAGAATAAGTTCCTGTTGAACTAATGGCTACAGTAACTTGGTTTACAGTAATTCCGGTAGAATCTATGCCTGCTAATCCTGTATGTTGAGGATATAGATATACTGTTCCTATGGTAATACTATGGATGGTAGAAGTTGTAGTATCATATATAGTTCCACTTATATTATCATAAGTATTAACCGGAACATTAACGATAGATGTATTTATACAACCATTTACATCTGTTCCTGTAACGGTATAATTAGCTGTTATTGTAGGAGAAAAAGTAATAATAGACCCTGTTGCACCTGTATTCCAAGTATATGTTACGGCATTATTTGCTGTTAAGGTTACATTTGAACCCAAACAAACTACTGTTGGTGTGGCATCAGAGTAAATAAGTGGCAAGGCGTTTACAGTTACCGCTGCTACAGTTGATGCCGAACAAGTACCTGTTGTACCCGTTACTGTATAACTTGTCGTGACAGTGGGTGCTAATGATACAGAACTTGTGGTTGCACTACCTGCATTTGCACTCCAGGTATAGGTAGTAGAATTACTGGCAGTTAATGTAGTTGTTGCACCTGTACAAATAGTAGTGACACCACTTATAATAGGTTGAGCATTTATATACATGGCTAAAGTATTATTATAGTATTGTGAAACAGCTACATCAGCGTTTCCGTCCAAGTTATAATCTCCTGTAATAAGTCTGGTGGGCGAACCAAACGCGACACTGGCACTAAAAGAAATTGGCGTGCCAAAAGTACCGGATACACCATTGTTTAATAATACTTCCAAATAACCAACGGAAAAGGAATTAGTCCCCACTGTAACCAAATCAGGCCAACCATCCTCATTTATATCAGCTGTAATAATAGCTTCTGGGTATATACTATTTGTTGTTCCATAACTAACCGCAGTAGAAAAACTGCCTGCTGAACCGGTTCCCAAAAGAACGGACATATTATAAGAACTGTAGTTTGCTGTGGCAATATCCTCCTTTCCATCATTATTAAAGTCTCCAACAGTAATGTCATAAGGGCTTGAACCCACAGTAAAAGTATTTGCGGTACCAAAGGTGCCACTTCCTGTATTTAAAAATTCCGACACATCATTGCCAGAATTACTGGCAACCGCAATATCAATTCCGTTAATACCATCAAAATTTGCAGTTTCAATTGCATAAGGACTATTTACTGTATGGGTTGCAGGAGCCGAAAAATTAAAATTGCCCGTGCCTGTGCTTGTGTTCAGATGAATTCCTAGGGAGTTATTTGAATTGCTTATTACTGCCACATCCGGTTTCAAATCGCCATTAAAATCGGCTATGGTAACTGCTTTAAGGTTACCAATAGTTGTAAAGTTATTTACTGCACCAAAAGTACCATTGCCGTTACCTGGAAAAACGGATATATTGGTAGAGCCGTTATCTACAACTATCACATCTTGTTTACCATCTCCGTCAAAATCTGTTACTCCTAAATCACAATAATAAGGAGATGAACTGGTTGCTAAAGTAAAACTGGTAGTAGAGCTAAAGCTTGCAGTACCTATAGAATAATTAAGATATACAGTTATGTTAACTCCTGCTATCGTACTGCAATTAACAGCAACTAAATCGGGAATGCCATTATTGTCAAAATCTGCATTTCTTACAGAATAAACATAATTGTTAGTAGGGGTAGTCGTATAAGTTTGGGCTGTTTTAAAACAAACTTGTGCGTTTAATAGCTTAACACAAACAAATAAAATAATAAATAATATTTTTTTCATTTTAGTTTAAATTTTACGCTAAAATAAGATATTTAATTATACAAACAACTAAGAATGTTTAAACCCTTATATTTGCCGCCCAAAACTAAAAGTCAATCATTCAATAAATCAACAAATGAATAAAGGTCCCGTTTCAAAGTTTATAGAACATCATTACCGTCACTTTAATGCCGCTGCGCTTATGGATGCAGCCAAAGGCTACGAAACCCACCTTGCCGAAGGCGGTAAAATGATGGTTACCCTTGCCGGAGCTATGAGTACGGCCGAGTTAGGTATTTCGCTTGCCGAGATGATTCGTAAAGATAAAATTGCCATCATTTCCTGCACAGGTGCCAATTTAGAAGAAGATGTGATGAATTTGGTTGCGCACTCTCACTACAAACGTGTGCCTAATTACCGCGACCTTACACCAAAAGATGAGTGGGATTTATTGGAAAACCATTATAATCGTGTTACCGATACTTGTATACCTGAGGAAGAAGCTTTCCGCCGTTTACAAAAACATTTGGTACAACAATGGAAAGATGCCGAAGCAAAAGGAGAGCGTTATTTTCCGCATGAGTTTTTATACAAAACTGTATTAAGCGGAGATTTGAAACAATACTACGAAATAGACCCAAAAGACAGTTGGATTATTGCCGCTGCCGAGAAGAATATTCCTATCGTTTGTCCGGGTTGGGAAGATAGCACCACCGGAAACATATTTGCCAGCTACGTAATTAAAAACGAACTGAAAGCAAGCACTGTTAAAAGTGGTATAGAATATATGGTTTGGTTAGCCGATTGGTATCGCAAGAACAGCGGTGGCAAGGGCGTTGGTTTCTTCCAGATTGGTGGCGGTATTGCCGGCGATTTCCCTATTTGCGTGGTGCCTATGATGTACCAGGATTTGGAGTGGCACGATGTTCCTTTTTGGAGCTACTTCTGTCAGATATCGGATTCTACTACCAGTTACGGTTCTTATTCAGGAGCCGTACCAAACGAAAAAATTACCTGGGGCAAGCTGGATATCAATACCCCTAAGTTTATTGTAGAAAGCGATGCTACCATTGTAGCTCCGCTTATGTTTGCCTGGATTTTGGGTTGGTAATATTTCAGGTATCTTGTATGCTGTATTTTGTATCCAGCCTGTTATACAGAATACAATGTACAAGATACATTACTCTTCTTTCTTCGGAATAAAGGTATAGTTTACCGTATACGGATTATCGCTGGTGTTCTTTAATACTTCCTGCTGATTAGCTTGTTCGCCTTCTTTTACTTCCTGTTCATTTTCATTTACTAACCAATAAGGGTTACTTTCATCTACATCAGCATCATCATTAATCTCCCAAGAGTAAGTAGGTCGTTGAATGCCAACTTTTCTATAAGCAACTGCCAATATTATTCCACTGGCAAAGCCAAACAAATGTCCTTCCCACGATATATTGTCTCTATTTTCTATAAAATGAATTGCCTTTTGAAACTCAGTAGGCAACACTCCCCAGATAATAGTTCCATATAAAAAGGTAATCAGTAACGATACACCAAACAAAGCTTTGTGTTTGCGAATGATACCAGAAACTACTAGAAAGCCCGAAAGCGCATATACCAATCCACTGGCTCCAATATGCACATTGTTGGGGTTATTGTTTGATGCAAACAACCAAACCAACAATCCACAAGCAATATAAGAGATAAAGAAAACCTTAAACGCAATGTCTTTATAAAAGTAAAACAGACAGGTTCCTAAAATAAGTATCGGGAAAGAGTTGGAAACAATATGTCCCATATCTCCATGCAATAATGGCATGGTAAGTATGCCTGTTAGCCCTTTTAAACTTAATGGCCTTAACCCGTATTGGTTTAAATGAAGGTTATAAGCGCCATCAAAATAAAACACCATCCACATGAGCAGCAGAAAGAGCATAGGGAATAATGCACTTTGTATTACCGTATTTTTAGTTTGATTCATTAAACAAGTAATATCAAATATTGTGCTGTTTTATAAATGCTGACAAAATGCAATCTGCAGCATTTTATCTTTAATTAAAAAAAGTGGTGTTAAAGTTAAGAATTACTTTTTTTGGCTTGATATTTGCTAAGGTGGCAGGGTATGTTAATTTTGCAAAGCCTTAAACTATTAATTGTATGAAAAAACTATTAAGCAGTAACTTTTTTAAATTTATTTTATCAGTTGCCTTAGCAGCAGGTATTTATTTTATTACCCCGCATTGTTTCAGCAAAACTATACTGGCAATTATACTGGGCATATTGCTGGTGCTGATAAATGCTTCGGGTTTTATAGGCAAGTTTGGTATAGTAACACACATTGCCAGGGTTTTAGTAGGCGGGCTGTTCATCTTCTCCGGCTTTATTAAATCAAATGATGCCGTTGGTTTCTCTTATAAATTAGAAGAATACTTTGAAGTCTTTAAGGGGGATACCGGTTTAGCCCTCTTTGATTGGATGGCGCATATATCCTTACCGCTTGCCATTATAATTTGTGTGAGTGAAGTAGCGCTTGGCTTTTTATTATTGATTGGTTTTAAAAGAGACCTTACCTTATGGTTGCTCTTGGCACAAATTGTGTTCTTTACCTTCCTTACGTTTTATTCGGCTTGCTATAACAAGGTTACGCATTGCGGTTGCTTTGGCGATGCAATTAAGCTTACCCCCTGGGAGAGTTTCTGGAAAGACATTACCCTGCTCATCCTCATCACGCTCCTCTTTTCAGGGAAGAATAATATTAATCCTCTGTTCAATCCTCTAATTAGTAATAGTCTTACGGTTATTGCCATTGTGGCTTCTATCTGGTTCCCTATACATTGCTACCGCAACCTGCCCATGATTGATTTCCGTGCCTATGCACCCGGCTTAAGCATTTGCGAAGGACGTAAACCCGGACCTAATTACAAACCTGCGGTGTACGAATCGCACTTTATGTATAAGAATATTCAGAAGGGGGATACCGTTGAATTTACTGATAAAAACTACCCTTGGCAAGATACCCTGCATTGGAAGTTTCACCGTGCGTTGCCTTCTAAGGTAATAAGTCCGGAGGTTGATGCCGCCAAAATTCCCGACTTTACCATTAACGATTTGGATGGTAATAACGTTACCGATACCATATTGCATAATAAAGATTATAACTTCTTTTTGATTTGCTGGGATTTGAATAAGACCTCGCAGGATGCCGAGTTGATGGCTAAGATTAACGACTTCTATACCCTTTGCGATAAGAATAAAATTAAGTTTATTGCCTTAACCTCATCGGGTGCTGACCAGATAGATGCCTTTAAACACAAGTTTAATGCCCTGTATGATTTTTATAACATGGATGGCATTGTGCTAAAAACCATGATACGCGCCAACCCGGGTTTGATACTGATGCGCGACTGCAAAGTGGTTAAAAACTGGCATTATAATAACTGGCCTGTGTTTACAGAAGTAAAGAATAACTACATGAAATAGATTAGCTAATGAAAAAAGTAGAGATATTAAATACCCTGCAAATAGAACAAAAGTTAAACCGTTTGGCTTACGAGATATACGAGCATACCGTAGATGAAAAAGAAATAATGCTGGCGGCTATAGATGGCAATGGCTATTTGGTGGCGAAGAAATTACAGGATGTATTAAAGAAAGTAGCCAAGTACAAAATTGCCCTGGGTAAAATTAGCTTAGATAAAAAGAACCCCTTAGCTAAAAAACCCGTTACCGATTTTACCGATAAGGATTACAAAAATAAAACCGTTATTTTGGTAGATGATGTATTGAACAGCGGCAAAACACTTATTTATGCCGTGCAGTTATTCCTAAACCAACCCATAAAGAAGTTGCATACGGTAGTGTTGGTTGACAGGAGCCATACCCAATACCCCGTAAAAGCCGATTTTGTAGGACTTTCCCTCTCTACCACCTTGCAGGAACACATTGTTGCCGACTTTTCTGCCAAAGGAAAAGAAACGGTTTATTTAGAGTAAAAGCTTTACTTACAATTACTTTTTTGGTACTTACCTCTTTGCCTGAAGTAATGCTAAAGTTCGGACTGAAATGCAGTTTGACTATTATGAAATACGGTTTGACCGCAAAGAAATCTTGATTGACTAGAGCGGAATCACGTTTAACTATATCGGAATCCCATTTGACTGAAGANNTGTACCGGAATCTCGTTTAACTGTACCGGAATCTTATTTGACTACAGCAGAATGCTGATTGATTAGAACGGAATCTCAATTGACTGCAACGGAATCTCGTTTGACTGAAGAGGAATCGTGATAGACTGTAACAGAATCTTAATTGACCGGGTAAGAATCCCGATTAACTGGAGCATTATAAAATAAGGATATGCCTATTAAATATAAAAAAAGCTATTTTTGCCTGCTATGACGGCAAGTAAAACTCTTAATCCGCGTATTTCTTCTGATGATAAGAAAGCTCTTTGGTTAACCGGAGTTGTTTTTTTATGCTACACGGCCTATTCTTTCCTTTCAAAAGGTTTTTATCAGCATGATGAGATTGGGCATTACTTCAACATGCGTGAGTTTTGGAAAAACCCAAATATCATTTTAGGTAACTCGCCCAAAACAGGCTACAAACTTATTTATGTTATACCCTCTCTTTTAGGAAACAAGTTTTTGGTATACTTTAATGCCGCCCTTGCCGCCTTTGCCTGTTTTTTAACCTACAAAGTGGCGCAACGCATAGGCAGTAAGTTTGCCTGGCTGGCATTTTTTATGCTGGCATTGCAACCTTATTGGATTCAACTTTCTTTTCGCAATTATGCCGATACCTTTAGCGGCTTTGTATTATTGGTAGCCTTGTATTTTCATTCAGAAAAAAAGTATGTTGCTTCTTCTTTAATTTTATCCTACGCAGGCATTATCAGACAAGAGTTCTTGTTGCTAATACCTCTTTACGGTATTTGGCAGGCACTTAATAAACGATGGTTGTGTTTTATTTTATTAGGTGTATTCCCTTTGCTGAACAACCTTTGGGGATATATGGCAACCGGAGAGCCTTTGTATTTAATTACTTCCAGCAGCAAAACCGCCGCTAAGTATGCAGATGAATACCCCCGTCAGGGTTTTGATCATTACTTTAAAATGGGCATTACCATTTGGGGTGCAGTGCAATATTTTTTACTGGCTATGTATTTGATGTTGTTTATTTCAAAACGTGTCAAACTCTTTAATGAAGCTGATTATATAAAAGATTATCCGCAACAAACAGATAAAGCAAACTCTATATGGTTTATTTCTATTCCTGTGTTGGTTTATTTCTCTATCCATTGTATCTTTAACTGGGAAGCTGTAAAAATTGGCGCTGCCACAGGTGGTAATTTGCGTTATATGACTGCCGTTTCTCCTTTGGTGGCTTTGTTATGTGCAAGCGTTTTAGACCGGTATAAATACCTTTCTAAAAAAACAGTGGCCTATGTTGTAATGGCCATTTATGTGGTGCTGGTTGCTGTATTTTTATGTTACCCGCATAATAATATTAAGTTACTTGATGAAACAAATCCGCAAACGGGCGAGGAACCTATTCACGATTATATTCCGCTTTTATTTACACTTGCAGCCGCGGGTTGTCTTATAATGATATCCAAACAAAAAACACTGGTAACGGCTTTATCAGTTGTAAGTTTATTAGCTGTTTTTGCTTCGGTGCGTCCGTTTAAATCAACTCCCGAAGATGCAACAATGGAAACCATTACCAATTCTATCATCGCCAAAGGTTATACGGATAGAGGGATGCCCGTATATACCAATCATATTTTGTTTAAGTATTTCTACGATATAAAGAAACACAATGTATATGATAAGCAGGTTTATTCGGATAGTTTATCACTTCAAACAGCACCCGTTGGGTCTATTATTCTTTGGGAAAGTCATTATAGCTACCGCCCCAAATTGAATAAGAATACCGTAACTGCCGATTATTTCCAACGCAGGCCCAATCAATATACCTTGATACAAAACCGTATCTCTACCGACCAAAGGTTTCAGGCACTTGTGTTTGAAAAAACAGCGCCGTAATGAATACAGGTTCCTTTAAAAGGTCTTTTCTTTATAGCTTATCATTTATAGAGGGCGGTGTGGTAATGAGCACAGAACTGGCAGGTGCAAAGTTATTGGCTCCTTATTTCGGAACCTCCTTATATGTATGGGCTTGTGTAATGGCGCTCACATTAGGGGGCTTGGCAGGCGGTTATTTTTTAGGAGGACGATTATCAACCAGAAAAAATCATGAAACCATTTTAATGTCAAGTGTTTTATGTGCTGCTATTTATATCACTTGTCTGCCCATGCTTTCTTTTTTATTCCTTTATCTGGCAAGTAATCTTTCTTTACTTCCGTCTGTATTTATAAGCAGTGCCTTTGTTTTGTTTCCTCCTGTTTTTATAATGGGCATGGTATCACCGCTTATTATTAAATCCATTACAAACTCGCATGAAGAATCAGGCAAGAAATCGGGAGAGATTTATGCCCTATCAACTGTGGGAGGGATTTGTTTTACTTTCCTTACGGCTTTTTATCTTATCCCCCAATGGGGCATAACCATTACACTAATAACAGATGCTGCATTATTAGCTGCCTTTTCCATTACTTATTTCATGAAAAGAAAAATATTCTTTCCTGTATTGCTTTTTTTGGCAAGTATATTTTTTTCTTTTAAAACCATATGTAAGCCCTCTTCATCTATTTATTTGAAAGAAGGTTTATTAGGGAAAATAGAAGTAGAAGATAAATTAGATACAGGCAAAGCCCTGTGTCGCTTCTTATTAGTTAATAACGTAGTACAATCCTGCGTGGATGTAAAAACCAAACAATCAAAACTGCAATACTCAGATATATTAGAAAAAAATGTATCTATCATCAGTCCGAATGCCAAAACAGCATTGGTATTGGGCTTGGGCGGCGGGGTAATCAGCAATATGCTTGTAAAAAGAAACGTAGATGTTACTGCTGTTGAATTAGACAATCGCATAGTTGAAGTAGCTCAGAAGTATTTTGATGTATCTGATAAGGTACATATTATTAAAGATGATGCACGCCATGCTTTGTACCAGTTAAAAAACAAGTATGATATTATTGTAATGGATATGTTTACCGGAGAGGTTGCCTCATCTCACGTATTGAGTTTGGAGTTTTTTACCAAACTAAAAACCATGCTAAACCCGGATGGGTTTATTTTTATTAATACCTATGGGTTTCTTAGCGGTAATTCTGCCAAAGGGAATTTAATTTTACTGAAAACACTTGAGCAAGCTGGATTGACTTATAAAATCTGTTATTCAGGCAATCTTACCCTAGAAGATTACAGAACGCTTTTGTTATTTGTTTCGGTAAATCCAATCGAAAAAAATCTTTATGCTACTTTACCCGAACAAAATATTTCTTTAGCTGATATTTCTGTATCAACAGATGATAAACCCACTTTGGAATTTGCAAATGCCGAAGCAGCCAAACGCTGGCGCTATTCTTATTTAAAGAATTCTATTCTTTTGAAGAATGATTAGGAGTAATATTTAACCCCTTTGCCTTCTCCACCATATAATCAAAAGCTTCCTGGTAATCATTTTTGATGATACCATCTAAGATGGCTTCTCTGATAGCATTTTTAATGATACCTACTTCTCTTCCTGCAGGAATTTGAAAAATCTCCATAATTTGTTCTCCGCTAATGGGCGGCTGCCAGTTGCGGATGCGATCTTTCTCTTCAAGCTCTTTTAGTTTCTCTCTTACTATTTCAAAGTTCTTTAAGTAGCGTTGTTTTTTAGCAAAGCTCTTGGTAGTAATATCTGCATCGCACAATATCATCAAATCATCAATATCATCTCCGGCTTCAAATAATAAACGACGAATAGCCGAATCCGTAATATCAGATTTAGCCAACACAATTGGGCGCAGATGCAGGAGTACTAACTTTTGCACATACTTCATCTTTTCATTCAGTGGAAGCTTTAGTTCAGCAAATATCTTCGGAACCATACGTGCTCCCTTATCTTCATGCCCATGGAAAGTCCAGCCCTTTTTTTCTTCAAAGCGTTTGGTAGCAGGTTTGGCTATATCATGCAAAATAGCACTCCAACGCAACCAAAGGTTATCGCTATTCTTGCAAACATTATCAAGCACTTCAAGGGTATGGTAAAAATTATCTTTATGCGATTTCCCATTAACCGTTTCCACCCCATATAGCTTAACCATCTGAGGAAATATCAGTTCAAGCAAACCACTGTCAAATAAAAGTTTAAAACCAATTGAAGGAATTGGAGAAAGAATAATCTTATTCAACTCATCCGTAATCCTTTCTTTAGAAACAATACTTATACGTTCTTTGTTCTTTTTAATCGCTTCAAAAGAATGTTCTTCAATTACAAAACCTAACTGCGATGCAAACCTAATGGCGCGCATCATGCGCAGTGGGTCATCACTATAGGTAATATCAGGGTCTAAAGGAGTACGTATTATTTTATTCTCCAAATCCTTCACACCATTAAACGGATCTAACAGTTTACCGAAATTGTTCTTGTTTAAGCCAATAGCAAGTGCGTTCATGGTAAAATCACGACGGTTCTGGTCATCTTCCAAACTACCGTCTTCTACAATGGGTTTGCGCGATTCTTTGCGATATGATTCTTTACGTGCACCTACAAACTCTACTTCAATATCCTGGTATTTTATTTGTGCCGTACCAAAATTTTTAAACACAGAAAGATGTGCCTCATCTCCCAGTTTTTTTTGTACAGCTTCAGCCAAATCAATACCTCTGCCCAAGGCAACTACATCAATATCTTTATTAGTTCTTTCCAAAAAGATATCGCGTACATAACCGCCGATTACAAAAGCCTCTACCCCCAAGTCGTCCGCACACTGTTCTATCAGCTTAAATAATGGAGTATCAATATGTTTTACAAACATCCTGCAAATGTAGGGAATAGTTAATTGTTTAGATAAGATTAGTAATTTCGAACTCTTAACTTTTAGATATGATTTTAGGAGTAATTCCTGCTCGCTATGCCTCTACCCGCTTTCCGGGCAAACCCTTGATAGATATACAAGGCAAATCAATGATACAGCGCGTATATGAACAGGCAAGAAAAGCACATAAGTTGACTGATGTTGTAGTAGCCACAGACGATGACAGAATACTTACTCATGTAAAATCTTTTGGCGGGAAAGCTGTAATGACCTTGCCCAATCATCCAAGCGGTACTGACAGATGCTATGAAGTTCTTAAAAATATTGATAAAGAATTTACCTATGTAATAAACATACAAGGCGATGAACCTTTTATAGACCCGTCGCAAATTGATTTGTTGGCTCAACTTTGTGATGGAAAAACGGAGCTGGCAACTTTAATGATTCCGGTTGATTCTCACGAAGTATTATTCGATACCGGAGAAGTAAAAATCACCATGAATAACCAACAAGAGGCTCTTTACTTTAGCCGAGAAGTTATTCCGCATATAAAAGGAATTGATAAAAAGGAATGGCATAAGCATTTTCAGTATTATCGCCATGTAGGTATGTATGCCTATCGCGCTGATATATTGGAGTTAATAACCCGACTAATGCCTTCTGACTTAGAGAAAGCAGAATCTTTAGAACAATTACGCTGGTTAGAAAATGGCTTTAAAATTAAATTAGCTGTTACCGATTTCGACAGCCATTGTATAGATACCCCCGAAGATGTGGAGAAAGTATTGAGATTAATGAAGTTGGTTTAGTCCGTATATCTTTTTGTAAATTCGCATCATGTCAATTAAAGTAGAAAACATTACCAAACTGTATGGCAAACAAAAGGCCTTGGATGGAGTATCCTTTGAAATAAAGAGCGGCGAAATTATTGGCTTTCTTGGCCCGAATGGTGCGGGTAAAAGTACATTGATGAAAATACTTACCTGCTACATTCCGCAAACATCAGGTAAAGCAGAAGTATGTGGGTATGATGTAAAAGAGCAATCATTCGAAGTACGCAAACATGTGGGTTATTTACCCGAGCATAATCCGTTGTATTTGGATATGTATGTAAAAGAATATTTAGAGTTTATTGGTGGTCTGCATAATATAGAAAATAAAAGCAAGCGTGTAAAAGAAATGGTAGAGATGGTGGGCTTGCAGGTAGAGCAAAATAAAAAGATTGGTGCACTATCCAAAGGCTATCGCCAGCGGGTGGGATTGGCACAAGCCCTTATTCATAATCCTGAGGTATTGATTTTAGATGAACCTACATCGGGTTTAGACCCTAATCAATTAGAGGAAATCCGTAACCTGATTAAACAAGCAGGTAAAGAAAAAACAGTAATGCTTAGCACTCATATTATGCAGGAGGTAGAGGCGGTGTGTGACAGGGTTATTATCATCAACAAAGGTAAAATTGTGGCTAATGATGATACGCAACACTTGCAGGAAACAAGCAAACAAAGACAAGTGCTGCGTGTAGAGTTTGATAGAGAAACTACCAAAACTTCTATTAAAAATATTACAGGAGTAATTGAAGTAAAATTACTGGAAGGTAACATCTGGCATATTATGACGGATGCTGATGTGGATATACGCAAGGATATTTTTAACTACGCTGTGGCAAACAAACTAAGCGTACTTGCCATGCAACAGGAAGAGCAAAAACTGGAAGACATCTTTAAACAGCTCACTAAATAAGAGTGAAAGTCCTTATTATACGGTTTTCTTCCATTGGTGATATTGTACTTACCACACCTGTTATTCGCTGCTTGAAAAAGCAAATCCCTGATTGCGAAATTCATTTCATTACTAAAAAGAGTTTTGTTTCCCTGATTGAGAACAATAAAAACATTTCTAAGATTTATGCTATTACGGATAAAGTATCGGAAGTAAGCGAAGCACTTAAAAAAGAAAACTACGATGTGGTGATTGATTTGCACCATAACCTGAGAAGTGCACAGGTAAAGCGTGCCACAGGTGCTAAGGCATATAGTTTTAATAAGCTGAATATAGAGAAATGGTTACTGGTTAATCTGAAGATAAATAAACTGCCACCTGTACATATTGTAGACAGATACTTCGAAACCGTAAAACACCTCAACGTTACTAATGATAAGCTTGGTTTGGATTATTTTATTCCGGCAAAGGATGTGGTGGATATCGTTTCTGTCTTTCAATTAATTATTAAAGGTTATCATGCACTGGTGGTGGGCGGCTCTTATTATACCAAACAAATTCCCATAGATAAACTACGCGAGATTTGTCTTTCAAGTGATAAACCCCTTATTGTTCTTGGAGGTAAAGAAGATGTAGATACTGGAGAACAATTAGAAAAGATATTTAAAGACAAAGTTTTTTCTGCTTGCGGAAAATTCAATATCAACCAGTCTGCCTCTATTATAGAGCAAGCCGATAAAGTAATTACCAGCGATACAGGGTTGATGCACATTGCATCTGCATTTAAAAAAGATGTTTATTCTTTGTGGGGAAATACCATTCCTGAGTTTGGCATGTACCCTTACTTGCCCGGTAAGAACAGCAAAATACTGGAAGTTAAAAATCTTTCCTGCAGGCCTTGCTCCAAACTTGGTTACAATAAGTGCCCCAAAGGACATTTTAAGTGCATGAAGGAAATTAATGTAAAGGAGATTTTTTCTTAATGTCATTGCGAATAAACCTAACTCACAACGTCATTGCGAGGAGGCACGACGAAGCAATCTGTCTTAAATATGAGATTGCCTTACCACAAAAGTATCTCCTCATACAAATCCTTCCATTCAGGATTTAGTTCATTAATTAGCTTTTCTTTTTTTGCTCTTGAACCACCCTTTATTTGTTTCTCTCTATTGATAGCTTCCTCTATACTATGAAACCCTTCATAATAAACAAGCTTATCCAAATTATATTTAGCGGTAAATGACTTTTCAAAAGTCTTATTCCTATGTTCGTGCATTCTCTTTTTTAAATCAGCTGTTACTCCAATATAAAGCGTAGTATGATTACTGTTGGTTAGAATATATATAACGCCTCCTTTTATCATGAGATTGCTTCGGTCATTCTTCCCTCGCAATGACGACAATACCTACTTCTTCTCGTTACGCTTTACTAAAAAGTAAAAATCATTTTCTAAAGGCAGGTAACCATACTCATAGCAGAAATAATACAGCACCCCCTTTTGGGTTTTGTAAATGTTGGTATAATACCCAAAGTCAAAACCCTTTTCAAGCAATTTGCTTTTGTGTGTTTTGGCTTTATCATCGGGGGTTAGTTCTTCTATAATGCGGCGGTTACGACGCAAGATGTTGTTTACGTTACGAACGTAATTGGTAGTGTCTGAATTTAATTTGTTGTTGTAGTTATTACGACATAAATCAGAGCAGAACTTTTTATCAGATCTGCCTTTAATAGGTTCTCCGCAATCTGGGCATGTACGTTTCTCGGTCATGTTGGTATAACAAATATAAGAAACAATTTAATTAGTTTACTTCTCGGCTATACCGTATATAATATACTTCCAACTTTTTGGCGTAAGCATATTTAGGATTGCTTTATCTGCTTTGCTCAATAACTCCTTTTGTTTTTCACTTCTGCCAAAGCCACCCAATACACCGGTTGCTTTTAAATCTACAGACGAGAAATTCTTTAAAAACTCCTTACACTCATCAAGGGTTATATAACGCCAGCTCACCCAATTATTAAATCTCTTCCTGAAGTATCGGTGCAAAGGAGATGCTACCGAGTTTTCGGCAAACAATAGTTTGCCCCCCGGTTTCAAGGCTTTGTATATCTGATTAAAAACCTGCTGTTGAATTTGCTTGCCGTCATCATAGTTACGGGCTATGCCACCTACAACGGATTTGAACACAATCACATCAAAATGATTTTCGTAAGGAATATCCAAAGCATTAATATCCTGGTATTGTATCTTATCTTCCAGCTTATATTTTTTGTGCAGAGGCTCGGCATTTATTTTGCTTTTTTCAAAATCACTGGATATTACTTTCTTTCCCTTCAGTGCAAGCCATAAAGATAAGCCCCCTTCCCTACCCCCAATTTCCAGACAGGTTTCAACCTTTTGCCAGTTGATGTTTTTATCCCAATAATGCAGGGCTGTACTCCAGTTATTTACATCCCATTGCAAAATATCTTTTTCGGTTTCAGTAGCAGGCATAAGCAGATACCAAATGTGCTAATTATATTTTACACAATCACAATATCATGCCTGTACAAAAGCCCGGGCAGGTCTTGCGAGAGGAACTTGGCTTTCTTAATGTTGTTCATCTCCGGGTCTATTAAAAAATTCTTGCAGGTGGTAAAATCCATACCCGACAGGTTGGTTCCGGCAAACAGGGTTTCGTATAAATCGCAATTAATGAGGGCGGCCTTGGATAAATCTGCCTGCGTAAAATTAACGCTGTGCATTTTGCAATTCTTAAACACACTCCTATTCATGCGCTTTTTATCAAAGGAAGCATAATCCAACAAACAGCTTTCAAACGTTATACAAAAACCAAAATCTTTTGATTGCGAGAAGTTGGCACCCACCAGTTTGCAATCGGTAAAGGTTATATCCTGCAATTTGCAGTTTCTTAAAATGGCATTGCTCAGGTTGCAATTCTTAAATATACAATCTTCAAAATCTATGCCTTTCAAATCGGCAAACACACAATTGCTAAACTCGCAGTTTTCATATTCTGCCCTGTCTGTTTTCTCAACAGCAAAGTTTTTATTGCTTATAAGTTCTTTGTTTTGTTTCATGGTTTATTAATCTCAATATTTTGGCGTTCCGGCGATTACGCCGGCGGGCTTTACGCGCTGCATGGCAGCTTGCTGCAATCCCTAACGCAGAGTTTCATTTGATTTCAAAATCAAACTTAATTTCTGCAACTTTAATTGTCCCCATAGGCATTCTGAATTTGAATTCAGTAATAAATAGATATTTTCCTTTTTCAAGCGTAAACTCATTCGTTTTATACAAATCTTTGATCCAATTCATATCTACTTTTGTTTTAATATCAATTGTATCATTTTCATCTATTTTTTTAAGGGATTTAAAACTTAAACTGTAAACTTCTTTTGGTACTTCTGAAAATAAATAATTGTTTTTTATTGTAACACTATATTTGCTACCATCCTTTGTATATGATTGAAATATAAAAAAATCATGACAATATGCTTTTCTCAAATGTTCACTAATACCACATCCTAAATCAAAAGCAAATTTGGCAATTTCATTAACTTGCATTTTTAAACTTGAAGTTAAAGTAAAAAATAAAACACTATCATTTTTAATACTTTCAAGCTTTCCTCGTTCAATTAAATTTATTTCAAGGCGGTTTAAATCCTTTTCTCTAAAGAATTTTTGATGAGCCTTTATACTATCACAATATCTATTTAACCAATCCCCTTCTTTAAAATAATTATCAATCATTATTTCTTTTGAACCTGCAAGGCTTCTAACGTTCCCATTTATAGATTTATTGAAAGTTAAAAATTTATCTTGCATATCATGATAGAAGTTATAATCATAAAGATGCCCATGATATATTTCACATTTATTTATTTGATAATCGATTAATTCATCTAACAGCATACTTCTTTGCCGTAAATCTGCTATATATATCTTTTCATCTATCTGTTGATTTGAACAAGACACAAAGAGAAATATAATTATAGTTAAGAGGTGTTTCATCACACCAAATATAATCCAAAAAAGCCCTTATTTTTAAGCTTCCTTAACAAAAACTGCCTGCAAATGCAATTTAGCTTAAGCATTTTCGTCATTAGCTTAAGCATTTTTGTAATTAGCTTAAGCATATTCCCATTTAGCTTAAGCGTTTCTGCAATTAGCTTAAGCATTTACTCAATTGGCTTAAGCATTTTCCTTATTAGCTTAAGCGTATTACCGATTAGCTTAAGCATTTTCCTATTTAGCTTAAGCATTTTTGCCATTAGCTTAAGCAAAATTTGGTCTCAGGAAGAAAAGATGCTATAAAAGCTTGTTTCTGAATTGAAGAGAATGGCTATAATGCGTTAGGGATTGCAGTGGAAAGCCTTTTGGGTAATCCCAAAAGCTTGCAACGGAAAGCCCGACCTTTGTAATCAAAGGGAACGCCCTAATTACCCTTGTCATTTCGAAGAAGGCACGACTGAGAAATCTAATAGCAGATTTCTCCCTGCGGTCGAAATGACAAAGTACTAATAACTTGACTTAAACCAAGCCTTCTAACAAACTATCATCAACCAAATTGGGCAGGGTAACTTTTAGGTCGGGGCTGCGCTGCATTTCGCGCTTGATGGCAAAGAGGGCTTCTTTGTTGCGTGCCCAGCTGCGGCGTGCTATACCATTGTTCACATCCCAAAACAGCATTTGTTTCAGTCGGCGGTCGGCATCTGCGCTTCCGTCAAGCACCAAACCAAAGCCTCCGTTCATTACTTCGCCCCAGCCCACACCTCCGCCGTTGTGCAAACTAATCCAGGTGGCGCCTCTAAAGGCATCGCCTACAAAGTTTTGAACGGCCATATCAGCCGTAAATTGCGAACCATCGTATATATTACTGGTTTCGCGGTAGGGAGAATCGGTACCGCTTACATCGTGGTGGTCGCGCCCCAATACCACAGGCGCAGAAAGCTCTCCCTGGGCAATAGCCTTGTTCATAGCCTCTGCAATGCGTATGCGGGCTTCGCTATCGGCATACAAAATACGTGCCTGCGAACCTACCACCAGGTTATTTTCCATGGCGTTTTTTATCCAGGCAATGTTATCGCTAAGCTGTTGCTTAATTTCATCGGGTGCGGTTTTGTACATATCCTGCAACACGGCTAAGGCAAGCTCATCAGTCTTTTTCAAATCCTTTGCATCGGCGCTGGTACACACCCATCTAAACGGACCAAAGCCATAATCGAAACACATGGGGCCTAATATATCCTGCACATAGCTTTTGTATTTAAAAGTACCGTCTGCATTTACAATATCAGCTCCTGCACGCGATGCTTCCAGTAAAAAGGCATTTCCATAATCGAAAAAGTACATGCCTTTGGCAGCTAATGTATTTACCGCATTGGCATGGCGCACCAAGGTTTTTTGCACTTCTCTTTTAAACTGAGCCGGGTTATCCGCCATCATTTTATTACTCTCTTCATAACTCAATCCGGCAGGGTAATAACCGCCCGCCCAGGGGTTGTGCAGGGATGTTTGGTCGGTACCGATATCTACTTTAATATTCTCTTTTACTAAACGTTCCCACAAATCAACCACATTGCCCTGGTATGCCAGCGATACGGCTTCTTTGGCTGATACGGCTTTTTTAATGCGTGTAATTAATTCATCTAAGTTCTCATGCACTTCATCCACCCATCCTTGTGTATGGCGCGTCTTTGCCGCTTTTGGATTTATCTCTGCCGTAACCGAAACCAAGCCTGCAATTTTTGCAGCCTTGGGTTGTGCACCGCTCATACCGCCTAAGCCACAGGTAACAAATAGTTTCCCTTTGCGGTCTTCTTCACTCTTGGAGATTTTACGTGCGGCATTCATAACGGTAATAGTTGTGCCGTGCACAATACCTTGCGGACCAATGTACATAAACGAACCCGCTGTCATTTGTCCGTACTGCGTTACGCCCAATGCATTAAATTTTTCCCAGTCATCGGGCTTGCTGTAGTTGGGAATCATCATGCCATTGGTAATCACTACACGCGGCGCTTCTTTATGCGAAGGAAACAATCCCATAGGATGCCCGCTATACAGTGTAAGGGTTTGCTCATCGGTTATCGTTGCCAGATACTGCATGGTTAAAAGATACTGCGCCCAGTTCTGAAACACCGCGCCATTGCCACCGTAGGTAATTAATTCATGTGGATGTTGTGCTACGGCATAATCTAAATTATTGCTAAGCATATGCATAATAGCAGCTGCTTGCAAACTTTTATGCGGATAATCAGTTATAGGTCTAGCATAAATTTTATAATCCGGACGAAACCGATACATATAGATGCGCCCGTAAGTTTTTAATTCCTCGGCAAACTCTTTGGCCAATACTGCATGATGTTTCTTATCGAAATAACGCAGAGCGTTTCTTAGCGCTAACTTTTTTTCCGCTTCATTTAAAATGTCTTTCCGCTTCGGTGCATGGTTTAATGTTTTGTCAAACTCCTTAACAGCAGGCAATTCATCTGGAATACCGGCGAGAATAATTTTCTGAAATTCTTGTGTGGTCATATTTTATTTAGTTTCTTTTTTATCAAACAATCCTGTCTTTTTATTATATCCATACGGGCAATGCTTGCAACCACTCTTGCAGCAATAGCCACGCTTTAAATGGTATTTCTCTGTAAACACAATAAACCCTTCTTCACTCATGTAATAATCTTCCGGGTCGAGGTTATTTATTTTATCAGAAAACATGGGATAAAATTACTTATTCTTCAGGTGCAAATAACAGCAAATAGGGTAATGGTCAGTTAAACTTTCGGCTATTCGTTCATAACCGTTGCATTCAAAATCTTTGCTGTGCAAAATATAATCTATTCGTAGCAGAGGCAAATTACCATGATATGTTTTGCCAATGCCATTACCTGCCTCCTTAAAAGCATCTTTCAGATTCCCACTTAATATATGGTAAGCAAACGAAGAAGGTGTATCATTAAAATCCCCGCACAAAATTATTTTGTATTTGCAGGTTTTCATGTGTGCAACAATCATTTCAGCTTCTTCGGCACGTTTTAAGAACCCATTTTTTAATCGTTTAATAATGTTCTTAGATTCTACTAAATCAGAATCGTGATATTCATTCTTATTTAAATCGTCAATAAATTTATATTCCTTTTTCCCGAAACTGATAGAAGCTAAATGCGCATTGTAAATACGCACCGTATCATTATCAATCAATACATCCGTATAAATACAAATGTTGTTTGATTTGGTATCAAACACAATCTTCCCTTTTCGTACAATAGGATATTTGGTAAACGTGGCTACGCCCCAATGGTCAACCTCTCGCAATGTGGTAGTATATTCTACATGACTGTTTTTTGTTTTTAAAAAAGAGGTCAAGGTATCCGTATTATTAAAACTCTTAGGATTCTCTGAGGTATAAAACTCCTGCAAACAAAGTATATCAGGAGATTCGCTTTGAAGCATTTCAAAAATTACTTTGCGAGATTGCTTGTTGTGCGACCAGTTATATAAATCAAACAGCATGCTGTTATAATCCATCACTTTAATATCGGTATTGGCACTTGTTTTAGAAGAAAGATTGATATGTGCTATACTTGCCAGATTAGGATAGGTGAGTAATATACTAAGCCCTGAAAGCAACGCCCACCAACGCATTTGAATAAGCCACAAAACAGCAAATAGTATATTCAAGCATAATAAAATCGGATAGGATATACCAAAAAAGGCAAGTAGCCAAAACGTTTGCGGACTGATATACTTAGCCGAGAATGATAACAGTAAAGCAACTACAGCAAAATAGTTGAGCCATAAAACAATACGCTTTATGGGGCTTGATTTCTTATATTGGCTACTGTTTGCTTTCAAAAGAAGGACTACAAATAAACTCAAAAATAAAGAAGGGTTAAATTTGTATGGAAAAGAATTTTTAGTACATTTGCGCTCCCTTAAAAGGTTGGTCCGGTAGTTCAGCTGGTTAGAATGCCGCCCTGTCACGGCGGAGGTCGCGGGTTCGAGTCCCGTCCGGACCGCTTAAGGAAATCACTTAAAACCCTTGATTTTTCAAGGGTTTTTTGCTTAATGGGGGCGACAGAGGGGACGAATTTTTATTTTTGAAGCCTTATGTTTAATCCCTATAGTATAGACCTACCCGTTACCGAAATTATTGCTGACGTAAAAAATCAATTAACAGAAAGTAATACACTATTAGTTAATGCCCCACCCGGTGCAGGTAAAAGTACCTTATTACCCTTAGCTTTATTTGAAGAGACTTGGTTGCAGGATAAAAAAATAATCATGCTGGAACCAAGACGCTTGGCTGCTAAAAGTATTGCTTGGCGTATGGCATCTCTATTAAATGAGGAAGTGGGCCAAACGGTTGGTTACAGAATTAGACTTGATACCAAAGTAAGCAGCAAAACAAAAATAGAAGTTGTTACCGAAGGGATATTAACACGTATGCTGCATAGTGATAATGCACTGGAAGAAGTGGGCTTAGTAATTTTTGATGAGTTCCATGAGCGCAACTTGCAGGCTGATTTGGCTATGGCTTTATGCAGAGAAGCGCAACAAGTTTTACGACCTGACCTGCGTATTCTAATTATGTCAGCTACCTTAAATATGCCCCAGCTTCAACAATTATTAAAGGCACCGCTGATTGAAAGCAAAGGCAGGCAATACCCGGTAGATGTTATTTATGCAGGTGAGGCTGATGAAACTCTTTTACCAGAACTCACTGCACGTGCTGTGGTTAATGCGGTTAATGAACAGCCAGGAGATGCGCTGGTATTTTTACCGGGTGAGGCTGAGATTAAAAAATGTGCAGATATATTGAGCAATGCTCTTAACGATTTTAGAATACATCCCTTATACGGACAATTGCCACAGCAGGAACAATATGCAGCCATCTTTCCCAACAAACAAGGCAAAAGAAAAATTGTACTGGCTACCTCTATTGCAGAAACGAGCTTAACCATTGAAGGAATAAGAATTGTAATAGATACTGGCTTTGCACGCACATCACGCTTTGACGTAAAATCAGGTTTATCCAAATTAGAAACCATACGTATTTCTAAAGATGCAGCTGATCAGAGAGCAGGACGTGCAGGGCGTTTAAGTAGTGGGGTTTGTTACCGTTTATGGACAATGGCTACACATAATCGTCTAGTTGAGCATCGCATACCTGAAATTATGGAAGCCGATTTAACGTCGTTAATGTTAGATATGACAAAGTGGGGTATTAGCGAAATCAATCAACTAACTTGGTTAACGCCTCCTCCAAAAGCATCTTTAAGTCAGGCTTCAGAAACTTTGCATCAAATAGGCGCTTTAGAAAATAATCGCATAACCGAACACGGTAAGCAAGTTCATCAACTGGCCTGTCATCCTCGAATTGCACACATGCTGCTAAAAGCAGAAACGCTCGAAATGAAACAACTGGCTACGGATATTGCAGCCATATTAGAAGAGCGAGACCCTTTGCCCCGTGACAGCGGTATTGATATCAATCTGCGTATAGAAGCCCTGAGGCGTTCACGCAGTAACAACAATATAAACCGTTTTGCACGTATAGAAAAAAATGCGGCTTCCTATAGAAAACTATTACAGATAGAAGTTAGTAATGAAGTATATGATGCCAACAATGCCGGTTTGTTATTGGCCTTTGCATACCCTGAGCGCATTGCTTCAGCAAGACCCGGAAACAATGCACAGTTTCAGTTAGCGAATGGTAAAATTGCAACAGCGGGGCACAAAGATGATTTAGCGCACCAAGCTTGGTTAGCCGTTGCAAATATGGATTTACGTGATGGATTAGGAAAAATATTCTTAGCTGCGCCGCTCAATCCAAAAGACTTACTGCCTATGGTAAAGGAACAAGATAACATCTTATGGGACACACGCAAAGGAGGTTTATTGGCCAACAGAGAATTGAAAATTGGAAGCATTGTTTTAAAATCTACACGCCTTGCCAAACCAAGTGAAGAACAACGTGTAGAAGCTATTTGCAAGGCGTTGGAAAAGGAGGTAACAAGTTTATTAAATATCAGTGAAAGTTTTATTCGGTTACAAAACCGCATTTTGAGTTTACGTGTATGGAATAAAGAAGAGGCATGGCCTGATGTAAACAACGAAACTCTTTTTGCCAATACGCAACGCTGGTTAGCACCCTACTTAGGTAATGTGCGGGAGCCGGAAGATTTAAAACGTATAGATTTAGCTGAGGCTTTATTGAATAGTTTACCGTATGAAAAGCAGACATTTCTCAACCAATTAGCACCTGCTCACTTTGAAGTGCCCAGCGGTTCTAAAATTGCCATAGAGTATTTTGCTAATGGTGCAGCACCTGTAATAGCTGTGCGCCTACAGGAAGTATTTGGTTTGGCAGATACACCAACACTTAACCAAGGGAAAGTAAAAGTTAATTTGAATTTACTTTCTCCAGGCTACAAACCTGTACAAGTTACTAGCGACTTAAAAAGTTTTTGGAACAACTTATACCACGAAGTAAAAAAGGAACTACAACGTCGCTATCCTAAACATGCATGGCCTGATGACCCCTGGACTGCAAAGGCAATATCTAAAGGTCGTAGCAAGAAATAAAGCTTACCATTTATTTCCCTCTAAGACTAGGGTTACTTACCTGATTTAGAATTCTTTCCCAAGTAAATTATTATTTACTACTTTTAAATGTTTTCAAAAAGTATTGATTTAATATGAAGTATATAGAAAAGAGCAGGCTCGAAACATTTCTAGAATCCAAAGGATATAAGATTGATTCTAATAGAGGTGAACAAAAGAAAAATACTTGTTGGTTTAAAGCAGAGAAAGAAATAATAAGTATTCCCAGAAAAGATGTTTTTCAAAGCAACGACTTACCAGAGATTTTTGGTGATGAAAATTTACTGAATGAGTTTAGGAAATTCTAGCTATGATTGACCACACAAAATCTAACATTGAAAGAGTATCCGTTCATTATGTAGGCAACAAAAATAATCAGGATGAACTTCGCCTATCAAAGACTTTACTAGATACCTCAGACATAAAGCTTAGAGAATTGTTAAGTAAGTTTTTTCTAACTCCATTTTCCTTTCCGGAGTTCTACTCATTTACCTTTTCCAATCAGGATTATACGATGAACCCTCTGTTCATTTTTGCCTCCAGAGTTTTTGATAGCCCAAAAACACTTCACGCAAATTCGAAAGATATTGCCAAGCATTTGTATGAGTCATCAGTTCATCCACAAATTAAGCCCGGAGATTTGTTTGTTGTATATTTCACCAACATCATAATTGATGAGAAGCACACAGATGCAATTGGAGTTTTTAAGTCAGAGAACAGACAAGCATTCCTGAAATTGGATAACAACCAGGATGATTTTTTGATTCATTATGAAGATGGAATTAATGTTGAAAAACTGGATAAGGGTTGTTTAATTATTAATACCAGCAGAGATTCAGGATATAAAGTTTGCATCATAGACAAGTCGAATAAATCAATCGAAGCACAATATTGGAAAGATAATTTCCTTCAACTAAAACCCTGTAAAGATGAATTCCATCAAACCAAGGAGTTTTTAAATATTACAAAGAACTTCGTAACTAAACAACTTGCTGAGGAATTTGAGGTAAGCAAAACAGACCAGATTGACCTCTTAAACCGTTCTGTGGAATATTTCAAAACCCATGACACGTTTGACAAAAAGGATTTCGAAACGGAGGTGTTTCATAATAAAGAAATCATAAAATCATTCCAAAACTTTGATGAAACTTACAGAGAGAGTCATGATATAGAATTAAATGACAACTTTGAAATTTCTAACCATGCAGTGAAAAAACAAGCAAGGGTTTTTAAGAGTGTACTAAAACTTGACAAGAACTTTCATATTTATATTCATGGAAACAGAGAATTAATTGAACAAGGTATTGAAAAAGACGGAAGAAAATATTACAAGATTTATTTTGAGCAGGAGGTTTAGTTATTAAAAACAATAGATCATACTTTGAATAATGCAGAGCAATCTTGCTCAATAATTAATTAAAATCAAAAACTTTATAAGCTTTTAAAGTTGTTAATTTACCGAAGGGTTAAAAGCTATTTGGCTTTTTTTAATTCCGAAATCTTTTAATTTAACCCCAGGTAAATAATCTTCTTGAGGGGGTATAGCCTCACATATATTTATTTCGGTATTCGCTTAAGCGAAAAATCTTTTGACCTTTCTGGTTGAAAAGGCAAATCATAAATTTCAAACGAAGTAACTATTTCCTCATAGCCTTCGGCTTTAATATCTAATGTATAATTGCCGGGCGTTAATGCCATTACATACTTTCCTGTTTTTTGTACAGGCACAAATTTTAAAACTTCTTTTATTTCAGGTTTAGAAGCCTTTATAGAAACTTTAATAGCTGCTTCGGAAGAATCGGTAGTAGTTACGTATCCCGTAATGATGCAATACCTTGTATCAACCTCATTAAATTTTATTTTATAAATATCTCTGTCGCCATATCCTCCGTCTTTAATAGTAGAAACATAGGCGTAAGCGCCATCGCCAACAAAAGAAATATTTTCGTTATCATAGGTGTCGTTTACAGGGTAACCCAGGTTTTGCGGATCAGACCAGGCATTTTGTTCTTCGTTCCATTCAGATTTAAATAAGTCATAGCCTCCCATGCTCGAATGTCCCTCTGAAGCAAAGTAAAGTGTTTTACCATCTTTGGTAAGATGCGGAAAATCTTCGTTGTAGGTGGTATTGATATTTGTTCCCAGGTTTTGTGGCAGCGCCCATTTTCCGCCGGATAATTTGCGAATGATATAAATATCTTTTTCTCCTATGCCGCCTTTGCGGTTGCTTGAAAACACAAATACATCTCCGGCATTGTTCATAGAGCCCGTTGATTCAAAGCCCTCGTTGATTTTAGCATCAAGCTTCTCAATTTTTTTAAATCCGGTTGCTGTTTTGCCTGACTCTGTTATATAAAGATTTCCCGAGCTGTCGATATGATCAACATACACGGTTAGTTTTTTTCCATCGGGACTAATCCCCACAGCTTCTTCATCAAAACGCGTATTGATGTGCATGCCTAAGTTTTTCGGTTCAATCCATTTTCCGTCTTTAGGCAAAGCGGTATAAATATCAGAAGAGAAATACCCATCCATTTCGGCACGGCTTGCACCACTTGCGGGGCGGCGTGAAGTAAAAATTAAAAACGATTCGTCGTCGGGAATGATGGGGTAATAATCTGCATATTCAGAATTAATGGCGTTTCCTAAATTGATAAAAGTTACGTTTATGGGATATTTAATTAATTCTTTTGCGTGCAGACAGGTTTCTATTTGCCGTTCAATTTTTGCCAGTTGCGCTTTTGATGTAATGGCTTTGGCTTTGTTGTATGCCTCCATAGCTTTATCAAACTGCAAATCGTTTTGGTAGGCTTGCCCCATGCAATAAAAGGCATCGGCATCGGGTTTGCGTTTTGCCAACGAAGATTCAAAAAGGCCGATAGTTTCTTTTCTGTTGCCATGGGTTTTTAGCAAACATTTGCCCAGTTGGTACTTGTATTCTTCGTTTTCGGGATGTTTTTTCAGCAGCTTTTGATAGATGGGTACGGCATCTTTATAATTATTGGTTGCCAGCAGGTCTGCAATTTTATCCTCCAGCGGGTCTTGCGCATGTGCCATAAAGGAAAACAGAAAGTAAAGCAGAAAAAAACCGGCGTATTTCACAAAATGACTAGTTATAAAAACAAATATAATGGATTTTTTTACTTTTTCATAATCTGCCGCTATGATTTATACCATCTATACTTATTCCATATAACTTAATATGAATACTTTTTTTGTTTAACCTGTTTTTATGAGAGCAATATTCGGTATCTTACGAATACAGTGGTTGTGATTATCAGAAAATATACAGATTAACCTTTTTGCATTAACGCAACTTTATATGTGTCTGAGCGGTCTTTCATATTCTCATAAAGTCTGGTTTCCGGACTGCGAAAGAAATTCTTAAGAGCCGCCTGGGCTTCTTTCCTTCTTCGTGTGCCAAGCACCGGAATTTTAAACCCAACAAAACGGTTCAAACAATCTTCTACATACTTGTTTGCGCGTGGCGCATCTTCATCTCTTGCCTGAATGGCCAGATCAGTAACATCCTCAACTTCCAAAAGATTCATTCCTATTGTTTTCAAATAATCAAAAGACGCCTGCCAGGTACCGGTAGGTATTGCATTTCCCCAAACCAGATATCCTCCGGGTTTTAAGATTCTATAAGCTGTTTGAAAAAATTTCTCATCCTCCGGTGTAACCACACCAACCATTTCGGTAACGTGGGTTTCATTAACCACCACAAAATCGGCAGAACTGTCTTTTACAGGTAGCTCTGTAGCATTAGCATGGGTAGCTACTAAGCGTCCGTTTAGTTCCGGAACATATTTGCGCCTGCAGGTTTCAATGGCGGTTTTTTGCATATCTACCGCCTCATAAGTACAATTTGGCAAAACATTTTTGCAAATATGATGCGCTCCGGCACCGGTGCCGCATCCCATCTCAACTATATGAACTTTTCCGTTTTTCTCGTTGATAAAATCCTTTACTGCTTTTGGTTGCCAAAGCCCTGTGTAAGCATATTTTCCAAAGCGCTGCGGATCGTCCTCTTTCACTCCCGAAGGCGACCACTTGGCCGGCCATGAATAGCCCCAGGTATTAAAGGTAAATTCGTATTTAACACCAAATTCGTTCTCAACATCGCCCATTGAACTGTAGAGAGAATAGAGAAGAGAATACAGGGATGCTTTATCGTAGTCTTCTTCTGCCAAATCGCCGTCTTTGGCCGATATTTTAGGTTTGCGCTCTGCAACACTTGCCAGCACCCAGGCTCCAAGAATCCATTGTAGTTTTGTTTGCGAATACTGCGATTGGTTGCTTAATGATTTTAATATATCCATAGATAGTTTTAATACGCTACCTACACATTTGTTCTACGGCTTTTCGGCTTTCTCCGTTACTAAACAAGATTTAATCTCTAATAAAGTGCAAGGTAACTTTAATAAATTTAAAAACAACATTTGGTTTTAGCTTATATAAAAGCTTCCCATTTTTGAGTGCTAAGCAATGCCGCGAAACTAAAACAAAGAGCTAACCCCTAACGAGCCTTTACCTTATTACCATAATAAACCCTTTTAAGGATTTGCTTTGTGTTTGATTGTTGCAGTTGATTTGATATTGGGCGGTATAAAAGTAAGTCCCATCATCTTCTGTGGGTTTCCAAATGCACGTAGGATTAGTGCTTTCAAAAACTTTAGCACCCCAACGGTTGTATATTTCTAATTGAAGGGAAGAGAATTGATATTTACCAAAATCTATATAATCATTAATACCATCACTATTGGGAGTAACAATGTTTGGTAAGGTAAAATTAAACGGATTATTAACTATTATTGTTGCAGTTGTTGAACTACTACACATACCTAATGTACCCATAACAGTATAGCTTGTAGTTACCGAAGGATTTAAAGTTACACTCGCACTTGCATCTCCCGTGTTCCAAGTATAGGTTGTTGCACCATTTACTTTGAGTATGGTATTTTGACCAATACATATAGTTTCATTACCACTAACTGAAACAGTTGGGTTTGGGGCTACATTAATAGTTGCAACTATTGGCTGGCTAACACAACTGGCTGCACTTACTCCAACAACCGTATAATTAGAAGTGGATGATGGATTAACCAATATAGAATTTGTGCTTGCCCCGGTACTCCAAGTATAAGTGCTTGCACCGCTTGCAGATAATGTGCCTGTATCTCCTGCACAAATAGTTGGCGAGTTTACGGTTACTATTGGCAAAGGATTTATGGTTACTGATGCCATTGCAGAATTAGAACAACTGCTTAAGGTACTCATAACGGTATAAGTTGCATTAACAGTACTGGTAGAAATTACCGTGCTACCCAAATTGGTATTTAAGTTTGTTGAAGGCGACCAGGTATAATTAGCCGCCCCGCTTGCGGTTAAAGTTGCAGTATTACCTATACAAACAGAAGGTGAGTTTACAGTTATACTTACCTCTGCATTACTTACCATACGCACACGATTATTATATAAATCAGCTATATACAAATTACACAAACTGGAATCAAGTGCTACAGCACCCGGATAATTTAATTCTGCAGTAATTGCCATGCCACCATCCCCACTAAACCCTGCCATGCCATTTCCGGCTATGGTACTTATAATACCTAATGTATTTACCTTACGTATACGGTTATTTACAGCATCTGGAATATAAAAATTACCCAAAGCATCAAAAACAATCCCATCATTAGTTCCATTTAATTCTGCGGCAGTAGCTTGTCCACCATCCCCACTATACCCTGCAGTTCCTGTTCCAGCAATTGTACTTGTAATACCAGTTGTATTAACCATTCGTATGCAATTATTAGAATAATCAGCTATATATAAATTACCCTTTGTATCAAAAGTAACGCCATCCGGCCCATCAAATTCTGCTGCGGTAGCCTGACCACCATCTCCGCTATACCCTGCAATTCCTGTTCCAGCTATTGTGCTAATAATTCCTAATGTATTTACCTTACGTATTCTGTTGTTACCAACATCCGCAATATATAAATTTCCATTAACGTCAAATGTCATATACTGAGGGTCTTTAAAATTGGCTGCTGTAGCCTGACCACCATCTCCACTATACCCTACTGTTCCATTTCCTGCTATAGTAGTTATAATACCCAAAGTATTTACTTTACGAATACGGGGGTGCAATTCATCACAAATATACATATTACCTAAAGCATCAAATATTGCTTGTGTAGGATAATCTAATTCGGCAGCGGTTGCCTGTCCACCATCACCTAAACCACTTGTCCCACCTCCGGCTATGGTTGTTATAACTCCCGCTGTATTTATTTTACGAATGCGGTTGTTATACGTATCAGCTATGTAAATATTACCTTTAGTATCAAGGGTTACGCTAAATGGAGAATATAAATCTCCAGCAGTTGCTTGCCCCCCGTCTCCACTATATCCTGCAATTCCGTCCCCCGCTATAGTAGTAATGATTTGGGCTTGAGATTGCTTCGCTATGCTTGCAATTACAAGAAAAGGTATAAGAAATTTTATTTTCATTCTATTAATAACAAAGATAAATAACAAAGCCATTATTTGGTAAATAACTTTTTAAGCGGTTGGTTTTAACAATTAAACGGTTAATTCAACCCCCAACTTCCCATTTTCTTCAAAAATAATGGCTAACCCGCCACAAACCTTTGCGTTTTTTAAAGAAACTAAATCGTTTTTGGCAAACATTAAAGTGTTTGTGAGAGAAACCTCTCCGTTTGTGAGAGAAACCTCTCCGTTTGTCAAAGAAACCTTATCGTTTATGAGAGAAACCTCTTCGTTTGTGAAAGAAACCTTATCGTTTATGAGAGAAACCTTATCGTTTGTGAAAGAAACCTCTTCGTTTGTGAAAGAAACCTCTTCGTTTGTGAGAGAAACCTTATCGTTTGTGAGAGAAACCTTATCGT